>JBEKTU010000001.1:0-178290 GCA_049515735.1 Bryobacteraceae bacterium
CCGGCCGCCAGGACGACACACAGTTCATCCCGCTTTCCGCTTGGATTTGATCTCCTCCAGCAGGCGGTCGATCTCCTCCTGCTTCTCCATCGCCCGAAAGCGATCTTCCACGTTGTCGGCCAGCAGCTCGGACTTGGCCTGCGCCGCGGCTTCGCTGTGGTGCACCTTGCTCTTCATGCGGTCGAAGGCGGCCGCGTTCGAGCCATCGCCGATGTCGATGCCGGCGTCGGTGGCCTTGCCCAGCGCGCGCGAGCGCCGGTGCTGCGCAATCAGCATGTCGCTCTTCGACTGCGCCTCGGCCAGCTTCTGCCCCAGCTTCACCAGCGCGGTCTTGAGATTCTCCACCTGCGTCTTCTGGTCCTCTACCTGCTGCCGGAAGCTTTCCGTGGTGGACTTATAGCTCATCGAGCGCTCCACTGCCGCACGCGCCAGAGCGTCGTCGTGCTTGTCCACGGCCAGCTCGGCGCGGCGCATCCATTGCCGCTCGTTCTCTTCGTTCTCCTGTAGCTTCTTCTCCAGCACGTGCTGGTCGGCTATCGAAATGGCCACCTGGGTTTTGACCTGGAGCAACTGATTCTGCATGTCCAGAATCACCTGCTTGATCATTTTTTCCGGATCTTCGGCCTTGTCGACAAGGTCATTGAGATTCGCCCGAATCAACGTTGAGACTCTCTCTAAGAGTGCCATGGGATTCTCCTCTCTTACCTGCTTACTTACTGCCCTCCGCCCTTCGCCGGGTTATCCGGCTTGGGCGATTTGTCGCCGATCGTCCGTATCTTCGAGAACAGCTCGCTCAAGGGCATGCCCGAGAGCGTCTCGAATATGGCGGGGATCTGCGCCGCCATCTTGGCCAGGTCGCCCGTCACCTTGTTCAGGCCCGCGGCCTCGCCGCCGGTCGAAACCACGGTGATGCGGTCCACGTTGGCCAGCGGGGAGGCAAATGCCTTCGCGATCTCCGGCATGCTGCCGATCAGCTTGTCCACCACAGCCGCCTGGTTGTATTCCTGGTACGCCTGGGCCTTCACGTTCATGGCCCGGGCTTCGGCTTCGCCCTTCTTGAAAATGATTTCGGCTTCCGCCTCGCCCTGCGCGCGGATGGCCGAGGCATGGCCTTCGGCCTCCATGATCAGGCGCTGCTTCTCGGCTTCGGCGAGGGTCTCGATGCGCTGCCGCTCGGCTTCGGCCGGCTTCAGCACGGTGGCATTCAACTCGCGCTCGCGGCGCTGGATTTCGGCGTCCTGCACCTTGACCTGGTGCTCCTTCTGCACTTGTTCGATGGTGACTTCCTCGGCCCGCACCTGCTGCAGCATGACGTTGGTCTGGATGTCGTAGGCTTTATCGGCCTGCGCCTGCTGCTTCTTCACCATCTCCAGGTAGGCGGCCTTCTTAATCTCCAGGTCGCGCTGGGCTTCCGCCTGCTTGGCCTGCGAAAGCGTCTCGGCCAGTACCCGCTCCTGGTCCGCCTGGGCCTTGGCAACAGCGGATTCGCGCGCAGCCACGGCCCGCCGGATGGCGGTGTCGCGGTCGGCTTCGGCCGTGGCCACGTCGGCATCGCGCTTGATCCGCGCCACGTCCGGCCGGCCCATGTTGGTGATGTATTCGTTCTTGTCGCGGACTTCTTTGATGGTGAACGAAATCACTTCCAGCCCCATCTTGTTCATATCGTCGGCGCAGGTGGACCGCATGCGCTCGCCCACCATCTCCGGCTGCTTCACGATCTCTTCCACCGTGAGCTGGCCGATGATGCCGCGCAGGTGGCCTTCCATCACCAGGCGAATAAGACCCTCGCGCTCGTCGGGTGACTTGGTGAGGAACTGCTCCGCCGCCGTGAGAATCGACTCCGGATCGGACTTCACCTTGATCTGCGCTACGGCTTCCACCGTGACCGCCACGCCCTGCCGCGTGTACAGGTCCTGCTTCGGCGCGACGTCGAACGACATCAGCTCGAGCGACAGCCCGCGGGCGCTTTCCACCATGGGGAAAATCACGGTGCCGCGACCCTTCACCACGCGCGTGCCGCGGAAACCATATACGATGATGGCCTCGTGCGGTCCCGCCTTGCGGAACAGCTTGGCGAACATGGCCATCAGAAACAGAATCGCCAGGATCATCAGGCCGGCGATCACAAACGATGTGTTTTCCATAAAGTTGAACTCTATCTCCCGTTAATTCTTTGGCTCCAACTCGCCCGCCGGGTCTTCCCAGGGGCGCACATACGCAATTCCCTTCTCATAGCGCGTGACCATTACCTCCGCGCCTTTGGGAATGGCAACGCCATCCTCGCTGCGTGCGCCGCTGACATGGCGCGTGCCTTCCTGCGAATAAATCAGCTCGCCGGTGCCGCCCGGCCGTATGGGAATGCTGATGCGGCCGAGCACCCCGGCCATGTCGTAATCGGCCGGGTCAAGGGCCTCCTCGCGAGCCATCAAGACCCTGGCGAGGAACCAGAACACCACCGCCGCCGCGCCCATGCCGCTGAGCGTGGCGATCCCCAGCGCCAGGACGAACCAGACGGCGTAGTAGCGCTCCAGCAGATACCCCGTGCCGCCGAACCAGGCCAGGAAGGCGGCAATGGTGCCGAAATTGAACCACGACAGATCGGCTCGGCCGCGGGCCACCCCGCCCCCATGCGCGTGCGGCATGTGTACGCCGTGATGCATGTGCAGGTGCGGCAAGTGCAAGTGCACGCTGCCGGCCAGAAACGCCAGCGCACTCAGGCCGAACCCCACCAGGAAACAAATCAGGTAGAAATCGGACCAGGTCATGAATGCCTCCTTGGCTTACGATTCGGCGCTGGAGCCGGGGCCTTCAGCACCTCGATCAGCCGCTCCGCCAGCCCCGGGTTTTCCAGAATGGTGCCCAGCAGCATGATGCACATGCGCGAATCGGCATGGCGCGCGACGGTGAGCAGGGCATGATGCAAGTCGGCGTCGCGCCGGAAGCGCTCGGCCCCACTCACCAGCCAAAGGTCGAGCTTGTCCTCCAGCGCCCCGATGTCGGACATTAGTTCGTTCGAAAACCCTTCGGGATCGTCCACCAGGTAGCCGGGATGTACCTTGAAGAAACGCGCCAGCAACATGCGCGTCGAGTTGGTGAGGTGCGGGCGCGCGCCGCTCTCGATCTGCGAGAGATAACTCTGGCTGATGGACTTCCCCAGGTCCTTCTGAATGAGCCGGGCCATTTCAAGCTGGGAAAGCTCGCGGTCGAGGCCGCGCAGCGTGCCCTCGACCTCCCGCAGGTACCGAAGCTTTTCACCGAGCTTCATATTGCAATCTGTGATTACTATATGGCAATCTGCGATGGTTGTCAAGAGAAAAATTTCGAGGAAGTTTCGGATGCAGGCTGGAACGCCGAGTGCTCAGCGCTTCGCCGTCGCGGTGAGCGGCGTGCTGCGCGACGATCCGCCGACAAAGAACTTGTATTCGCCGGGCAGGAATTCCCAGTCGTCCTTCTGCTCGTTGAAGATGGAAAGGAACTTCGCATCGAGCTTCAGCGTGACGGTCTTCGATTCGCCGGGCGTCAACTCGATCTTGTCCCAGGCCACCAACCGCTTCGGCGGCTCCTGCGCGGCGGCGGGCAACCCGACGTAGACCTGGGCGATCTCCGTTCCGGCGCGCTGGCCGGTGTTGCGTACCGTGAACGACACGCCGTCCAGTCCGGCCTTCAGCCCGGAGTACGCGAACGTGGTGTAAGAGAGGCCATGGCCGAAAGCGAACAGCGGCTCTTTGTTCTCGGCATCGAACCACTTGTAGCCGACTTTCAGGCCTTCGGTGTAGTCGATATCGAAGCTGCGGTCCATCATGCCTCTGCCGCCGGCGGGGGGCGCGCCGGCGCCCGGGCTGGCTGGAGGGCGCGCTCCGAAGATCGTCGGATGGGGCAAGTCGGCGTCGGTTTTGGCGAACGTAGCGGGCAGTTTGGCGCACGGGTTGACATCGCCAAACAGGATGTTGGCCAGGGCTTCCGCTCCCCGGATGCCGGGATACCAGATCTCGATGGCGGCGCTGACGTTGCCGATCCACGGCATGGCGGCCGGACCGCCGGTTTCGAGCACGACAATGGTGTGCGGATTCACAGCGGCCACGGCGCTCACCAAGTCGTCCTGCTTATTGGAGAGATTCAGGCTGGGCATGTCGCGCCCCTCGCTGGTGGGCTCGTTCACCACCACGATGGCGATCTCCGAGGCCTTGGCCAGGGCAGCCGCCGCGGCGGGATCGGTTCCCTCGTCGTACTCCACTTTGGCCTTGGGCGCCTTGGCGCGGATGGCCTTGAGAGGCGAGGAGGGGAACCAGACCGGAGGGCCGCCGAACCGGCTTGCGCCGCCGCCCGGAGGATCGACCTGCGCGGACCCGCCGCCCGAGAGCACGCTGGTGTCGGCGTGCGAACCGATGACCGCGATGGACTTCACCAACACGGCGCTCAGCGGAAGCTGGCGGCTGGCGTTCTTGAGCAGAACCGACGCCTGCTCCGCGATGGTCTGCGCCGTTTCCGCGCCCTTGAACGGATCGACCACGCGTCCCAGAGGAGGATCGTCCACAATGCCCGATGCGAACTCGGTGCGCACGATGCGATGCACCATGTCGTTGAGGCGCGCCATGGGGACCTCGCCGCTCTCCACGGCCTTCTTCAGCGCGTCGCCGAAATGGATGCGTGCGGGATCGCCGCCTGGCTCTTCGTTATCGAGACCGGCCAGGGCGGCTTTCGCGGTGGTGTGAGTCCCACCCCAATCCGAGAGCACAAAGCCTTTGAAGCCCCAGGCTTTCTTCAGCACGTCGGTCAGCAGGTAGCTGTTCTCGCAGGCCCAGTCGCCGTTCAGCTTGTTGTAGGAGCACATGACCATGCCGGGCTGCCCTTCCGTAACCGCGATTTCGAACGCCAACAGGTCCGTCTCGCGCATGGCGCGCTTATCCAATTTCACGTTGCCGATACTGCGGCCGGTTTCCTGGTCGTTGAAGGCATAGTGCTTGGTGTCGCCGATGACCTTCTGGCTCTGCAAGCCCTGGATGAGTTGGGCGACCATCTTGCCGGCGAGAATCGGGTCCTCTCCCTGGTACTCGAAGTTGCGGCCGTTGCGCGGCTCGCGCACGAGGTCCACGCCGCCGCCGAGAGTGGAGTTGTACTGCTGATCGCGCAGTTCCCGGCCGATCACGGCGCCGTACTCATAGGCCAGCTTGAGGTCCCATGTGGCGGCCTCGGCGATGGTGGAAGGCAGGAGCGTGGCATAACGCCCGCGCTCAGCGGCCGCCCGGACGCCGACCGCGGAATCGGCCAACTGGATGGGAGGCAAGCCCAGCCTGGGGATGCCCGCGATGACTCCAGCTCCGCCGTTGGATATGGCTCCGGCCGCCTGGAAGCTGCCGGCGCCGTGGACCAACGATATCTTCTCGTCCAGGGTCATCTGTTCCACGACCATGTCGGCGCGTTGGTCCGGAGGAAGACTCTTGTCCATCCACGGACCCTTGGGAGCCTGTGGTTGCTGCCTCTGCGCCAGAACCGGCGAAAAGGCAAGCGCGGCGGAGAATGCGGCGGCCAGCGCCAGCCGTTTCCCTGAAATAGGATAGATCACGATTTGTGGTACTCCATTCCAGCCATACGACTTGTGGGGCAGGCGTGTCAAGCTACGCCGTGCGGAGCGGCATAGGCGAGACCGCGCCGCGCTCGTTGGGCCGGCGGGCCTTACGCGGCCGGCTCCTTGTACAGCCACGCACCAATCACGGTGCCCGCGACCATCTCGACCAGCGTCAGCACGAGGTCGTACCCCAACAGGTGGTAGGGAAACAAGTGCATCCCAACAGCCGGTACGGTGGGGAGCAGGGAACCAATAATCCAGACGGCAATGCCGGCGAACGCGGCCGTCCGGGGACCAGGCCCCAGGCGCGGCCGGAGGCTCGCGTAGAGCCACAGCGCGCAGATGCCAACTAAAAAGCCCCATACCACGAACGCAGCAGTAGCGCCGGCGCCCATGGCGGGCCTGCCCAAGTTTTTCAGAACCGTGGTCCATTGGTCGCCCAATACGAGACCATCCACCAGGAACTCGCAGATATTGATCACCAGCCCGGCGAACAAGCCGCCGAGGATCATGCGGCTGCAGTTTATCTTTTGCATGGTGCACTCCCTTGTCGGTTGCCAGCCAGCGGCAGCGGACAGCGAATATATACACCCTTTGGGGCCGCGATGCAAGAGAATTCAGGCGTATCAGCTCACGGCTTTGCGGTGGAAGCGGTTCAGGCCGGCCGCCAGCAGCGCCGCATCGATGACCAGCAGCGCGCTCAGAACCACCGCCATGTGCATGTGCGGGGCCTGCGGCGCCAGAGAGCCTCTCAACCCTTCACTGGCGTAGACCAGCGGATTAACGAGCACCGCGATCTGTAGCACCGGGAAGGCCTTCAGGACGCTCCATGGGTAGTAGGCGCAGCCGAACATCATCATGGGCGCCAGCACCAGGCTGAACATGAGGCCGATCTGCGTCTGGCCCACCCTGCACCCCAGCGTCAGTCCGCCGGCCGCCGAAAAGAACGCAACCAACAGGCACACGGCCACGAATGCGAAGGGCTGGTGAAAGCTGAGATTCACACCCGAGCCCATCAGCAGCCACCCGGCGGGGATGACCACCAGGCCCGCCACCAGCGCCTGGATCATGCCCGCCACTATCTTCTCTACGGCCAGCCAGCCGATTTCCATGGGCGCCAGCAGGCGGTCTTCGATCTCACGCGTGAACTGGAACTCGGTGATGAGGGGCATGGCCACCGCCTGGACGCCCGAGAGCACCATGCTGATGGCCATGATGCCCGGCAACAGCAGGGTCTTGTACTCCGGCCGCATCATGCCGCTGGTGGTCATGATGCGGCCGAAAACGAAGACGAACAGAAGCGGCTGCAAGAGGTTTTGCAGCAGCATGGGGAGCAGGTTGCGGCGGGCCACATGCCCGTCGCGCGAGAGCATGGCGTAAAACGTTCTCCAGTTCAATCGCGCAAACTCCTTCCGGTGTGATGCAGGAACAGGGTCTCGAGACTGGGCTCCTCGATGTGGACGTCGTGGAGGTCGGCGCCGGCGGTCTGAGCCGCGTTGACGATGGCGGGGATGAGCGGTCCTCCGCGGTCGGCGTAAACGTCGGCCGCGATGTGGTCGGCCGAGCGCACCTCGGTTACGCCGGGCAGCTTGCGTAATTCCGCCATCAACTGGTCCGGCACGCGGTCGAAGCGCAGGCGCAACAGGTATCCGCCAGGGATCGACCGCTTGAGATCCTGGGGCGTTCCCTGGGCAATGATGCGGCCATGGTCGATGATGGCGAGCCGGTCGCACAGGGTGTCGGCTTCCTCCATGTAGTGGGTGGTGATGACGATGGTTTTTCCGAGGCGGTTGTAATCGCGGATAATCTCCCAGAGCAGCAGGCGCGTCTGCGGATCGAGGCCGGCGCTGGGCTCGTCGAGGAACAGCACTTCGGGATCGTGCATCATGGCGCGGGCGATGGAGAGGCGCTGCATCATGCCTCCCGAGAAGGTGCGGACCATATGGTCGGCGCGGTCGGTCAGCTTGAACTTGTCGAGCAGGTCGGCGGCGCGACGCGTTCGTTCGCGGGCGGTCTGCCCGAAGTAGGCGCCGTGGAACAGCAGGATCTCGCGGGCGGTGAGGGCGAAATCCAGGTTGGGCCGCTGGGGCACTACGCCGATGAGCCGCTTGGCCTTGACCTGCTCCTTCCAGACGTCGTGCGGGCCCACGAAAACGCGCCCGCTGGTAGGCTCGACGCGCGTGGTCAGGACGGCGATGGTGGTAGTCTTACCGGCGCCGTTCGGCCCCAGCAGTCCAAACACTTCGCCGGGACGGATCTCGAGCGAGATGCCGTCGAGTGCCCGAACTTCGTACTTCTTCTTTTTCTCCTTGCGCCCGGCGCGCGCGCCGCCCCAGGCGAAGCCGCCCGCCCGCGCCGCCATCGGCGGCGGCGTATCGTAGACCTTGCAAAGATCCTCGATCCGAATGCCGATTCCCATGCCCCAATCCTACGAGCATAACCCAGTCGAAGCGGCGGATGATGTTGCCATCCTCATTGAATAGCGATAGTCACGGCCGCCGAAAACCTGTTGAGAACGGCGGGCCGGGAAGGCGGTTCTTACAAGGCTATGGAGTCCAGGGGCAGAATAGACTAACATGTTAGGCATCGGCACGAGAGAGGTGAATTGCATGAATATTCGGTGCAGCGGTTGGATCTATGTATTTTGCTTTTCGCTGGTTTCCGGATTTGCCCAGCAGAATGGACCCACGGGGCAATCCGAACCTCCGGCATCTGTCCCGTTTGGCAGTGCGGATCGCCGCATGACGCTGGATGTGGTGGTGACCGATAAGTCCGGAAAGCCGGTCTCCGGCCTCGGACAGCAGGACTTTACGCTCCTGGACAACAAACAGCCGCAGAAGATCTTGTCTTTTCAGGCCGTAGAAGGTGGGACGGCGACGGCCGATCCGCCGGTGGAAGTCATTTTGCTCGTGGATGAAGTCAACACGGCATTCACAAACGTAGCCACCGAGCGAAATGAAATCGAGAAGTTTCTACGGCGAAACGGCGGGGCGCTTGCCCAGCCGGTATCAATGATCTTCCTTTCCGATTCGGGAACGACCGAGACCACCTCCTCTCGAGATGGAAACGCTGTAATTGCGGACATGAACCAGAAGCAATTTGGTCTACGCACAATTAGAAAGTCGCAAGGAATTTACGGCGCTGAAGACCGGATACAGTTGTCTCTCAACGCGCTCCAGCAGCTCACCAACTCTGAAACGACAAGGCCGGGACGAAAGCTCGTGGTTTGGATTAGTCCGGGTTGGCCCTTTCTTAACGCGCCGGGCATGGATGCGAATCTGGGTTCAAAGCAGAGGCAGCAGATTTTCAACTTCATTGTCGGTGTTTCGGATGCGCTGCGACAGGCTCGCATCACTCTTTACAATGTCGATCCATTGGGGTTAGCGGACGCGGTCCAATTCCGAACGACAGAATACATGCTGTTCGCAAAAGGAGTGAAGACGGCGGGACAGGCGCAGAATGGAAATCTGGCGCTGCAGGTTCTGGCGTATCAAAGTGGAGGCCGGGTTCTCAATTCAAGTAACGATGTGGGGGGCGAAATCGCAACGTGCGTGGCGGACGCGAATGCCTTTTACGTTCTCTCATTTGACGGCCTTCCCGGGGACGGTCCCAACGAGTATCATGCGCTCGACATTAAAATCGACAAGCCCCGGTTGACGGCGCGCACGCGATCCGGGTACTACGCCCAGCCATAGCATCGGCAGGAACAGCCAGGGCTTGATTCCGCGGCAGCCGCTATGGCTGCGAGCGCAGCAGCGCCTCTATGACACTCCAGTAGATCGGGCCGGCCTGAGGTTTCGCCCATGCCTGGTAGAGCGCCGGATACTGGGCGGGATTGGCGGCCAGTTCTCCGCGCACCCCCGTTTTCATCCCGCCGCCATAGGTTCTTTCGAGAAGCGGCGACTCGTCCGGCAGGCGACGCAGTCGAACATGAATCACCATGCTCAAACTATCGGACTGCTCGACGCAGGTCACGCCGGGCTCGACCAGCAGGCTGAGCACGGCATCCGCACCGGCCGGCGTCTGGACCAACTCCAGCAGGCCTCGTCCGGAGTTGAAGGCGTAGTCGCGGATGGCCTCCACGACCAGGGCTTCCGGCCGCACGCCGTCCATGTGTCGCGCCAGTTCCTCCGGACGCATGAAACAGGAACTGAAGAAGGAGGCTCCGGGAGCCCACCTGGCTTCCACGGCCAGGCGGAAATGGGGCTGCGGAAGGAGCTTCAGCACGTTGTCGTGGATGGTGTGAATGATGCCGCCGGAAGGGGAGAGCAACGCCAGCATGTAGGCGTTCCAGCCACGCTTGTCGTGGGCGCCTGCGTTAGCGCCTTGGGCGAGCAGCAGGCGGACGGTATCGGCGTGCCCGTACTGCGCGGCCAGCATCAGCGCCGTGTGCCCATCCTTATCTTTGGCTTCGAGCTCCGCGCCCTCTTTCAGGAGGGATTGCACGCGCTTGGTGTCGCCCGTTTTCGCCGCGGCCAGCCAATCTTCCGGCGCAACCGCCGCCAGGGAAGCGAACGAGAGAAGGATCAGGACCGTGCGTGACACTACAAACCAAACTTAGCAAAAACCGGCGAGAGATCGATCAACCGCCGTATCCCCCCGGCGTGTTACTATTCCGTTTTAAATACTCCGTTTTAAGACCTGGAGCAAACTCCGTGAAAGTTTACGAAAGCAAGGACATTCGGAACGTCGGTGTGGTGGGCCACGGCGATTCCGGCAAAACCACGCTCACCGCCGGGTTGTTGTTCACCGCGGGAGCCTCGAATCGCCTGCTGCGCGTGGATGAGGGCAACACGATCACGGACTTCGACGAGGAGGAAATCCAGCGCAAGATCACCATCTCCACCGCCATCGCCGTGGCCGAGTGGAAGAAGACCAAGATCAATATCCTCGATACTCCGGGCTATAACATTTTCATTAACGATACGCGGGCGGCCCTGGTGGCGGCCGACGCCGCTCTGGTCCTGGTGGATGGCGTCGGCGGGGTCGAGGTGCAGACCGAAAAGGTGTGGCAATTCGCCGCCGATTATAAGCTCCCGCGCGCGGTGGTCATCAATAAGCTGGACCGCGAACGCGCCGATTTTCACCGTGCCCTGGAAAGCGTGCAGGAAACCTTCGGCCGCGCCGCCGTGCCCATACAGATCCCCATCGGGGCGGAGCGCGATTTCACCGGGGTGGTGGACCTGGTTCGGATGAAGGCGCACACTTACGCCGCCGATGGAGACGGCAAGGGCAAGGAGGGCGACATCCCCGGCGACGTCGCCGCGGACGCCCAGAAGGCCCACGACGCGCTGGTCGAGATGGTGGCCGAGGGCAATGACGCCCTCATGGAGGAATTCTTCGATAAAGGCACCCTGGGGCCCGTGCAGATCGCCGAGGGCCTCAAGCAGGGCCTGAGGGAAATGCGCATCTTTCCGGTGATGTGCGCCTCCGCGTTTCACAATGTGGGGTCCGACCTCATCCTGAATTTCATCGTCGAAAACCTGCCCGCCCCGGTGGAGCGCGAGGCCATCCCGGCCACCGTCAACGGCGCCGAGGCGACCCGCAAGATCGGCGAAAACGACCAGCCATCCGTCTACGTTTTCAAGACCACGGCCGACCCGTTCGCCGGCCGCATCACGTTTTTCAAGGTCAACACGGGCGTGGTGAAGAACGATGCCAATCTCCAGAATGCGACCCGCGGCACGGCCGAGCGCCTGGCGCACATCTCGAGCCCCATGGGCAAGACCCTGCAGCCGGTCACGGAGCTGCACGCGGGCGACATTGGCGCGGTCGCTAAGCTGAAGGAGACTCTGACCGGCGACACCCTGGCCGACAAGGGCCTGGACATTAGCTACCCGCCGGTGAAGCTCCCCGAGCCTTCCATCGCCTTCGCCATCGAGGCCAAGTCGCGCAGCGACGAGGATCGCATGGGCAATGCGGTCCACCGCATCCTGGAAGAGGACCAGTCGCTGCGCTTCTACCGCGACCCGCAGACCCGCGAGTTTCTTCTGGCCGGCTCCGGCCAGCAGCACGTTGAAATCGTGGTCAGCCGGCTTAAGAAGCGATACGGGGTGGACGTGGCCCTCAAAGCTCCCAAAATCCCCTACCGCGAGACCGTCCGCGGCACGGCCGACGTCCAGGGTCGCCACAAGAAACAGACCGGCGGGCATGGCCAGTTCGGCGATTGCTGGATCAAGATGGAGCCTCTGCCGCGCGGCGCCAAGTTCGAGTTTGCCAACGAGATCTTCGGCGGCGCCATCCCCAGGAACTTCATCCCGGCGGTGGAGAAGGGCATCATCGAGGCCGCCGAAAACGGTTTCCTTGCGGGTTACCCCATGGTGGACTTCAAGGTGACCGTCTACGACGGCTCCTACCATGACGTGGATTCGTCCGAGCTGGCCTTCAAACTGGCCGCCCGCAAGGCTTTCAAAGCGGCCATGCAGCACGCCAAGCCGGCGCTTCTGGAGCCCATCATGAACGTGGAGATTCAGGCTCCCGTGGAATACGCCGGCGATCTCATGGGCGACCTCAACGGCCGCCGCGGCCGTATCTCCGGCATGGAGACCAAGGGCAGCAGCCAGTTCATCCGAGCCCAGGTGCCCATGGCCGAGATGCTCAACTACCAAAGCGACCTGACGGCCATGACGCAGGGCCGGGCTTCCTTTACCATGGAGTTCGACCACTACGATTTTGTGCCGCAATTGCAATCGGATAAGATCATCGCCGCCGCCAAGGCCGCCAAAACCGGCGAAGAAGAGGAAGAGGAATAATAGATCCCGCTTGCTTTACACGGGTGAAACGTTGTAGTCTTTTAGGTCCAGGTTCAAACGCCGGCTCGTAGAAGTACCTTATTTTCTGTAGTTCGAGGCAGTAATGGAAGTTCGGAAGAAGACGCTCTTCTCTTTTTTCTTGGCCGCCGCAGCCCTTACCGCCGGATGCGGGTTGAACCAGTCGTCCAGGTTCCGCATGGCGTTCCTGCCTCCGGCATCCCACGTCAGCGGGCCGGCCATCGAGCTGGACGAACCTCCCGTCATCGAACCCAATCTGTACTTAAAGGACGTTCCGCCCTTCCTGCTGACCGATCCGCAGTTTTCCTCCCGCCGGACTCGCGCGGATTCGCTCGTCGAGCGAGCCAATCGGAGGTTTGAGGCTGGTAAGCGGTACTACCAGAGCAACGATATCGGGAACGCCCGCCGGGAATTCGACGCCGCCATCGACTCGATGTTGGACGCGTCGGATCAGAATCCCACCGACCGCGCGGAGTACGAGCGCAAGCTGGATGCAATGGTGGACGCCATCCACCGCCTGGACCTGACGGGCCTGGGCGCTTCGGCCGCCGTTGAAGAGGGCCAGTTCGAAAAGGCTCCCTTGGAAGACATCCTGCAAATGACCTTCCCCGTGGACCCCAAGCTGAAAGACAAGGTGCGGGAGCAGGTGGCGGCCACGGTTTCGCAGTTGCCCCTGGCGGTGAACGACGCCGTTCTGGGATACATACACTTCTTCTCCAGCCGCGGCCACAAGACACTGGTCGGGGGGTTGCAGCGCTCGGGCCGCTACCGGCCCATGATCCAGCGCATTCTGGATGAAGAAGGCTTGCCGCAGGAGCTCATCCACGTGGCCCAGGCCGAATCCGGTTTCATCCCGCGCGCGCTATCCCGCAAGGCCGCCGGCGGCATGTGGCAGTTCCTCAAATGGCGCGGCAACGAGTACGGCTTGCAGCAGACCCGCTACACCGACGACCGCATGGATCCTGAAAAGGCTACGCGCGCCGCCGCCCGCCATCTGCGCGACCTGTACCAGGAGTTCGGCGACTGGTACCTGGCGATTGCGGCGTATAATTGCGGACCGGTGGTGGTGGAAAGAGCTGTCGAACGCACGGGCTATGCCGATTTCTGGGAAATCCGGAGCCGCGGAGCGCTACCGCTGGAGACCACCAACTACGTTCCCGTCATCCTCGCCATGACCATCATGGAGAAGAATGCCGCCGAATACGGTCTGGATGGCATACAGTTGGACCCGCCGATGTCATTCGACACGGTAGAGGTTTCCGCGCCCACCAGCCTGGCGCTGGTTTCCGACATCACCGATACGCCGGGCCCCGAGTTGGCCGCCCTTAACCCCGCCGTCCTGAAGGGGATTGTTCCCGAGGGTTATGCGCTGCACGTACCCAAAGGCAGCGGCAACCAGCTTCTGGCCGCGTTGCAGCTCATTCCCGCGGAGCACCGCAATTCCTGGCGCGTGCATCAGGTGGGCGCCGGCGAAACGCTGGCTGCCATCGGCAAGCGTTACTCCACCTTGCCCGGCAGCATCGCCGCCGCCAACCACCTGTCGTCGGCCGAAGCCGCGGAGGGTGACCGGCTGCTGATTCCCGCGGCCCTGCGGGTGGAGGCGCCCATCCGGCGGACCACCACCGCCCGGACCACCGTCGCACGGACTTCGGCGCATCGCCGCACGCCGGTTCGCAGCACTTCGGCCAAGGCGGCCGTTGCCAAGCCCGCCGCTCCCGCTCAGCCGGTGCACAAGAGCCCGCCGATCCTCACCAACACCGCCTCGAGATAGCCCGCGTCGAATTTTCCGCAAATCGCACTTTTTCGCTACTGCCCGACCGTCAAAACGGGGTATTCTATGGGTGATTGCGCCCTGATACAGGAGGCTGGTTTCATGTTTGATAGCCGAAGATTCGCTCCCAAAGACGAAGAAGAGATGGAAGACTTCCCCGACTACGGGGACGAAGAGGACTCGGAACTGGAGTCCAAGCTCGACGATTTCGACGACGAAGACGAAGAGGAGGTAGAGGAGATTGACGTGATGATCGTGTCTCCCGTGCCTGAGCCGGCGCCGCCTGCCGCGCCCCAGCCGGCGCCCGAGGCCCCTCAGAGGAAGCCGGTGAAGAAGGCTTCCGCCGCGAAGAAGGTTGTGGCCAAGAAGGCTCCGGCGAAGAAGGCCGTGAAGAAAGCCCCCGTCAAGAAAGCCGCCAAGAAGGCCCCGCCTAAGAAAGCGGCCAAGAAGGCCGTTGCCAAGGCCGTCAAAAAGGCTCCCGCGCAAAAGAAACCCGCGAAGAAAGGCGCCAAGAAGCGCTGAGTCGAGCGGCCGGGCGGGTGGCTGTGCTTAACTCTCTTTCTTGACCACGCGCCGGCAGCGCTCGAACAACTCCAAGAGCGCTTCCGCATGCTCTTCCGCCGAGCGGGCCACGGGCTTTCCCGAAAAGCCGGCGGAAGACTGCGCGGCCTTTCCGTATCCCGTCGTCAGCGCAATGAATTTCATCAGCTCAAGCGCCACTTCGTCCTGGCTTCGCACCCCGCCCGGCGCGGTCCCGCTTTCGGAAGTGTTACCGGTGGGTGCTTCTGGTTCGGCCATCTGCGATCGATTCCTCCGTGTGATACAACTCTAGGTTACTGCACTTTCTTACCGATGCCGCTTACGGCCGTCCGGCACCTGCGAAAAATGCGAGGAGGCGCCCAGTCTCATCTGCTGGAGGCGGATGACGGGAATTGGTACGTCGTCAAGTTTCGCAATAATCCCCAGCATCGCCGCATCCTGGTGAACGAGCGGCTCTCCGCGACGCTGTTGGACTACCTCAAGATTGCCACTCCCGAGACCGCCCTGATCCAGGTGGGCGCGGCGTTCCTGGCCGCCAACCCGGAAGTCCACCTGCATCTCGGGGCGCTGCGCATCGCCATCGAGCCGGGGTGGCATTTCGGCTCGCGCTACCCCGGCGACCCCGGCCGCACGGCGGTTTACGATTTCCTCCCCGACGCGCTTCTGCCCCAGGTGGTAAACCTGGAGGATTTCCGCGCCATCCTGGTGTTCGACAAGTGGGCGGGCAACGCCGATGGCCGCCAGTCGGTGTTCTACCGCGCACTGGTGCGGCGCGGAGAATCCGGGGCGCCTGCGGGGCCGGGCCGTCCCGGTTTTGTGGCCCGCATGATCGACCACGGTTACACCTTCAATGGGCCGAACTGGGATTTCCCCGAATCGCCCCTGCAAGGCATTTACGCTCGCCGCCTGGTCTACGAGGCGGTGCGCTCCCTGGAGGACTTTCAGCCCTGGCTGGACCAGGTCATGGACTTCCCCGAGGAGGTGATCGACCAAGCCTGGAAACGTATTCCCCCGGATTGGGTGGAAGGCGAAGAAGATTCCCTCGAACAACTCCTGGAGCGCCTTTTTGAGCGGCGCAAGCGGCTGCCCGACCTGATCGGGTCCTGCCGCCAGGCTAAGACCGACCCCTTCCCCAACTGGAAGTAATCTCCAGCGCGGTAAAATGGGCGGGTGCTTCATCCTCACATCCTTCACAACGGCGACATCCGCAAGGCTTCCGATCCGGCGCTCTCCGCGGGCCAGGCCGGCCTGCTCTCCGGATGGGGCGTCTTCTCCACTTTGCGCGTGGCCGATGGTGTGCTTTTCGCGTTCGAGCGCCACTGGGCGCGAATCCGCCGGGACGCCGCGGCATTCCACATCTGCATTCCGGACGATGCCGGCGAGGTGCGACGGAAACTGCTCGAACTGGTAGACGCCAACCAGGCGCACAACGCCACGCTCCGGCTGGTGATTGTCCGCAACGGCCCGACCACGTGGGCGGACCCCTCCGTGGGCCGCGCGAGCGACCTGATCGCGCTCACCGCCGATTCGAAAAAGTGGGGCGAGAGCGTCAAGCTGGGGTATGTGCGGGACGCCCGCCACGCTGCGAGCCCTTTCGCCGGGACCAAGAATCTCTCCTGGGCCATGAACCTGACGTGGCTGGAATCCGCGCAAGCCCGAGGCTTGGACGAAGTGATTCTCCTCAACGAGCGCGGCGAAGTGGCCGAGTGCACTTCGGCCAACATATTTATCGCCAACGGCAGCCAGGTGTGGACGCCGCCGCTCAACTCCGGCTGCCTGCCGGGGATCACGCGCGAGGTGCTGCTCGGCGACATCCACGCACCCGGAATCGAGATCGGCGAAAGGACCCTGATGCCGGCGGACCTGGAACTTGCCGACGACGTGTTTATCACTTCCACCACGCGCAATCTGCTGCCGGTCCGGCAAATTGAAGAGAAGAAGGTGGGCCGATCGGAACGCGCGCGGCAGGCGCTCGAACGGGCATTCGGGGAGTTTGTGAAGCACTACGTGGCGGAGCGCAAAAAAAATGGTTCCAAGTGATCCGATTCCCAGCCTTGCCCACCACCGGCATGCCCGGTACTGAACATCGCAATCGGGAGCGCTGAACGCTTCGCCTCTCCGCTCCCCAACAGCCGTTTTCTCCAGCCGCTGGATCAACGCTTCCTGACGCGTCGCAGCCTTTCTTCTCTCCCGACCGGGGCCAGTCGCTCGTAACGGCCTTTCCCTCGCCCGCGACGACTCCCGCTTGCGCGATTCCCGTCCCGGGGTCAAAGGTCCCGACCTGCTACTTCGCTCCCCGCTACCTGCCTCCCCTGCCCGTTCGGCCCTTCCGCTCCGCTACCCAAACCGGTTGGCCCCGGCTCGGGCCGCTTCATTGCTTCTGGCCCGTTGCAGCGTCAACAAGTAGCCCGGCTGACCGCGCCCCCCGCCTACACTCCCCTTTGGGACTTTTACCTCCCTCCGGATCAAAGTGTTCAGCGGAATTCGCCGCCTGCCAAGCCCGCCTTCCGAACCCGCCCGATTTCCTCTCGCTCCCCGCAGCCCCTGTTCTATCACTAGATCTTGCGGCTGCGGATCACCGTTCCTGGTCCGCTACGTTTCCGGAGGCTTGCTGTTCCTCAAACCTCTTGGAACCTCTCCCAATATGCGCCTACCACGGTTCTCCGTCAATTCTTTTTTGATGCGCCGGTGCACTTATCCTCAAGTTATTTCTTCCATGTTTCTAAGCAGTTACAGAGGCGTGACGTGAATTGCCTGTGAATAAATCAGGAGCTGGAAATCCTGTTCTACTGCGCCAGCTTCAGAATCATGCCGTTATCGGTGGCCAGCCAGATGTCGCGGTCGCTGGCCGCCGCCATAATGGTGCGGTTGGCCACCGCGCGGTAGTCTACCTCGATGGCGGTCCACGTGGAAAGGTCCCGGCTTTTGAGCACCATCACCCTCCCGGGAATCACGCTGCGCAACTCGCCGGCTACCTCAATGCCCGAAAGATAGGCCGTGCCGTCCGGGGTCATCGAGACATCCGAGACGGCAAAATTCTGGTCCCGGTATACCCGTTCGTTGCCACCGCCGGGCCAATCGATGCGGTAGACCTCGCTGGGATACTCGAACGAGTCCGAATACTCGACCAGCCCCAGCCCAGTGCCCGGCGGTCCGAAACGGATGCGCGTAACCAGGCCCAATACCGAAGCGGAAGAGGACTTCCAGGTCTTGCCGCCGTCGTGCGTTTCCAGCGTCAGCCCGAGATGCGGCCATTCGCGATGGCGCAAGGCTGCCTGCGGATCGATCCACGCCGGCAGTGCCGGCGGGAACGTTTGTTGCAGCGGCCGGTTCCAACCGGTGATCACGCCAAGCTGCGGCGTGGCAAACGCGATCCAGCCATAGGCGGAGGTCTCGGGCTTTCCGGGCTGCTCGGCGGCCGCCGCCACGCGGGTCCACTGCCGGCCTGCATCGTGGGTCTCGAGCACGGTTTTCCTGGCGCCGGCGGCCCAACCGTTCTGCTCGTCCTTGAAGTACACCCGAAAGATCTGGGCCGGAACCCGGGGCATTTTGGTCCAGCTCTTTCCGGCCTCCGTGGTCTGCCACAGGCCCTTCTCCGTCACCATCCACCCGGTGCTTTCATTCAGGAAAAACAGCGAGAGAGGCTCTTCTTTGAGCGGGACGATCTGCCAGTGGGCGCCGCCATCGGAGGTCACCAGCGCCACGGGCCGTTGGCGGCTGCCTTCCTCGATGGTTCCCACCGCGACGCCGCGCTCGGCCGACGCAAAGCACAGGTCGGAGATGGCCAGGGATGACTTGCTCCGGTCGTAGAGGTATTGCAC
Organism: Bryobacteraceae bacterium; assembly: GCA_049515735.1. Taxonomy (GTDB): domain Bacteria; phylum Acidobacteriota; class Terriglobia; order Bryobacterales; family Bryobacteraceae; genus Fen-178. The sequence goes on from JBEKTU010000001.1 coordinate 18,469, forward strand.
CTGCCAGCTTTCGGCGCCGAGCGGCGTCACCCACGCCACCAGCGCCGCCAGCGCGCATAGGAACCGAGCCAATGAAAGCGTCACGTTGCTTCTATTGTTTCATTACGACAGGTCCGGAGGAAAGCACCAGTTCCACGTGATTGGCCGATTCCACCGCGGTGGGGGGCATGCGGGCAAGCACCAGGACGCATCCCACTTGCTCGCCGACGGTGGTGAGCACCTCCATTTCGCCGCCGGTATGCTGGTGGGGCAGCCGGTGCTGCACGTTAATCACGCCCACCACCCGGTTGCGCGCGGTCACCGGCGCGGAAAGGAACGCTTCGTAGGTGTCTTCCTCCAGCTCGCCGAATTTCTTGAACCGTGAATCCTTGTATGCCTCACGCGAAATCGCCAGCAGGCGGCGCTCGCGCGCCACCCAACCTGTCAAGCCCTCATTCGATTTCATGCGCAGTTTCCCGATGGTGGAGGGGTGCGGCATGTTGGAGGCGCACAGCACCAGCTCGTCGCCATCGAGAAGGTACACCAGACAGGAGTCGCACTGGGTGAACTCGACCACCAGGGACACGATGCCTTGCAAAACTTCCGTCAGGCTCATTTCCCGGACCATGAAGCGGCTGATCTTCTGGAACAGGCGCAACTGCCGCTCGGTCTGTTGCAGGCGCCCCTCGAGATCTCTGGCTTTCGGCACTTCTTCATTATAGCTTTGGCTTCGCGCCGCGCCGACGGTCTACAATCAATTGAGCGGGCGCGAACGAATGATGGAGAATGACCCGGAAAGCGAAGTAGCTACATGGAAGGCGCCACAGTGCCCCTTCACCATCGAGTACTCCCTCAGAGCGCTGGACGATATCCGCCTGGCGGTGGTAGATGCGTTTTTTTCGCTGCCGCGCGGAGGCGCCGAAATCGGCGGGATTCTGCTCGGACAGCGTTTGAAGCGGCGGCTGGTGATCGAGGATTATGTGGCTCTGGATTGCGAGCACGCGTTCGGACCGTCGTTCGCGCTTTCCCCGCGAGACCAGGACCGATTGGCGGAGCTGCTGGTGTCGGCGGAGAAGAATCCGGACGGGCTGAGGCCCGTCGGCTGGTACCACTCCCACACGCGGAGCGAGATCTTCCTCTCCGAGGCCGACCAGGACCTTCACCGGCGCTATTTCCCCGAACCATGGCAGGTGGCCCTGGTGCTGAGGCCGCACACCTTTAATCCCACCAGGGGGGGCTTCTTCTTCCGGGAGACGGATGGATCGATTCACGGAACGGCCAGCTACCAGGAATTCACGCTGGCGCCGTTGCCGGTACGTCCGGTTCCGGCGGGAGTTGCGCCGGCGACGGATTCCGCGCCTTCCGCGCGTTTCCGGCGCGCGCCAGATCCGCAGGGACCGGTGATCACGGTGGCCGCCGAGCAGACGCCTAAAGGGCCGCCCGTAGAGCCGGCTGCGGAGGCATCCGAGCGGCAACCGGCCGATCTGCCGCTTCCGAGTTTCCTGGCACCGCCCGCCGAGCGGAAGCCGCTCTGGTTGGTTGTGACCGCGCTGGCGATCACCCTAGGCCTGGCGGCGGCGGTGGCGGGGTACCAGACGCAGGGCCTCTGGCTGCCTCGCCTGAAGGCTGTGATTTGGCCCGCGCCCCAGCTCAACATCGGGCTCAACGCAATCGATCGCGACGGCCAGTTGCAGATCCAGTGGGACGGCGACTCTCCCGCGGTGCGCCAGGCACGCAACGCCACCCTGGAGATTGACGACGGCTCTGTTCCCTGTGAGATCCAGTTGGACGCACAGCACCTGAAAGCCGGCACTTTCACTTATGGCCGCCAGAGCGAACGAGTTGACATCAAGCTGGCCGTTCACCTGCCCGGTGGGCAACAGGCCCACGGAGCGGCCAGTTTTCTAGGAAAACTTCCCGAGCGAAAGCCGCCGCCAGAGGACCCGGAGATCCGCAAACAGAGAGACGCGTTGGCCCAGGAAGCTGCCAAGCTCAAGTCGGACTTGGCGGCGGAGGTGGCGCGCACGAGGAAACTCGCGGAGTCCCTCGACGAGGTGAAGAATGCCCTCCAGGAACAGCAGCGCCAGCGCTTGGAGGACCAAAACCCGGGGCGGTAGAGCGCGCCGCTCGGCCTGTCAGATCAGCCATGCCGCGCGCCCGAACTTCTTCTGCGCGGCGCTTTCGAGAAACCCGAAATACGAACGCAGGTGCGCTTCCCGGCACCACCATCGCAGGAACCCATCGTAACCCTTCAGCCCCAGCTCGGCCCGTAGCGCGGGGGAACGGGCGAGGCTGTGCATTGCGGCCAGAAGTTCGTCATCCGTGCGGTAGACAAACCCGCCGCCGCTATCCTGGATGGTTTCCGGGAGCGCGCCCAAATCTCGCGCAATTACGGGAGTCTTTCTCGCGAAGGCTTCGACGCTGGTCATTCCGAACGTTTCGTAAGTGATGGAAGGAACCAGGCAGGCGATGGCGTGGTAGTACAGCCCGCCAAGGTCTCGCTGCGTCAGCGGTCCGAGGAACTTGATCCGGAGGTTGTGGGCCGCCATGGCGTGCAGTTCCGCTTCGTAACTTCCGGTACCGGCCAGCAGCAAATCGTACTCGGGCACGCGGTCCCACAGAGCAATCAGAGTCTGTGGGCCTTTGATCCGCTCGAGCCGCCCGACAAAGAGGAAATAGGGGGCCTCCTGCGGGCGGGGCGCGGGACGTTGCCAGTCATCGTCCGCACGATCGATGAAGTTCGGCAGGTAGGCCACAGGAAATGGGAACCCTCTCTCGCTGTGCATCCGGCTGGTGAAACGGCTCGGCGCCAGGAACTGATCCACGCACGCCGCCATCCGTTCGAGCAATCCGGTATAGCGCCAGATCTGCGGCGGCCGTTTCGCCTGAATGGTGCAGCGCAAGCACTCCGGGCGATCGCAAGGCGCCTGGTCGAATTTCCAGAGCACGTGAGTCGGGCAGATCAGCCAGTGCTCGTGGGTAGTGTACATCTTCACAGCCTGGCTCCCCGGAGGCTCGATCGACAGCACCCCCGGGCCCAGCAGCGAGATGTTGTGAAAATGGATAACGTCGTACGCCCGCGAGTGGAGCGTTTCGCGGATCAGTCTGCGCTTGAGCCACGGACGCCCCGTCTGTTGGCTGAGCAGCGGCGAAAGCCCCCGATAGCCGCTGCGCAGCTCGTGCCGCACCACATTCGGGTGCTCTGCATACTGAAGAGGCGGTTCGCCAGGGTGCAACAGATGATAGGAATCCACACAGTGAATCACATCGACGTGATGACCGCTATCCGCCAGGGCATGGGACAGCCGGTATAACTGCACGGCATCGCCACCAAAGCTGTACGGCGGATAGAAGGTGGTGAGGTGCAGAAAATTGAGGGGACGGCTCATCGGGAAGCCACCTCATGGATCACATCCATCATCTGCCGGGCGGCCGCTTCCCAGGTGAGCCGGCGGGCCGCCTCCAACCCGCGTTCCCGCATGCGTGCCCGCAGGTCCTGGCTCGAGAGCACACGCGCCAGGGCCTCCCCAATCTCGTGCTGGCCCGTGCCGACATAAATGCCGCCGTCACCGAGCAGCCCTTCCAGAGGGCTTGCCTTGGTGGCCACCACCGGGCAGCCGCACGCCGCAGCTTCCACGGCGGGCAGACCAAAGCCCTCCATGAGCGAAGGGAGCGCCAGGACGGTCGCCAGGTTCAGCAGGACGACCAGGTCCTGGTCATCCAGGTAGCCAGTGAAGACCACGCGGTCGCGCAGTCCCAGCGCATTCACCTGCTCGACCAGCGTTCCCACACAGGTGTGAAAAGCGTCGCCTGACGTATCGCCAACCATCACCAGCAGCACGTCGGCGAACTCTTTCCGCGCCGCAATCCCGGCAAATGCCGCGATCAACGCCTCCAGGTTTTTGTGCGGGCTGAAGCCGCCCAAATAGACGGCCGTGCGGCGAGACGCATCGATTCCCAAGCGGCGCAGATTGGGCCCCGGCACAGCGTTATCAAGCCTCCGGAAGATGCGGTCCGCGGCCTCTCCCACTACAAACACCTGGCGCGGGTTCACACGAAATCGTTCCAGAATGCCGGCGCGCGAGTATTCCGACACGGTGATCAGGGCATCGGCCTGCCAATAACCCAGCAGGACCTTGATTCTCCAGAACAGCCTGGCGCGCGCCCCGGGGACCGTCAGTTCCGGATAGGTGTCGGCGATGACGTCGTGGGCCATCACCAGCTTGCGGGCGGGGCCGAAGACGGGGACATAGCTGTAGATCGTCGGGAAGAGCACCAAGTCGAACTCCGGCGCCGACAGCGCGCGGCTCATTCGCCACATATCGGCCAGCGTCCGGTGACCGGCCGCGGAGGCTGCGCGAAACGTCGGCACCGCCGCCCGCAGAATCCGCACTTCGCACTCCGCCGGCGCCGGCTCGGCGTCTTCGGTCGAATCCAGAAAGAGGGTGTAGCGGTTCTCGCGATCGAGTTCGACGAGCGCGCGGAGCAGAGCACGGGCATGCCTCCCATAACCGCGCCGGTTGTGCCAGCATGTTGCATCGACGGCAATCCGCATAGTTATGAGGGGGCTTGCGAACCGCGGGCAATGGCCTCCGCCGCCTGCGAGCCCGCGGCGTTCGCGCGGCCGGTGACGTAGCCCATCCATTCGCCGCATGACCAGCTTACCGCCAGCGCGCTGGTAAGCGGAAGAGCCTTCAGCAATGCGGCCATGCTGCGCCGCTTCTTCCAGGCCATGAGGGTCATGCGAGCGATCATCAGGATGGGTAGCGAGGGCGCGAAAACCGCCCAGAAGACTCGCTGGGAAGGGCGCGCCAGCCTGGCGCGCGTGGCGGCGTAGGAACGGCCCCACACAAATCGTTCTCTCAGCGCCGAACGCACCCGGAGCCCCTGGCGATGCTGATAGAGAATCGCGGCCGGCGCGAGCGACAGTTTTTGACCCCGCGAGCGCAATGCCGCCGTCACAGAAGCTTCGTGAAAGATCTCCTGCCAGATGGGCCGGATGGATTCCAAGGCGGTTCGTTTGTAAGCCACATTCGCATCGCTTACGATGGCGGTTTCGCCTTCCGGCAGCGGGTTCTGGTAACGCAGAAAATCGCAAAAATAGACCGCCCAGTTGAGCGGCCGGTCCACGCCGTTTTCAATGGCGCCGCCCAGCGCGGCAAAAGATCCGGCGTGGGCCTCCAGCAGGCGAGTGCTCCAGTCCGGCGCCACGATGCCGTGGTCTTCAATCAACGCCACCACGCTGCCCCGCGCCACAGCCAGGCCTCGCGCGCGCAACTCGTCGTGGTGCTCCCGGCTGCCACCGGCCCCGGTGTATGTCCGCAGGTCCGCCACTTCCAGGAAATGCACGTTCGGATACCGCTCCTTCAGAGCAGCGATTCCCTTTACCGAGGGATGATACGGAACGATGATCTCGATCGTGGACGCCAGGGGCTGCCGGCACAGGGCCTCTAAGCAGGGCGCCAGGTGGGCCGTATCGGGATGGTCCGTGGTATCGCTGACGATTGCCACCACGACCGAAAGAGGGGGATTCTCGCCAGGAGCCATCTATTCCACCTTCAGCAGCGCGTCGCCCGGCCCAGCCAGGTAGCCGACGCATTCACCAGCCGCGTAGACGATCAGAGCGGGGATCAGCAACGGCAGCGATTGGGCGAACTTATCCATATGACAATGCTGTTTTGACACACGCAGCGCCATCCGCGCCAACAACAGGAACGGCACCAATGGCGATGCCAGAAGGTAGGCGGCCTTACGCGAAGGCGGCAACTTGCGGGCCCCCGCGAAGGCGCGGCTGAACCAATACCTTTGCCGTAAATAGTATCCGTAATTGAAAGGTCCGCGATGGTGCACCACCATGGCCGGAACAGCATGGAACTTCACGCCATCGGCCATCAGCCGCGGATGCAACCCGGCTTCCCAATAGCCGGCGCCCAACAGGTCTTTGTACTTCAGAAGCACGGCGCGAGAATAGGCGATGTTGGCGCTGCCCAGATCGTGCGCGCCCCGCTCCTGCCAGGGAGGCAGGTAGTTATTGTATTCACAGAAGTACACCACCCAGTCGCGCAGCCGGGGATAGGCGTAATCCACAACGGGTCCGCCGACCACCCCGAAATCGCCGCCGGCGTGCGCTTGCATAGCCTGCCGCAGCCAATCCGGAGCGGCCAGACAGTGTTCCTCGATAATGGCGACGATATCGCCGCTGGCTTCCTCCACTCCACGGCGGCGCAGATCCGGCACGGTTTCGCGCTCGGCGCGATGGATGACGCGCACCCAGGGAAACTTGCCCGCGATGCGGGCGGCATATTCGGCGGTTCCACAAGCCACGACGATGACTTCCGCGCCGCAATCCTCCGCCTGTCGCTCCAGCGATTCCAGGCATTCATCAATGAATGGTGCGCCGACGATGGACGCGATTACGACCGATACAGGCGAAGGGTGACTCATGCCAATGCTGCCTCGCTGCGATCCTTAAATTCATAGGCTAGCAGAACCGCCTCCTGCTGACGTGCGTAGCCTTGCTTTCGCGCTGCCAGAATGTAGGCGAACAAAGCGGGGTATGCTGGTCTTGGATGCGGATCGGCCGCCTGAGGATTGTTTGCGCCGGCATTCTCGGTTTGAGTTTAGCCTCATGCCACGCCGATCATGCCGCGCCACCAAAAATCACGATTTCGCGGCAGCCCGATGACGTGCCGGTGTGGGGGCTCTTCGAACTCTCGCTCGCCAGTTCTCAGCAATATCGAAACCCGTTCATAGACGCTACTTTGGAAGCGGTTTTTACGGCTCCCGATGGCGCCAGGATCAACGTGCCGGGATTCTATTATGGCGAAGGGCGCTGGATGGTGCGCTTTCGCCCCTACCGGCCCGGCCATTGGACGTATGGATGGAGTTTTGTCGGAGACAACGGACTTCCCAGCCGTGGGGTCGGCCGGTTTCAGTGCCATCCGCCGGCCGATGGTCACGGCCGGATGCGGAACAATCCGGTCAACCTAAACCGCTGGATTTTTGAAGACGGGCAACCGTACTTTCCGATTGGATTTCAGGAAGGGGTCAGGCCCGATGGGCCTTCCTTTGGTATCGACGGCGAGAGCCGGACTGGTCCCCTGCGCAGTGTTTCAATCGAAGACTATTTCAGAATCTATGGTCAGGCAGGATTCAACCTTTTCCGCTTCTCGCAAAGAAACAGCACTTATCCGATTTTCGACGACCTCGATCACTATCGGGAACGCGAAAGCATTTTCACCGACCGCCTGCTCCGCGCGGCCCGGCAAAACGGCGTGCGCGTCATGTTCGGTTTTTTCGGTTACTATGACACTTACGCGGAAGGAGACCTCGTCTGGATACGACGTGCGCGTCGCCTGCTCAGTCTCCAATACTTTCTGCCGGAGGAGGCTCTTAACAGACCGTACGATGCGCGGACCATGGCGAAAGAGAGGCGCTTCATCCGGTATTCGGTGGCGCGTTGGGGCGCGTATGCGGATTTCTGGGAACTACTGAACGAACGGAAAGCGTCCCCCGCGTGGACCGAGGCGATGGCAACCTACACCCATTCCATCGATCCGGACCGCAAGCCCGTGAGTACGAGTTGGGAGACGCCGGTGGTTCGCGAGATCGACATCGTCGCGCCCCACTGGTACCAATCCGAAAACGAATCCGATTCCGACATCGCCGTGCTGCAAGTGGCTTCCAAGTCGAAACGAGCGGGTAAGCCAGTGATCGTCGGCGAACAGGGTAACACGGGCATGAACTGGGATCCGGGTTCGGCCTTGAGGATGCGTATCCGAGCTTGGACCGCGCTGTTCCAGGAGATCGGTTTGATCTTCTGGAATACAAGCTGGTCCAAGGCGGGCGTGTTTGGCGGGCACTACACGCCACGTGGCTTCGCCAACATATACCTGGGTCCGGTCGAGCGGCAGTACATCGGCGTCCTCAGCGGCTTCTCCGCGCGCCTCGATGCGCAAGTGAAGATGGTCGCGGCATCCGTCTCCGATGATGGCGTCCGGGCCTATGCACTGCTGTCGCCAAAGCTGGCAGCCGTATACTTGCACCACTTTCGGGACCACACGGCCGCCGTCACGGGCGTGAAAGTCACACTGCGGGTCCCCGAAGCTAATCGGCTCGTGGCCGAGTGGATCGATCCAGCCAGCGGAGCCATAATTGCGCGCACGCCGGTCCAGCCCGGGAATGCAACGTTGCTCGCTCCGCCTTTTCGCGTGGACGCAGCCGTGCTGGTGACACAGTAACCGGTCCACCGGTAGAATCGAACAGGCCCATGGGCAGACTTGCCCAGTCATCGTCCCTTGTCGTTTCTCTCTCGTTTCAGCATCTGGCCGATTTTCATCTGGAGAGCATGGGCGCTCGCCAATGGCAACCCGGCCATTGCCGGGTGCCCGGCAGTCAGTTTCCGGAGCATAGCGCCCAACCGGGTGCGCGCCTCAAGCCAATCGGGCGTCATATCGATGTCTCTTGCGACTCTTCTTGCGGCCAAGACGTAAGGGGATACATCGGTCGCGAGATCGAGCAGGAATCGCTCGCTGCGACTTCGGCTCTTCACGGGCTCCCAGGGCTTTCGCCCGAGGCCGTGGATCAGCGGCGGAAGCCCTCGAACCAAATCGAGCAAGCGGTGGTGGGGCCGGTAGCCCGACGATCCCGCACACTGGGCGATGTGGCGGCCCAGGCGAACGCAGTCGAAAGGCAAATGGCTGAATTCCTCGCTTTCCAGCAAGGCGATGAGAAGCCATCCATCGTGTAACAGGTGAAGCGGCCGGCGCTCGAAGGGGAGAGACTGCGCGGCACGGTAGCGGGGATCGCAGGCCATCTTCAGGTAGCGTTCCAACATCGGCCGGTGGGTTTGGGTCACGCGTACGAAGCAATTGTTGACTGGCTGTATAGCGCGGCCCGCAGGCATCCCCCAGAAATGGCTAACCGGGATAGCCTCGGTTCGCGACCACTCCTCTGCCACGATCAGCGAATCGGGCGGAAACTGCCTGACGAGCGAGGAGAGCGAACGGGTGACGATAATGTCGTCGTCGAGCCACAGCGCTTCCCGCCGCCCTTCGTTCAATTCCTGGAGCAACAGCCATGGCTTGACGTCCCAGCCGCTCACACCCTCGGGCCGCGTTGTGGAGAGCACCACTTCGGGCCGGCGCTCGGCCCACGCGCGCACCGATTCCGGTGCGTCCGGTACGGTCAGATGCAGCGAGACATCCCTATCCACGGCGCATAGGGACTCTCCCATCAGAATCAAGCTGTCCATGGCCTCCGCGCGATCCTCGTGAGAACAGACGCGAAGAGGCGGATGGGGATCCCCCACTCTTAATCCTCCACGACGTGGGTTTCGAATTCCTGGCGATGCTCCGCCCAACGGGCGTGGTCGAACTTGCCTTCGGGCGAGAGACAGCCGACAGCAGCATAGGCCATAGCCAGCGTGTGGTGCGTATTATCGTGCGCAAACAGACCCTGGCGACCCAAGGTCAGCACGCCATCGATTCCACCGAGCCAACGGTCCATCCTGGAAAAGCACTCCTCGTAATCCCGGCGGTACACCGGATAAGCATGACGCAAGCGGCGCGTAACCACTCGCGAAACCCGCGCAGGCGCCGGGAGGCCGGCGCGCCCTATCCAATCGCAGAGGCGGCGGCCCAGTTCCTCGTCGCTCATCTCCCACTCCGGGCGGCCGGGGTCGGATGGAAGCTCCGCGCAAAGAACAGTCCGCCCGCGCGGTTCGGACGAGGCGCTAAAATTCTTCGGCTCAGAAAGGCGAGAGATGGGAATCGACATCTCCGGGAAATAGTAGGCGTCGTAGGTGCTGAATTGATCCTGCTCCAACACCAGGTAAATCAGGATCATTCCCCGGAAGGAGATATTCGAAGCTGCTTCGAGCACATCGCGCGGGGGTTCGGGATGCATGCCCCGCACTAGGAGATTGATCGGTATGGTCGACCAGACGGTTCGAGTGGGGATCTCAAACTCCTGGCCGCCGAGTTGATAACGCACTGCTTTGACCCCGCTGCCGTCCCTCTCAATCGCCGTGAAACGAGCCCCGAACTTGAAATCCGCTCCCGCCGCTCGGGCCGCCTCATACAGGCATTGTGAGATCTGGCCGTAACCGCGGCGCGGGTAATAGAACTGGCCGGCGCCCGGCGGCTTGAGTCCGGGAATCTGTTTGGCGACTTTGCGCAGAATCTTCCCGATGGAACTGCCGGACACACGTTTCTGCGCGGTGGTGGGCGCCAGTTCCTGGGGATCGACGCCCCAGAGCTTTCTGGCGTACGGAAAGTAAAACTCCCGGCAGATGGTCTGGCCGAGACCGCGCTCCAGCACGGTGGCAAAAGTTCCGGGTCCGGAAGCCGCACGCGGCACCGCTTTTCGGATGGTGTCGGCAAGGACGCGCAGCGCAAAGGTCTTGGGAAGCCGAAAAAACAGATCCATCGGCTTCAACGGAAAGTGGATCCATCGTCCCTGGAGACGGATTCTCCCATGCCGCGTTCGATACAGCAGGTCGTTCCCCAGCAAGTGACGCAAGTCTTGCATGATCTCAGGGGGAACGACCGGGTGAAGCCGGTGGCTGCCGAAATCGCAGTAGACTCCATCCAACTCGAAGCTCCCGGCATTACCTCCGACACCATTCTGCTGCTCGATCACGGTGACGCTGGCAAGCCCCTTTTTGACAAGCTGATAAGCCGCACCGACACCCGACGGACCAGCTCCGAGAATCACCACATGTTGCGCGGCCGGGCGCGCGCTTCCCGTCAGCGCGGGGGCCGGGCTCTCCTCCTGCAGCAGGGGGTAGTCAGACGATGGCGAATGGTCAGGAATCATAGGGATTGGTCACTCTTAGGGTGTCGTGTTCTCGTCTCTGGGGAATGCAGAAAGACCGGGAAACGGTCTAGTCTGACCGGAAGAAATGCGGCCCATGAGGAACGCAACGACCCCCGCGATCAAGCCGCCGATGGTCGTAATGGCTTCGAAGACCAAGCCGGCGGCTGCGGTGAGGACGGGTGGCGCGCCAAAAGGAATCAGCAGGCCCACCAGTGCGACCTCGCGAACTCCTATCCCCCCTTGCGTGACCGGAAGAAGCGCCGAGAGCTTCGCCAGCGGCCAGGCAAAAAGCCAGACGCTGAACGCCACATGCATCCCGGAGGCCACCCCCAGCCAGAAGTTGATCCCCACCTGGCAAACTTGCAGGATCACCCCGAGACACAGGCATAACAGCACAATACCCGGACGGCCGTACATCGATCGACCCGCGCGCCGCAACTTCACCATGATGCGCCGGACCTTGAATGGGAACTTCCGCACCGGCATCGCGAACAGGACCCCCAGGCCTAACACGCCTGCCAGGGCGAGAGCGCCCCCAAGTGCCCAGAACACTTTTCGGCTCTGCGGGTCGAGCGATCTGGGGAGCAGCAGCGTGCCCATCGCGGCTACCCCTCCCAGGCCGATCACATCCTCGGTGCGGTCGATCAGGCTGCCCAGCACGACTGCGGCTCTGGAGCGCGAAACCGCAAACGCCATGCCGGCGCGCACTACGTCGCCGCCAACCAGAGAAGGTAGGAAGACATTGCCGAAGAGTCCCCCATAGTAGCAACGAACCGCTTGTGCGAATGTCACATTCGCGCCCGCCACGTTGATCAGCAGACGCCATTTTGCCACTCCCAGAAGGTGCAATACCATGTACACGCCAAGCAGCCCCCAGCTAAGCGATGGCGGTATGCTCTTTATGGCCGACCACACCTGTTTGAACGGCACGAAGGTGAGCAGCAACGCCAGAACCAATGCGCTACCCCCAAGCCGAACCACCGGGGAGCGCCAGAAGCTCGGCTTGCGATCCGACGGTGCTCTGGCTGCGGCCACAGGATTCATACGCTGGTTCCGCTTTCGGATTCCCGATGCGCTTCGCCTGTGATCTCCATCTTGCGAACCCGATAGATCACTTCTTCCAGCAGCTTGCGGTTGCAACTCAATAGATCGGCAAGGAGTCCGATTAACATCACCTGGAAACCCACGATGATGAGGATGGCGGCCAGGATCAGCGACTGGACGTGGCCCACTCGCTGTCCTACGATCATCAGGTACAGGAACCGTATGCCGGGAATCATTCCCACCAGGATCATGCCGATTCCCAGCGCCAAGAAAACCCTCAGCGCCCGGTACATGGTGTACACGCGCAAGATCGTAGCGGCCGATTTCCGGATATAGTGGGGGATACTCCGCATGAGCCTCGACGGACGGGTCTGCACATTGATGCTGACCGGAACGTATTCCACCGGCGCGTGGCGGGCCCCAGCCTGTATCAAGGTCTCAAGAGTGTAGGAGTACTCGCTTAGCACGAATGTGCGGAGCGCTGCTTCCCGCGTTAAGGCTCGGAATCCACTCGTGGCGTCGGGAGTATCCAAGCCCGAAGCCTGGCCGATCACCCAACTCCCCGCCGCCTGAAGTCGCCTTTTCAAAGGGGAAAAGTGTTGAAGATACTTCACCTGGCGATCGCCGACGACGATCTCAGCCCGGCCGGCAAGGAGGGGCTCGACTAAACGGCCAATGTCCTTCGCCTCATACTGGTTGTCGGCGTCGGTGTTGACAATGATGTCGGCGCCTTGCCGGAGGGACTCCTCCAGTCCGGCGGTGAATGCCGCCGCCAACCCGAGATTCTGAGGAAAGCGAACGAAATGGTGCGCGCCAGCGGCGCGGGCCACCTCGACGGTGCTGTCTGTGCTGCCATCGTCAATGATCAGGACCTCAATTCGATCAATGCCGGGAATCTGCCGCGGCAGCGCCGCCAGCGTTTCGGGAAGCGTCGCCGCTTCGTTATAACATGGTATCTGCACGATCAGTTTTTTCATGTGTCACCGGGGCTGAGACTTGGCGACGAAGACATCGCCATCGCCCACGGTTCCGGGGAATACCCGGGCTACCGTAAACTCCGTCCGGATCATTTCCGCCAATGGCGGCGACCAACTCTGCAGATACCTGGGAAACGTGTACACCACCCAGACCGCCCGGCCCTGGCTGCAGATCGCCCGTAATCGCTGCACCGTCTCCACGCCCTCCCAGGGCTTGACGTAGTATTGCAGCAGAGGGATCGTGGATGCTCCCGCGGTCACCACAGGCTCTCCGGCTTGCCGCTCCGCATCTACGAACTGGATTGCGGCCTCGAAATCCTGCTTGGGATATCTGTAATTGCGCACCAGCGAGAAGGCGGAAGAGGCGAAGAGCACCGTTGCGAGGCCCGCCGAGAGCGCCGGCGCCAGCCTGGGATTGGCCCTCGCAGAGAGTCCCGGCCAGCTTGCCACGATCCATCGGGGAATGACCATCAGTCCTCGCACCAGGATCAGAACCGCGAATCCAATGAGGAAGAAGTAAAAGCGGGGATACATGGTTCCGCGCGCGAGGAAGGCGCCCATGGCGGTACACGCTCCCGGAAGTGCGAATAGCGAAAAAACCAAGCGGTCCTCGCGGTAGTAGCTCCAAGCGCCGCAGGCGATGACTAGCGCAGCCACCACGAGCACGCCCTCCGTTCCCAGGCCGCGCGTCAACCCTCGAATAGTTTCCCACAGCGCCCAGCGCGGAGTGGAAACGGCCCGCATGGACGAAGGCCGATTCACGAAGTAATTCCGGACCTGCATCAGGATTGGGGCGTAGAACAGCAAGGTCAATCCCCCTGTCAGGAAGAATGCCTGTAATGCAAGCCTCCACTTCGCCAGGCCCGAACCTCTCTTCCAATCCATCAGAGCGGCCCCCGCGCAGATAAGCGCGTGACTCGCCACCAGGAACAGCATGGTGAGGTGCGTGTATGCCCCCAGTGACGCCGCCACGGCGTAGGCGAGGTAGGGGCCGCGGCGCCCGGTTCGCATTCCGCGCAGCAAAAACAACGTCGATAACAGCGCCCAGAACGCCAGTGCGGTATACCCGCGAGCATTCTGGGAGAACCACACATGATGATACGAAACGGCCAGCAGCGCCGCGGAAATCAGCGCTTCAGTACGCGTAGAGACAGAAACTCCCAGGAGGTATATCACCGGTATCGATGCAACGCCGAACACGACCGCCGGCAAGCGCAGGCTCCAGACATGTTCTCCAAAGGCAAGAATGCTCAGTCGCGCCAGAATCGAGTAGAGCGGATGTTGGGTATCGCCAGGGAATATTGTGACAATCTCCGCCAGCGGGCGCCGAACGGTGGTGACGAGGAAATAGATTTCATCCCACCAAGGGCCTTTGTCGACTCCGATAACGCGCAGCCCCGCCGCCAAGATCGTCAGGGCCGTGAGCCATACCCAGGGACGGGTTAATTGGAGCTCGGCTGAGTAGCCGCCGCCCTTTTCGCCGCGGGTCAACTTCATACATCAGTCCAGTTCGAAATCTTGCCGGTAGTCGTGCCGGAAGGCCTGGTCCTGTTCCTCCTTGCGGAGGAAGCAGTTTTCGACTACCAGCACTTCCACCTCGGTCCCCATGAAGCAGCGGAAAGCATCCTCCGGGGTACAGACGATGGGCTCGCCTCGAATGTTGAAGCTGGTATTCACAATGACAGGGCAGCCGGTTCGCGCCTTGAACGCGGATATCAGCGCATGATAGCGCGGGTTGGTCTCGGCATGAACCGTCTGAACGCGCGCGGAGTAATCCACATGCGTCACCGCCGGGATCTCGCTGCGGGGCACATTGAGTTTTTCGATGCCAAAGAGTTTCTGTTGTTCCGCGGTCATGGCGATGCGGCGGCGTTCCTGTACATCTCCAACCAGCAGCATGTAGGGGCTGTCGACATCCATTTCGAACCAGTCCTGGATGTCTTCGCGCAGCACCGAAGGAGCGAAGGGCCGGAACGATTCGCGGTATTTCACCTTCAGATTCAGAACCGACTGCATCTTGGGAGATCGCGCATCGCCCAGGATGGACCGGTTGCCGAGCGCCCGCGGTCCAAACTCCATCCGCCCTTGAAACCAGCCCACAGCCTTGCCCCCCAACAGCGCGGCGACGGTGTGGTCCAGCAGTTCGGAGTCTCCGTAGGTGGTGAACTTGGCCCCGGCTTTCGTCAAGCGGCGTTCCACCTCATCGGTCGAGAAGGACGGCCCCAGGTACGCGCCCTTCATCTTGTCCAACGGACCGTCGGGATGCCGCGGCTGACCCTTATGGATGTGGTAGGCCGCCAGCGCCGCGCCCACCGCGCCTCCCGCATCGCCCGAAGCCGGTTGGACCCACAGGTTCTTGAATCTCCCGGTCCGCAACACCTTGCCGTTGGCCACGCAGTTGAGCGCCACGCCACCGGCAATGCAGAGATTGCGAGCGCCGGTCTCCGCTGCCAGCGAGCAGGTCATGCGCAAGACCGTTTCTTCCAGCACCGCCTGCACCGATGCCGCCAGGTCCATGTGACGCTGCGTCAGCAACTCTTCGGGCTTGCGCGCAGGGCCGCCGAACAGCTCTGAAAACCGCTCGTTCGTCATCGTCAGGCCCGTGCAGTAATCGAAGTACTCGAGATTCAAATGGAACGACCCGTCTGGCTTCAGGTCGAGCAGGTGATCGAAAATCGTTTGCGCATATCGCGGCTCGCCGTAGGGCGCCAGACCCATCACCTTGTACTCGCCGGAGTTGACCTTGAAGCCGGTATAGTAGGTGAAAGCCGAATACAGCAATCCGAGCGAGTGCGGGTAGTGGATTTCACGGAGCATCTTGATCTGATTTCCGCTGCCTAACGCCACCGACGTCGTGGTCCACTCGCCCACACCGTCCATGGTCAGCACCAGGGCTTCCTCAAACGGCGACGGGAAAAAAGCGCTGGCGGCGTGGCTCTGGTGATGTTCCGCGAAAAGCAAACGGCTGGGCCAGTTGCCGCCCGGCCAAACTGTTTCCAGTTCCCGGCAGAGCAGGTCTCTTTGGAACAGCTTCTCGCGAATCCACAGAGGGAGCGCCATCCGGAACGACCGCAGCCCGCGCGGCGCCAGCGCAAGATAGTTTTCCAGAAGCCGTTCGAACTTAAGAAACGGCTTTTCGTAGAAAACCGCGGCATCCACTTCGTTCTGCTTCAGGCCCGCCGATTCCAGACAGTAACGCACGGCGTTAGCCGGAAACCGGGAATCGTGCTTCTTGCGGGTAAAGCGCTCCTCCTGCGCGGCGGACACAATCTCGCCGTCCCGAATGAGGGCGGCGGCGCTGTCGTGGTAGAAAGCGGAGATACCGAGAATCCACATGGCCGGCAATTCTCAGAAGAGGGTATAGATGAACGGCGCCAGCGCGCTGCTCTCCGCCAGGATCAGGAGCACCCCGAAAATCAGGATCATGGTCAAAAGAGGCAGCAGCCAAAACTTCTTCCGGACGCGCAGAAATTTCCAAAATTCGGCTAAGAAAGACATATCCTTAATTCTCTCAGAACTGATTCCTCATGTCGGACAGATCCTCGCTGGCGTTGCGCTGAATCCAATAGGTCGGCGCATTCTGGTCTTTCGCGAGGCGCAGGAGGTCCTTGCCCATCCAGCGAAGAACGGCCGCAATGGGGGTAAAGATCAGGTAAAACAAGATCCCCGTTATGATCGGGTTTACGACCCGGCCGAGGAGGATTCCGAACTTGGTCCATATGCGGTTTAGCCCGTGCAGCAGCGTGGGCCGGGCCAGTGTCACCAGAAAGAACGCGCCGCTCAGGATCAGGCACCAGGGCCGCACGGGGCCGCGATGACGCAGCGGCCATAAACCGATGAAAAGAAAAGCCGCGGTGAAAACCCACCCGAAGTTCCGGTCCGACGGTCCACGGCCGTGGATCGCTCGCCCATAGTCTTCATGTATAGCGCTCATTGGGATTCCCGCGGGTGCCAAGCCGCCTTCTCCGCCTTCACCAACCCCATCTAATGTACAAACTACCACGACCGGCCCCATGCCGTCATCAGTTCACGGGGAATCCGGGTCCTGGTACGTATAGATCGCCTCAGCGGCCAGAACCCGCAAACGGGTCCACCGCGTCAAGGTATAATGGTGAAACTCTGGCCATCCCGCGATGGAAGGCCTGAGCTATCGGACCCACGCATGTCTGTATCAAACGAGGCGCCGGCTCGGGGGGTTGGGCGTGCGGCGCGGCTGCCTGAACTCTTGCTGATCGTTGGAACGCTGGTATTCGCAACCCTCCTCAGTGAGATAGCTCTGCGAATATCCGGGCAGTACCGGCCGAACCCTTATCCGCCTCAATGTATCCGCCCAGGGCTGGTAGAGGCCTATGAACCTTACGGCTACAGGCTCATTCCTTCCCGGCGGACGACGTACAGTTATCCGCAGGACAGTCCGCGGACGCTAAGCCTCATATCCAACCGCGACGGCTTTCGCGCCAGCCGGGAACTGGACGAGCCGGATGCACGGCCCCGCGCGCTTTTTCTGGGTGACTCGTTCGTGTTCGGCGACGGCGTCGAGGAGTCGGAGCGCTTCACCAACGTACTTGAGAGGTTGAAGCCTTCCTGGAGGATTGACAATCTGGGGATGGTTGGCTACGGCCCGGACCTGATGCTCAGGTCACTGGAAGTCGTGGGACTGAAGCTCAAGCCCGCCGCGGTGGTCTTTTGTATGTACACCGACGACTTTCGCCGCGTGCGTCCAGAGTATGCCGGTACCGGTTTCCTGATTCCCCGGTACAAACTCGAGTCGGGGCGTCTGGTGAGCATGCCTTATCCCAGGCCATATTTCTGGGATCGGCTCAGTATTTCCGTCGCCGCCAACAAGATTCTGTGGAACTATACCAACTGGCAATGGGACCTGAACCAGGCAATCCTGGACCGGTTTGAACAACTGGCGGACCGGCAGCCCTTCCAGAAAGCCATTATATTTCTGCCTGGCACGGACGACACGCGGGCCGACCAGGAACGGCGGTCCTGGCTTAGGCAATATGCCAGCCGCCATGCGACGCCCTTTCTCGACCTGAGCGATGCGATTCACAAAATGGGCAAGCAAGTCTTCATTAAGGACAATCCCCACCTCAACCCGGCCGGACATCAAGTGCTGGCCCGGGAACTCGATCGCTTTTTGAGCGAGCGGGTCCTGGCGTCCAACTAAAGGAGGGCCAAACGAAGAAATACCTACTCGTCGCTGGATTGGTCGCATGCGCACTGCTCCTCGCCGAGGGATCCCTACGCATGTCCGGAAGGTTTATGCCGCCCGTGTATCCGCCGTCATTGCGCCACCCGGAACTTCAGGCGTACGAACCTTACGGCTACAGGCTCTTTCCGTCCCGCAGGACCACGATTCTCTACCCGCCTAATCGCCCGCGGACCATAACTCTCGCGTCCAACCGCGACGGCTTTCGCGCCAGCCGGGAACTGGACGAACCCGATGCGCGCCCCCGCATCCTTTTTCTGGGAGACGGGTTTGTCTCCGGAGATGGCGTCGAAGAGTCCGAACGCTTCACGAACATACTCGAAACATTAGAGCCTTCCCGGAGGATGGACAATCTGGGAATGACGAGCTACGGGCCGGATCTCATGCTCAGGGCCCTCGAAGTCGTGGGACTGAAACTCAAGCCCACACTCGTAATCTTCTGCATGTACACGGACGGTTTTCGGCGTGTGCGCCCCGAATATGACGGGGCCGGCTTCCCGATTCCCCGGTACAAACTCGAGTCCGGGCATCTGGTGAGTATGCCTTATCCCAGGCCAGATTTCTGGGATCGGCTCAGTATTTCCGTCGCCGCCAACAAGATTCTATGGAACTATACCAACTGGCAATGGGACCTGAACCAGGCAATCCTGGACCGGTTTGAACAACTGGCGGACCAGCAGCCCTTCCAGAAAGTCATTATATTTCTGCCTGGCACGGACGACACGCGGGCCGACCAGGAACGGCGGTCCTGGCTTAGGCAATACGCCAGCCGCCATGCGACGCCCTTTCTCGACCAGAGCGACGCGGTTCACAAAATCGGCAGGCAAGCCTTCATCGAGGAAAATCCTCACTACAGCCCGGCCGGACATCAGGTGCTGGCAAGGGAACTCGATCGCTTTCTGAGGGAGCGCCGCTTGCCCTCCCCTTGAGTCTGCTCTCTACACTTGGTCGGGCACTACATACGGCGCGCGGTACTTCCGGGTTAAGTAGGCGTTTGCCTCGGCATCGTCGACAAAGCAGCGGGCCGCGTCGTCGTACTTCAACAGGCGCTTCAAACGATAGCTGATGTTGGCCAGATGGACTAAGTTGGTCGAGGTCACGCCTGCCTCGATATCCGCGTTCAGACTCTTGCTATTGCGGCTGTGGACCGCCGCCAGAAAGTTCTCCATGTGAGGAACGGTTTCTTCCTTGCGGTCCGACTTCTCGTCCATGATCTTTTCCGAATGCTGACCCTTGTAGACTTGGAAGCCCATGGAGTTGAGGGCCATCCATCCTTCGCTCCCATAGTAGAGATTGCCGATCACGTTGGCGCCGGTCATCAGTCCGAAATGCTCCAGGAGCTTTCGCACGTTATCGCTGAGGTCACGGATGTAGTTATCGGACCCTAAGCCTCCCTCGCCGCCGGTGTCCAAACCCCGGACTTCAAACACGACTTCGGAATCGCCATAATCAAACGTCGCGATCTGCGTGTTCGGCGTTTCCTGATCGTCATTGAACACATATTTCCCACCGGTGGACACGACGCTCTGCGGCAGACCCTGCTTCCCCAGACCCCACCGCGCCAAATCCATCTCGTGAGGGCCTTGGTTACCGATGTCGCCGTCGCCGGTGTCCCAGAAAAAATTCCAGTTGTAGCGGAAGCGCAATTCATTGTACGGACGCATGGGCGCGGGACCGAGAAACTTGTCCCAATCCAGCCCGGGAGGCACTGGTTGGTCCGCTTTGTGGCCGATCGACGGACGCCACTTGTAGCAAAGCCCTCTCGCAAGATAGACCTTGCCGATCACGCCCCGGTGCAGGAGATCGATGGCTTTCATCTTGTGCGGCAAACTGCGGCTCTGCGAACCGACCTGGACCATGCGGTTGTATTTGCGCGCGGCCTCTACCATCTTCCAGCCCTCGTATGGGTTGTGGCACGCCGGCTTTTCGATGTACACGTCTTTACCCGCCTGGCAAGCCCAGATGGTGGCCAGCGCATGCCAATGGTTCGGAAGCGCCATCGCCACCGCTTGAACTTCTTTATCGTCGAAGACCTGGCGCATGTCTTTGTAGGCCTTCGGCTGCGCCCCGGTCTGGGCCTTCACTTGAGCCTGGCCGCGCTCCAAAGCCGGTTGATTGACGTCGCATACCGCGACGATGCGCGCCCCGGGGAGCTTTCCCCAGAGCGTCAGATGGTACACCCCGCGAAGGCCCAGGCCGACCACCGCCACGTTGACCTTATCGCCAGCCGCTGGGAGACGCGGCGTGGAGGCTGCGGCCGCTGCGCCTGCGGACAGAATAAACGTTCGTCTGGAGGATTCCCCCATAGCTTGATTCCTCTTTCCTGAGATGCTGCAAACCTGCATTGACTTTCGTCGGAATTGGCCCGAACCGGCCGAGGGAGGATGAAAACCAGAAAGCGCGAGAGCCCAACCTCCCGCCCGAAATGTGTCCACCAACTGAAGGCCAAACCGACCAAGCCGAATAACCGCCTCAGATACGGTCTGTATTAGAGGCTATCACAAATCTGGGCCTGGGCGAGATGTTCGTTTTCGGCAGCCGTCACACGTGCCGGTGGCTTGCAAGGCGCCGGCTAGCCGTGCATAATGGTGGGTTGTCATGCCGGCCGTAGAAGTCCCTGTGCCACCCTCTGAGCGTTCTCCCTCCGCTAGTTGGATATGCTGGGCAGCGTTCCTGCTCCCACTTCCGGCGCTTATACCGCTTGGGGGCGCTCTCATTGTTCCGTACCTGAACAACCGGGTTCCCACCGGTTTCGTAGAGTACGACATGCCGTCCTATATGGCGGAAGCCAGGGCGTTCTTTGACCAGGGCTTTCACCTCACCTACGGCAATCCATACGCCGGGTACAACACTCCGGCCATCTATTTCCAGCCTCAGACCATGCTGCTGGGCTTCATGCAGCAGCTCGGGCTCGATCCCGGCGTCACGTTCAATTGTTTTGGCTTGCTGGCTCTTTTCTTCGTGGCGGCCGTAGCGGTACGGTTTTACGTAGAAGTTGTTGGGGCCGAAACCACTGCCAAGAGAATGGGCTTAGTGTGTTTCTTTTGGGGCGGCGGCGCCTTTACTTTGGCGGGCCTCGGGTATGGTTTGGTAAGGGGACATTCGCTATCATCGCTTTGGAGATACGACCCGACATGGGGCTGGTGGATGCTGAATTTCGGCCGGAACCTCGTCTACCCGACGGAGGCTTACTATCACGGCGTATTCCTGCTGAGCATTCTGGCCCTCATTCGAAGGCGATTGGCCCTGTCCCTCGCCTGTGCCGCACTTCTTTCCAGTAGTCACCCTTTTACGGGGCTGACGTTGATTCTAATTTTGATAGCCTATTCCGGGATCGAGCTGGCGATCCAAAGCGGTACCGTAAGCTTGAGATTCATGCTCGTTGCCGTCCTGATTGCCGCTCTGCATCTGACTTACTATTTGATCTGGCTGAATCGCTTCAGCGACCATCGGATAGTACAAGCGCAATTTCAGAAAGCGTGGCTGTACCCTCCAAAAGTATTTATCCTGGCCCTTTCGATCGTCGGCTGTCTGGCGATTTGGCGGCTGGCCAGTTCATCCTTCCATTGCTTTCGGGATGCCCGGATCCGTCTCCTTGCGGTCTGGTTCCTTGTGGTCTTCGCGCTTACGCAGCACAACTTGCTCATACGGCCCTTTCAGCCGATACATTTCGCCCGCGGCTATGATTGGACGGCCCTCTTTTTCATCGGCGCTCCAGCATTGATCGCGACCCTCGACTTCCTCCTGAAGATCTCTAGGCCGTGGGTCCGGATCGCCGCCATCACTTTGCTGCTGGGCTTGTTTTTGCTCGATAATTCTGCGTGGCTCGCAAAGAATGCCGTCCACAATGAGTATCTGGTCTCACTTACGAAAACCCAGAGCGCCGTGCTGCATTGGCTCAGCCGGAATCTGAGACCGGGAGACATGGTAATCTGCCAGGATAGCCTTATTAGTTATCTGGTAAGCACTTACACGCCGGCGCGCAGTTGGCAAGGGCACGACCACAATACTCCCTCAATGGAACGGCGGCACAATGAGGTTGAGCGCGTCTTCAGTGACGGCCGCGTTCTACCGGAATGGAAAAGGCAGGGTACGTTTTATGTTTCCCCGGCGGCGTGGTTGCCTCCTGCGGAGCTATCCTTGGAACGGCGTTATGGGAACAGTGAGTTTTCAATCTGGGCATCGCCGCAGCGTCCGTAATTCGTAGAAGCCCGTTTCAATCGACCACTACGCCGCCCGGACGCGCTTCCCCGAGTTCCTCTGTAGAGGCGAGAATCTTGGAGGCCATGCGGCTCTTTGGGACGGGAGGAAAGACCCGATCCATGAACCGAAGCACCGGAATCTCGATGGCCTTTGCACGCCAGAGATAAACATTTGCCAAAGATAAATCGAATAGGAGTACGCGCCTGTGCGGGCCAGCAGGCTGCTGATCGCCCGGACCAGCCTGGGCCCCTCTGCCCGAGCTGGTTTTCATGGAGGACTACTGTCATGGGATCTGGGGCATTACCTGGTCCCTCTGCATCAATCAATAGACCAGTGGCTATGAGCGTATAAAACGCCGGCCAGATTTTAGTCCCCGCCTGATGTAGAAACGAGAAACCTCAAGCCGTCTCCGCTCCTGATAGCTCGCAAAAAGCAGCCCGGAGATCAGAAAGCCGGACAGCACGAAGAAAAGATAGCGTGGCTTTTATCGGATTTTGAAATATCACTGCGGATGCTGTCAACAGCCAGTTTTTTCACGGCGGGGTCTCCTGTTCCAGCAGAATTCAGGGCTCGTTCAGCCAGAATTTCCGCTGCGCACGCAAGTTACTCTCACGCCGCACGAAAACGACGTCCGTCTGGAAGAGCGCGTGGTCGCTTTCCCGTCTAAACTGGCCGCAGAAATCGAATGCTACAAAGCCTTCCTCATTCATAAACCCGACGACGTCGGCGAATGACGGAGCACCATCGTTATAGGGGAGGAGCGACACCTCCATAATCACGACCTCCGAGAGCTTCAGCGTCCGCCTTCCACCCTTCAGCACTTCCAGCTCGAATCCCTGCACATCGAGCTTCAGCAACAACGGAGCCTGCAAAGCGGCGCTATCAATCAGGCTGTCCAGGGTGTCCATGGGTAGGGTTATGACTTCTTTCTCGAATGATGTCAGCTCGGGAAGAATTGAGGAACCTGTGGTTCCTATTTCAGGCCTGTGTTTGTAAAAAGTAACGCCATCCTTCTTCTCCGGTCCGAGCAAAGCAAGAAAACACTCGGAACGGCTCCCGATTTCACGCACAGTGTTGAGGAGCGCCGGTTCGTTGTCGGGATCTCCATCGAACATCAGAATTCGCGAAGAGGCGAAGACCGAAGAAGCCGTGCGGCTCCAGTCGCCTACGTTGGCGCCAATATCGATAATGCCAACGGGAGAGAATCCGTTATCTCTGATGTTCTCAAGCAGTCCAGACACAGTCGGGAGGCCAATGCGGAACTTTTCTGCCTCGCTCATGCCGGTCCCGGTGGACTGTCGCAGGCCCTTTTTGGACCTGCATAATCCAATCAGGCGACTTCTGGTCCCTGGTGACAACGCCTTCCATAGCGGACGAAGCATCTTTCTGATCAGCGCACCAACCATCTCAAGATCATCTCACGTTTTTCACGGCGCCACGCCGGTTCATCCCGACGTATGCCATGGGCGGATAGCCCGCACCACAACGAACACGGCACCGGTCAGCCCAAACGGCTTAGATGAGCGCAAGCGTATGTCCTCGATGTCTCCGGAAGAGGTCTCGACCGATACGGGTGGCACGGTTGAAGCGGATTGAAGCGCCGCCTTAAGCATGGTCCTCGTGGGTGTGACAAAGTGAATGCCGGTTAGCTGGCTGAGTGGACGGCCCGCAAGAGTTGCGGTGCCCAGTTGCGCTGGATCGAACAGCGCACAACGCGCCCGCCAGGCCTGGTCCGCCCAGACGGTTTGCTCGAACCAGCCATGGTATCTCCGAATACGGTGTGGACCCCAGCGTTTGAACAGATATTCCATTCGTTGATAGTCAATCCGGTCTCGTCGAATCCAAAACAGCCCGGAGTTCAGATGGCGCACGAGCCGCAAGGGACCCAGCGGCCAAAAATCCCCGGGATGCGCACCGAAGCTATTGGCACTGTCCATGAGGAAAGCGCCCGAAGTGGATTGGTCTGAAACCGGAAACAGTCCTCGAAAGCGCCTCTGGAACAGCACATCGGTGTCGACATACCGGGTAACTGCGGACTCCTGGTGGGTCAGGGTCACGTCACTCAGCTTTAGTACGTGCGGGAGTTGGATACGCGCCTCTGCCATGTGGGGGAAATGCGCCAGCTTATCGGCCATTTCGGCGTCGGCGACGCGCCGCGGGACGAGAATCGAATCGGGAAAGGCGGTGGTCAGCAGTTCAACAGAGGCCTGGGTGAGAGAGCCGTCGTCGTGTATCACCAATCTTATTGGGTCTTGGCAGAACGTGAGCAACGACCGCAGGCACGGTACCGCAAACCAGAGATGCGGCTCGCAGACGAGGGTGTGGACAAGCATGCGCTATCCGCCTGACTGCGACGCGCCAATATTAGCCCTGGGCGCATGGGCCAGGCCACGCACGCACAACGTCGCGGAGGGCGTAGCCGTATCCTCCGACTGAAGGCTGGGCGGCCGTGCGTCGAGGCTGTATCGCATCATCTTGTCCAGCGCGGTTGGCTGCGCCTCGAAATGAGCAGAAAGAACGTTCATGCGATCATAAACGGCAATAGGAGGATTTGCAGTGGGTCTAGCCCGCTCCCGATAGTATACAGCAATATGTTTCTCTGCGATCCTTCGCTTCGAATGGCGCGGTGGGATGGGAGGCCGCGGCTTCTACCGATTCGGCGCGCCCTCGGTCTGTTTGTCTTGCGCATGAAACGGGGGTCTAGAGAGAAGATACTGTTTCAGATTCTGCGCCACCAACCGTGCGCCCGCTTCGTTGAAATGCACTTCGTCGAAGAACGCCGAAGTGTCCTTGGGGATATGCGAGGCGAGGTCGTAGCACTCCAACCCGGACTGCCGGCAGAAATCCAGCAATGTCCGGTTGTACATCTCCATGGCCTTCGCCATGTCTCCGGCAGAGAAATAGCCTGTGGGTTTCTCCCAGGGCCCAGCGTAGCCGGACCAGAGAAGGCGCTGCTCGTCCGCGCGCAGGTCGTCCCGCCACATGGAAGGCTGAGTTAGAAACAGGCAGCGCAGATCGAGGTTCCGGCACTGGCTGGCGAGCCGGGCAATTCGGTTGCGATATTCCTTGAGCCCAGTGGACAGGTCGGGGAGTGGAACGACGGGCGATGCTGCGCGCCGCTTGCGAAACTTATCCGGGTTGAGGAGGGGCAGCTCGGTCGCACCACTTAGTCGTTGGCCCAGATTTCGAACGGACTCCCGAACCAGTAGAAGGAGCCTGGAACGCCGGTAGAACGGATACACAGATCGCCAGAGCGTTCCGGGAGGCAGGTCCCCATGAAACCCGGCTTGTTTCTCCAAGACAGCCTGCGTGGGGGCTCCGCCCAAAGCCAGACTGGGTACCATATCGTTGACGCCGACCAGGAAGACCACCATGTCGACCCGGAGCCTTCCCGGGAACCACTCCATCACGAAAGCATGGTTCACTGAATTGGCTCCGGCTGCACCCGCATTGCCAACCCAAACCGGACTGCGATTTTGGGAGGCGTTCACGTACTCCATCAGCTTGTGCGGCCACTCTTCCGAATCGTCCAGATTTGCGCAGATTGTGGTGCTTCCTCCTATGGCGAGGATCCTGTATGCCTCCCCCGGTTTCGGCGGCATAGGTCCCCGGAGACCCAGGCGGTTGATCGTGAATATCTTCGCTCCGCTTACCCCGGGGAAGACTGCTGGATCCATTCTTGTGACTGCTTTGGTCATCCGCCAATTGATAATCGGCGCAGTGAAGCCCGTCAAGCGCACGCACACCTCCGCAGCTCCAAGTGTGAGATAGACGGTGTAGATGGTTAGCAGAGGCACGGAGACTTTCTGGATGAAAACACTCCGATTCCGGCTCAGGAAGAAAAAGGCGAAGCCGGCAACCAGCCACACCGCCGAAACCATGGCCACACCGGCATCGAAGCTCGCGGGCTCTAAGGTGATTTGCCGACGCAGCCGTGCTGCGAGGATGTCCACAAGAAGGAGGGCGGCGGGTGCGAGATGCAGGAAGTACAAGATGACAACGAAGTTTTGATTCCGTGAAAGCTCTGGCGGAGCCGCATTATCTGGTTCAGATATTCCGTGTTTCATTGTTCGGTCTTTGGAGCCGGGATCCGAACTGGAGCATCCTGGCCTCTTGCCAGTATACACGCGTTAAGGATCCTCCCGACCTCAGTTCAGTCGCAACAAAAATGGCACCCGAATTGCATGTTATAATCCACTCGTCTAATGTCCCGGCTTGCGACAGGCACCTGCGTGCTGCTTCTGGCGATTGCGATTGCGTTGCAGGGGCGCATGGCTGCAGGTCTCCTGGCATCCGACCTTGCCG
This sequence comes from Bryobacteraceae bacterium, assembly GCA_049515735.1. Taxonomy (GTDB): domain Bacteria; phylum Acidobacteriota; class Terriglobia; order Bryobacterales; family Bryobacteraceae; genus Fen-178. Next base: position 45,013 of record JBEKTU010000001.1, read on the forward strand.
CACCGGACCCGCCCGCTCACTTCACCACCGGAGTAATGGTCCACGACTACCTGAGGTACGCTTTGGGATCCAACCCCTTGGCGTTCGCCCAGTCGTTCTATGTCCGATTCCCCAAAGTGGCCATGGGGCAGTGGCCTCCTGTCTACTTTGCAGTGCAGGCCGCCTGGTATATGGTCTTTCCCATTTCGCCGGCCAGCGCCAGAATCCTGAGCGCAGCCATTGCCTTGACCATGGCCGCTCTGATTTTTCTGCGGCTGCGCCGTTCGTGTGGTTCCTTGGCCGCGAGCGCCGCCGCCGCGGTCTTCCTGAGCTTCCAGAGAATTCAGCTTGCAGCCTGGGAAGTGATGTCCGACCTGCTTACGGGACTCTTCGTTCTCCTCGCCGTACTTTCGCTCTCGACGTTTCTCGAAGAACCCCGGCGGCGGCGAAGCGCATGGTACTTTGCGTTATGGTCCTCCGCGGCCCTTCTGACAAAGGGCAGCGCCTTTGCGCTGGCTCCCTTTGCCCTGCTCGCCCCGTTGCTCGCATGGCGGCCGCGCTGCTTCGGCTTCATCTGGTATTGGGTCAGCGGAATCGCATGCGCAATCGCCTCGGCTCCGTTCTATATCCTGGTCGCGCGTATGGGATTTGGATATTCTCTGAAGCCACCGGCCATTGGACCCGACCCGAATTTCTCCAAACTCGTTTACCTGACGCGGCTCTGGAGCACGGCGCCTGCGCTCGTCTGGGCGCTGGCGGCCGTTGGTTTTGCGATTGCCGTACACCACCGGTGGCGGGGCGCAAACGACGAATCGGCCACCACCGACGCGTTGCTGGCCGGAACCTGGATTTTGGCGCAGGTGCTTTCTCTTATGGCGTTTTCGGTGACTCAGGAAGCCCGCGTTTTCATCCCGGCCCTTGCGCCGGCCGCGATTCTCTTGGGGTATTGCGTTCACCGGATTCAGAGGGCCTTGCGCCACCGGCCGGTTTTTGCCATGGCCGCGCCGGCAGTACTTGGCTTGCTCTGCATCGCCACGTGCGGAGCGGCGCCGGTCCTGCGCATTGACGGTTACCAGGCAGCCGTCGATTCGATCCCTTACCGGCCAGAGGGATGCCTCATGTTGGCGAGTGGCGACGCCCCCGGCCAGGGCGCCATCATCGCGGAGCGTTTGGCCCATGACCCTTGGCACTCCGGTATCGTTCTCGAGGCTAGTCGCGTTTTGGTTGAGGCTTCGTGGTTCGGTAACCATTACCGCCCGCTTTTCGGCGATGCCGACGAAGTCAGGAAGTACCTGGTGGACCTGCCAGTCCGCTACATCCTGCTGGATGACTCCTGGAAGTCCTGGCCATTCGAGAAACTGCTCGACGAGGCGATCCGCGCCAATCCCCAGGACTTCGCGCTGCTGGGACGATTCCCCATCCACGGGTCCGGGCGGTACGTCGGCGAGGTTCGCGTTTACGAGAATCTTAGCGCCGGAGAGCGCCGCCCCGCCGTGGTCCGGGTGCATCTAGGTCTTGACCGCGGCGGGCGCACCTTGGAATACCGCTGGAAGTGATCGGACCAAGTTGCCACGTCTCAAGCGGCTTCCCCTTGGACGACGGCTCTCAGGAACCTAATCAATCGGGCGCCGTCGGATCGCATGAAACAGCCAGCGTAGACGGCGGCTGCGACGGACACGGCGATACCGACATTCCATCTCGCCAGCCCGAGGAAACAGAGGGCAGCAAGGCCCAGCGCCGCCAGAGGCGCGGCAACCTGGCGGTGCACAGGCACTTCCACCACGTATTTGCGGACCCAAAAATACGCGAGCGCGAAATTGACCACGTTGGCGATCACCAGCGCCCATGCCGCTCCTAAGTCCTTGTACCAGGGGATGAGGGCAAAGGCCAGCACGACTGCAACCACCGCCGCGATGGAGGTGCACCTCAGCAGCCAATTCTGGTGGTTATAAGCAATCAGGATGTAACGATGATGGCCGCTCAACATCGCCACGGGCAGCATCCAAACCAGAACGGCGAATGAGCGCGAACCATCGCGGAAGGACGGCCCGTAGATGAGTGTCAGCACTTGTGGAGCGATGGCCGTCAGGAGCGGTGCGACGAACAGGCCGGTCCAGGCGGTGAACCGCAAAGACCGGTCCATCAATTCCACAAGATGATCGCGCGGCAGCACGGCGCAGCGTGAGATCGAAGGCAGCAGGTTGAAAAAGTAGAGCGAGACAAATGTGTGCATGGCCATCACCGCGCGGTGAGACGCGCCAAACAAGCCAAGTGATCGGTCCGGCGAGAGGAAGCCCAGCAACACGGTGCAGAAATACCACATGAGCGCCCATGCCAGCTCGCTCAGGCCGATGGGCAAGGCTTCGCGGATGTGTCCCATCAATCGGAAGATCCCGATGTCGGTACCCGGCCATGGGTACCCCATCCGGCCCGTCACCACATAGACACAGAAGGCTGCCGCTGAAAACACCGAGGCGCACTCGAACAGGCCGACATAAATCAATGGAAATCCCGTGTGGCATACGGCGAATACCAACAATGCAAATACGCCTTGGCGCACAATCGACACAGCGCCGACCCAATACATCTGATCGTGGGCCTGGAAGAACCACTGCAGCAGGTATGGTATGCCCAAAACACTCAAGCCGTACAATGCCAGCAAGATCCTTTGTTCCGAGCTCTTGTGAAGAAGGCCAATAAACACAGCCAGTACGAGCATCGAACCGAGCGACAGGAGTAGCCGAAGTCCCGTAATCTCACGCAGCAGGCGCGACGCGCCCGCCGGATTGCGCGCAATCTCCCGGGCGCCATACGAGCCCAGACCCAGGTCGGCAGGAAGCGAAAAAAAAACCATCACTGCCAATGTGAATTCAATGGTGCCATACCTTACCGGGCCGAGCGTCCGCGCCAGGTAGGTGAAGCTAAGGAAGGTCAACAGCTTGGCGGTGAATTCTCCTGCGGAAAGGAGCAGAAAATTCGCGGCCAGACGAAGCGGTTCAGCCGGTCGGGTAACCGGCGCCGGGCCCATGGCAACTACCGGAGGCGACGGCCCTTCCCCCATTCACCCTTTTCCCTTCGATATCTGGATCCGGACAAGCTTATCGGAGTCCTCGGACGGCGGCTGCGCATCGGGTTTGGACTGAGGGTGCGCGCCGACAGGTTGCGGCCGGACCGTCCTCCAGGCCCTGCCTCCGACCATGGCCCGCACCAGTTGATACGGCTGGAAGACGATGCTGGGCCACAGGAAGACCTCGTTGGTGCAGTAACATTGGCGGTCGGCGATGGATTTCCTCAACGCCTGTGCTTCGGGCGAGGTCCAGATTTGGCTGAAGCTCTTATCGCGCAGGTTGCCTAACGGGGCATGTGATTCGCAGACGCTCACGTCGCCGTTGGAATACACTACGGCGTTGAGTATACCGGCCCGGCACGGAACCTCCTGTTGCTGCTTCGCCGCGGTTCGGGTCTTCGCCCATTGCAGCATCGGCTCCACAAGGGAGCCGTACCGATCGCGCTCGCGCGGCGCCCAGACTTGCCGCACATGCTGGTAGAGCCTCTGGTACTGCTCCAGCCCCGGGCCTTCGAGCGAAGGGTTCTTTCGGTCGCCGCGGATCAGAGCGAGGTTATGGTGATCCATTTTCGGGCAGCGCTCATACAGGTACGATGTGAGCCGTTGGATCTCGTCCATGTTCACGTGAGTGGCCGTCGAGATGGCGTGTATCCGCAAACGCCGATCGCTCGCCTGGAGTTGGGCGAGCGCATCGTAGGTTTGCATGGCCTTATCGAAGGCGCCGGGCGATCCCCGGAACCGATTGTGAAACTCTTCCATGCCGTCCAGAGAGATCTCGGCGACGAACAGATCCAGTTCCCTTTCCTGCAACGTCCCGGTAATCTGCTTTACGGTCCGCTCGGTGAAATAGCCGTTAGTGGGGACGTAGATCTGCCGGACTCGGTTGTGCCGGATAAACTGACGGCAAATCTCCGCGAATTCCGGGCGCAGGAACGGTTCGCCGCCGGAGAGGTTGAGGGTCTCGATGCGACCCAGCGAACGGGAAAGCGCGAAAAGCTCTTCCCTGGTGAGATCGTCGCGCCGGTTGAGATTGCGCCAATAAAAACAGTGTTCGCATTTCTGGTTGCAGATCGAGTTGATGAACAGAATCAGAAAAGGCGGAGTCGCGACCTCCCGGCGGTTCTGCCAAGTGAGGCGTGCGTGACGGCGAATACGTTCAAGAGCGTTCATGCGAGGCTTGCCCCCCTCCCTCCAAAGGTTCTGTGGACCTATTATCCCATAGTGCTCGACTTGGCGCTCCGCACATTGCGAAGCACCCCACGGAGGCCGATGTACAGCACACCCGAGGGCCGGAAGAGATGCTCCAAAGTGAACCTGCCGCGCAGGTAGTAGGCATCGATTCGCGGCAGATCCAAGGCGCAAGATCGGGACGAGAGAAAGCGAAGCGACGTGCCCACCGCCAGATCGAAGTGCCGTCCCGCCGCCGCCATGACGCTTGCCGAGCGAGATCCGTAAGGATATGCCAGCCAGCGGGTCCGCCTTCCCAGGTGCTGCTCGATTTGGTCCTGGCAATCACGCAGTTCCCGTTCGCACTCCGCCTCCGGCAGCGCAGTGAGGTGGGGATGAGTGTCGGTGTGCGCTCCTATCGAAATCCAAGAAGGCAGCGATGCCAGGTCCCGCCAACCCATTAAAGGGAGGCCAGGAACCCCGGAGGGCTGGCCCGGCCAATTGTTACTGCCCCCGCAGTACCCGCTCACAACAAAGATCGTCGCGGGGAACCGCAACCTGTCGAGGAGCGGGACAGCGTGATCCCGAAGATTGCGATATCCGTCGTCGAACGTGATGGCCACGCAGTTGGGGCGCCGCAGCGCCTCGTCCAGCGGCACCACCGGAACCGAAGAGGAAGCCAGGAACTCCATCTGCCGGCGGAACCGCTCCGGTGGCATGGAGATGACCGAACCGGAGTCGTCCAGCGAGTGGTAGGTAAGAATGGCGGAGCGCCGGGCCGTCATCGCATGGTTGCTGTGGCCTTGGCTTCTTCGGTCGAGCCGGCCCGGTGCCCTGCGAAGCCTGCTGGCCGGCGTGCCGAGCCGAAAAGCCTGTCAAACTGGAGTTTAACCAGCACGATTAAGAATGCGACCCCGCTGGAAAAGAAATAAAGCAAATGAAAAGGGATCGCAGCCAGCGCAAAGAACTTGCCGCGTTCGGCCGCTAGAAAGAGGTAAAACTGCTGGTTCGCCCACACCAGGCCCAGCAAGAGAAGCAGAAGCAGAAAGGCCATCGGCTTCCATGGGAAATAGATCCAAACCAGTCCGGCGGCCACAAGGCTGTAGCCACCTACCCAGGCTCCAGTCCGCCGCCGCCACGTCTCTCGCGAGTACGCATAGCGATGCCGGACAAACAACCCTAACGCCGCAATCACAACCAGGGGGATGATGGCGCGCATGTGAACCGCCCAGGACAGCCCCGCAATCAAAACCAGCATCCCCGCCATGATCCACGAAACCATGGGCGCGCGATTGCACCACCCCTCGACCCAGTACCCGGAAAGAAGAATGAAAAATGTGGCAAATAACGGCGTCAGGAAATACGCGTGCCAATGCACCGCAAGGTACGCGGCCATCATGCTCACCAGGAACACTAACACCACGCTGATACGCTGGCTGATGCGGAGACTCAACGCGTCTGGCATGCGGCCGCTATGGAGGGACAACTCGGACCAGGGAAGCGCCCTGTAGACGAAATCTGTCCTCAGCATGTTGCCGAGGCTCCAGCGTTTCAGGTGCTTTACCTGGATATCGGGGCACAGAATCAGATTGCGGTTGGCCTGAGCCAGGCGGTAGCCCAATTCGATGTCCTCGATCGCGGGCGCCTGGTACATCTCATTGAACCCACCGAAATCCAGAAAAACGGCTCTCCGAATGGCCCCGCAGCCTGCCCAGAATGTGCCAGCTTTCCGCGGTGACGACTGGTGCACGTAACAATGCATCAGGTTCCGGTACTGGGACAGGAAGGCGGATACGGAGGGGGTACTATCGTACGATCCCATCATTGCATCGAGGCTGGGATCGTTGTCAAACTCAGCCACGATTTTGCCGATGGTGTCGGAGTGGAGGCACACATCCGAATCGACGAACAGCAGGATGTCGCCGCTGGCGGCACGGGCCCCGATGTTACGGGCAGAGGCCGGTCCGAGGCGGCCGCCGGTGGATAGCATCTTCGCCCCGTATTCGCCCGCTACTTTAGCGGATTCGTCCGTCGACCCATCGTCCACGACGATGCATTCCAGAGGGGCCGTCTCCGAAGCTCGCAAGCTCGCCAGGCAGAGACGCAAATTGGCGGCAGCGTTGTAAACCGGTATGACGACCGAGACCTGTCCTCCCATGGTTCGTCCTAAGCCAGGCTGCTCTTGCCCATTATACACACCTCCGCCGGCAACCGCTTTGTACAGAGAGCAATTCGGGGGCCATTCGGAGGAGTTTCTCGGTCCGGTGATGTTCAACCAGCCCAGGGCCAAAAACCTTCAATACTATCCCATTCTTACGAACCAAGACGCCTTGCTAAGCGCGCCGGGCTTACAGCCGCGCCCACCGCTACAAGTACCAATCTTTGGCAAAAAGGAGAATAATTAGTCTGAGAACGCACGTTTCCATGAAGGCATGACCGCACCGGCTCAAGTTATGTGAGAGCGTCTATAGTGCACATATCCTTCCCAGAATCAAGGGCTTGGCGATCATTCAATGCGTTGATGCAGAAATTGAGTAGATAGCGACGCTCCAGGAATAGGCGTTATGAGACTGATGGGCAAAGCCGCGCCCGCGCGGGAGCGGGATTCGCAGAGCGCCCGCCGCGCGTGGGCAGTGCGGGTCTTTCTGACTTGCTGGCTGGTCTACACCGTATTCTGGACGCCCTACATCGTCCGCGAGCATTTTCCGGCCATCACCCTCGTCGAGGGCGGCCGACTCGATGTGAAGCAATACCTTGGCTGGACTGAGGACATCTTCTCCGGACCTTATGGCGGAGCGTATATCAACAATAATCCGGGAGCCTCGCTGACTGGGGCGATTCCGCTGCTGTTGCTGCGGCCCTTGCTGATCCGGGTGGACAACTGGAATCAGCGGTTGCCACGCCAGCGTCCGCGCGGCGAAGATGACCCGATACTGGTGCGGATGGCCGCGGAGGGGCGCGTATTCTATTTTCTCCTGGTCGCTTTTGTGACGGTGGCGCTGGTTATGGCCCCCGTAACCGCCTTCGCGGTGGCTATTCTCTGTGCGCGAATCATCGAGGCGGGCGTGCCGGCGGCGCGCGCCGCCGCGGCGGCTGTAATGTGCGGCCTGGGCACGCCGCTGTTGTTCCGAACAGGTCATTTGAATCACAATCTCCTGGCTGGCGACGCAGGATTAATAGCGCTTCTGCTGTTATGGGATCCGGCGGACAGGCCTCTGCGTCCGGCGCGGGCCGGCTTGGCGGGGCTGCTGGCCAGCTATGCGGTGCTGTGCGACTACAGCGGCGTGATCGTAGTGGTGGTTACGGCTGTCTACGTGTGGCTGCGCTGCCGCGCGGAATCCGGAGCGCGAGGGAGATGCGCGGCGGCGTACCTGGCGGGTTTGGCGCCTGGCATCGCCGGGCTGTCGATCTACCAGCAATGGGCGTTTGGTTCGTTTTATCGGCCATCACAGCACTATATGCCGCCCACAGCTCCCACTGCGCTCGGATACCGCGGATTCGCCTGGCCATCACCGGCACTGCTGTGGGCGAATTTCTTCGATCCGCGTTTCGGACTGTTCTGCTATTGTCCGGCGCTGTTGCTGGCTTTCTTGGCGCCGATGGCCACTCGCGCCCCGCATTGCGTGCCCCGCCGCGAGATGCGGATGATTCTATTTTATTGCCTCTTGTTCGTGTTGTTTTGCGCGGCCAACCAATACTCTTGGCTGCAACCCGCGACCGGTTTCCGGTACCTCGTCCCGGTGGTCCCGGTTTTGGCTCTGGTGGCCATACAAGGGGCGCAGCTTTTGCCGCGGATTGCACAATGGGGGGTCGCGATCGCCTCGCTGCTGTGGAGCCTGGTCCTGGCTGGCTCGCATCAAAACGACGTCAGACTCGCCGTGCAGACCTTCTGGAACAGGCGGCTCGCACTAACGTGGATGATCCGTCTGCGTGCGGCCGGGACGCCGGTCTCCTGGGAGTGGGTGCTGGTTACATACCTGCTCACTGTTCTCGCGATGGCTTGGATTTGGGCCGGCCCCGGCCGGAAGAATTGCGGTAAGGTGGATGGTGCGAAAGGCTGACATGCCAACACAGATCAACCTGGAGGATCACAGTATGCACGGAGTCGCAGTGGAAGAGATTCGGCAGCTTGTGGCCGTAATCGATTATTCGGAAGTGCTTACCATCACCGCCGGCGAGGAAGATGTGCGGGCAGCCTGTTGCGCAGCCCGGAACTACGGCTTTCGCGCGGTGGTGGCCTTCCCTCAATACCTGGGCACGCTGGTGGACGAACTGAAGGATTCGGGAGTGCGGGCGCAGATCCCGGTCGGCTTCCCTTGCGGGGGGACGACTACTCGCGTCAAATGCCTGGAGGCCGAAGAAGGATTGCGCCGCGGGGCGACCGACCTCGACATGGTCATGAACATCGCCGCCTTCAAGGCCGGCGACTACGGGCGGGTTGCTGGGGACATTTCCGAGGTGATGGCCGTGGCGCGGCCCTTCCACGTGCCGTTCAAAGTCATCATTGAAACCGGAGTCCTGACGGAGTCCGAGAAAGTCACGGCGGCCAAGCTGGTTCGGGATAGCGGCGCGGACTTCATCAAGACCTGCACCGGTTTCGGACCGGGCCGCGCCACGGTTCACGACATTGGCTTGATCAAGGAGACGGTTGGCGGCGCAATCGGCATCAAGGCCTCCGGGGGCGTGGCGTCCATCGAAGATGGAGTCGCCCTGATGCGAGCCGGAGCTACGGTGGTGGCCATGCGCCGGTTTCTGGTCGAGCAACTGGAGGGACTTCGCTTGTGAGATAATTTCCCCCATGCACTCAGCCACCCGCATGTCTCGTTTCGCATTCGCGGCGGTCCTGATTTCCGCCGCCACGGTTTGCGCCCAGCCTCCGGGCGGCCAACCACAGTCCGAGTTCCTCAGACAGGGGCGGCAACTGGAGCGTGAGGGAAAACTGGAAGACGCCCTGGCCGTTTATCGTAAAGAGCTTCAGGCTTCTCCGGATTCCCCGGCCGCCAACAACGCCGCCGGGATGGTGCTCGACCTGATGGGACAAGGCGCGGAGGCCCACAAGTACTTCGCGAAGGCCATCGACGCGGCCCCCACACCTCAAGCCAAGGCACAAGCCGAGAGGAGTATGGCCATGTCGTACGCCTTTGAGAGCGACTGCAAGAATGCGGCGAAGTACGAGCAGTTGGCGATCGATTATTGGGTCACGGCGAAGGACTTCTACCAGCAGGGCGAACTGGCGGACGAGGCCGCGCGCGTTTGTATCGACGCGGGCGATCTGGATGCGGCATATCAGTGGTACAAGAAGGGCCACGACTTCGGCTTGCAGGAGCCCGAAATCAAGCCCGACCGGAAAGAACTGTGGGAGTTCCGCTGGGAGCATGCGCAGGCGCGCATCGCGGCGCGGCGCGGCAACCAGGCCGAGGCGGCAAAACACGTAGGCGCGGCCAAGGCCATCCTGGACAGGGGCGTCATCGACCGGTCACAGGCACAGTTCTTCCCTTACCTGACCGGCTACGTTGCGTTCTACACGGGTGACTACAAGACGGCGCTGGCGGACTTAGAGAAGGCCAATCAGAACGATCCGTTCATACAATGTCTGATCGGCCAGACGTACGAGAAGCTGGGCGACAAGCAGAAGGCGATGGAGTACTACCGCAAGGCGGCGGAGACCACCGCGCATAATCCGCCCGCCGCGTATGCCCGACCGTTCGCAAGAAAGAAGCTGGGGTAACCAGGGGCGCACGCTATTGGCGAACGGCCAGGCGTCGAGAAGCGTCTCGACGCGGCACGCACGAGTGCGTGCGCCACGTCAGAGCCAGTTCAGATCGGCGTAACGCTGGCCAGTGAGGTGCAGGAAGAGCGGTTCGAGGGCGCGGAATTCCTGGCCATCGTGACTGATGGCGCCGTCGTTGGCGAGCACCGTGACGTCCCCTTGCCAGACCAGCTTTCCGGGGGTGGTGATGATGGCCACCTGGTGGCAGAAGCGCTCGACGGTTTCAAGCACGTGGCTGGTCATGAAGACGGTACGGCCTTGTTCCGTGAACTGGCGGAGCCATTGTTTCATCAAGGCCACGCCGGCGGGGTCGATGCTCTCGAACGGCTCGTCCAGAAAGAGCACCTCGGGCGAATGGATTACGGCGGCGGCGAAGGCCACGCGTTTGCGCATTCCGGTGCTGTAATCGCGCAGCGTCTTGGAAGTGTCGGTCAGCTCGAGCGCATCCAGCAACTCGGTGACGCGCCGGCGGGTGGTGGTTTCATCCAGGCCGTACATGCGCGCCACGAAGGCCAGGAACTCGTGGGCGTAAAGCGGGTCGAACAAACCGAGGGTCTCGGGCATCACGCCCATGCGGCGCTTGATGGCGGCGCTTTCGGCGTCGAAGCGCTGGCCGAGAATTTCGATTTGGCCGGCAGTGGGGTCCAGCAAGCCGGTCAGACAGCCGATGGTGGTGCTTTTGCCGGAGCCGTTGGGACCGAGGAAGCCGAACATGGTGCCGGGCTCGACCGCGAGCGACAAGCCTTCGACGGCAGTTACCTTGCCGTACTTCTTGACCAGATCTCGAATTCGTATGGCGTCCATTCCGTCAACCCCTTCCTTCGACGATGGCGAGCAGTTTTTCCCGCCGCGCCAGCAGCATGGCTCCCGCGCGTTCGAGCGATGAGAAGTAAAACACCGCGGCCAGCAGGACCACGGGGATCGCCACCCACCATTTGTCCGGCGCCAGAGCGGCGGGCCAGGTCCTGGCAATCAAACGCGGCCCTAAGATCAGCGCCAGCATTCCCCCGATGACTACCGTGTTGCCGGCGGCCGACAGGTCGTTTCCGAAGTTGTTGTAATAGTCGCAACAGCGCGGGCCGAACAAAGTGGTCCAAAGCCCCAGGCCGAGAAACACGAACAGACTCGCCACCGCGGCTCCCACCAGCATGATCAACATGCGCGCGTCGAAAGGAAAAGGCGAGAAAAGAACAAAGAGCAGCGTGCCCACCAGGATCAGCAACGAACTCATCAGCATGAAGGTGTAGCTGCCGGCGCGCAGAACAGCCGCCGGCTGCACGGGAAGGAGGAAGAAGCGGCGGAATCCTCCGGCTACGTAGCCGAACTGGTTGACCGAAAACTGCGCGGTTCCCATGCAGCCGAGGACGGCGAAGGCGGTCAGAGCCGCAGCGAACGGAGAGCCGGCGAGGCTCCTTCTTCCCATGCCTCTTCCCATTGCGAAGATCAGCATGGCGGCAATCGGCAGAGCCAGCGCGTAGATGGTGCGGAAACGGTTGTTGCGCATGTAGAACCGGAGCCAGTGAGCCATCAGCGGGCCCAGGCGCGGGCCGAAGAATGCTGCCAGGCGGTCGTAAGGTGTATCCCAGGAGATGGCAGTGGTTTGGGCCGCACGCGGCCTTGGCGGGGGCCGGCGTTCGAGCGCCACCAGCGCGGCCGCCAAGCCCAGCAGCCACCACACCTGCAAGAGCAAGCCGGAAAAAGCCGCCAGATCGGTGCGCGTCATGGTGGCGGCTGCCGCGAATGGCGGCGTATAGCTAAGCACGTGCAGCAACGCCACGATCGCGCCGCGATGGCCTTGCAGCACGGGCCGCAGGATGGCGGGCAGGAAGCCCAGGCACACAATAGCGCTAAGGAGAACCGCGCCTCCGGATTTTCGCTGCATCAACCGCTCCACCAGCAGGGCCACCACGCGCGCCAGGAGGTAATTGGAAATAAGCAACAGGAGAACCGCTATCAGTCCCAGCCAGAAGGACGCGTCACTGGACACGTAAAGCCCCACCACCAGCCCCAGCTCGAGCGCCAAAATCAGAAACCAGAAGGGGTCGAGTATGCCGATGAGGTGCCTGGCCACGCGCCGCTCCTGGGCTTTGAGCGGATAGCGGCGGAGCTGGGCTTCCGAGAAGATGGCATTCACGCCGAAGCCCAGAATCACGGCAGCCACCACGGCTTCGACGTACAGGCCCGAGAGCACCGCTTGCGCCACCAGCTCGGCCTTGCCGGTGCGCACGGCCACGAGCGCGGCCGCGAACCCTCCCGAGACGAACAGCGCGACAAGCACCACCAGCAGAAGATAGCAGACCATGAAAAGCGCGATGCGGCCGTTGCGCGAGCGCGTCTTGGCCCACAGCAGCTTGTAGCGGAGGCGGACCAGATGTCCGATGAGCTCGAAATTCATGGGGTAAGAGCTATTTTAGCGGGCGGATCACCTCTGCGTTGAGGTAGGGGCGCAGCGCTTCCGGAACCAGCACGCCGCCGTCCTTCTGCTGGTAGTTCTCGACAATCGCCACCCAAGTGCGGCCCACCGCCAGGCCGCTGCCGTTGAGAGTGTGGACGAACTCCGATTTCTTCCCGCTCTTGAAACGGATGCCCGCGCGGCGGGCCTGAAAGGCTTCAAAGTTGGAACAGGAGGAGATCTCCTTGTAGGCGTTCTGTCCGGGCAGCCAGACCTCGATGTCGTAAGTCTTGGCCGACGAGAACCCCAGATCGCCCGCGCACAAGACCACGGTGCGGAACGGCAGATCCAGACGGCGCAGGATGTCTTCGGCGTCGGCGGTGAGCTTGTCGAGTTCGTCGTAGCTCGCATCGGGCCGGGTGAACTTCACCAGCTCGACTTTTTGAAACTGATGCTGGCGGATGATGCCTCTCACGTCGCGGCCGTAAGAGCCGGCCTCGCTGCGGAAACAGGGCGTGTAGGCGCACAGCTTGATGGGCAAGGCATCGCCTTCCAGGGTTTCGTCGCGGTAGATGTTGGTGACGGGGACCTCGGCCGTGGGGATCAGCCAGAAATCGTGCCCCTCGCACTTGAACAGATCCTCCTTGAACTTGGGCAACTGGCCAGTGCCGAAGAGACTGGCCGAGTTCACCAGGAAGGGCGGAAGCACCTCGGTGTACCCGTGCTCGCGGGTGTGGACATCGAGCATAAAGTTGATGAGAGCGCGCTCGAGTTTGGCGCCGAGGCCCCAGTAGAGGGCAAAACGCGCGCCGGTGATCTTGGCGGCGCGCTCGAGGTCGAGAATACCCAGTTCCGGGCCGAGGTCCCAGTGGGCCTTGGGTTGGAAGTCGAATGGCCGCGGCTGGCCCACGCGCCGCACTTCCAGATTGTCCTCGGAATCTTTGCCGGGCGGCACCGATTCGTGGGGAACGTTGGGAATGCCGGCCAGCAATTCCCGGAACTCTTCATCGAGAGTCTTGACCTGCTCGTCGAGCGAGGAAATCTCGCCGCCGATGGCGCGCACCTGCGCCTGCCGCGCAGTGGTATCCGCGCCCTCGCGCCTCAATTTCGCGATTTCGGCGCTCTCGGCGTTGCGCCGGGCCTTCAACTGCTCGGACTGCGAGATGGCGGCGCGCCGCGTCCGGTCGAGCTCGCGGAAGCGGTCGAGACTGGAGACGTCGCCGCGGGTGGCGAGGCGTTGCGCGATCCGATCGAAGTTGCTCCGGAAGAAAGAGAGATCGTGCATGTCCCTCCATGCTAGCGCACGCGTGGAGGCGCTATTCTTCTTCTTCGTCGGCTTTCAGTGGTTCGAGGTCTTCGGCCTCGAAGATCTGGCGGCAATCGAGACATTCCAGGTAGTCAACGCCGTCACGGCGGACAATGATCTGGGTGCGGGCATGCTCACAGGCGGTTTGCATAGACAACCCTGTAGATGAGTCCTATTCTATACGGGCGCGTGGGGTTGTCAAGGCCCCCCCTCGGTGAAGAGTTACAATCCGGGTAATATGCCCTTCCCCATACATCGCCTTCGCCGCCTCCGGCGCACCGAGGCTCTGCGCAGCCTGGTGCGCGAAACGCGCCTCGATCCGGCGCAATTCATCCTGCCGCTGTTCGTCTGTCCGGGGGAAGACGTGCGCCGCGAAATCGGCGCCATGCCCGGGAATTACCAGATGTCCATCGACCAGCTCGTCGGAGAGTGCGCCGAGGTGCAGTCGCTGGGCATCGGCGGCGTCATCCTCTTCGGACTGCCGGAATCCAAGGACGACATGGCGACGGGCGCGTATGACGAGAACGGAATCGTGCAGCGCGCCATCCGCGCCATCCGCAAGGAAACGCCCAAACTGCTGGTAGTGACGGATGTCTGCAATTGTGAATACACCAGCCACGGGCATTGCGGCTACGTCAAGGACGGCGACGTGGATAACGACACCACGCTCCAATGGCTGGCCAAATCCGCGCTTTCCCATGCGCGCGCCGGGGCCGACATGGTGGCGCCTTCCGACATGATGGACGGCCGGGTGTGGGCCATCCGCCAGGCGTTGGATGCCAACGGTTTCGATAAGACCCCCATCCTGGCCTACGCCGCCAAGTTCGCTTCGGTGTTCTACGGGCCGTTCCGCGAGGCCGCCGAATCGGCTCCCCAGTTCGGAGACCGCCGCAGCTACCAGATGGACCCGGCCAACGGGCGCGAGGCCATGCGGGAAATCGAGCTGGACATCGAGGAAGGCGCCGATATGATCATGGTGAAACCGGCCATGCCGTATCTCGACCTGATCAGCCAGGCGCGGCAACGGTTCGATGTGCCTATCGCGGCTTACCAGGTGAGCGGCGAGTACTCGATGATTGTGGCCGCGGCGCGCAACGGCTGGATCGATCACGACCGGGCCATGATGGAAAGCCTGACGTCCATCGCCCGGGCCGGCGCGGGAGTCATTCTGACGTACTTCGCCAAGCCCGCGGCCAGGCTGCTGGGGTAGGCGGCTGAGGAGCGGTAGACTGGTTTTTATGCCGCAACAGTACCCTCCACTCGAGGCGCCCAAGCGCTTCCTCTTCGGTCCCGGCCCCAGCATGGTGGCGCCGCGGGTTTACCGGGCCATGGCGCAGCCCGTGGTCGGGCACCTGGATCCGTTCTTCTTCGAGGTGGCGGAGGAGATCCGCTCACTGCTGGGCTATGCCTACTCGACGAAGAATCAATTCAACCTGGCGATTTCGGGGACCGGAAGCTCGGGCATGGAAGCAGCGGTGACTAACTTTGCCGAGCCGGGGCGGAAATTCGCGCTGCTGACCAACGGCTTTTTCGCCGATCGCATCGGTGAAATGGCCCGCCGCCAGGGTGCCGAGGTGGTGCGCCTGGCCAAGGGATGGGGCGAGCCCTACGACGCCCAGGAGGTCCGCGAATTCATCCGGCGCGAGCGGCCGCGCACGGTGGCCTTCGTGCAGGCCGAGACCTCTACCGGCATGTTCAACCACGCGCAGCCCATTTGCGAGGCGGCGCACGAGGTGGACGCGCTGGCGATCGGCGATTGCGTCACCTCCCTGGGCGGCATGCCCGTGCTGGTGGACGAAAACGGGATCGACATCGCCTACAGTTGCACGCAGAAGGGCCTGGGCTGCCCGCCGGGCCTGGCGCCCATGACGGTGTCGCCGCGTGCGCTGGAACGCCTCAAGGCGCGCACATCGCCGGTGCAGTCGTGGTATCTGGACCTGCTGCTGCTGGATACCTATTACTCCGGCCACAAGTATCACCACACGGCTTCGGCGACCCTGTTCTACGCGTTGCGCGAGGGCCTGGCGATGGTGGCCGAGGAGGGAATGGAGAACCGCTGGGAACGCCACCGCCGCAACCACCAGGCGTTCGTCGCGGGCATTGAAGCCATGGGGCTAAAGATGCACGTCCGGAATTCTGCGGATCGCTTATGGACGCTCAACACGCCGAGGGTGCCGGAGGGGGTGGACGATGCCCAGGCGCGAGAGTTCCTGCTCGAGGAACGCGGGATCGAGATTTCCGGCGGTTTCGGGCCGCTGGCGGGCAAAGTCTTCCGCATTGGCCTGATGGGTTACGGCTCGACCGCCGAGAACGTACTGTTCCTGCTGGAAGCGCTGGAGGACGCTTTTAAGCATCAGGGTTTCAAGGCGGCGGGTGACAGCCGGTCCGCCGCCGAGAAAGCCCTGGTCGACACGGCCTAAAGGGCGCCGGGCGGTCCTCGAGCGCCCAGCACGAGGCGCAGTCCCGGGCGGCCGCACTCGCACGGCGCGGATTCCAGCACACCGGCGCTCCACGGGGCTTGAGGCCCGACGTGCAGCCCCGATTGGGCCTCACACTCATAGGCCAGGAGGCGCCCGTTTCGGTCCAACAGCACGGCGAACACCGGCACTTGGAACACCTGCCAAAGCTGGTCGCGCTCAATTTCGCTGAGAAATGGAAACCCCGGGTAATTGAGCGCGAATATCATACGGCGGGCGCGCGCGCCGGCGGTGGCCGCCCGAGTCAGCTCGCGAAGAGTTCCGGAGAGGCTGGCGCACGGGCCTTTGCACTCCACGGCGAGAGTCACCGCCAAGCTGGGATAGAACGGATGCCGGATGGCAGACCGGAGCAGCCTCAATCGCATGACTCAGAGTAGTGCGACGGGCCTTCCAAAGCTCTCAGAATTCGGCGCAATCACACCGTAGGGTTGGCATCCGCCTTGTCCCAATGGGTGATTCCCGCAGCCAGCGCAAGCTGCGTCAAGCCGGCCACATTGTTGACGCCGAGCTTCTTCATCATGGTCTTGCGGTAGCTGCGCACGGTTTGCAGGCCGAGGTCGAGCATCACCGCGATATCCTTGCTGGTCTTGCCCTCGGCCACCAGCCGCAGCACCTGCAACTCGCGGGGGGAGAGCGACTCGAGCGGACTGCGGTCGCGCGTTTCGAGCTCGCCGCGCTGGATGCGGGCCAGCAGCCGGTCCGAGACCTGCGGGCTGAGGTACGAGCCTCCGCGCGCCACCGTGCGCAACGCATCCAGCAACTCGGCCGAGGAAGCCTTCTTCAGAACGAATGCGCGCGCGCCGCTGCGTATGGCGCTGACCACGGAATTCTCGTCGTCATACATCGAGAGGATCACCACTTTCACGCCGGGACAGTGCCGGAGCAGCTCGGTGGTAGCTTCGATGCCGTTCATTCCGGGCAGGCCGATATCCATGAGGACGATATGCGGGGCGGCCTTCCTGCACAGAGGCACCGCCTCGGCGCCATTATCGGCCTCGCCCACAACGCGAAACTCCGCTCCACGCTCGAGGATCGTCTTGACTCCATCGCGCACTAATTTGTGGTCATCGACAAGAACAATGTCGAACGGCATAATCCCCCTCAGGCAGCCCCCAAGGCGCCGGCCCGCACGGTCGTTCCCACCTCCCGGCTGCTGGTGACAGAAAGATCCAGGCCGGCCTGCGCGGCATAATGCTCCATACTCAGCAGTCCCAGCCCCCGGCACCCACGAAGCAGGTCCGAAGTGTCAAACCCCTTTCCATTATCCCGAATCTCCAAAGCAACAGCGGTACGTGTGGACTTTACCACGATCTCGATGGCAGAGCAACTGGCATGTTGAACGGCGTTCTCGACCGCCTCCTGGGCGATCTGGAACATGGCGGAGGCGATCTTGGGATCGATCTTCAAGGAAGGATCGACATTCACTCGCACCGAGCCCGTGAAACGCCCGCGAATGCGGCCGGTGAGCCGGTCCAGTGCGGAACGCAAGCCGGCGCGCTCGACGGTGGATGGGTTGAGCTCGTAGCTATACTCGCGCACGCTCTGCATCATGGCTTCCAGAATCTGCTGGATTTCGATCACCCGCGCGCAGGTCTCGGGCGACACGTTCTCCAAATCCATGCGCACCAGATCCAGTTGCATTCCCAGCGCCGTCAGGTTCTGGCCCACGGTGTCGTGGAGGAACCTGGAAACCATGTTGCGCTCGAACTCCTGGGCTTTGAGGGCGCCCAGCACGGTATAGCGCAATTCCTGTTCGGCGGAGCTCCAGGCGGTGATTTCGCGGGCCATCCCGCCGACGTAGCGAGTCTCTCCGCCGCAGCGGATGGGAAACACGGTGAGGTCCCAGATGGCGTTGCCCCGGCGTTCGCGCAGAACCACGGTTTCGCCTTCGAGAGCGCGGGCGAAGCGGTCCCGCCACACACTGGCAATCTCGGGCGGGAGGGCTTCGGCGGCCGCGTGTCCCGCCAGCTCGGAAGCCGATTTCTCGAAGATGGGGGCGGGGTTTCCGTAGAAGTGGTGAAAGACGCCGGCGGCGGTGACGACCCAGTAACACGTCGGGCTCTGTTCGAGAAAGGCTTCGGCCAGACATCCGGCGTCAGACATGTGGGCCGCTAACGTTTGCGCGCGACTACTTTGCGAACGGCGGCGGCGACATCGCGGGCTACCAGGCCGTACTTGTCCAGCAACTCGTCCGGCTGGCCCGATTCGGCGTAGGTATCGTGGATGCCCACGAATTCCATGGGGCACGGCTCGGTCTCGGCCACCACCTGGGCCACGCGCACGCCCAGCCCGCCATCCACGAGGTGCTCCTCTGCCACCACCATGGCGCCCGTCTCGGCGGCCGCGCGGCGAGTGGCTTCGCGGTCGAGCGGCTTCACGGTATGCATGTCGATCACACGTGCCGAGATGCCTTCGGCTTCCAGCGTTTCCGCAGCCAGGATGGCCTGGGCCACCAGCAGGCCGTTAGCGACTATGGCTACATCGGAGCCCTCCACTACCTGGATGGCCTTGCCGATTTCGAACTTCTGATCGCCGTTGTAGACGATGGGAACCTTGAGGCGGCCGGTGCGGACGAATACCGGGCCTACGTGCGCCGCGGCCAGGCGGACCAGCGCCTTGGCGGCAACCTCATCGGCGGGCGAAAGCACGACGAAACCGGCCAGCGAGCAGGCCAGCGCGGTTTCTTCCACGCTCATCTGCGAGGGGCCGTCTTCACCAATCGAGATTCCACTGTGCGTCCCCACCACCTTGAGGTTGACCTTGGGATACGCGGCGCAGACACGGAGCTGCTCGAAGCCCTTGTTCATCACGAAGGCCGAGAAGCTGGAGACGAACGGGATTTTGCCCGCGCAGGCCAGCCCGGCGCCGATGCCCACCATGTTGGCCTCGGCGATGCCGAGGGAAAAGAACCGGTCGGGAAACTCCTTGGCGAAATAGGTGGTCATGGTGGAGTGGGAAAGATCCGCGTCGCATACCACGATGTCCTGGTTTTCGCGGCCCAACTCCACCAGGGTGCGCCCGAAGGCCTCGCGGGTGGCCGCTCCCAGTTTCACTTCGAATTTGGTTTTGGCAGGCATGGTTATTGGAGCTCCTGTAGGGCCAGTACGACCTCGGCCAGCGTGGGGGCCGTGCCGTGGAACTTGGGGTTGTTCTCCATGAAGGAGACGCCTTTGCCCTTGATGGTGTGCGCCACGATGCAGGTGGGCCGGCCCTTGGTGGCCTCGGCTTCCCGAAGCGCCCTCTGGATGGCGGGGATATCGTGGCCGTCGATCTCGATCGCGTGCCAACCGAAGGCGCGCCACTTGTCGGCCACGGGCGCAATTTCCATGATGTCCTTCACGAAGCCATCGAGCTGGATGCGGTTGTAATCCACGATGGCCACCACGTTATCGACCTTGTGGAACGCGCCGGCCATGGCGCCTTCCCAGACTTGCCCTTCCTGGATTTCGCCGTCGCCGAGCATGACGTAGGTGCGGCAGGAGCGGCCGTCGAGGCGCGCGCCCAATCCCATTCCCAGCGCCAGCGAGAGGCCCTCGCCGAGCGAGCCAGTGGAGGCCTCCAGACTGGGAATGAAGCGCACGTCGGGATGCCCCTGGTACATGGAGCCGAGCTTGCGCAGGGTATTCAACTGGCCGATGGGGGTATCGGGAAAGCCGGCCTCCGCCATCACGGCATAGAGCACCGGCGCGGCGTGGCCCTTGGAGAGAATGAAGCGGTCGCGATCCGGCCACTTGGGGTTCTGGGGATCGATGCGCATGTAGTCGAAGTAGAGCTCGACCAGGATCTCCACGGCCGAGAGCGAGCCCCCGGGGTGCCCCGATTTGGCGGCGCCGATCATCTCGACAATCTCGCGGCGAACACGCTTACAGATGGCTTGAAGTTCTTCTATGGATTTTGACATCTAACGTTCCGATTTTACCATCGCGCGCCCTATTTCAACTCGTCCGGCAAGGGGATGGTCACAGCCCCGGTGGCCGCCCATTCCGTGCCGCGAGTGTAGATGGCGATAAACCCCGCGCTCTTCATGGACTCCGGGTCGTGGCCCAGGACGGTGGTAAACACCCGCCCATTGCCATAGTTGACGGTCCACAACATGGGCTCATTCTGGCCCGCTCCCGCGAGTGGCTGCTTTTCGTTCGGACGGTACCGCGAATGATCGTCCCAGGCCGTGGCCAGAACGTGGTAAGTGCCTTCCGGCTGCCATTGCAAGTTGGCGTACAACTCATCGCTGGTCTCGGGAAAAGAAGCTTTCATCCCTCGCGTGATGGGGTGCTCCTTGTCCTTGATGTCCACCGTGAAATCGTGGCGCGCGGAGTGGTGCCCGTGGTTGGGCCGCCAGTTGGCGGCGCACATCTTTTCGAATTCGGTCCAGCCCTCGAATGCCGCCGTGGAAAAGTGGTAGATCACGAGGCCCTTGCCGCCGCGCACGTAATTCAGCAGCGCGGCATCCGTGCGCTCGCCCCAGCGCAGCTCGGGCTTCCGGTTGTCGTCATAATTCAGGACCACGACGTCGTAAGGCGCCAGCGTTTCCGGCCCGGCGCCGCGGAATTCCTCGGCCACCCGCACTTCGAACCTGCCGGTATCTTCCAGCAGCTTGCGCAGCACGGGCGTATTGATGCGCCAGTCGTGGGCTTGGATGTTCTGACCCGTGACGATCAGAACCTGGAGTTTCGGTTGGGGCGCCTGAGCAGACGCCAGCGATGCGATTCCCGATAGGAACGCGCAGAGTACGATGTGTTTCAAGACTGCCTCCTTGTGGAAACAGCGATTGTAGCGCGCTGAGGGTGCGGCAAGGTATTCTCCGGCGGTTGCGGTTGAAGTCGTTCCCGCCGTGGTGTACAGTGGATTTCTCGTGAAAGGAGATGGTATGCGATTCGCTAAGACCGTTTTTTGCCTCATGCTGGTTCTGGGCCTGGTCCCCGTGGCGGGCAGCGCCCAAGAGAAGAAGCCATTGCGGGAGCCGGACGTGATCTTCGTGCCGACGCCGCAGGCTGTGGTGGACGCCATGCTCAAGATGGCGGGGGTACACAAGGGCGACGTGGTGTATGATCTGGGCTCCGGCGACGGCCGCATCGTGGTTACGGCCGCCAAAGAATACGGGGTCAAGGGAATCGGCATCGACATCAACCCCAAGAGAATCGCCGAAGCCAACGCCAACGCCCAGCAGGCCGGGGTGACCAACCTGGTCACGTTCCGCAACGAGGACCTGTTCGAAGCCGACATCCACGAAGCGTCGGTAGTGACGCTGTACCTTCTGACGTCGCTCAACCTCAAGCTGAGGCCCAAGCTGTGGCACGACCTGAAACCGGGCACGCGGGTGGTATCGCAGACCTTTGACATGGGGGACTGGAAGCCGGAGAAAGAGGACGAGGTGGAAGGGCACACCATCTACCTGTGGAGGATTCCCGAGAACGCCGAGAGGAGATGAGTCAAGCGCCGCTATTGCTTATAATGTAAACTGTTCAGTTCCGCAGCGATTCGACCGACCGAAGGTCGCGAACTCGATGGGAGGTTTTCGTGGTGGTACTCGGTATCGATATCGGCAGCGCGCGGATCAAGGTGGGCATGGTGGATGAAGAGGGCGCCATCGTGGCGTCTCGCACCATCGAGACTCCCGCCGACCTGGACAGCTTCCTGTCCTCGCTGCAAGACGGCATTGGCTGGCTGCTCGAAGCCACCGCGCTTCCCGCCGGAGTGGGCGTCGGCTGCAAAGGCATCATCAACCCGGACAGCACCCGCATCGAAGTCCTGCCGGGGCACCTGCATTTTCTCCAGGGCCTGCGCCTCGCCGATCTCGTGGGCCTGCCTCTGGACGTTCCGGTTTTCGCCGACAACGACGCGCGCGTGGCGCTGGCGGGCGAGATGGTCTGGGGCGCCGCCCGCGAGCATAGCAATGTCGTGATGCTGACGCTGGGCACCGGTGTCGGAGGCGCCGTGCTGGCGAACGGCCACTTGCTGCGCGGCCACTCCGGCGTTGCCGGGCACCTGGGCCACCTCACCATCGATCCCGACGGCCCCGTCTGCGTTTGCGGCAATCGCGGCTGCCTGGAAACGGTCTTCTCGGCGCGCGCCATCGAAGGCGAAGCTTGGGCGGCGGTGCATCGCGGCTGCGCCTCCGCGCTCACCCGCCTGTTCCGCGAACAGCCCCAACTGGCCACCTGCCGCACCATTTTTCAAGCGGCGAGTGAAGGCGACGGCCTGGCGGCCGCGATCGTCTTGAAAGCCATTCGCAAGCTGGGCGCGGCCATCGCCGGCCTGCTGCACGTCTTCGATCCCGAAATCGTGATCATCGGCGGCCAGGTAGCCGATGCCGGCGCCGACCTGCTGGTCCCGCTACAAGAGGAAGTATGGGCGCGCTCCCGCGGTTTACTCCGCCGGGAGGTGCCGCTGGTGGAACAGCAGGTGGCGGACAAATCGGGAATCGTCGGAGCCGCCGGTCTGGTGATGGCGCCGCGGGGGTAGCACGTGCTCACTCATACCGCAGCGCCTCCGTCGGACTCAAATGCGCCGCCCGATTGGCCGGGAGTATCCCGAAAATCAGCCCCACCAGGCAGGAAACGCCGAACGCCACCACAATCGCCACCGGTGAAATGGGAATCTTGATATCCGCGAACAACTGCACGCTCAGCGGGATCGCCACCCCCACCAGAATGCCCAGCAGCCCGCCGGAAAGGCTCACCAGGATCGCCTCGGTGAGGAACTGAACCAGGATCTCCCGGGGCGACGCTCCCACCGCCAGGCGCACCCCGATCTCCCGCGTCCGCTCGGTCACCGTTACCAGCATGATATTCATGATCCCGATCCCGGAAATCACCAGCGTGATGGCGGAAACCATCACCAGCACCAGCGAGAGGATCAGCGAGATGTTCTTGGCCGCGTTCAGAATCGCCGTCAGCGTGTCCACCCGGTAGCGCGCGCCGGGCCGGTGGCGGCCCTCCACGATTTCCTGCACCCGCAACGCCACGCGCTCCACTTGCGCGGGCGAGCGCACCTGCACGTACAGCGGGTCGATGCGCTCCACCGGCGTGAAATAGCGCAGCACCGTGATGGGGATCAGGATGGTGTCGCGCTCCACCTCCGATTGCCCGAACGTCTCCACCTTCTCGTGAAATGTGCCGATCACCGTGAACTGCAGCCCGTAGAGCTTGATCACCTGGTGGAGCGCGCTCGCCCGGTTGCCGTACATCCGTTCCGCCAGCCTGTCGGTAAGCAGCGCCACTTTCGCGCGCAGCGTGACGTCTCCTTCGTCGAGGAACCGGCCGGAACTGATCACGATGTTGCGCACCGCCTGGTAATCCTGGTCGGTGCCGATCACCTTGGCGTCCTGCTCCTTGCCGCCGATCAACATGCGGTCGAAGTTGGACATTACGCCGGTAGCCGCCACGATGTCCGCACCCAGTTCCTGGCGGATGGTCTCGACGTCGGACATCTTGATGTAATCGGCGTCCGCGACCGCAACGTCCGGACCGCCCGAGGCGTAATACGCAAAGATGATGTTGGAGCCGATGCCCTCGACCTGTTCCAGGATGTAGTCCCGGCTGGTGAGCGAGATGGTCACTACCAGGATCACCGAGGCGGTGCCGATCACCATCCCCAACCCAGTGAGCAGCGATCGAACAGGATTGGCGCGAAGCGCCTGGGCGCTGAAACGCAGGGCTTCGCCGAGGAACACTAGCCGCCCTGCAATTGCTTGAGGAGTCTCTCGGCCTCCGACCGCGGCGGGTCTTCGGGCGTGAGAGCAAGGCTCAAATAACGCTTGAGCAAATCCTTCGCAACATTCAGATTTCGGCCGGCTTTAATGTACACGTCGGCCTTTGCAAACAAGACCTTTGGACTGTTCGGCGCAATCGCTTCAGCGCGCGCGAAGCTCTGGTCGGCCTCCTCCATCCGCCCCTGTTTGGCGAGCAGACGCGCCAAGTCGATCAACCGCCCCACCTGGTGCGGGGTCAGCTCGATGGCCCGCCGGAGTTGTTCTTCGGCGCCGGAGAACTCCTTGCGCTGCTCGGCCAGCCTGGCCTGCGCCCAGTGGCCCTCCGCCGGGTTGATGCCGGCAATCTGCTCGGCGGTGGCTGCCGCCTTCTCGAAACCGCCGCCGAGAAAGCCAGGCGCCTCCAGGTAGTACTCAAAGAGGTCGCTCTGCGCTTCCAAATTGCGGGGGTTCAATTGCGCGGCCTTCTCAAAATACTGCCGCGCTTTGGAGGCATAGCCGGGAGCCGTAAACAGGTTGGAGGTCTCCGCCCGCCGGCCGTACGCGCGCCCCAACCACAGATTGAACTCGGAGTTGCCCGGCTCGGCCGCCACGGCTTTTTCCAGAGCTTCGGTAGCCTTCTTGAAATCGCCCTGCATGTAACAGTTACGGCCAATCAGGTCGTAGACCGCGCCGTCTTTTTGGGAAATCTCCTGGAGAATCTTGAGGGATTGGTCGAACTCGGTAAGATTGTATAACTTGCGGGCCTGGTCAAACTCCGGCCCGGCGGCCCACATGGCACAACTCAAACTGAGCAGCAATACAAAAGGCTTCAACCGATCACCGTCCCGGCCCAGCTAACCATTTTAGCCTAAACATCATAGATGAATCCGAGGGCGCTTGCGTTTCAGAGGTGGCGGCATAGTGTGATTCTACCTTCTCGGATTCCGGTACGCTAGTCTGTAGAGATAGCGATGCGGAAAGGCTTCGGAGCGATTTGGCGGCGGCTCGGCTGGATCGAGAAAGCCTTCCTCCTTTTCGCAGCGGTTTACGCGCTGCTCTACTTCACAAGCGTGGCGCCCACCATGCAATCGCTGGCGGCGATGGGAGCCTTCATTTTCGGGTTGCTGGCGCTTTTCAAGCTGGCGCGGCGCGGCATGCGCAAGGCCATCTGGCGGCTGCGCAACCGGCTGATCGTGGCCTACCTGTTTATTGCGGTGGTGCCCATCATCCTGATCGTCGCGCTGGCGGGAATCGCCGGCTACGCGGTGCTCGGGCAAATGGCGGTCTACCTGGTGAACACCGAGCTTTCGCACCGGGTCAACGGCCTTCTCCGCCCGGCCGAGGCGCTGGCGCGGGCGCCCGTCGGAGATCCTGAGCAGACCCTCAGGCGCTTCGTGCCCATGATCCAGAACGGCTTCCCTCAATTCGAGCTGCGGATCAGCGGCCACGAGGACCTGCGCTATCCGCCGGAATCGCGTCTCGAGCCGCCCCCGCCCGCCTGGAAGCGCGCCAGCGGCCTGATCCTGAAACAGGGTGGGCTGTATGCGTGGGCCCACGAAGTGGCCAATGGCAACGAGGTGACCATCCTGGCGCCGTTCACCCATCCACTGTTGGCGGGCCTCATTCCGCAACTGGGCGATGCCAACTTGGCGGCACCCTTTACCAAGTGGGGCCGGGAGAACCGCGTTCCTGAGAAGGTCAATGCGCTGGATTTCGAGGTGGCGGGCTTCGTCCCGCTACAAGTGTCTTCCTGGGATTCACCGGAACACCCCACCGACGCCATCTTGGTGGTGAACTCCCGGGTCTCGGCGGTGCTGGGCATGGTTTTCGGGCAAAAGCCGGAACTGGGCGAGGGGATGATGGCCTTTTTCGTGGCAGTGGCCATTCTGTTCCTCATCGTGGAGATGGTCTCGCTGGTGGCCGGCATCCAGCTCAGCCGCTCAATGACGGGCGCGGTGAACGAGCTCTATGCGGGTACCCAGCACGTCAAGGTGGGCGATTTCTCTTACCGCATTCCGGTGAAGGGCAACGACCAGCTTGCCGAGCTGAGCGCTTCGTTCAACACCATGACCGAGAACCTGGGGCAGCTCATCGTGGTGGCCAAGGAAAAGGAGCGCCTGGAGTCGGAGCTGGAAATCGCCCGCGAGGTGCAGAGCCAGCTTTTCCCCAAGGACGTTCCCTACGTCAAGACCCTGGAGCTGAAAGGCGTGTGCACACCGGCGCGCGTGGTTTCGGGCGATTATTACGACTTCATGCAGGTTTCCGACGGCGCGCTGGCCTTCGCCATCGGCGACGTGGCCGGCAAAGGCATTTCGGCGGCGCTGCTGATGGCCACCATCCAATCCGCCATGCGGTCGCAGTTGAGCACCTCGAACGGAAGCGGACCGCGTCGCCTTTCGCCGGCCACGATGGTGTCGAACCTGAACCAGCAGCTTTATGCCACCACGTCGCTCGAAAAGTACGCTACCTTCTATTTCGCTCTGTACCACGAATCGACGCATGCGCTGACGTATACCAATGCCGGCCATCTGCCGCCCATGCTGTTGCGCGGCAGCGACATTCAGACCATGGATTCCACCGGCACGGTGGTGGGCGCATTTCCCTTCGCCACTTACGAAGAGAAGACCGTGCCGCTGGAGCACGGCGATATATTGTTGGCCTATACCGACGGCATCGTGGAGCCGGAAAACGTCTACGGAGAAGTGTTTGGAGAGGATCGCTTGAAGGACCTGTTGATCAAGTACGCGCAGGCGGATTCGTCGGAACTCATCGCGCGCACAATGGAAGCCGTGGTCCACTGGACCGGCTCTTCCGAGCTGCAGGACGACATGACCATGGTGGTGGCGCGGCGCATATGAAAGTCCTGACCGCGGCTCAAATGCGCGAAGTGGACCGGCGGACGGCCGAGATGGGAATTCCCGGCATCGTCCTGATGGAAAACGCCGGGCATCGCGTGGTGGAATTCCTGGCGGAACGTTTCGCGCCGCTCTCCGCCCAGCGCATCGTGGTGCTGTGCGGCAAGGGTAACAACGGCGGAGACGGCCTGGTCATCGCGCGGCAGCTTCACACGCGCTTCAACCCGCAAGAACTTCACGTGGTCCTGCTGGCAACCCCGGAGGAACTGAAGGGCGACGCGGCGGCGAACTATCGGATGCTGGCGGCCTGCGGCTGCCCGGTTTGGCGCGAGATTCCGGCGGAAGCGCGCCTGGCCACGCTGGTGGTGGATGCGCTGCTGGGAACCGGTATCACCGGTCCGGCCACGGGCGTCATGCTGGCGGGCATCCGCGAGATCAACGGCGGCTTCCCGCTGGCCAAGGTGGTGGCGGTGGATATTCCATCGGGGATGCCGAGCGATTCGGGCGAGCCGGTGGGCGAGTTCGCGCGCGCGGATTACACCGTGACGTTCACTGCGCCGAAAGCGGGGCAAGTGCTGCCGCCGAATTGCGATGGCGTAGGCGAGTTGGTGGTGGGGCCGATCGGCAGCCCGCCGGAGCTGTACGAGGATGTCTGGCTTTCGCTGCTTGAGCCGGAGATGTTCGAGGAACTACTGGCGCCGCGCCCGCGTGGGGGCCACAAAGGGACCTTCGGCCACGT
Source organism: Bryobacteraceae bacterium (assembly GCA_049515735.1). Lineage (GTDB taxonomy): Bacteria > Acidobacteriota > Terriglobia > Bryobacterales > Bryobacteraceae > Fen-178. The sequence goes on from JBEKTU010000001.1 coordinate 72,455, forward strand.
GCTGGTGGTGGCGGGCGGACCGGGGAAGACCGGCGCAGCAGCGATGACCGGGCAGGGTGCGTTGCGAGCCGGCGCGGGGCTGGTGACGGTGGTTTCTGCCGCCAGCGCCACTCCGGTGATTGCGTCGCACGCTCCGGAGCTGATGACGGCGTCGTTGGAAGCCGGCTTGTCAGGTATCGCGGAGGGCAAAACCGTGATCGCGATGGGGCCAGGCCTGGGCCGCACTCCGGATATCGAAGCCCTGGTGGCGCGCGCCGTCGCGGAGTTCGAGCAACCGATTGTGCTGGACGCCGATGCGCTCGTAGGGCAGCCGGAAGGCGTGCCCGGTCGCGTGCGAGTGCTGACCCCCCACCCCGGCGAAATGTCGCGTCTCACCGGCAAGACCACCACCGAAATCCAGAGCGACCGTGTGGGCGCCGCCCGCGCATTCGCCACGGACCGCCGCGTTACCTTGGTTCTCAAAGGCCAGCGCACGGTGATTGCCTTCCCCGACGGCCGCGTGTGGATCAATCCCACGGGCACACCCGCGCTGGGCACCGGCGGAAGCGGCGACGTGCTGACGGGGATGATCTCCGGCTTCCTGGCGCAGTTTCCCGGCGAGCCGGACCAGGCGGTGGCCGCCGCGGTTTACCTGCACGGACTCGCGGGCGAGATCGGCGCGCGGGCGCTGGGGGAGAAATGCCTCATCGCCACCGATATTTTGCGATATCTTCCGGACGCCATGGAGGAGTGTGCCGACGTATCGGACGGCGTCTGAGGAAGAGACCGTGGCGCTGGGAGAGCGGCTGGCGCGCGCCCTGCCGCCGCACGGGGTGGTGCTGCTGACCGGCAACCTGGGCGCGGGCAAGACCACGCTGGCGAAGGGAATCGTGAGTGGGTTGGCGGCGGCGGAGGCCGAAGAGGTTTCGAGCCCCACCTTCACCTTGATCCACGAATATGGAAACGGCCGCGTGTACCATGTCGATCTCTACCGCCTGGAAGAGCCGCGGGAATTGGCGACCCTGGGGCTGGAGGAGTTGTTCGAGCGGGATGCCATGGTGCTGATCGAATGGGGCGAGCGCTTTGGGCGGTTCCTGCCGGCGGAGCGGACTGAGATCCGCATCCGCGCGGTTGATAACGACGAAAGGGAAATCGAAGTCACACAGAGCTTATGAGCAAACAACCCTGGGCCCTGATTCTGGGCGCGAGCAGCGGGTTCGGCGAGGCCACCGCGCTGGAGCTGGCGCGCGCCGGCATGAACATCTTCGGCGTGCACCTGGACCGGCGCGACAAACTGCCGCACGTCGAAGAAATCCAGGAGCGCATCCGCGCGCTGGGGCGCGAGGCGCAGTTCTTCAACTGCAACGCTTCCGACGACGAGATGCGCCAGGACGTGGTGGAAAAGATGCGGCCGCGGCTGGCCGATCCGCCGGGCACGCTGCGGGTGCTGATGCATTCGCTCGCCTTCGGCGCGCTGAAGCCGCTGGCCGGCGCGGAGCAGGTGGTCTCCAGGAAGCAGCTCGAAATCACCGCCGACACCATGGGCCACTCGCTGGTCTACTGGGTTCAGGATTGCTTGCGGGCGGGCCTTTTCGACTGGGGCGGGCGCATTTTCGCCATGACCTCGAGCGGGAGCTCGAAGGCCATTCCGAACTACGGGCCGGTGAGCGCGGCGAAGGCCATCATCGAGGCTCACATCCGGCAGCTCGCGCTGGAGCTGGCGCCGGCCGGCATTACGGCCAACGCCATACTGGCGGGCGTGACGGACACGCCCGCGCTGCGCCAGATTCCCGACTACCAGAAGCTGATGGAGATCTCGCGGCAGCGCAATCCGCACCAGCGGCTCACCGTGCCGGAAGACGTGGCGCGGTCGATCGTGGCATTGTGCCACCCGGCGACTTACTGGATGACCGGCAACACCATACACGTGGATGGCGGCGAGAACATCGTAGGATGAGCGTATGATGCGACGGATTCTATTGGCGCTGGCGTTTGCGGCGACGCTCGCGGCGCAGACGTTCATCCAGATGTCCGACCCGCAGTTCGGGATGTACACAGAGAACAAGGGGTTCGAGCACGAGACCGCCAACTTCGAGTTTGCCGTGGCCACCGCCAACCGCCTGAAGCCCGCGTTCGTGGTGGTGACGGGCGACCTGGTCAACGCCGCGGGCGACGCGGCCCAGATCGCGGAATTCAAGCGCGTGGCCGGCAGGCTGGACCCGAACATCCGCCTGTTCCTGATGCCCGGGAATCACGACGTGGGAAACGAGCCGACCAAGGAATCGCTGGCGAGATACCGCGAGCAATTCGGGCCGGACTACTACACGTTCCGCGTGGGAGAGATTACCGGAATCGCGCTCAATTCGAACCTGGAGAAGGGCGCGCAAAACGTTCCCGAGGAAGCCGCCAAAATGGAGGCGTGGTTCCGAACCGAATTGGCCAAGGCGCAGCGGGACGGCGTGAAACACATCATCGTGTTCCAACACATTCCGTTTTTCCTGAAGGATGCGAACGAAGAGGACCGGTACGAGAATATCCCGCGCGTAACCCGCCAGCGCTATCTGAAGATGCTTCACGAATTCGGCGTGAAGCAGGTGTTCGCGGGCCACTACCACAGCACTTCAGAGGCGCGCGACGGCGACCTGGAGATGATCACCACCGGCCCGGTGGGAAAACCGACGCCCCCTGCGAGGTCAGGCCTGCGAATGGTAACCGTCTCGGCGGCGGGCGTGACCCACAAATATTACGATTTCGGAGACCTGCCGTAAAGGCGGCTTACTCCGACGGCACGTGGAACGTCCCCAAAAAACCGCTGCGGCGGGGACCGTTGCTCCAGGTTTCGCCCAAGCCATCGCCCTGGTAGGAATCCGCCAGCGCGTAAGCCGGCATGGCGTGGTCGAGCGCGGTCAGCGGCGGGTACCATACGTCTTCGTTGCCGCAGGTGTGGTCGGTGGCTTGCATGGCGCGCGTCTGGATGGCTGCCAGCGAGCCGGCCGTGAGTTTGGCCGCGCCGCCGTGGATATTGCCATCCTGGATGGTGAGCTCTATGGGAGCGTAGTCCACCTTCACGATGTCCGCGAGCAGAGCGCCGCCCATTTGGCGGGCGAAGCTTTGGAGCGCCAGGCGTTGCTCGGCGTCCGCGCGGCTGTCGACGATGAGGACGGCCCTCACCGGGTTGACCGGCTCATACACGTCACCGAGGGTGTGCTCAGAGCGAATGACTCCGACCACCGAGAGCCCTTCCAGGCTCACACCGTGCCAGTCGCCGCTATTGATCTTCCAGCCAAACACCGCCTCCTTGCCGTTCATCTCCACTTCGCCGTTGGCAAAACACGGCCCGGTGTAAACGTCCGCGGTGCGGGCTTCAATGTAGTTTCCGTTAACGCCGCGGGCGGGAAGTCCGGCAGCCCACGAGATAGAAGCAGCCGCCGACACGACAGCCACCGTGCGCAAGAGTTTCAGCATCCCAGTTTCCTCCCTGCCTTCATTATACGCGAAACCGAGACCCGGTACTGTCGCGGGGTGCGTCCGCGGTCTCGCCTGTGGCGCTGGTTACTTCATTTTGGAAGGCAACTGGATGGTCCTGCCGGCAACCATGAAGGCGCCCTTTCCGAGGTGATGAATCGTCCGCGGGCGCTTCACTGAGGGGTCGATCCACGCTTTGACTACTTCCACGATGCAGAGGCAGTATTTGGCTGTCATCTTCGTATCGACAACCCGGCATTCGAGATTCGCGTAGAACTCGTCGATGAGCGGCGCCTTGACCCGCGCGGCGGCCGCCGGCGTGAGACCAAAGGTCGCAAACTTGCCGGTTTTCGCCCCGGAGGTGTTGCCGCAGCCCGCCACCTCTACCGCCAACTCCACCGTGGGGATGTTGATGACGCATTCTTTGGTCGCCTTCAAGGTGCCGAACGTGTAGTTGCGGTCGCTGATCACGCAACCCACCAGCGGCGGCTCGAACTCGATCATCGTGTGCCACGACATGGTCATGATGTTCGGCCGCCCCTTGCGAACGGTGGTGACCAACACGACCGGCCCCGGCTCAAGCAAGCCATAGACCTTGGACAAGGGAAAGGATTTTTTTGCCATCTTGGTACGTCCTCCATAAGCCCATAAGCCTAACAGCCTCGGTGGCCACGAACCAAGGGTGTATACTGATATGAACACGGAGGATCTGAAGAATCTAACATGACAATTCATTCGAAAAGCTTGGTAAAGCCCGTGTGCAGGGGCATCTGCACCGCCGTCGCATTGCTGCTGGTGTGCAGTACGCTCGCCGGCAAGCCAGGCGACGCGTTCCTGAAAACCAAGGTTGATCCCGGACGGGCCGGCGTTTTTGTGGACGGCAAGTACATGGGACCGGCGGCGAATTTCAAGGTCGGCAGAAAGTACGCGCTGCCGCCGGGAAAGCACGAAGTCAAGCTGGTGGACCCGCGCTACGAGGAGTTCACCACGACGGTGGACATCGAGGCAGGCAAGACCGTGGTTCTGGCCCAGACGTTGAAGCCGCTGCCCCCCCCGAAGAAGCCGCTGGGAACGTTGAAGACAACCGTGACTGCCAGCAAGTTCGACGCTGTCTACCTGAATGACAGATTCTACGGCCATACTGGCGAGTTCAACGGTTGCGAACAGGGCCTGATGGTCCCTCCCGGTCAGTACACCGTCAGAATCGATCCCGTGGCTGGTGGGAGTGCGTTTACCAAGACGGTTCAGATTGAGGACGGGAAAACGGTCGTAGTCCCGTAGACACCGGCCTTGAGCGCAGGAGCGGTAACAGCTATGCCGCCCGCGCCATCCGACGGTATTCCTCTTCCGAGCGGGCCGGCAGCAGGACCCACAGCGTGTAGATGCCCAGCGCCGTGCCGAATGGCATGTCCAGCAGGCTGAAGCACCCCACAACAAGGGCCAGCGTGCGCGCCCAGGGTTGCCGTTCCAGCAACCCCCAACCCGTCACAATACCGACTACGGCGCCCACCAGCAACAGTCCCCCCAAACCCCGCATCAGGCCATGCACAAAGCCGGGAATACCCGGCGCAAAGAACGGGAACCCATATCGGAAAATCGACACCAAGGCCAAGCCCGGGAGCAGTCGAAACGCGGAAATAGCCAGCCAGAATATCCCCAGCAGGCGCACGTGCCCGGCAATCCGGCCCTCGACCGGCATCAGCGGCACGCTGCCCACACCTTTGCCGCACGCCGGACAGAAACGCTGAAACTCCTGCAACGCGGTGCCACAATGATCGCAAAACATCCGTCAGCCTCCTGGATCGCTACTTCATACCATACGAGGGTACCGCTCGGTTGGTTCGCCTCAAAAGAGCACTGCGGCCACTGGGCACTCGTTCTCCGGCCGCGCCGAGACCGATCTGGTGTCGAGGAGTTAGACTTGTGTAGGTTGTTACGGCCGGGAGGCAGCAATGCAATATCATGAGTGGAAAAGCAAGCTGGCGGGTGGCGCCCTAGTGGCGGCCCTGTTGGTGGCGGCTGGCGGGACATACGCCGCCGAACCTCCGGCGCTCCCCCGCCGGGATTCGGTCCCTCGGCTGTTACGGGCCATCGAATTCGGCGACTACGGCAGCCCCGTGGTGCGCTTCGGAGATCTGAACGGCGACGGCCAGATCGAGGCTCTGGTGGTGCAGGAGGACGCCTCCGGCGGTCAAGACCAGATCATTGTGACTTGCCTGACCGCCATCGACCTCGAAGGCAAGATCCTGTGGCAGGTGGGCAAACCCAACCGGCGCAACGTGTGGACCGGGAGCGACACGCCCATACAAATCCACGACATTGACGGCGACGGCCAAGCCGAGGTCGTCTACCAGGATCCTAAGAGCCTCCTGACCATACTCGACGGCAAGACCGGCAAGCTGAAGAGGCAGGTTCAGCTGGCGGGAGGACACGACTGCCTGCTGTTTGCGGATCTCACGGGCAGCGGCCGAGCGCAGCAGATGGCGGTCAAGGACCGGTATTCCAACTTCTGGGTCTATGACGCCGCTCAGGACTTCAAGCTCCTGTGGTCAAAGGCCAAGGTGATAACCGGCCATTACCCGATCAATTTTGACTTCAACGGAGACGGCAAGGACGAATTGCTGGTGGGCTACAGGCTCTACGCGCCGGACGGCACGGTATTGTGGAGCCACGACGAGTTTCCCAGCAACCGGGAGGGCCACAACGATGCGGTGGATGTCAAAGACATGGATGGGGACGGGCGGGCGGAGATCGCCCTCGCCACGTCGGCCGATGCAGTGCTGCTCGACGCCGGCGGCAAGATTCTTTTCCGTAAGCCGATGCACCACACCCAACACGCGATGATCGGCCGGTTTCGGCCCGATCTCCCCGGCAAGCAGGCCTTCTATATCAGCCGCGAGGAAGCGGCTCCAGGGTCTCGCCCGACGGTTCTGGAGGCTCTCTACACCAAGTCGGGTGAGCTGCTGTGGGACAACAGCAAACAGAAGGAAGCCGACAAGGACGGAGTGCTGACGCAGGCCGTGGTGGTTGAGAATTGGACCGGCAACCCGAATGAGAACTTCATCGCGCTAAACCGGCGCGGCAACGGGCCGCCCGTGCTGCTGGACGGCTGGGGCCGGGAGGTCGCCGTTTTCCCATTCCCTCCGCGGGCCGCGCAGCCCACTGGAGGACGGGGCCCGCAAGACCGCTACACCGGCTATTACGTGAAGCACATCGACTGCTACGGCGACGAGCGCGAAGAGATCCTGGTGTACGACGAGAACCGGCTCTGCATCTATACCAATGCCGCCTTCCGCGAGAGGGTCGAGTTGTACAACGACACGATCTACAACGGACGGAAGTAGCCAAGATCAGCGCAAGGTCCGGCGGAACCACCCCAGCCCGTCAACGGTTTTCCCGGCCGGACGGTACTCGCAGCCGATCCATCCGTCGTAGCCCAGCTCTTCCAAGACGCCGAACAGATACGCATAATTGACTTCGCCGGCATCCGGCTCATGCCGCTCCGGTGCGCCGGCCACCTGTATGTGGCCGCAGTGCGGCGCGTACTTTCGCAGTTTCATGGCGAGATCCCCCTCCATGATTTGCATATGGTAGAGATCCATCTGCATCCTGATGTTGGGGGCGTTGACGGCGGCACAGACGGCGTATGACTGAGCCTGCGTATTGAGGTAAAACCCGGGCATATCCCGGGTGTTGATGGCCTCGATCAAAAGCGTGATGCCGTACGTGGCGAGCCTAACGGCGGCGTACTTCAAGTTCCCGACGTACGTAGCTTCCACGGCGGCCGGATCCGCCCCCGCGGGAACGACTCCCGCCATGGCGTGCACGCGGCTTGTTTTCAACCGGGTGGCGTACGAAATCGCCGTCTCGACACTTTGCCGGAACTCGGATTCGCGTCCGGGAATACAAGTGAGGCCTCGTTCGCCCGCGCTCCAATTGCCCGGAGCAAGATTGAACATAACGTTCTCCAGGTGGTGGCTGCGAAGCCGCTCTTCGATGGCCTCCGCCGGGAACTCATATGGAAACAGGTATTCCACTCCATGGAAGCCGGCATCCGCCGCCGCGGAAAACCGGTCCAGGAACGGCAGCTCGTTGAACATCATCGACAGATTCGCTGAAAATTTGAGCATGAGATTATTATCCTTTACCAGAAGCCGGCCGCCGCCTCTGCCGTTGCCGTTCGCGCGCTACCCAGCGCGTTCCCGATGAGCACGATGCTTTTCAACTCACCCGGAGCCGCCGAGAGAAACGTGCCCGTGCCTGCAAAGGCCCTGCTCCCACGCACGATGGCGCCCGGGCAGCGGTCCAGGCGGATCACCGGAACATCCGCCAAGGGCTCGCGCGTGGACATGCCGTCCAACTCGAGTTCCTTCGAATCCCGTATCAGGAAGGCCGGTCCGCTCGCGGCGTTCACCTGCACATTATGCAATTCCATGGCGATGGTATCGTGGGCTTTCAGTCCGCTCTTGCCCGAAGCGATGATGTTTGTGATTTGCAGTCCGGAGATCGGCATCTCCGGCAGCCCTTCGATGTTGATCATTACGGGCGGCGCCTTCTCGTAGCCCACGGTGGCCCGGCAGCGGTTGATACTCATGTTGTCGACCACGATGTTGCGGAACACCGGCGTCCGCTCCGAAACGCGTGGTTCGGAAGAGTTCACCCGGGCTTCGAGAACGTAGTATTGCGAGATATTGATCGCCCTGCCGACGTCATCCATCGTCCAGTGATCCAACCTTACGTTTTCGACCACCCCGCCGCGTCCCCGGTCGCTCTTGATGTTCATGCCCATCCACGTGCCCTGGCAGACGATGTTGCTCGCCACCACGTTGCGGATGCTCCCCGACATCTCACTGCCCATCACCACCCCGGCGGACCCGTGGTGCACAATGCAATTGGCGATGGCCACGTTTTCGGTAGACCGGTTGACCCGCAGCCCGTCGGCATCCTTCCCCGACTTGAGGACTATGGCGTCGTCGCCATTGTCGAGATAGCAATTGGCAATCCGCACGTCCCTGCTGGAATCCACCACGATTCCATCGGTGAACGATCCGGGGTACGTCTCAATGCTGACATCGCGAACGATGGCATTCACCGAGTACAGCAGGTGTACCGTCCAGAACGGCGAACCCACAATATGAATGCCCTCAATCAGGATATTCCTGGCCTCCATGAAGCGGACGAACGAGGGGCGAAGGAACGGCGCGGCCTTCCGATACTCCTCCTCCGGCTGGGGCGTCTTCTGTTCCAGCAATTCCCGAAGGTGCGCCCAGACCGGCCCAAAAGGGGCCTCCCGCTGCGGTCCGCCGATGAGCTTGGTCCATTGGGCGTTGTCGGTGGTGATGGCGCCCCGGCCCGTGATGGTCACGTTCTCCACGTTCGTGCCGCCGATCAGGGGTACGGGCATAAGGCATTCGATCCCCTGCGCCCTCCCTTTCGCGAACGGAAGTTTGGCGGCCGGGAAGCTCAGTGTCGCTCCCGCGTCGATGTCGAGCACCAGGTTGCTCACCAGTTCGATAGGGCCAGTGACATAATTCCCGGCCGGAAAGTATACCGTTCCCCCGCCCGCGGCTTTGGCCGCCTGGATCGCGGAGCGAATCGCCTCCGTGGCGGGCGCCGAACCATCGTTGTGCGCGCCATAATCCAGGACATTGAACACCGTCGCGGCACTCCATGCGTTGGTGCCGATCAGCAGATACAGCGCTGGCAGAAGCCAGCTTCGAGAGAACCGACACATTGAAACCTCCATACCCCGTCGAACCGAAACAGCAGGTCAGGGAGATCCCTGATGACCGTAACAGCGAAGGGTTACTAGTACGGCGTTCGGTACTTCGGTGGTACAAGCATAACTCGCAATCGGGGCCGGATTCAGTTGAAATGGACATGTAAGGAGAAATCGCATGGATCTCACGTTCAATCTTCTCTGCTCGGCAAGCGTGGTACTGGCTGCTTCGCGGGTCTTGCAGCGGGTGTACCGCCGCATCGACGGCGCTCGGCGTGTGCGTCGCGGCTTGCGTATCTACGTATCCAGCATCCTGGAAGAGGCTGCGTAACCCTCCGCTCTGGGTCCATCGCGCCGGCGGCGACCGCTGCTCGGCGAACAATAGCAGATTGCTATACTCTGGAGTTCGGGAAGCCATGCGACAGATCGTACTGGAAGCGCCGCGCCAATTCGTGGGACACGTTGTGCCGCCCGTGGCGAGGCAGCCCGGCGAAGCGCTGGTGAGGCTTCACCGTGTCGCCATATGCGGCAGCGATTGGCATGCCTTTGAAGGAGCTCAGGCCAATTACACTTTTCCGCGCATCATCGGTCATGAGTTGGGCTGCGAGGTGCTGGAGGCGCCGGAGAACAATCGCGGTATCCGGCCGGGAGACCGCTGCGCCATTGAGCCTCACCTGACCTGCGGCGTTTGCCGGCCTTGCCGCCTGAACCGCCCCAACTGCTGCGAAAACATGAAGGTGCTGGGGGTGCACGTGGATGGCGGGATGCGAGGCCTCATGAATGTGCCCGTCGAGCGCCTGTACAAATCGGAACGGCTCTCGTACGATCAACTGTCGTTGGTGGAGTTTCTCACCATTGGCGCACATGCCGTGGCCCGCAGCGGGCTGGTGGCCGGCGAGGACGTTCTAATTGTAGGCGCTGGACCCATCGGCCTGTCGGTGCTCCAGTTTGCGCTGACCGCGGGCGCATCGGCCCGGATTATCGAGAAGGTCGAGTTCCGCCGCCAATTCGCCGGGCGTTTCGGCGTGGACGTGCTCTCGGAGTACGACGGCCGCCCCGCTTCCGTGGTTTTCGATTGCACCGGCGATGAGGAGGCCATCAAGGCCAGCTTCGACCGCGTCGCGGCGGCCGGCAGGCTGGTGCTGGTCGGCCAATTCCTGGGCTTCATCCCCTTCGACCATACGCCCTTCATCCGGCGCGAGCTCGACATCCTGGCGAGCCGCAACAGCCACCACCAGTTTTCGCGCGTGATCGGGATGATGGAGCGCGGCGAAATCAATATGGACCCGTGGATCACCTGCCGCACGCCGCTGGCCGAAGTGCCCAAGGTTTTCCCCGAGCTGGCCACTCACAAGAACTACATCAAGGCTGTCTTCGAGGTTCTGGACTCGGACGTCTGAGGAGCAGCAACCGCCTCACGGACTGGCACGAATCCATGGCGAGCGCCTCCCGCGACACGCTTTCGGCTTCCGGCACGCTCCACGACGAGATGGCCCGCTTGAGCTCGGGGATCAGGGGCGCGCTGACGCTGAATTCTTCCAGGCCCAGGCCCAGCAGAAGCGGTGTCGCCACGGGATCGGCGGCCAACTCGCCGCAGAGGGCCACGCCTATCCCTGCGCCGCGGCCAGCCTCGATGGTCTGCCGGATCATTCGCAATACGGCCGGCTGAAAGGGGTCCGCCATCGGGGCCACGCGCGAATTCGTCCGGTCGGCAGCCATCGCATACTGGATCAGATCGTTGCTGCCGATGCTGAAGAAGCTGGCCTCGTGCGCCAACTGGTCGGCGACGGCCACCGCCGCGGGCACTTCGATCATGACGCCTATGCGGATGTTCTTCTTGAAAGGTAACCCTTCCCGTTCCAGCTCGGCTTCCGTTTCGCCAACCATGGCCTTCGTCTCGCGCAGTTCGTCCACGGCGGCGATCATCGGCAACAGCAACTCGACTGGCTGCGCAGCGCCTGCCCGGAGGATGGCGCGGAGCTGCGTCCGGAACAGGTCGCGCCGGCTCAACAGCACGCGGATGCCTCGCCAGCCGAGGAATGGGTTGGCTTCCTCGCCGATCTCCACGTAGGGCAGCCGCTTGTCGCCGCCGACATCGAGCGCGCGAATGGTGAGTGGACGCCCTCCCAGCGATTCGGCGATGGCGCGATAGGCGGCCAGTTGTTCCTCTTCGCCGGGCGCCGCCGCGCGTCCCAGGAACAGAAACTCGGTGCGCAGCACACCCACACCCTCGGCGCCGCAGGCCACGGCCTCTACGGCTTCGGCCACGCCGCTGATGTTGGCGAGAACCCGTATGCGGCGGTCGTCGCGCGTGGCCGCCGGTCTCGACCGCTCCAATTCCGCGGCGCGGCGCGCGGCCAGCCAGTCCCGGCGGCGGCCTTCCAGCGCCTCGACCTGGCGCGCATCGGGCGAAATCCACACCGTTCCCTGCTCTCCATCCACGGCCACAATGGTTCCATCGGCCACTGCGGAGATCCCCGGACCCAGTCCCGCGACGACCGGAATCCCCATGGCCCGCGCCAGGATCACGCTGTGCGCGCTGGCGCTGCCTGCCTCCAGGCACAAGCCCAGAATCATGGTGGGATCGAAGTCCTTGACCTCGGAAGGTGTCAGATCGTGCGCTGAGAGGATCGCCGGCTCGCGCAGAACGCGTGCGGCGCTGGCCTGGCCGGTGAGCCTTCGCAGCACGCGCGCCGCCACGTCCGCCACGTCAGCCGCCCGGGCCCGAAGATAGGGGTCCTCGAGAGCGGCAAGCCGATCCGCGAACCTGGTGGTTTCAGTCTGCCAGGCGGACTCCGCGCCGACCCGATCTTCCACCAGCCTGCGCGAGACTCCGGCGGCCAGCTCCGGGTCTTCGAGGAAGAGCGACTGCGCATCGAAAATGCCCGCCTCATCCGCGCCGATGTGGGTTTTGGACCATTCGTATAACGCCCTCGTCTCTTCTTGCGCGCCATTGACGGCGGCCATCAGGCGTTGCCGCTCAGCCTCGGGATTTCCGATGGCCCGAGAGACCGTTTCCACGGCGGCGGGACGCAGCTTGACCAGCGGGCCGATGGCGACGCCCGCGGACGCCGGAATGCCGCCGGCCTGGTGTTGAGACGGCGCAACCAATGGCGGCGCCAGTTCACCACACCCGGATTCGATGAAACTCACCAGCGCGGCCACCGCCTCGTGCGCTTCGGCGCCTTGCGCACAGATCCGCAACTGGTGGCCTTGGCGCGCCCCCAGGCTCAGGACGGCGTTGATGCTACTGGCCGCGACGTTGTCGATCGTCACCCGCGCTTGATAACGGCGGGCCAGGCGAACGAGCTGCGCCGCGGGGCGCGCGTGGAGGCCAAGAGGGTTGTGGAGGGTGACCAGCGCCTCTTCGGAGGGCCCGGTGTCTTCAGCTCTGGGAAGCTGCGATGCCACTTTGCCGGCCAGCGCGTTTTGCGCTTCGAGAGAGATCTCGGCGAGAGATGCGCCGGCCGCGGCCAGGCTGGCGGCGGCCGCGGCTCCTTCCACCAGCGGACCGGCGCACAACTGGACGTGCGAGCTTCTCTCTTCGCCCAAAAGCTCGAGCGCGGTTTCGGCGCTCAGCACGGCGCTTCCCAGGTCCATGAGAACCAGCACTCCGTCCTCGCTGTAGACCGACTCAATGGCCTGGAGCACCTGGAATGCATCGGTGCCGATGGGGTTTTCCGGATCGGCCGTGCCCCCGGCAGCCGCTATCCGAACCTTTCCCTGTGCCACCTGCCGCGCCAGATCGCACACACCCTCAGCCAGCTTGGCGCTGTGGGAGACAACAACCATCCCGATCATGAGCGCCAGGTATCCGCGGCCGCCCGGAGCAGCAGGTAGGACGAGGTCGCCCCCGGATCCTGGTGGCCGATGCTGCGCGCGCCCAGGTAGCTGGCCCGGCCCTTGCGTGCCTGCATGGGAACGGTTGCCAGCATCCCCGCTTGGGCCGCCGCCGCGCCCGCGTCGAGAATGATCGCCATGCTGCCTCCGTCTTCGAGGCCTTTACGCATCGCGTCCAAAGCCGGAAGCAGGGCGTCCAACATGGTCTTGTCGCCGGCTGCCGCTTTGCCTCGCTGCCCGACACCCTCGATTCCCGCCTGGAACAACGCCACCACGTCGGCGGCTTCGATTTCGTTTTTCCCGGCGCAGGCCGCCGCGGCCCGAAGAAAGAAAGTGCCGTACAGCGGCCCGGCAGCGCCGCCTACATGGCGGATGAGGACGGTAGCCACACTCTGGAAAACGGAGCGGATATCGGACGGAGAATGGGCCGCCAGTTCCGATTTCACCGCGGTGAAGCCGCGATCCATGTTGATCCCGTGGTCGGCATCGCCGATAGCCGAGTCCAATTCCGTGAGCCATTGCCGGTTTTCGGCGTAGATCCGCTGCAAGGCTTCCAGCCACTTCAGCACCTCCGGTTGGCCCACGGCCATTCGCTCAGATCCCCCATCGCAGCCCGGGGGTGAGCACCGGATCGTCCCAGAGCGACAGCATCTCGTCATCGGCTCTGAGCAGCGTGATGGAGCAGCCGGCCATTTCGAGGCTGGTGATGTAGTTGCCCACCAGGCGGCGCGCAACGCGGATTCCCAGCCCTCGCAAGATCCGCTCCAACTCCCCGTAGACGAGATAGAGTTCCATTAAAGGGGTGCCACCCATGCCGTTGACCATGGCGATGACTTCGTCGCCGCTGCGGAATGGCAGGTCCGCCAAAACCGTCCCCGCCATGCGCGCGGTCAGCTCCGCGACGGGCAGCAGGGGCATGCGCTCGCGCCCCGGTTCACCATGGATGCCGATACCCATCTCCATTTCGCCTTCGCCCAACTCGAAAGTGGGTTGGCCGGCCGCGGGAACGGTGCAGGAAGTCAGAGCCATCCCCATCGAGCGCCCGTTCCGATTGATCTTGCGGCAGAGCGCTTCCACGCGCGCCAGATCATAGCCGCGTTGGGCCGCCGCTCCGCACAGCTTTTCCGCGAAGACGGTTATCCCGACGCCACGGCGGCCCGCGGTGTAGAGGCTGTCTTCCACGGCAACGTCGTCGTTGATGACCACCGCCCGCACTTCTATGCCATCGGCCTGGCAGAGTTCGGCGGCCATTTCGAAATTCATGATGTCGCCGCTGTAGTTCTTGACGATATGGAGAACGCCCGCCCCACCGTTGACGGCGCGTGTGGCGGCTTCGATTTGATCCGGAGTCGGAGAAGTGAATACCTGGCCGGGACAAGCCGCGTCGAGCATGCCTTTGCCCACGAACCCCACGTGCATAGGCTCGTGACCGCTGCCTCCGCCCGACACGATGCCGGTCTTGCCGGAAACGGGCGCGTCGGTCCGGACCACGTAAACCGGGTCGAGGCAGACCTTCAGAATATCCGCATGCGCCAGAGCCAGCCCAGCCAGGAACTCCCTCGGCACATTTTGCGGATCGTTGATCAGCTTCTTCATGGGTCAGAACTTCTCCCAGTGCAGCACGTCGGAAAGCGGCCGTTTCTCCGCGTGGGTTTCCTCGGCGGTGGGACCGATGGCGAGCAGGCTGATCACCTTGTAGCCCTCCGGCGCGCCCACCATCTTGCGGATTCTCTCCGCGTAAGGCTTCTTGTCCCCGGCCACCCAACAACTGCCGAGGCCGTGCGCACGCGCGGCCACGAGTATGTTCTGGCTGGCATTGCAGCCGTCCTCCAGGTAGTACTTCGTATCCTTGCACAGGACCACCACGCAAACCGCGGCCTCCGCAATGAAGCGTCCAAACTCCGCCGCCTCCGCGATCGCGCGGAGCATCGCCGGCTCCGTGACCGCCACAAATTCCCAAGGTTGGATGTTGATCGCCGTGGCGGCCAGGCGGCCGCAGTCGATGATGTCTTCGATCACCTCTCGC
The DNA here is from genome assembly GCA_049515735.1 of Bryobacteraceae bacterium. GTDB lineage: Bacteria > Acidobacteriota > Terriglobia > Bryobacterales > Bryobacteraceae > Fen-178. The sequence continues at coordinate 87,484 of JBEKTU010000001.1, forward strand.
GATACAGGTTCGCCCGTGTAGGCGCGAACGGATCGCCGTGTCTTCAAAGCCTCAATGCAGTCCATATCGGTAGATTAGCCTAGCACACGGCCCTTAGGGTGAGGCGCGTTCCCGAAACAGCGGCGGTGAATCACGGATGCCCGGCAGCGTCTATCGGTGGCCGCCGTTGTTTCAACCGGAAACCGTGCAGATATGCTCCAAGGTCCGCCATCTCAGTGCCGCTGAACCGGGGCCAGGAAATCTTTTTCAGTCGCATGCGGTTCAACATCTCCGGCCCATGCTTCCAGAGAGCCGCCGCCATCTCGAAGGACGTCATTCTCCCAGCCATAGCTGGCCGGCCCGGTGCACCGCTGGACGGGTCGTCATGACAGGCGATGCAATGCTTGCTCGCGAAGACCTTCCTGCCTTTCTCCAGGTCGCCCCGCTCCTCAAAGAACTGCGTCGAGACGAGGTAGCCCACCACTCGGCGCATCTCCTCATAGCTAAGCGGCGCCGGATTCTCTGGTACGCGGAATGAGTGGTTCCACATGGCCGCGGCAAAGTCGGTGAGGCCGTATCGGGTGGGGCGAGCTTCCAGGGTCAGCGATCCCATGTGGCAACCGGCGCAGCCCTTTGACACAAATAGCTTCTCACCGGACTCCGCCGAACCTGGCGCGAAGTCGCCGGCGTGGCCGGAATTTTGCGCGCTCCGCAGATACACCAGCAGATCAGTCATCTCCTGTGCGGAGAACTGTGGATAGGGAATGTTCATCCGGCCGAGCGCCGATTTCATCTCCCGGGAGTGATTCCACATCTGCTGCGAGAGCGCAATTGGGTCCGCAAGCGACTTCCAAGCCGCTACTGGCTGGATGCCTTCGCGAACCGCGGACCCGATACCGTGGCACTCCCCGCACCGCTTTCCAAGAAAAACCCGCTCGCCGCGCCTGGTATCGCCGGGTTGCTCGAAATAACGGGCGGCAAAGAAATAGACGAATAAGTCCGCGGCCTGCTGCTCACTCAGCTCGGGCTTAGCAATTCCTTGTCTTTCCATCGCGGCCCACATAATCGGAGCATGGTTCCACAGCAGGCCCGCCAAGACGTAGGGGCTGAAGCCCCGCTCCACGCCCTGCCCCAAATCCGGTCCAATCTTCCCGCCCTCCCCGTCGATGCTGTGGCAGACACCGCAGTTCTGCGTGCGGAATAAATTCTTGCCACGATCCGCATTACCAGGCAGCAGGCTCCTCGTCGCACAAATCCCGGTACAACCGGTTGCGACTACGAAGAGCAAACCTGAAAGTCGGTGCATCATTACAGGCTACCAAGAGTGGGAAAACCTGAACAGAAGCGGCGACCCAGAGCACCATGGCTGCTGGGTCGCCGCTATTTGCCTGGACGCGCAATTGCCTCTGGAGCTTAGCCGGCTCAACGCATCGCCAGAACGATCTCTGTCTGCCCCGCCGCAGCGGCGGTCTTCTTCAACTCGCGTTCCGCGCGCGACGTCGAGAAGTTAAGGCTTCTCGACCCGGTCCAGATCTGGGACAGGAAATACTGGTCACCGTAACGATGGAAAACCAGCTTAGGTTCCTGCGGGCCGGTGTAAGAGCTGTTCGGGCTGGTTTGCAGATAGTAAACGTGACTGCCCGCTAACTCTACCATAGGAGACCCACCTTGAACCCTAACGGCATATGTCCCGGGTGCTGCCGTCATGTTCCGAACAGCGAATTCAAACGGGATGTCCGCTCGAAGCGTACTTGCTACCTGAGCGCATAGCGGAAGCGCCAGAACAGCCGCCGCAAAAATCGTAAACCCTAGTCTCTTCACTGTGAAATTCCCCTCTGTGTCCTCAGACACTTGCATCGTGGTTGCCGGGGCGGAAAACACCCCGCGTTTCAGCGCCAGGCCGCTGGCGCCACTTTCCCAGCTTCTCTCATTGCAAATGTCCGGGTCTGGAGATTCGATCTCTCAAAAGCTGCTGAAAGCCACCCAGGCGGCACATCCCCTCAATGAGTGCTGGAAATATAATACCGCGGCGCCAGCCGAATGGCAAGAGCAATCGCGATTCCTGCGATTCCTTCGAGAATCGCCGGGTGTGGCTCAAAACTCAACAGCCCTGGTAACGCGTTGAGCCGGAATACCTTGCGACGATCACATGTGACCGTCGAAGGAAGTCTCGTTGTCCCATTCCGTGGTGGGCTCGAAGTATCCCCCTTCATGTATATTTGCCCTGAGCACGTCCGCTTGGATCTCAAAGCCTAACCCCGGCGCGTCAGGCACCGTGAAGTATCCCCGGTCGATGATCGGATCGTTCGGCTTACCCGTCCTTTTCACCCGGTCGAAGAAATGCGGAACATCGGCCATGTGAAACTCACACGCCAGGAACTGGTCGCCGGCGGCGGCGGCATGGCAACTGGCAAACATCGTGACGGGGCCGTTGTTATTGTGGATGCAGGATGCAACTCCGTATTGCGTGGCCAGGTCGATCGCCTTTTTGGTCTCAAGAATGCCGCCCAGGTTGGCCAGATCCGGATGGATCACGGAGATGGCCTGCTTCTCAAGCAGGTCCCTGAAGCCCTCGGCCAGGTAAACGTCCTCGCCGGTGCAGATGGGCGTCGTGCAGGCATCCTTGAGTCTCCGAAGTTTGTCGGGGTAGAACCACGGCACCACGTCTTCGTACCAGGCCAAATTGTATTTATCCAGTCTCCGTGCGAACTTGATAAAAGTCTCGATGGGAAAGTGGCCGTAGTGGTCCGTGGCAATCGGCATTTCATAGCCCACAATACTGCGCACCGTTTCACAATAGTCCGCCAGCCAATCCAGCCCTTTGTCGGTGAAAAACGTGGCGGTGAACTGGTGCTCACCGTAAGGGTTATAGGCGCCCATAGGGATCATATTATTAGTCGGCTCTCGACCTGGCCCTGAATCGGCCATGCCTCTCCGCACCGGCCGATTGGCCGTCGGGTCGGGGGCGGGGCGCGTATACATTCCCACGGTGCTTCCGGCCTGACCGGTGACCTCATCCATCCCGCCGGCACGCAGGTCCATCTTGCAGAACGTCCAACCGGCCGCGATCCGTTCCTTCAAATGTTGACCCATCGTTTCCCCGGTCGGCCTGCTGGTGGTGTCGCAATAGAGGCGGACCCGGTCGCGCATCTTGCCGCCCAGCATCTGCCAGACCGGCACGCCCCAGGCCTTGCCCGCCAGGTCCCAGCAGGCCACCTCGATCCCGGAAACACCGCCGCCATCGCAACCAAACCCCCCATGCTTCTTGATCTTGCGGAAGATCTCCGCCACGTTGCACGGGTTCATGCCGACGATGCGGCTCTTCAAAATCAGGCCGTGCGTTTTGCTGCAATCGTACCGGATCTCGCCATACCCGGAAATACCTTGGTTGGTATCCAGACGTATGAGCATGGATCGGTCCGAATGCGCAATGCGCATATCGGTGATCCTCAAAGCTGACGGACCCGAATTCGTATTCATCTGACCGCTGATATTTTCCAAATCCGCGTTGGTGACCAGGCTCCCCGCGGCGACCGCCGCAGTGGCGGATGTCGTAGTGGTGATGAATGTTCTACGAGATACGTTTGATTCCTGTTGAGGCACGGTAATTCTCCTTAATGCAGTTGATAAGACAGCCGGTCATCCGACGATCACATGTGACCGTCGAACGAAGTCTCGTTGTCCCATTCCGTAGTGGGCAAGAACAATCCGCCCTCACGTATACTTTTCGCGAGGACCTCCATGTTGATCTCGACGCCCAACCCCGGCGCATCAGGCACCGTGAAGTATCCCCGGTCGATGATCGGATCGTTCGGCTTCCCCGTCCGTCTCACCCGGTCGAAGAAGTCCGGAACATCGGCCTGGTGAAACTCACACGCCAGGAACTCGTCGCCGGCCGCGGCGGCATGCCCGCTGGCAAACAGCGTGATGGGACCGTTGTTATTGTGGATGCAGGATGCCACTCCGTATTCCGTGGCCAGGTCGATCGCCTTCTTTGTCTCGAGAATACCGCCGAGATTGGCCAGATCCGGGTGGATGACGGAGATGGCCTGCTTTTCGAGCAGGTCCCTGAAGCCCTCCGCCAGGTAAACGTCCTCGCCCGTGCAGATGGGCGTCGTGCAGGCATCCTTGAGTCTCCGAAGTTTGTCGGGGTAGAACCACGGCACCACGTCTTCGTACCAGGCCAGGTTGTATTTATCCAGTCTCCGCGCGAACTTGACAAAGGTCTCGATGGGAAAGTGACCGTAGTGATCCGTGGCAATCGGCATTTCATACCCCACAATACTGCGAACGGTTTCACAGTAGTCCGCCAGCCAATCCAATGCTTTGTCGGTGAACAACGTGGCGGTGAACTGGTGCTCGCCGTAAGGGTTATAGTCGCCCATCGGGATCATAGTATTCGTCCTCGGTGCACCTCGCCCTGAATCAGTGAAGCCGGTCCGCACAGGCCGGTTCGCCGTCGGGTCGGGAACGGGGTGCGTATACATCCCCACGGTGCTTCCCGCCCGGCCGGTGACCTCGTCCATCCCGCCGGCATGCAGGTCCATCTTGCAGAACGTCCAACCGGCCGCGATCCGTTCCTTCAAATGTTGACCCATCGTTTCCCCGGTCGGCCTGCTGGTGGTGTCGCAGTACAGCCGCACCCGGTCGCGCATCTTGCCGCCCAGCATCTGCCAGACCGGCACGCCCCAGGCCTTGCCCGCCAGGTCCCAGCAGGCCACCTCGATGCCGGAAACACCGCCGCCATCGCAACCAAACCCCCCATGCTTCTTGATCTTGCGGAAGATCTCCGCCACGTTGCACGGGTTCATGCCGACGATGCGGCTCTTCAACATCAAGCCGTGCGCTTTGCTGCAATCGTACCGGATCTCGCCATACCCGGAAATACCCTGGTTGGTATCCAGACGTATGAGCATGGATCGAAACGAATGCGCAATACGCATGTCGGTGATCCTCAATGCTGAGGGACCCGAATTAGTATTCATCTGGCCGCTGATGTTCTCCAAATCGGCGTTGGTGACCAGACTCCCCGCGGCCACGGCCGCCGTGGCGGATGTCGTCCCGGTGATGAATGTTCGACGAGATACGTTTGATTCCTGCTGAGACACTCCAATTCTCCTTTACAGTGGGCATTCCGCCCTTCCAGAAACTCTTCTCTTCTAACTAGCCGTCAAGCTCAACCTCCTGGTGCTGGATCCCCCCATACGGGTACACCGCAACGCGCATGTCCCCATGGTGGCGCTGCTGAAGCAGTCGAATCACGTCAGCCCAGGTGGCCGCAAACTGCGTCTCCGTTGGATAAGTGTTCATCATCTGACGGTCCAGGTACTGAGAGTATACAATCAGCCCCGTGCCGTCAGGCAGCCGCCTTTGCTGCCGCGTCTGCATTTCCGTGAAGTAGTCGTGGATTTTGCGTCCCCGTGTCATCTGGTTGACATAGTGAATAGGGTCAAGGGTGAGAGGATGCTGAAGAATCATCACGCCCGTTCCCCCGTCTCGCAGAGACCTCCCGATCCACTGTTGGGAAAGGCCGGCTTGAGCGGTCAACGGGTACGCATTCACGACCACCACGTCGGCGTTCTGGAATGTGGGCGTACAGTAGTGGTGCACCGCCACGCGACAAGCCGCATGGTGCGCCTCGACGACATCTCCGGAAAAGAGGTGGGTGGGCTTGAGCTTGCTGTTGTATATGACCTGTACGCTGAAGTTCACCTTGGCCAGCCGCGCCGCCTCGATCATGTTCAGCCGCATTTCGTTCTTGAAAATCTTCACCTGCCCACAGGTCTTGTTGCCGGGGACGGCGATGACCGTATGCGCGTACGCATTGGTGTCCAGCGCGCAGACTCCTGGAAGGACGGCTTTCGCGCCGCCGCCGTAACCGGCGTCGTTGTGCACCCTGATGCCGCTGACGGTGACCCTCAGGTCGGCGGCCATGAAAGTGCTATTCACCAGTATCCGGTCCTTGAAGCTGGTGGTGCCGACTTCGTCAAAGTTGGAAACCACGTTGTGGTTCATCCAAGCGAAGCGCCGGGCGATGTCCTTGCCGATTTTCTTTTGGACTTCGATGGCGGTCATCGGCCTGTGGGAACCGAAAGAGCCGATAAACAGGATGCCTTCATCGGCGACGCCCGCCGCCTTTAGCTCATCGACCACACAGGGCATGACCAGGTACGTGGGTGTCCCACGGGTCAGGTCGTCGAAGGTGACCACAACCTTCTTCTTGCCTGCCGCGAGCTCGCGGAGAGGCGGGGTGCCAATGGGCGCGAGGAGCCGCTTGTGGATTTCCTCCGGTGTGATCACCGGCGCGTCGTGACCCCTCATCTTCAGGACGTTGATTTCCCACGCGCTGGGGAAATCCAGCCGCTCGTCGATATCTCCCGCCCATTCGTGAGTCGGGATAACCACCGACTTCGGAGAGCCTTTCGAGGCGGCCACACTCTGAGCTATCCCCTTCCCCGGCAGCAGAGCCGTGCCGATCAACTGAGCGGACGCAAGTCCCGCTCGGTCCATGAACTGCCTGCGGTTCCAACTGGTATTTGACATCTGTGTGTCATCCGTTCCGGCGAACGAAGAAATCCCTCAAAGGGGTTTAAGGTCACGGAATTCGCCGCGGGGCGCGGAAGACGATTGAATCGTCCCCCGCGCCCGACGGCAAAGCCTTAGAACCTCAGCCGAACGACGACCTGGCCGCTGCGAGGGTTACTGTACACCGTTCCGTTATTGATATAGCCGAAACCGGAAATGGTTTGGCCGGTGGAAGAAACGGACGGCGTAGCCGCGGCGTTAGTCGAAGTGGGGTTGTTCACCTCGGTGCGGTTGAATACGTTGAAGAACTCAAAGCGGATGTTCAAGTTCACACTTTCGCGGAGCCGGAAGTTTCTGGCGATGTTCATCTCCTCCTCCGGACGGCGTTGGTAGCGGTAGTCATTGTAATACGGCGCCCCGAAGCCCCAATTTCCCGCTCCCGGATCGCTCCAGGCCGCCGGGTTCAGTACAAAGGTTTTGTTGGGGTCGAAGTTATGCCCGTTGAGGTTTTGCAGGAAGGGGTTCTGTCCCGCCACGGGGTTGTCGAATGTAATGCAGGAGGCGGCGCGAAGCAAGTCGGAGTTGAGACCGTTGTTCGAGCAAGGCGCCAGAATGGGCATCCCGCTTTGATACCGCATCAGAGCGCCAAATTGCCAGCCGCCCACCACGGCCTTGACGAACTTGTTCTGCGTGAGCGAGTCAAAGGGGAATAGGTAAGTGAGACTGGTCGCGGAGACAAACGGCAGCGAGTACTGCGAAATGTCTTTTTGGTTCGCCCGATTGAAAACGTCGTTGATCGGCCCTCCTTCCGCGGTAGTCAATTCCTTCTGCCATGTGAAGGCGGATTGGAGGTTGAGCCCATGCGAAAAGCGCTTGGTGAGTTTGGCTTGCAGCGAGTCATACCAACTGTTGCCTAAGGGCGCCAGATTGTCGGAAATGGTGCCGAACTGCGGGAACGGCCGGAGGGCTTGCGCCAAGGTCTGGCCCACGGGGAAGGTCGCATACGGCAGCTTGAATCCGGCGGCTGCCACGGCTGCCGACGAGATCTTCGACGTCAACAAAGTTCGAGAGGCTGCGCTCTGGACATTGAGGCCGAACTGGGCCAGCCGCGCCGGTGTCAGGGCATTTAGATCCACCATGTTGGGGGCGGCTAACCAGACACCACGGTTGCCCACGTAGGCGGCCTCAATCATCAGATTGGGGGTGATTTGCCGCTGGATTCCCAGGTTCCACTGGTTGACCCTGGGTGGACGGCCTCCGTTAATATCGTTTAAGCCAGGCACACTGCCAATCGTCCCCGGGAAGGGCAAGAGCCCTGGGTTACGCGCGTTCCCGTACAACTGGGCTGGGGTCCACTGCAAACCCTGGCGCATCAAAACGGCGGGATCGCCGTAGGCCGGCGAGAGATAGTAGAGGGTGTTCCAACCGCCTGCCCCGTTTATCGCGGTGAAGTTCCCGACGGTACCCAACTGGCCGTAAACGATGCCCCAGCCGCCGCGGAACACGGTCTTGGGAGTGATCTGGTAGGCCACACCGAGCCGCGGTCCAAGCGCGAACGGATAGATGTTCATAAATTCGCAATTGCAGGTTCCGGGGCCGCTACCGTTATACATGATCGCGCCCATCAGTCCACCGGCCGAGGGGTTGGCTATGGTCGGTGCGAACTGGGTCATGCGGCCATTGACCTCGGGAGCCGTTTCCAGGTCCCAACGCAGGCCGTAGTCTAACGTCAGTTTGCGGTTTATCTTCCAGGTGTCCTGTATGTACAGGCCATACGACTGCTTCCGGAACATGGGTTCCTGGGGACTTTGAATACTGGCGCTGTCTGCCGCCCCCAGCAGGAAACTGGCGTACGGAAAACCGACGGCGCCTGACAGGCTCTGGCCGTTGGTGGACGGGAGCCCCGTCTCCAGGGCGCTGAAAGTGTATTGGCCGTTGGCATACTGCAACATCTTGTTGATGAACGTATCCTCCCGCCACTCCCCACCTAGCTTGAAGGTGTGGCTGCCGTGAACGTACGAGGTGCTGGCGACTGCCGTTGGCTTTTGAAAAAAGTACCAGTTGGCGTTCGTGAGCCCAAGGGTATTGGACTCGCCGCCATAGGAGGAACTCAGGCCCGAGAGATTCGGAAAGCCAGGACCAGCCGCGCCCACCAGCCCGATCGACGCCTGGTTGAAATTGAATGTTCCGGGCTCGGCGCGGTCGGGATCGGTTTGCTCCATGTAGCCGACACCCAGGTGCAGCAGGAGGGTCGGCGTAATCGTGCGATCGTAGTTCACACGCGCCGTCACAGTCTTGATATGCATCTCCCGGGTTGTGGTAATTGGAGCTGGAAGGGCATCCAGGAATCCACTCGCGCCGCCGCCGGTGCCGGTAAGGTGATGGGTTCTGTAGGCGGTTACGTAAATCGACAACTTCGAGTTGTCCTTAAAATTGTGGTCCAGCTTGAGGCTGGGGACATACTGGTACCTGAACATGCTGGAGACTTGGGCGAAGTTGTTGGTCAAAGCGGAAGTGGTGGCTGGCGGGATGTACGATTGGATCGCCGCCGAGACCGGGTCAAACCTGCTCACCGGAATAATGTTGCCGGGGAAGGGAGTGCGGACCACGGCGCTGTTCACGGTCTGTTCGGTGGCCGGATCGTAGATCGTGTTCTCCATGATCGCGTTCCCCTGGGTATCCGTGCCCAGGTTGCGTCCCGTCAGAATCTGGCTGAAATTGCCGCCGCGCATAGCCGCGGTGGGCAGAGTGATGAAGGTTCCAATGTTGTTTCTGACCTCACGGTACGCTTCCATGTTGAAAAAGAAGAATGTTTTGTCTTTGCCGTTGTAAATGTGAGGAATCACGACTGGCCCGCCGAAGCTGCCGCCGAAGTCGTTCTTTCGGATGGCAGGCCGTTGCAACCCCAACCCGGGTCCGTTGGTGGTGAAGGGTATCCCGGCGTTCAGATCGTCGTTCTGAAGGAAGTCATACGCGGCACCGTGATACTGGTTGGTGCCGGATTTCGAGGTGAGGTTGAACAGACCGCCCAACACCTGGCCGTACTCGGCATTGAAGTTGCTGGTCTGGGTCGAGATTTCCTCGAGGGCGTCGATGGACGCCTCGACTTGATCCGGGCGGCCGGTTTGCCAGTTGCCATTCTCCTGGCCGTCCACCGTGGTTCTTTGCGAGTCCAGCGGGTTGCCATTGACGCGAATATCGCTCTGCCCCGAGATGTAGGCCCCCGGCGCGATATCGAGGAAGGAGTAATCGTTGCGAACTTGCCCTACCTGGCCGCTGGGGCCCCGCAGCGCGTAATTCAGAGGGAGGTCGTTAATCGTCGATATCGGGATATTGAAGTTCTGGTCCGAGCTTTCGGTCCTGAGCAATGGCGCGTCGGCGGTTATGGTGATAGACTCCGCCGCCGTGCCCACTTCGAGTTTGACATCGATCGTGTCAACCTGGGCGACGTCAACCCGAATGCCCTGCTGGGTGAATTTCTTGAACCCAGGCACCTCGACGCTTACCGAGTACACTCCGGCGGGCATTTCAGCCAGTGTGTAGTTCCCGCTTCCAGTCGTCGCGGTCGTATATTGGGCATGCGTAGCCGATTCCACGGCGACGACGTTCGCGTTGGCTACAACCGCGCCCACCGGATCGGTGACGGTTCCCGTAATGCTCCCGCGGTCAGTCTGCGCGAAGGCAGCGACCACGAACAGAGCGGCCCCCACAAGGGCCAGACTCACTTTCGATCTTATACTCAAAGCCTTACTCCTTTCTGCTGCTTAGCCTGCATCATCCTGAAACACTCCTGCTACGGCCGCGCGGGCGCCTGGGGCGGCCCCGGTTGCGGCCTCTTCCTGTACTCTTCGTATGCCTTTTCACCGAGCCTTTGCTTCAAGTAGTCATCGTATTCCTTGAGCAATGCCGGATCCCTCGGCCGGCTGTAGATGTCGGTCGATTTGTACTTGCCCTCGTCGAACTTCCTCTTGGTCCAGTCGTCGTGAGCGTGGGTGACCTGCGCCCCGTCGACGATCCCCTGCACCAGATGCGGAGGAATGAAAGATACGCCCTCACTGTCGCCGAAAACCACGTCGCCCGGCATCACCGTGGCATTGCCAATCCGCACCGGAATATTGATGCCCGCGACGAAGACGTTGTGGATGGCGGGCGGCACGGCCGCTCTGAAGTATCCAGCCAGATCGACCAGGGGCCGGATGCCATCCAGGTCCCGGATGTCCCCGTCGATCACAAAGCCGGCGCCCGTGGTCTTCATAATGTAGTAGGCCAGGTTGTCGCCGATCACGCCGCCCGAGGCAACGCTTCCGAACACGTCCACCACAAAAACGTCGCCTTTTTGCAGCAGGTCGATGGCATTCTGATGGTCGCGCGGCCGCTGGTTCCCTGCCGCTTTCCACTCCGCGGCATCCACCTCCGCAATATCGGGCCGCATAGGCATCAGTTGCAGGGTCACCGCCCGGCCGATCAGTTTCTTATCCGGATGCAGAATCTGGAGGCCGTCCACGTACTGGTTTGGGAACCCGCTGCGGGCCAGGCCGATTTCTTCCGAGGACATGTCCTTGAACTTCTCCAGGAGGGCGTCTGGGACCTTCGGCCTTCCGTCCGGGAAACGCTCGAACGGGTTCTTGGCCGTGTATTTGATCAACTGTTCGCGGGTCATGGTGAACACTTGTCCCCAAGCCGACGCTGCGACAATCAGACCTGCGAGCAGTACGGTGACCAGCGACTGTAACCGCCTGGCACGGAAACAGGAGCCTGAATTGCAAATGGATGGATTCGCCACAGTCATATTCCTCGATTCGAGACCGTCAACGCACTCCCGATGGAAGAGCCGACTTCAGGCACGGCCAAATATGTACCGCCCTGCACCCGCGCGAAGATCCCGCCTGTGCCAAGCTGCCGCGAGATGACGTCCGCGCTCTGCCGGTCCCTGCCGACCGGAATATTATTTCGGACCCCTGGGTCCTGTCCAACCAGGATTTTGCCTTAAACATCCTGTGGTAATATTCTGCAACACTCTTTCGCGAAAATCAAGTACAAAATACCTTGAACTCCGAAAATATTTGGGCTGGGGCGAGGAAACGAAGACGGCTCCCGGCGGGGAAAGCCTAAAAGACGCCGGCGCCAGCGGTCAGACCATGCGGGGTCAACGGCCGGCCGGCAGGCCAACGCAGGCGCCCTTCACCACGGCCATCCGTTGAGCGACGTATGCCTCCAGCCCCGAGGACGCCTTGGAGAACATCTCCGCGGTAGCCACGGTGGCGGCGTGCGAATTGAATTGGTCGGTTTCCATTCCGTTCGGATCCGAGGCCTGGATGCAGTAAGGAATCTGGCTCATTTTGTGGAGGACCTCCGCCGGCATGTCGTCGTAGAGAACCTCCTCGTTGAACTCCATGTCGCCGCAGCGGTTAAACAACGGTTCGAGGACATACGGCGGCATGGTATAAACGATGTCGCCCGCAATCTTCTCCACGTCCCAGAAGTGCTGCGTGCCCCCGACCAGCGGTCCCTGCCGCATGGAACAGGCCAGCATCTTGCTCGGCAAACCGGCTTCCTTGAGCAGCCGAAAAGCCTTGCGAAAGACGTGAATGCTGAACCAGTGCTTGTCGGACCACGTAAGTGTGATGCCGCGCCGCGCGGCCTGTTCGTCCAGGGCCGGCACCTCGATCAACCGCCCGATCATATGGGTGATCACGGCCCGCCACCGGCTCATGTCGACCCCGTTCTTTTCCCCGATCTTGAAGCCCTCGGCCGCCGCATTCGCCACGGCCCATATCTGCGGCAACGTGAAGCAGGTGGTCACGTTGGTGGGGATGGCAAGGGAAGTCAGCACCTTGACCACTTCCACGCCTTGGGCGCTGGCCGGCACCTTGACCATGATGTTTGGCGCGATCGCCCGGATCTCCTTCGCATCGTGGATCATCCGCTCGGTCTCGGTGATCAGACGCGGATCGAGCTGGCCGGAGGTGTAGCCATAGCGTCCTCCCGACGCCTCCCAGATCGGCAGCATCATCTTCGCGCCGCGGCGGATTACCTCTTTGTACGTCAGCCAGAAGTAATCGTACTGGTCAAGGCCGGGATTGGATGCGATGAGATCGTCGATCCATTCATTCCAGAATTTCGGGTCGCTCTTTACGGCTGTCAAAGAGAGAGGCGGGTTTGTGGTGCAGCCCCGCACCAGGCTGCTGGCCGGGTCGCCGATTGTATAAATGCGGCTCAGTTGCTCTTCCAACGCGGGCCGGCGGTCCGCCGGAGCTTGTTCCAACATCTTTTGCAGCCACGGTTGAAATACCAGCGGTGATGAGTCCCACCAGATCTCGAGATTGGGATGGACGTTAGTAAGCCGTTCCAGAACACTTTCGCGCATGACAACTCCTTTATGTTTCTTTGGCGGCGCCGATCGCGAACCGCTTGCCGCAGGCGACCTCCGCCATACCACTGGCCAAGCCGTTCGTGCGGTCAGCGCCTTCGTAAAGGTGCGTTTCCCGATTGCGCGTTGCCTACGACTACAGATAGTACCACCCGGCGAAGCTAAAAAACGCGATAGGGGATTACGGCCGGCGCCAGCAGAAGGTCCATCAGCTCGTCATCCAGCTTGACCAGGGTGAGCGACGCGCCGGCCATCTCGAGCGAGGTGCAATACTCGCCCACATAGCTCCGGGCCACCTCAATCCCTTGCGCCGCCAACTGCTCGTGCGCGATTCCATAAAGCAGGTAGAGTTCGCCGATGGTCGTCCCACCCAGGCCGTTGATCATGAGGGCTACCCGGTCTCCCGAGCCGTACGGCAAATCCGGCGCCACCGCCTCCATCAGCAGGGACACCACCTCGTTTGCCGTCGCCTGTTTGACGCGGCGCCGTCCGGGTTCGCCGTGGATTCCGACGCCCACCTCCATCTCATCTTCCGCGATCTGAAACAGCGGAGAACCTTTGGCCGGCGGCGTACACGAGCTCAAGGCGATCCCCATGCTGCGAGTGACGCTATTGACGCGCTTGCCCAGCGCTACCAGCGAGTCCAGGTCCGCACCGCACTCGGCGGCCGCGCCCACGGCTTTCATGACGAAGAAATTCCCGGCCACACCACGGCGGCCGACGGTGTGGGTCGAGTCCTTGACCGCGACATCGTCATCGATGATCAGCGTCTCCACGCGAATCCCGTCGGCCTCGGCCATTTCGCGAGCCATGTCGAAGGCCAGCCGGTCACCCGTGTAATTGTTCACCAGGTGGAGCACGCCTTTTTCCGACTTCAGTAATTTGGTGGTCTCGTACACGTAATCTACCGGAGGCGCTGAGAAAACATCGCCGGGACAGGCGGCGTCCAGCATGCCTTTGCCGACCAGCATGACGTGGGCCGGCTCGTGGCCCGAGCCGGAGCCCTGCACAATCGATACTTTCCGGTCGCTCGGCGCATCCACGCGCATGATCAGGTTGTACTCCGGAACATACCGTAACTCTGCACGGTTCGCGAGCGCGATCCCTTTCAGCATCTCGGGTACGAACTGCTTGGGGTCATTGACGAATTTTCTCATGAGGGTCGATTACTCCTTCGCTGAACAATACTCGCGCCAGGCGGCGCTTACGCGGCTCGCAATCACTCCGACCGCGACCGCACCCGGATCCGGAGAGCCGATGCTGCGCTCTCCCGTATAGGAAGCCCGGCCTCGTTTGGCAAGCATCCCGGAGGTCTCTGCCGCCGCCCGCTCGGCCACCTGGGCGGCGTTAGCCAGTGCTTCGGCTCCGCCTGCCGCGAGGTCCGCTTCCAAGCGGTCGATGGCCGGAACAAGGGCGTCCAGCAAGGTCTTCTCGCCGAGGGAAGCGCCTCCTCGCGCCTGGATGCCCGCCACGGCGGCGCGCAGCATAGCCACCACGTCCGCCCCGGAAAGCGTGGCCTTGGCGCCGGCCGCGCTTCCCGCGCGCAGAAACGCCGTGCCCCAGATCGGGCCGGATGTTCCACCCACCCGGCTGGCGATCACCAGGCCCACTTTCTTCAGAAAGGCCCCGGGGCTCGAACGGTCGAGCCCGTCGAAGCCTTCCAGGACCTTTTCGAAACCCCGCGCCAGGGAATAACCGAAATCGCCGTCGCCAACCACGGAATCCAATTGGCAGAAGTAGGTCTCATTGGCGATAGCGGTCTCGGCGATGGTCCGCACTACCAGCTCCACTGCGGGCAAGGATGAGTTTTCCATAGTCAGTGAGCCGCGGCCTTCGCCTTTCACGGCAGCAGCCCTTCCTCGATGAGAACTTTGCGCATCTCCTCCACCTGCGCGGCAGTAAGCGGCAAGAGCGGCCGGCGGGGGATGCCGCCTTTGAATCCGCCCAGGTTCATGGCCGCCTTCACGCCCGAGGGGCCATACGGTCCGGAGATCATCTTGTTTATGCGAGTGACGCGCGCCTGGAGCGGGACGCCCTGCGCCTCGTCGCGCGCCTGGCCATGGCGGAACAGCTCCATGACGATACTCGGGAACGAATTGGCCAGCGAAACCGTGCCGCCCACGGAACCGTTCATCATAGCGGGAAACAGGAAGTTGGCCGAGCCGGCCAGCACGTGGAAGGAATCGCTTTCGAATTGCAGGAAGTGCTCGATGCCGCTCGCGGCGCTATCCTTCATGCCGGCGATTCCGGGGTGGCCGGCGAGCCGCCCGGCCAGCGCAGGGGATACCGTGACGCCGCAGAAGCCCGGCGCATTGTAAACCAGCAGCGGGATGGGCGAAGTGTCCGCCAGGGTAGAGAAGTAGCGGAACAGAACGTCGTCGGTCATCTGTTTGCGGAAATAACCGGGCGAGAGGACCAGTCCGAAATCCGCCCCCAAATCGGCAGCCTGCTTGAGAAACCGCTCGGTGTCGCGTTGGGCGTCGTAAGTGGCGCCGGCCAGGACCACCTGGCCCGTGCCCTTGTGCCGCACGATGGTAGAGAGCACGCGGATCTTCTCTTCTTCCGTGAGGCTGCGGTTCTCCCCGTTGGATCCCAGGGCGAGATAACCGAGCACGCCGCTTTGCGCGTAGCGGCCAAGGTTGAATATGAGGGCGTCGTAGTCGACCGCCTCGTCATCGGCAAACGGCGTGGAGATGGGAACGAAGACGCCGGCCATCTTCTCCAGCAATTCCCGCGTGCTAGTGGGTGACATCGCAAGCATGGAAGTTCACACTTGATTCTATTGCGATTCCGAGGCGGGTGGGGCAGGCGCCGCGTGTTTCCACTTCGGTGGGCTCCAACCAGGTGTGGTTGGGGCTACAATCCAAGGTGGCAGGGCAAGAAGGAATAGGTGACTCATGAAGACACGAGGATTCCTCAAGATCGTGTTGGCGGCGATGGCCGTCAGTTTTTTTGCCTCCAGTGGCAGCGCGCAACCAGTAACTATGACGGTCGACGCGACCAAGACGGGTGCGCCCATCTCCCCATACATGTATGGATTTTTCACGGAACTTCATGAGGCCAACAACGAGGGCGGCTTTTGGGCCGAGATGCTCGGAGACCGGAAGTTCTTCCATCCGGTGGACTCCAGCAAGGATCCCGAACCTGCCCCGGGGCGCAGGCGAAGGGCCACGGCGCCCAGGTTTAGGCCCCTGGGCCCGGACGAGTTCGTGGTGATGGACCGGCAGAAGGTCTATGTGGGTGAGCACAGCCCCATGGTGAAGCTGGAGGCCGCCACGCCGCATGGGATCCAGGAGGCGGGCCTGGGACTCCGAAAAGGGAGGAAGTACTCCGGCCGCGTGATCGTGGCGGCCGATCCGGGGGCGGAAGTGAAGGTCAGCCTCGTCTGGGGGCCCAATCCGGGCGACCGGCAGACCATCCCCATCAAGCCGCTCCGAACCGAATACGCCAGGTTTCCCCTGAGCTTCACGGCCGGGGCGGACACGGACGACGCGCGCCTCGAAATCGTGGGAACCGGGAAGGGGACGTTCCACATCGGCGCCGTGTCGCTGATGCCGGCGGACAACCTGAATGGCTATCGCGCGGATCTGATCGCGGAGATGAAGAAGATCGGGCCGACCATGTTCCGCTGGCCGGGTGGGAATATGGTCTCCTCCTGGGACTGGCGGGATTCCATCGGCGATCCCGACAAACGGCCCCCGCGCCTGAACCCCGCCTGGGGCGAAGTGCAGCAGAACGACCTGGGGATCGACGACTACATGGTCCTCAACAAGCTGCTCAACATTGAGCCGTACATTTGCGTGAATGCCGGTTTCGGCGACGCGCGTTCGGCTGCTGAAGAGGTGGAGTACGTCAGCGGTTCGGTGAACACGCCGATGGGCAAGTGGCGGGCCGCCAATGGCCATCTGGAGCCTTACAAGGTGACCTGGTGGAACATCGGCAATGAGATGTGGAACACAGCCCAAATGGGCTTCATGGCTGCCGATCAGTACTGGGTCAAGCACAACATGTTCGCGCAGGCGATGCGCCAGGTGGACCCGCACATCAAGATCGTGACCTCGGGGGCGTCGCCCATCGAGACCAGCCAGAGCCACGCGGCACTCGCCATCACCGGAAAGCACATTGCCGCATTCGGCGGGCCGGCGGACTTTACCGGCGCCCTGCTGGCCCACTCCTCGGATTACTTCGATGCGGCCGCCGAACACATCTATCCCTCCCCGGCGGACCAGGCCTTCGATGCCGAGAAACAGGACTACGTGAAGGTGGAGGAGCCCCTGGTTGGTTACGCCCGGAAGATTGCCAATGGCGTTCGCTGCGTGGTGGAGGCCTGGGCGGAGTACCAGCGGCGATTCCCGGCTCTCAAGATGGATCGATACCCGGTCGCGCTCGATGAATGGGTCTCCGAATGGATCGGAGAACGTGGAACGAACCCCCCCGGCAATTCGATGTTTGCGCCCCTGGCTTGCTCCCAGGCGATGCATGAGATGTTCAATCACTCCAACATGTTCATCATTTCGGCGTACACCGGGGCGTCCTCACTGCTGGCCATCAACAAGACCGATGCGACGGTGCGGCCGATCGGGCTGATGTTCGAACTGTACCGGCGGCATTTCGGGACCATTCCGGTGGCGGTGACGGGGAACTCTCCGCAACACGAGGTGAAGGGCACGATCTGGGTGGACAAGCCCAAGGTCTCCTCGGGCAGCGATACCTATCCGCTGGATGCCGCGGCCGCCCTGACGGCCGACAGGAAGGCCCTGACCGTGGCGATCGTGAACCCGACCGAGTCCGAGCAGCAGATCGATGTCGCGATCCAGGGCGTGACGGTTCAGGACAAGGGCCGGTTGTGGCGAATCGCCGGCGCGGACCTGACCGCCGACAATGAGCCCGGCAAGCCGCTGGTGGTGGACATTGTGGAGAGTCCGCTGATGGGAGTGCCCGGCCGGCTGACGGTTCCCAAGCTCAGCATGAGCATCTACGAGTTACCGCTCCGGTAGTCACGGGTTTCCGGCTTTCAGCGTAAGAGACCTCATTCTCCAAAATACAGGTGGGGCGGGTGATACACGCCGGCGTCTCGGTGGTATAGTGAGGTACAATCCTGGGCGGGCATGGCGGTTATGGGCCGCCCCACGGAGTGAATCATGGCTGGCAAACAGATCAACCGACGCGATTTTGTGACCGGCGGCGCATTGGCAGCGGGCGCTTTCGCTGGCGGTCTCGCGGAAGCTCAAAACAGAGTTCCCTCAAAGGCCAAGGCGCCTCCCACCCAGGCCAAGGCCCCTTCGACGCGGAGCATTCTCAATTACAACCAGAACATGGAGTACCGGAAGCTGGGAAAAACCGGTCTGATGGTCTCCGCGATATCCCTGGGCGGCCACTGGAAGCGGATCGAAATCGAGCTCGGAAAGGCGCAGGTTCCGGAGCGTTATTCCGACGGCGACTTTTCTTATCCCAAGATCCCCGGGTTCATGCAGTCCCGGGACCGTGTGTTGGCCCACTGCATCGACGTGGGCATCAATTATTTGGATGCCATGGCGGCGCCCGAGGTGCTGGTCTACGGCCAACTCCTCAAGGGGCGCCGGGATAAGTTCTACTTCGGCTATGCCTGGCACCAGAAGGAGCCGCGCAGGGCGGAGTATCGCACCGCCAACGCGCTTCTCCAAGGTCTCGAGGAAAACCTGAAGGCGGCGGGACTCGATTACGTCGATTTGTGGCGCATCGCGCTGCCCATGGAAGGAGTGCCGGACCTAAGCGAACTCCAGCGCGTGGAAGAAGCCACCATCGCGGGCTTGACCAAGGCCAAGCAGCAGGGCAAGGCGCGGTTCACGGGCGTGTCTTCGCACAACCGCGAGTGGTTGAAGTCGCTCATCGAGGCCTACCCCAAGCAGATCGAAGTGGCCATCTTCCCCTACACCGCCAGCAGCAAGGAACTCCCCACCGACAGTCTCTTCGATGCCATCCGGGAGCATGAGGTGGGGGTGTTCGGCATCAAGCCGTTCGCGGATAATTCTTTGTTCGCGGGGACCAGCTTCCCGAACGACCCGCACCTGGCGGACGACGACCGGCGCGCGCGCCTGGCCCTTCGATACATTCTCTCCAACCCCGCCATCACCGCGCCGATTCCCGGCCTGATTAACATTCACCAGGTGGACAACGCCGTTCAGGCCGTTCGCGAACGCCGCCAGTTGGATGAGAAGGAGAAGGCCGAGCTGGACGAGGCCGGACGCCGCATGTGGGCGGGACTCCACCCCGGGCACGAATGGCTCCGGGATTGGGAGTACGTGTAACTGGAGACCCTCCATGAGAGGTTATGGAACCTGGCGTGGGGTCCTGTTAGTGGTTCTGTTCACGGCGGGCGCTTGGGCCGCCGACATCAGCGGCCAATGGAAGGGCGAGTGGACGGACGCCAGCGATGTCCAGCCGTGCACCTTCACGTTCAAGCAGGACGAAGCGAGCCTGACCGGAACCGTCAGCAGTGAGGGCGGCGACCTGCAGATCCGCGACGGCAAGGTGAACGGGGACAGGGTCTCGTTTGTCGTGGTTCAGAGCGTGGGCGGCCGCGAAATGACGGCGGCCTATAGCGGGCGGGTTGACGGCGGCGAAATCAACTTCAGAGTCTCCCTGCCGGGATCCGAACGCGACTGGCATCTGACCGCGAAAAAGGTGCCGTAAGGTGCCACAACCCTTACCAGCGTGACAGGAGAACGTCCTTATGACACGGAGAGAAATTCTCGCCCTGGCCGGATCTGCCCCGGCTTGGCTATCGGCAGTATCCCCGCCGGCTGAGGCGCAGCAGGGAAAGACCCGGCTGGGTGCCGCTCGTGCCGCTTTCAACGTACGCCAGCAGATCGAAGGCCGGATCTGGGGTTCTGTCGACATGGTCGAGCACTGTCATGCGCTGGGCTTGGGGGGCGCCCAGACGACGCTCGAGGGCATCGAGACGGAGCCGGCCAAACAACTCCGCAAGAGGGTCGAAGACTACGGTATGCAGCTCATCCTCAATGTGCCCCCGTTGCCGGGCGGGGAGGGCTCGATGTTCAAATTCGGCGTCGCGCTCCAGGCGTGCAAGGACGCCGGAGCCTTTTGTCTCCACGCCGAGTTGTCGATGGTGCGTTGGGAACACTACGCCTCCCTCGACGCGTTCCGCGAGGACTTCCAGCGGGTCCAGAATGCCGTTGCCACGGCCGAGCCACTCCTGCGCAAGTACCAGATCAAACTGGCCATCGAGAATCACAAAGACTGGCGCGCGGCCGAGCAGGTGGCTTGGCTCAAACGCCTGGACAGTGAATGGGTCGGGGTCTGCCTCGACCTGGCCAACAACTTCACGCTGTGCGAAGATCCCATGGACACGCTGAGGATGCTGGCTCCGTACACAATCATGTGCCATATCAAAGACGTGGGCCTCGATACCTACGAAGACGGCTTCCTGCTATCCGAGGTGGTGATGGGCGAAGGGATACTGGATCTCAAACAGATCGTTCAGACGCTGCGGCAAAAAGACGCAAACATGCCCTTCTACCTGGAAATGGTTACGCGCGATCCGTGGAAGATCCCCGTGTTTACAGACAAGTACTGGGCGACTTTCGACGATTCTTACAGCCCCCTGCCCGGCCGGGACCTGGCAAGAATCCTTAATCTCGTTCGCAAGAACCCGCCCAAGAAGCCGCTTCCGCATGTCACCGGGCTGAGCCCGGAGGCGGCGGTAAAGTTCGAGGACGACAACATCCAGAAGTGCATCGATTACGCCCGGCAGGTCCTGAATATCTAGTCTAGCGAGGTCTTCGACCTCAAACCGTTGCTCTGTTCCCGCAGGTAGAGCTGGCCGTTGGGATGCCCGATCAGCCAAAAGCCGGGACAGACAGCGCTCTCCAGATCTAAAACTCTTGTTTTTGGGTTGTTGGTCCAGTATACTGAGGCGGTGGAAGAGTCCGGCCAACTCCGAGTGTGCGGACCGGGATACGGCCGGGGTTCAGCGTCGTCCCGGAAGCTTCCGGCACGACGGCTGCTGTAGCTACACAGCGGCGTAGCCTGACAGAAAAGAAAGGACGTAATCAATGGCTCCGGAAAAACCGCAGGTTGTGAAAGTGTTCAAGGAGATCGAGCTTCTAGGTGAAGAAATCCAGTTGAAGCTCAGTAAGAAGACCGCAGAGAACATCGTTTACACGAACGGAGGCTACGCCAGGGACGGCATTGTCTGCTCGCCCGCAACCTGTCAGAGTTGTAGCAGGGGGGACGAACTCAAGGAAATCGATGTCAGGACGGTCTTGCAAGACAATGTGACGGTCGCCGACGAGGTCGTCATAAAGATCAGGCGTTCCTCCTGACGTCCGTTGGAAATCCCGTTCTTCAAGGCGCCCATTGTGAACGAGGGAATCAGTGACGCCGCGATCAAACAGGCACCCGGCTTGGTGTTCCGTAACATCGACGGTCTGTACTACGTAACGAACCCGAATCGGCACGAAGTCGCGGTCATCAACCACGCGGCTTTCCGCGTGCTCGAGCTTAGCGACGGCCAGCCGTTCGAGGAAGTGTGCCGGCTGTTACGCGAAGGGCAGACGAGGGCCGGAGGAGAATCCACTCCGGCCATTCATCTGGCTGCCGAAGACGTACGCCGGTGCCTGGCCGATCTGAAAGCGGCGAAACTGATCGACTACTAAGGCGGCCGGCGTTCTTGCATTTGTTGTACGCGCCGGGCGGGCCGCCGATTGATGTATTGCGTTTGCGCGGTCCGGCGCTGGGGCCGCACAGAGGGGAGCGACTACTACAAGATGAAGAAACTCGCCGAAGACCCGGTGGCGAATTTCAGGACCGTCGGCCTGGCTCTGACGTTGAAGTGCAATTATAGTTGCGGGCACTGTATCAACGATTCAGGACCGAACCGGAACGGTTCCGTCGGCCTCAACGAGGCCATCGATCTTATCTCCGACATCTCCCAGGCATCTCGGGGCATCTGTTTCACGGGTGGAGAGAGCCTGCTGGAGACCGGCAAAGTCCTGGAATGTATCCGCGCCGCCAGCCGCCTCGGGTTGAACGTCAGCCTGGTATCGAACGGTTATTGGGCGCAAACTCGCGCGAGCGCGCAGTCGATGATCTCGGAACTGGCCTCTGCCGGTCTCGGTTCCCTGTGCATCAGCATGGACCAGTTCCACCTGCCGTTCGGCAAGCCCGAGCAGGCGCTATACATAGCGGAGGCCTGCAAGGCTTGCGGTATCGATAACGCCATCCGGGTATGCTGCACGAAGGAGGACGATTTCGCGGATGGGTTTGCCGATCACGGGAAGTACCCGGACGTGGCCTTTCACCGGGTGCCGGTACTGCGGATGGGACGAGCGGCGTCGTTGCCTTTGGAGCTGTTCCGGACGCGAACCTACGTCCCCAACGAAAGCTGCGACACGGTCCTGGCGCCCATCGCGCTGCCGAATGGGAAGGTGCAGGCCTGCTGTGGTCCGGGCATAGAGTTCAACGACTCCAATCCGCTGAATCTGGGGAATTGGCGGGAGGAGAAGCTGAGCCATATTCTGATCCGCGCGCGCGGTAATCCGCTGATCGCAGCGCTGCACAATCTCGGGCCGAGGGGCATTCTGACGCTCCTGGAGGAAAACGGGTTTTCCGCCGCCGTGAAGAGCCGCGAGGCCTATACGGGAATCTGCGAGTTGTGCGTCGACATGTGTAACACGCCAAGCCTGGTGGCGGAAATGGAGGCGCTATTCAGCAGGCCGGAGATCGCGATGCGCCTGATAGCGGGTCAGGCGTACCAGCAATGCTTCCGTTACCTGGAAAAGAACAAATACCTGGGCCTTCCCCAGTTCCAGGACGAAGGCCCGCCTTTGCCGGAGGGGGACCGCTCGTGATTCCGCTGGGCCGCTGGGCCTGGCTGTCCAGGGAAGCGTGAGATCGTGGAACCGATTGTCCCGACCGAGCCGCGAAATGCGCCTCTGTTCATTCTGTCCTGCGAGCGGTCGGGTTCCACGCTTCTTCGATATATCCTCGATACGCATTCGAAGATCTGCAGCCCTGGCGAACTCGTCCTGGGCGGTCTCTGCGACAAGTTGCTTCTGGTCCTCGATCGCACGCTTGGCTGCCGCATCCGGAAAGAGGACCCCGAGAGGCGGGACCAGGCGGTCAGGCGCGAGGTCCGGCGCATTATCGGCGGAATTATGGAGTCGTATGCGCGGGCGCGAGGCAAGCAAATCTGGTGTGACAAGTCTCCGGGCAACCTCGCGTATCTGAACGACCTGGAGACCGTCTTCCCGGAAGCCCGGTCGATCTGTCTGTACCGGAACTGCATGGATGTGGTTCACTCCTGCTTGCAGGTGAGCAAGCTCGGCTTCATGCCGGAAGTGTCCGAATACGTGCGCAGGAGCCCGCACAACTTCGTTGCGGCCATGATCGACAACTGGCTTGACAAAACCGCCGTCATCGTCGACGCCGAGCGGCGAAGACCTTCCAACTGCTTTCGGGTAAGGTACGAGGATCTGGTGTGCGATCCCGGCAAGGTTCTGGAACCGCTGTGCCGGTTCCTGGAAGTGGACTGGGAGCCGGATCTCGTAGATCGGGTCTTCCAATCGGAGCACGACGACGGCGGTGGCGATCTCAAGATCAAATTCACGGACGGCCTGCGCACGGACCGCATTGGCCGGGGTTCGGAGATCCCGTTTTGGACCATTCCGGGGGACCGTCTCGAGAAGATGAATGCCCTGCTGAAGGAGTTGGGCTACCCCGTGGTCACATCCGATCTTAACCGGAACCCTCCCGACTACGGGAGCGGCCCGGCGATCCAAAAGATAACGGACGTGGCCGCCTATTTCTGTCGGCATGTCCCCGCGCGCATCAGGTCCAATAGCAGGTTGTTAAAAGGATGCGGACTGTCGTTGAAGTACGTCATCCAAGGAGATCGCGAGAGCACATGGGTGGTTTCCTTTCGGGGAGAAGACCCGGAGGTGATCGAGGGCGACGCTCCGTCCGATTGCGTCCTTTCGATGGAAGCTGCGGTCTTGTTGAGTATCGCGAACTCCGAAAGCTCTATGATCCAGGAGGTCGTGAGAGGCAGAGTCCGGTTCACGGGCGATGCAAAAGCCGCGGAGGTGGCGAATCTCATTGCCTGAGACCGGCGCGTACGAAGGCGTTGAGCGAGGCGCCCAAGAAGCGGGCGACCCCGGCGTGAAGCCCTTTCGCTTGGCGCTGGTATCCATGCCATGGCCGCTTTTCGACAGGCCATCCCTTCAATTGGGCGCGCTAAAAAGCTATCTGGATGGCAGCCAAGGTCTCCTGGTCGAGACGCTGCACCCCTATCTGGGAGTAGCGAGAGAAATCGGTCCCGAGGCCTATCGTTGGGTGTCGAAGGATCACTGGCTCGGAGAGGTGGTATACGCCCCGATGATCTTCGAAGACCGGTACGGCGGGTCGAAACGGCTGTTCGGCCGGCGCTTGCGCGACCTGGGGATCAAGCCGCAAGTGAGCTATGAAGAGCTGCACGAGAAGGCGCGCGCTCACCTTCGGTCTTGGGCCGCCAGCATCGAGTGGGGCCGCTTCGACCTGGTGGGATTCTCGGTCTGCTTCAATCAGGTGTTTTCGTCGCTGGCGGCGGCGGCGATTTTGAAGCGGGAGACGCGCGGCGGCGTGCGCGTGCTTTTCGGGGGATCTTCGTGTTCCGCAAGAGCCGCGACGCAACTGCTCCAGGGCTTCCCGCAGGTGGATTTTGTGGTGGCCGGCGAGGGCGAGCGGCCGCTCGCCAGTTTGTGCGAGTATCTTCGCGGAAGCCGCGTCGGACTCGATTCTCAGGTCTACTCGAGGAACGATGGACTTGTAGGAGAGCGCCCTACGCCCAGCCAGGTTCAGGACCTCGGGGCTTTGCGCCCGCCGGACTATGACAGCTACTTTGCCGAGATAGCCCGAGTGTTTTCCACCAGCGCGCCGGAGCCCATCTTGCCCATTGAATTCTCACGTGGCTGCTGGTGGGGCAAGTGCGCTTTTTGCACTCTGAACCGCCAGTGGTGCGGATATCGCGCGAAGAGCGCTGGGCAAATGTATGCCGAAGTCACCTCGCTGGCGGACAAGCATGGGTGTCTGGATTTTGCGTTTAACGACAATGCGCTGCCCGTTCGGGAATCGAAGGCGTTCTTTCGGCTGATGGCCGAGGATGCGCGGGACTGCCGGTTCTTCGCGGAGACCAGGGTCGAGCACTGCGGGGACGTGCTGGCCGAGTGCAGCCGCGGCGGACTCAGGGCAGTCCAGTCCGGCATTGAAGCGTTGAGCGAGACCCTGCTGGGGCGAATGAAGAAAGGCGTTACGGTCATTTACAATGTTCTGGCCTTGAAGAGCGCCATGGAGAATGACGTTGAGCTGGACGGAAATCTGATCACGGAATTCCCCGGGAGCGGTCCCCAGGACGTCAGTGAGACGCTGGCTAACCTGGAGTTCGTCTTGCCGTTTCGGCCGCTTTCGATTTCGCCATTCTACCTGGGGCAGGGTAGTCCGATAGACGCCAACCGGCGCGAGTACGGCATCCAGGCTGTGGAGCGCCATTGCCTGGCCGGGCTCTTTCCCAAGGGGATTGCCGCCGATGCGCTCCTGCCTTATCTGGAATACCGGGGCGACAAGGATCGCCAGCGCGAGATGTGGTCTGCCGTGGTGAAAAAGGTGCAGGAGTGGGATCAGTTTCACAGAAGAAGGAGGACGGCGGCCCGCGCCAGGCCGCCTCTGTCTTACCGCGACGGCGGATCGTACCTGCTGATCCGCCGCGAGACGCTCGATGGCCGAACCCTGCGTTATCGGCTTGAAGGGGCAGCCAGAGCGGCGTACCTGAGCTGCCATCGAATCCGTACCATCGATCAACTGGCGGACGGAATCCCGGACGCGGCCAAAGGCGATCTGATCGCGTTTCTTCAGGACCTCGTCGGGAAGCGGCTTATGTTCCATCAGAACGGAAAGTACCTCGCCTTGGCGATCGGTGAGCGCGGAATCGGAGCTCCCAGCCGGATACCCGCGCCGCCCGCGCTGGAAGGACAGTAAGGAGGCCATCTGCCGAAACTTCCTATGACCCCAGGCGAGCCAAGCGAGCGCGATATTGCGGAGCGCCGGGCCATACATGCGCGAAACACCAGGCGGAACGTCGGCTGGGTCTATCCTGAGTTGAATTGGTTCCGGCCGGAGGAAGCGGAGAACGCAGGCAAGATGCGCGACGGACTGGTGGCCGCCCTCGTGAAAAAAGGGGTTCACCTTTCGGCGAAAGGGACCAAGTTGAGCACCGGGGATCTGTCGCCGGGCTGCAGGCGCTGCGGCGAGGGCACATGGTCTTGCCTCAAGATCAATTCCGCGTGCACCGCCAAGTGCTTCTTCTGCCCGCAGGACCGGGCGCCGGACTTGAACGGAAACCCGATTGCCGCTGAAGTCCCGTTCGAATGCCCCGAAACCTACATCGCCTACCTGGAGGATCTCGGCTTCCAGGGCGTCGGAATCACCGGCGGTGAGCCGGCCTTGAGTCTGGACACGACGCTTCAATTCATCGAAAAGATCAAGGATCGTTTTGGCAGTGGAATCTACGTGTGGCTCTACAGCAACGGAGACGCAGCCGCCGCTCTGAGCCAACTGCAAAGCGCGGGACTTGATGAGATCAGATTCAACATCGCTGGCTCGCATTATGACCTGCGAGCGGTGGAACTGGCGCGCCAGCACTTCGATCAAGTCGTGGTGGAGGTGCCCGCGATACCGGAAGACCTGGAGCGGTTGAAGAGTTCTCTGGCCCCCATGCAGAGTGCCGGGGTTAGTCATCTTAACGTGCACCAATTGTTGGCGACCAGATACAACTACAGGGCACTGGCCGCGCGGCGTTACACATTTCTTCATTACCCGTCCGACTCACCGGTTCCCGTCTTCGAGTCGGAAATCGCGGCCTTGCGCCTTCTCGAGTACGCCATCGATAATCGAGCCGGCCCGCCCGTCAACTACTGCTCGCAGATTTATAAATGGCGGTTTCAAAACGCCGGCGCCAGGACGCGGGCAGCGGGGTTGGGAGCGGAGAGTTACGAGGAAATCACGGAACCGGGGTACGTGAGGCGGGTGACGATCGGGCTTTCGAACAACGACCTCGCGACCGCAATCGGCATTTTTCGCGAGCAGGAAGTCGAAGAGGGGCAGTGGACCGCGGACGATGAAAGAAGGGAGCTGTCGCTGCGCGGTTCGCTTCTCGGAATGCTTCACTGCGGCCCATGCGATCTCGCTATCCGGTACTTCGAGGTCCATGTCGGCTCGTACGGCGGCGAGCGTTCCGAGGCGAGCGGAGGCACGGAAATCGAGAAGAAGCTCATTTCGCTGGTGCGTGCGCAGGTCCGCCCAGAGGTTCTCGGCGCGGTTTTGGCTGGGGCCGGGCGTCCGGGCGCGCCTGTCGAATCGCCTCATACCGGCTTGGAGGCGAAGCTGTGGGATTCCCTGGGTCCCTGGGAGCGTATCGAAGAAGGCCTCGGCGACGTGTTCTAGTCGATCTGCTATCATGGGTGCAACCGCACTTGGAGAGCTAATGACCCTATTGTGGATTTTGGTCACGCTGGTAATCCTGCAAGTATCGATTTTTTGCACCACGGTATTCTTGCATCGCTGTAAAACGCACCGCGCGCTGGAGTTGCATCCCGTGGTCGGAGCGCTCATGCACCTCGAGCTGAGCCTTTTCACGGGCGTGATCCCGCGCCAGTGGGCTGCGGTGCACCGCAAGCACCACCACTTCTCCGACCAGCCAGGCGACCCGCACAGCCCCTATATCTACGGCTTGTGGACCGTGCTGTTCGGAAACTACTTCTTCTATCGCAAAGAAGCCAACGACCGGGCCATGGTCCGCAAGTACACGCCCGACTGGAAGGACGACGCGCTCGATAAGCTCCCCCTCATGAACTACGCGGCGCTGATTGGGATGGCGATTTTCATGCTGATGTTCGGCGTATGGTGGGGCCTGGCGGCCTGGACCGTGCATGTGGTGCTGTACATCTTTCTCAACTCCTCGGTCAACAGCATCTGCCACATGGTGGGCTACCGCAATTTCGACAACAAGGCTACCAACCTCCAGTCCATTGCATTTCTCACCGCCGGCGAGGGGCTGCACAACAACCATCACCAGTACCCCACCTCGGCGCGGCTCTCGCTGCGCCGCCACGAAATCGACCCCGCGTGGCCCCTCATTCGCCTGCTCGAAACATGCAAGCTCGCCAAAGTGCGCCAGCTTCCCATCGCCAAAGCCGCCGCGTAGGGCTGGGGAGGGTAGACTGGGATCATGCGATGGCTTCTCGCTCTCGGCCTGCTCTCCCGCCTGCCGCTGGTGGCGGGCGCCGCGGCCGACGTGGCGCGCGCCATCCGCGAAAACAGCTTCGACCGCGACGAGTGCTATCGCGTTCGCGATCTGACCCTGGTTAAAGAAGACATACACGTCTACCTCACCGACGGATACCTCATCTTCAGCAAGCCGGTGGCGGGCCGTCCGATCGCCGCTGTATTCCTGGCCGATACCGACGGCGGTGACGGCGAAGTGATGCTGCTGCCGCCCGATCGCGCCGAGCGCCGCTCGCTCGCCACCTACATCGACTCTCCCAATCTGGATGAGCACTTCCGCGGCGCCGTATTCCTGTTCACCGGCGATGTCTACGACGCGCTGAAAAAGCAGTTGCCGGACAACCCCGCCAACAAGAAGGTCCCCGAACTGGGTGTCTTGCTGGATGAGCGCTGGACCTCGGCGCTGCGCAATCTGGGCGCCGGTTACCAGACGCGCCTCACGCTCGATCTGCTAGGCTGGCCGGCAAGCCGGCCCGGTCTCCTCGCCGCTTTCTTTCAGGGAATCAAGCTCGGCAGTTTCGATGTGGTTTTCGATCCCGACAGACCGGAGCAAGTCCTGGCCGGCCAGATCACCACCCGTGACAACAGCCTCTATTTCGACACCTGGACCAGTTTCACTGCCAGATCCTCCCGTCTGCACCCGGTGGCGCACAAGCCGGAACTGTTGCTGCGCGACTATCGCATCCAGGCTGTCGTCGGCGAGGATCTGTCGCTGAGCGTCGTGACGCGCGTGAAGGTGACGCCGGCGGCCGGCGGCACGCCCGTGGTACCGTTCGAAATCGCTCCCGAAATGGCGGTCACCGAGGCCACCGTCGACGGCCGCGCCGCCGAAGTGCTCCAGAGCGATGCGCTGCGGATCAATCTGATGCGCGGCGGCAGCAATCTTTTTTTGGTGGTCCCTCCCGAGCCGCTGCGAGAGGGAGTCGAGTACGAGTTCGAGTTTCACCATTCCGGCAAGGTCATTCATGACGCCGGCGGCCGCGTCTTGTTCGTGAGCGCGCGCGGCGCCTGGTACCCCATGTTCGGCCAGCAGTTCGCCAGTTACGACCTGCTCTTCCGCTATCCGCACGACCTGGATCTGGTCACCCCTGGAGAGGTCGTTGAAGACCGCACCGAAGGCGACTGGCGCACTACCCGCCGCCGCACCCCCATCGCCATTCGCGTAGCTGCATTCAACCTTGGCAACTATGAGCACGCCCGGCTGGAGCGAGCCGGGTACGTGGTGGACGTCTGCGCCAACCGCGCACTCGAGCGGGCGCTCCAGCCGCGGCAACAGACCATCCTCGCCGAGCCGCCCCCGGCGATGCCGCGGCGCCGCCAGCCGGGCGCCGTAGAATCGACCGTGGCCCTGGAACCCAGCCCTCAGCAGAGGCTCCAGGTTCTGGCGTCCGAAGTGGCTTCGGCGCTCGAGTACATGGCCTCCAAGTTCGGTCCGCCGGCGCTGCCTCAGCTCACGGTCTCACCCATTCCCGGGACGTTTGGCCAAGGTTTCCCGGGCCTGATTTATCTTTCCACGCTGTCGTACCTCAGGAACCTGCCGGCCGCCCACGCCCCCGCCACTCCCCAGGTGGAACTGTTCTTCGAGGACGTCCTGCAAGCGCACGAGGTGGCGCACCAGTGGTGGGGGAACCGCGTCACGGCAGTCTCCTACCGCGACGTTTGGCTCCTGGAGGCGCTGGCAAACTATTCTGCGCTGCTTTACCTGGAGAAGCGCAAGGGCGTGCATTCCGTCGAGCTGATGCTGGATTCCTACCGCGCCGACCTGCTGGCCAAGAGCGATAGCGGCCAGATCGTCGATTCCACCGGCCCCATCGTGCTGGGCGCGCGCCTGGAAAACTCGCAGGAGCCGCGCGCCTGGCGCAATATCGTCTACGGAAAGGGCTCCTGGATCCTTCAGATGTTGCGGCGGCGCATGGGCGACGAGCGCTTCCTTTCCATGCTGCGCGAGCTGATGGAGCGCTATGGAGGCAAGGAGCTCTCCACCGAGGGTTTCCGGGAAGTGGCGGCCGGGTTTCTGCCGCCCAAGTCGGACGACCCCAAATTGGAAGCTTTTTTTGCGCAGTGGGTTTACGATACCGGCATTCCCAGCCTGAAACTGGCCTGGTCGCTCAAGGGAAAGGCGCCCTCTCTGCGCCTGGTCGGAACGTTGACGCAATCCGATGTGGGTGAGGATTTCAGCGCGTCCGTGCCGGTGGAAATTCAGGTGGCGCGCGGACGCATCATCACGCAGTGGGTAAGATCCGCCACCGATCCGGTCACCTTCACGGTGGCGCTGACGCAGCCGCCGCTAAAGGTCGCGCTCGACCCGCACTACGCCGTGCTGCGCCGGTAGCGGCAGGCGGCGTCAACGCGCTACCTTTCCGATAAATCGAAAACCTTGCCGTCGACTTCTTCAATCCGCACCACCAGGCGTTTCCGAGCCTCGAGCGTCGATTCCGGCACTTCAAACCGCGCCGCCACCATGCGGTCCCAGGAATTGTGCGGCGGGATCGAGTCCCGCATCAGCAAAGTGTCGTTGAACTTCTGTCCCAGCAGCGGGATTACCTGAAAAAGCTGCCTGGCGTCCACTTCGGAAACGGTCTGGCCCTCGGACTCGGCGCCCGAGTTATCTTCCATCGCCACCGTGACCTTCCGTACCACGAACGGATAGTCCGCCGGATTGGAGACCCGGAAATCGAGCACCGCCACGGCGCTGGCTTCGTCGAGCGGCGCGGTGCGGACTTTGAGGACCTTCCCCGGCAAGTCGATGTACGCCCCGCGATTTATGTGAACCACCCACATGGCGGCCATTCCGATGCAAACGATTCCGATGCCGAACGCGATCAAAAAGTTCTTGCTCATATTCAGATTTCACCCACGATGTGCATGATCTCGTCCATGGACTTGTGCGCGGCAGCGATCAGCGTGCCGTCGAAAATGTGCGTCTCCAGCGCGATTTTGCCCTTGTAGCCGTCCTTGTCCAGCGCCAGCATGATGGCCTTCCAGTCTTCCTTCTCGGGGCTGTCGGGCATCACCCCCTTGGCTTTCACCTGGACGTTGAGGAGGCGCTTTTTGGGCAGCAACGCATAGCCGTCGGGGTACGACGTTTCGCGGCCGTAGGCGTTGTGCGGGTCCCAGTTCATCCCCACCCACTTGGAAGCAATCAGGTTCATGATGCCGGCCAGCTCCGCGGAAGTGGCCACGTTTTGCGATCCTTCGTTTTCGATGAGCAGGTAGATCTTCTCCTTTTCGGCCGCCAGCGCCATCTCTCCAAGCACCTCCGCGATCCGCGGAACCATGGTTTCTGGGTCCTCGACGCGCGAACCGGTGAAGACCCGCACCTTGTCCGCGCCCATGATCTGGGCGCAACGGAGCGCCTTTTGCAGGTCCTCACGCCGGCGGTCCCAGAGGACTTTCTCGGACGCCAGGCGTTTTTCGCGCGCGGCCGGCTCTTCCGGTTTTCGGCGCGTGGGCTCGCTGCCGGGCCAGGCGAACTTCAGCAGGCTGGTATTGACGAACGAGACCTTGAGCCCCTCGTTCCTGAACCTCACGGCATCCACCTTGATTTCCGGCTCGCTCAGCGAGAAATACTCCTTCCGGCTTCCCGGCGGGTTGCGGATCTCCACAAACTGAAGCCCGTATTGATGCGCGAACGCAATGGACTCGTCCGTGGACATGCCGATCTCGTCGGTAATGGCGCTGATGCGCGATTTATCCATGCGGCCTCGCGCCCACAGGGTGGACGCGCACGCCGCTCCCGCGGCCAGCAGTTCACGCCTGGTCATAGAACAATTGTAATAAATAGGTATGGAGTGGATGAGCGGCACGGGGCGGAAGATCGTCCTCGAAAAAGGCGACATCACGCGCGTAGCGGCGGATGCCATGGTAAACGCGGCCAACTCGGCGCTGGCGGGAGGCGGCGGCGTGGATGGCGCCATCCATCGCGCCGGCGGCCCCGAGATCATGCGTGAGATGGACGGAATCCGGCGGCGGATGGGCCGCTGTCCCACCGGCAGCGCCGTGCCCACCGCCGCGGGCAGGCTGCCGGCCAAGTACGTTTTCCATGCGGTAGGCCCGGTGTATCGCGACGGCCGGCACGGCGAGCCGGAACTGCTGGCTTCCTGCTATCGCAAGTGCCTCGAATTGGCGGAAGAACGCGATGTCCGCACCGTCAGCTTTCCGGCCATCAGCGCGGGCGTCTATGGCTACCCGTTGGAGGAAGCCGCCGCGATCGCGCTCCGCGAAGTGAAGTTGCACCTGGAGAAAGCCGGCACAAAACTCCAGCAAGTCATTTTCGTGTTGTTTGGTAAGGCGGCGTACGAGATGTACGCAAGTCTTCTGGATCGCTAATGCAGGCGGTCACAATGTGCCGGGGGATCTCCAAGCAGTTTACGAATCGGCCTCCATGCGGTTAGAATGGAGACAGCAGCCGCCGGAAGGCCCAGTGGTACCGGCGGGCGCCTGCCGTCGGCGCGTCCCGCAAGGCAGTATACGAAATTAGGAATAAAGGATCTGAAAGGGGTTGTTTATGCTTCGAAGATGCTTTCTAAGGTCGTTGGCGGTGGCTCCGGCTGCCGGCCTGGTGAATGTTCCTCTGTTACTGAGGGAGGCGATGGCGCAGCAGCGGGGCGGCGGCATGGGCATGAACGCCGATCCCTTCAAACCCACCGACGCGGCCAACAGCCCGGTTGGTGTCGCGAAGGGGATCCATCCGGGCCGTGTGGCGTGGGTGCAGGACGCCAAGGCGACCAGTTGGGATGGCGCGACGGGGCACTGGTGGGACGATGCCAATACGGACCAAACGGTGGTGCACCGCATGACTTCCCAGATGCTGCTGAACCTGACGGGCCGGAAGAATGACAAGCAGGCATGGGACGCGCTGTTCCGGAGCTTCAATGAAACGCACAAGCTGGGGCATTCCGGATACCGTCCCGGGGAGACGATCGCGATCAAGGTCAACTGCAACCAGGACCGGACTCCCGAGTGGGGCGTGGGGTCGAACCCACCGCCCCCGCCTCCCAACGCGGCCAAGGGCGGCCCTCCCGCGGGTGGCCGGGGACCCATGCAGAGGGGACCGCTGAATGGTATGCCGAGCCCGCACGCGGTGGTGGCCCTGGTAACGCAACTGATCGAAAGGGGCGGGGTGCGGGGCGAAGATATCATGATCTA
Source organism: Bryobacteraceae bacterium (assembly GCA_049515735.1). GTDB lineage: Bacteria > Acidobacteriota > Terriglobia > Bryobacterales > Bryobacteraceae > Fen-178. The sequence continues at coordinate 120,821 of JBEKTU010000001.1, forward strand.
CGATGTGGCGGGTGGGCGCAATGTCGGCCAACCCATCTACACCAGGATCAGGGCGAATTCCAATCCTCAATTCCAGGCGGTGAAGTTCCTGGTGGGCACGGACTTTGGCGAGGGAGGGCGTATGTTCGCCGAGCCGGACATGGAGAACCCGATTCTGTTCTCGAAAGAGGGCGTACCGACGGGCTACCTGGCGAAGCAGGTGACCGCGGCCAAGTACATCATCAACATGGCCCTGATGCGGCCGCACGGAATGGCCGGCATGACCCTGATCGGAAAGAATCACTTCGGCTCCGTCCATTTCCCGAACAATGGCGGCTGGACGCCCAGCCCGCTGCACAGCTACGTGTTGCGCACTCTGCCCATGGGATCCTACAACGCCCTGGTGGACCTGATCGGGCACCGGCACCTGGGGGGCAAGACGATGCTGTTTATGCTGGACGGCTTGTATACCGCCGAACACAATGAAGGCAACGTCTTCAAGTGGGCCTCTTTCAACGACCATTGGGCTTCCAGCCTGATAATGTCGCAGGACCCGGTGGCGATCGACTCCGTGGGGCTGGACGTCCTGAGGAGCGAGCCGCGCGCGACCCAGCTCCGGGGCACCGCGGACAACTACCTGCACGAAGCGTCGCAGGCGGCGAAGCCCCCGTCAGGGACGGTGTACAATCCCGACAAGAGCGGCGTGCTGGCCAGCCTCGGCGTGCATGAGCACTGGAACAACCCGACCGACAAGAAGTATTCGCGCAACCTGGGCCGTAAGCAAGGCATCGAGCTGATCGTCGCGTAGGCGGTTCCGGCTACCCGGCAATCCTGACACCGGAATCCAGGGCCTGACGCACCTCTTGCGTGAGTTCGACGGGCGAAAAGGGCTTTCTGAGGAAGGCGGTTCCCTTTTGGACGCCTTCCTTCAAGACGATATCCTGCGTGTGGCCGGAGAGGAACACGACTTTCATGCCGGGCCGCAGCTTGAGGGCCCCTTGGGCGAGTTCGCGTCCGCCCAGTTCCGGCATCACCACATCGGTCACAAGCAGATGGATGGGTCCCTGGTGGGCCTGGCAGACCGCCAGCCCTTCACGTCCGTTACGCGCCTCGAGAACTACGTACCCGCTGGTTTCCAGAATCCTTCGGGCAAGCTTGCGGACGGCGTCTTCATCCTCCACCACGAGAATGACTTCGGAGCCCTTGGGCGCTTTAACGAGGCCTCCAGCTGGCCCCGCTGCGTGGTCCGGCGCTTCGACCGCGGGCAGGAAGATTTGGAAGGTGGTGCCCCGGCCCAGTTCGGACTGGCAACGAATCGCACCGCCGCTTTGCTCGACGATTCCCAGAACGGTGGCGAGACCCAGGCCGGTCCCTTTGCCGGTCTCTTTGGTGGTGTAGAAGGGCTCGAAGAGGTGGGCCTGCATTTCCGCGTCCATGCCAACCCCGGTGTCGCGCACGGCCAACACGGCGTAGCGGCCCGGCGCAAGGTCTTGCCCGGAGGCATCGGCTTCCGAAAGGGTCGCATTGGCCGTTTCAATGGTCAGCGCGCCGCCGTCCGGCATGGCATCCCTGGCGTTCAACGAAAGGTTCATGATGGCGCGGCCGATTTCGCCGGGGTCGGCCCTCACTTGCCAGAGGCCGGGGGCGCAGGCCGCAGCGACCTTGATGCGCTCGCCGACCAGACGGCGCAGCATTCTCTCGAAGTCCCCTACGATGGCATTCAGGTCCAGCACCTTGGGTTGCAGCACCTGGCGCCGGCTGAAGGACAGCAACTGTTGCGTGAGTGAAGCCGCCCTCTCGCCGGCGGACTTGATTTCAAGCACCTGCTGGACGGCGGGCTGGTTGCCGGCCAGCGTATCCTGAAGCAGGTCACTGTAGCCGATAATGGCGGTGAGCAGGTTATTGAAATCGTGAGCGATGCCTCCGGCGAGCCTGCCGACGGCCTCCATTTTCTGGGATTGGCGAAGATGCTCCTCGCTTCGGCGGAGGGCACTCTGCGCCAGCCGGCGCTCGGTAATATCGTCTACCGCCAGCAGGATCATGCTGAGATGATGGATGCGGCAGCCCGCCAACACCAGGGTCCTGTGCCCGACGGTTGGAAAATCCCGCTCGACTTCGAAGTCCGGGAACGAGATTCCGCCCTGTAGAAGACCATCGAGCGAATCGCGCAAGCCGGGAAGATCCCAACTGCCGCGTGAAAGCGAATAGACCACCTCGCCCTCGGTTTCCCGTCGCGACACTTGAAACGCCCGGCAGAAGGCCGGGTTGGCCATCCTGATCCGCAACTGGGCGTCCAGCACCAGCAAGGGCTGCCGAACGGTTTCGACGATGGACATGGCGAAGTCGCGCGCCTGGGTGAGGGCGGCGTTCTTGGCCTCCAGCTCGTCGTTGACCGTGATCAGTTCTTCGTTGGTGGATTCGAGCTCTTCCTTGGCGGTCTCCAGTTCCTCGTTCAGGCTTTGCAATTGCTCGTTGGCCGAAAGCGCCTTCTCGGTGGTGTACTGGCTTTCTTCCCGGGATGTCCGCTGCTCTTCGATGCCCGAGAGCAGCCGCTGCTTCGCGTCGGCAAGCTGGCGTTTCAGCCTCGAGATCTGGCGGTCCCGGAGATCGCCTTTGGGAGGCGCATCCGGCGGTTCGGCCTGGCGTCCGGAGGCGCCCGCGCGAAGCCGGTGCGGCTTCCTGGCGGTTTCCCGCCTGGCATGGATCCGGTGCTCGCAGTCCACCACCGAAAACAGGTCGCCGGACCCCGCCGCCTCGGATGCGCCCAACATCAGAAACCCAGTTGGCTTGAGCGCGTAATGGAACAGCGGGATGATGTCCTTCTGCACGCTTCCCAGGTGGATCAGCACGTTGCGGCAACTGATCAAATCCAGCTTGGAAAACGGCGGATCGTCGATCAGATTATGCCGGGTGAAGACGCACATCTCACGCAGGTTCTTGTTGACCTGGTAGCCGCCTTCGATCTTGGAGAAATAGCGGTTCAGGCGTTCATGGGTCAGGTCCACCGCAATGTTCTCGGGATATCTGCCGCTGCGAGCCTTTTCGATTGCCGGCAGGCTCATATCGGTGGCGAAGATCCGCACTGGAAAAGCGGCGCCGGTTTCGTCCAGGTATTCCTGCAGCGATATGGCCATCGAGAAAGCCTCTTCTCCCGTGGCGCAACCCGCCACCCAGATGCGGATCGCCTCGTTTGCGGGCCGGCCCTGGACGATGCGCGGGAAGACGACTTTCTTCAAGCTCTCGAAAGATTCCGGGTCGCGGAAGAAGCTGGTCACGACAATCAGCAAATCCCGCTCGAGAGCGGCCAGCTCATCGGAATCGTTCTCCAGCCGCAGGCTGTACGCCGCGAGGCCGTCGATATTGCACAAGGCGAGGCGCCGGAGGATGCGGCGCTTGACCATGGTCTCCCGGTAAAGCGAAAAGTCGATGCCGGTGGCCCCGCGCAGCAGGGCCAGGATGGCGCCGAACCGCTCTTCGTCGGCGGCCGGCGCGGGCTCCGGTTCCGCGGATACGGCATTCGCCATATAAGGGTGCCGGCCAATTCTCGCCAGTTCCGCGGCAATGCATTTGGGCGGCAGCACGAAATCCACGCAGCCGGTGGACACGGCGGCCTGCGGCATGGCGGCGAACTTGGCGGAGGCGCGATCCTGCGCAAATGTCACACCCCCCGCGGCTTTGACGGCTTCCAGGCCCGCCGAGCCGTCCGAACCCGTGCCGGAAAGGACCACGCCGATGGCCCCGCTTCTGCACTCCTCGGCCAGCGACCGCAGAAACCGGTCGATGGGCATGTGGAATCCCGGCGTCTGGGTGCGGGGAGCCAGCCGCAGCACGCCGTGTGCGATGGTCAAATCGGCGTTGGCCGGCATGACGTATACATGGTTGGCCTCTACCGGCATTCCTTCGGCCGCCTCGCTGACCGGCATGGCGGTGGCTTGCGCCAGGATCTCGGCCAGCATGCTGTGGTGCTTGGGATCGAGGTGCGAAACGAAGACGATGGCCAAGCCGCTGTCAGCGGGCAAATCGGCGAGCAGAAGCTGGAAAACTTCCAGGCCGCCCGCGGAGGCCCCAATCCCGGCCACCGGAATGACTGCCCGGCGTGGCACGCCCTGTTTGGGCGGCTCATCGATGAGGCACAGGCCTTCGTCCATACCGGCCTCCTTTCAGACCGTTCCGTAATTACAAATACCAGTATACTGTTTCAATGTGCGAATTCATACATTTAATTTGAATTAAATTGAAATGGGTGAAAAAGAAAAAGGGGCGGCAGTTGCGACTGTCGCCCCCCATCCCGATCGGATTTGATCTGATCCGGCCTGCTTACCAGCGTCTGTTCTGGCGCTGGCCGCCGTCGTTGCCGCGGTATCCACCGCCGCCACGGTCCACCTTCGGCCGTGCTTCGTTGATATTCAGAGCCCGGCCGTCGAGCTCCCTGCCATTCAAAGCGGCGATAGCGCGCTCCGCTTCGTCATTCAAACTCATTTCCACGAACCCAAAGCCTCTGGCCCGTCCGGTTTCCCGGTCTGTCACGACGCTCACACGATCAACCGTGCCGTACGCCTCAAACATGGATCGAACCGCATCTTCGGTAGCCCCGAAGCTGAGATTTCCTACGAAAATATTCTTCACTTAATTCTTTTCTTCTTTCTGAAATTTGCAGAGCAGCGAATCGCGGGCAGGATAGGACGGTTGTGCCGGGCTAAGGGATGCCTGAATTAGCGGAACTGTCAAACTACAGTCATATGATAGCACGAGAGGGGTTGACGATTCAGCGATTACCGAGGCTCACTTGCCGCTGATGTCGTAACACCATAGCGAGTCGAGTTCGCGGATGTAAAGCCGCCCGTTGGCGACCACCGGGTAGGCCCATGCTTTCTCCATGGCGGCCCGGGTCTGTTTCGGCCGGTCCGGCGGCATGAAGCGTCCCTTTTGGCGATAGGCGTCGGGCGTCGCCTCCGCCAGGGCGACCTCGCCGTCCTCGCCGTGGATATAAAGCCGGTCCTCGGCATAGAGAATGGCGCCGCCGGTCGTGCCGGCATCCTGCCATAAGACTCTGCCGGTGGCCCAATCTGCTGCCACCAGCCCTTCGCCGGTAGTGCCGTAGTGAATGGCGCCAACTACCACCGAACCGCCGACGCTATCGGGCAGGCCTCGCTGAAGGTAGACCTGCTCGGCTGCGACGCCCTGACCGGCGGCCACCAGGCGGACCAAGCCGCCCGGACCGCGGCTCTGCGAAGTGTAGATGTATCCGTTGCTGGCCAGGGGTGAAGGTATGTTGGTGTTGCCTTTACCCGTGGCGTCGTAACGCCATAAGAATTGGCCGGTTCGCGCGTCCACTCCCACCAGGCCCCTCGCCAGGAACTGCACGTACTGCTTGCGGCTGCCGGTCTCCACGATGATGACCGATGCGTAGGCCGCATCATCGCCGCCCAACACAGCCGATTTCCAGATGGTCTCGCCGGTCTTCTTGTTGAGCGCCACGATGGTAGCCTGTGCGCCGCCCGGCGTCACCACCAGCACGTCCCCATCGACCAGGGGCGATTCGGAATAAGCCCACTGCCCGGGATGGCCGCCGAAATCGGCGCGCAGGCTCTTGCGCCATCGAATCTTGCCGCTGGCGGTTTCCAGGCACGCCAGGTCGCCATCGGAGCCCAGGGCATAGAGCAGCGCGCCGTCTATGGTGGGCGTAGAGCGAGCCGTGGGAAAATAAGGCATCTGTTCCGGATTTCCGACTTTCCCGAGCCTGGTGGCCCACACCTGTTTGCTATCCTGGGTCGAAAGCGCCTGCACGAATTCGTTGTCCAGTCCCCGGTTGCTCAGAATGTAAATACGATTCCCCACCACGGAGGGCGCCGCATAGCCATCGCCAATGTCCTTGGCCTGCCAGACCAACCGCGGGCCTTGCTTGGGCCATTCCTTAAGCAGGCCGGTTTCGGCGGAAACGCCGTTCCGCTGCGGTCCACGCCACTGGGGCCAGTCGGCCGGATACGCAGTAAGGGAAAGCAGGATAGCGCCGCACGCACAGCCCAGAAACCTTTGCGTTCTCATGATTCACTCCCTGGGTTGATTGTCGCCTTAAAGGCCCTATCGTCGCAATGATTTCAGAGCCAACCGGTGAGGCTTGTTATACTGGCATTTCCATGCTCCGAGTTCGTTTTGCGCCTTCTCCCACGGGCTTTTTGCACATCGGGAGCGCGCGAACCTTCATCTTCAACTGGCTCTTTTCCCGCCACCACGGCGGTGTCATGATCCTGCGCATCGACGACACCGACGTGGGGCGCAACACAGAGGCTTCGCTCACCTCCATCTTCGAGGGGTTGCGATGGCTCGACCTGGGTTGGGATGAGGAATACAAGCAATCCGAGCGCCTGGCGCGGCACCGGGAGATGGCCGAAGCCATCTTTCAGAAGGGCTTGGCTTACCGCGATTTCACCCCCGCGCAATCCGGCGAGACCGAAAAATCCGGCGCCCAGGGAACCTGGCTCTTCAACTCGGAAATGCGCCATCTCCCGGCCCACGAGAGCGACCGCCGCGCCTCTTCCGGAGAGCCTTTCGCGCTGCGCTTCCGCGTGCCCCGCGATACGGAGCGCCAGGTTCGTTTCGCCGACTCTGTCTACGGCCCGCAATCTAAATCCACCGCCGATATCGAGGACTTCGCCCTGCTGCGCAGCGACGGCATGCCCACCTATCACCTGGCCTCCTGCGCCGACGACGCCGGACTGGAAATCAGCCACGTCATCCGCGGGCAGGACCACCTCACTAACACCTTCAAGCACGTCCTCATCTTCGAGGCCGCCGGGGTTGCCGCGCCGCAGTTCGCACACCTCCCCTTGCTGGTGGCGCCGGATGGCACCAAGCTCTCCAAGCGCCGCCATGGGCCGGTGGTGAGCGTCACCACCTATCGCGACGCCGGCTTCCTGCCGCACGCTTTCGTCAACTTTCTGTGCCTGCTGGGCTGGTCGCCCAAGGACGATCGCCAGCAGATGACACGGCAGGAAATCGTCGAAGCCTTTTCGCTCGAAGGCATCAATCGCGCCAACACCGAGGTCAACTTCAAAGAGGACGACCCTTTCGATCCCAAGGCCGTCTGGCTGAACGCCGAGCACATCCGCGCGCTGCCGGTGGAGGACCTGGCCGAGCGGCTGTTGCCCATTGTGCGCACGGCCGGCTTCCCGGTGGACCTTCCCAAGATGCTCGCCATCACACCGCTGGTCCGCGAGCGCATGAAGCTGCTGCGCGATGTCCTCACCGTGGCGGATTTCTTCTTCGAAGAAGAGCTGCCGCCGTATGAAACCTCCGAGCTGATCCCCAAGAAAGGAGATGCGGCTCTGGCGCTGGCCGTCTTAGAGCAGGCCGCCTGGACGCTGGCTTCGACTGGCTTTTCGCACGACGGCCTCGATGCGGCCCTGCGCTCCGCCGCCCAAAGCATGGGGATCAAGGCCGGCCAACTGTTCGAACCTGTCCGCGTGGCCGTGTGCGGCCGCAAGACCGCGCCGCCGCTGTTTGGAACGCTGGAGGTTCTGGGCCGCGATACCTGCCTAAGGCGGATTGACCAGGCCATAGCCAAGCTGAAGGAATTATGAATCCGACAACCGGTCCTACTAATTTCGTCCGCGACATCATCCTCGAAGACTTGAAGACCAACAAGTACGGCGGGCGCGTGCACACGCGCTTTCCGCCCGAGCCCAACGGCTACCTGCACATCGGCCACGCCAAATCCATCTGCCTCAACTTTGGCCTGGCGGCCGAGTTCGGCGGCAAGACCAACTTGCGGTTCGACGATACCAACCCGTCTAAGGAAGAGACTGAGTACGTCGATTCCATCATCGACAACGTCCACTGGCTGGGCTTCGATTGGGAGGACCGGCTCTTCTACGCGTCCGACTATTTCGACCAGTTGTATGAGTGGGCCGTCCAGCTCATCAAAGCCGGCAAGGCCTACGTGTGCGATTTGACCGCCGATGAAGTCCGCCGGCATCGCGGTTCCCTCACCGAGCCCGGCCAGGAGAGCCCTTATCGCAACCGCTCGGTGGAAGAGAACCTGGATCTGTTCGAGCGCATGCGCGCCGGCGAGTTTGCGGACGGCGCCCGAACGCTGCGCGCCAAGATCGACATGGCGTCGGCCAACCTGAACCTGCGCGACCCGGTGATGTACCGTATCCTGCATGAGAAGCACCACCGGACGGGCGACAAGTGGTGCATCTACCCGATGTACGATTTCGCTCACGGGCAGTCGGATTCCATGGAGCGGATCACGCATTCCATCTGCACGCTGGAATTCGAGGACCACCGGCCGCTCTACGATTGGTATGTCCAGCAGTTGGGCATCTACGCCCCGCAGCAGATCGAGTTCGACCGGCTCAACCTCACCTACACGCTGCTGAGCAAACGGAAGCTGCTCACGCTGGTTCAGAACGGACATGTGAGCGGATGGGACGATCCGCGCATGCCGACGCTTTCCGGCATACGGCGGCGCGGCTACACGCCCGAGGCGATCCGCAATTTCTGCGGAGCGGTGGGCGTGTCGAAGACCAACGGCTCGACCGAGCTGGCGCTGCTGGAGCACTACGTTCGGGAAGACTTGAACAAGCGTGCGCCGCGGGTGATGGCGGTTTTGCGGCCCTTGCGCGTGGTCATCGACAATTACCCGGAAGGCCTGGTGGAAGAGATGCAGGCCATCAACAACCCCGAAGACGCCGCCATGGGCACGCGCAAAGTGCCGTTTTCGCGCGTGCTGTATATCGAGCAGGACGATTTTCGGGAAGATCCGCCCAAACAGTATTTCCGGCTGTCTCCGGGCCGTGAAGTGCGCCTGCGCTACGGTTATTTCATCACCTGCACCAGCGTGGTGAAGGATGAAAAGACGGGCGAAGTTTTGGAGGTGCATTGCACTTACGATCCCGCCACCCGCGGAGGCGACTCGCCCGACGGGCGCAGAGTGAAATCCACCATCCACTGGGTCTCGGCCGCCCATACCATCGATGCCGAAGCGCGCCTCTACGACAACCTGTTCACGTGCGAGAACCCCGACGAAGTGCCCGAGGGCCAGGATTTCACCGCCAATCTCAACCCGCATTCGCTGGAGGTTGTGCGCGGCTGCAAATTGGAACCGAGCCTGCGCGGCGCCGCTCCTGGCAGCCGTTATCAATTCGAGCGCCTGGGCTATTTCTGCGTCGATGCGGACTCGACTTGCGGTGCGCTGGTGTTTAGCCGTACCGCGGCGCTGCGCGACACCTGGGCCAAGATTGAGAAACGCGAGGGCCGTAAACAGAAATGATCATTCTGGGCATCGGCGGAATTCTCGGCGACGCCGCCAGCGCCATTTTGAAAGACGGCGTCCTCGTCGCCGCCATCGAAGAATCGAAGCTGGTGCGCCGCCGCACGCATTGGGGCGGGCACGGCGAACTGCCCGAGCATTCCATCGCCAAGTGCCTGGAACTAGCGGGCGCAACGCCGGAACAGGTGGATGCGGTGGCCATCGTGCGCCCCATCCCCGAATCCGATTTTCACCTCAAGCTTCGCGCGCGCTTCCCCGACAGCCGCATCGTGGTGCTGGAGCACCACCTGGCGCATGCCGCCTCGGCCTACTACCCTTCTCCATTCGAGGAAGCCACGGTCCTCACGCTCGACCGCGGCAGCGACCTCCGATGCGGCTCGCGCTGGCAGGCGCGCGGCGCGCACATGACGCTCGAACACGAGCAGTATTCGCCCGACTCCCTCGGCGATCTCTACGGCCGCGTCACCGAGTTGCTGGGCTTCGGCGCCGATGAGGAAGAACACAAGGTGCAGTGGCTCTCCGCGGGCGGCGACGGCCGTTACCGCGATCTGTTCCTTGAGATCCTCTGCCTTTCGGATTCGGGGCCGCGCCTGGACCGCACCTTCTTCAGCACCGAGCGGCTGAACCGCGGCGGTTTCAGCGCGCGATTCTACCAGCGGCTGGGATTGAAGGACGGCGCGCCGGTTTCCGAGGAGCTGCGTCCGCACGTCGCCGCGGGCATCCAGAAGGCCGTGGAAGCGGCCGTGATTGGCATGGCCGGCAAGGGGCGGAACCTGTGCCTGGCGGGCGGTCTGGGACTGAATGCGCTGCTGGTTTCGGCGCTCGAAAACCGCTCCGGTTTCGAGAACGTGTTTGTGCAGCCCGCCTCGGGCAATGCCGGGACGGCCATCGGCGCGGTGCTCGAAACCTGGCACGGCGCCTGCTGCCAGGAGCAGCGCGTGGCCCTCGATACCCTCTGCCTGGGCCCCGCCTACACCGCGCCCGAAATCAAGCAGGTGCTGGAAAACTGCAAGCTGCGCTTCCGCTACATGCTGACCATGGACGAGCTGATCGGAACCGCCGTGGCGCAGTTGAACGATAACAAGATCGTGGCCTGGATGCACGGCCGCATGGAATTCGGTGCGCGGGCGCTGGGTAACCGCAGCATCCTGGCTTCTCCGCTCGATCCGTATTCCACCGAGAACCTCAACATCTTCATCAAGCACCGCGAGCCGTTCCGCAAATTCGCCGCGTCGGTTCCCGCCGAGTTGTGCGACCGGTACTTCGATGTGGGGACCAACGCGCGTTTTCTCTCCACCATCGGCCGCGTCAAACCCGAGAACCGCGACAAACTCGCGGCCGCCGTGCTGGCGGACGACCTGGTGCGTGTCCACACCGTGGATCGCAACGAGAACCCGCTCTACTGGAAGCTCCTCCACGCCGCCGGCAAAGCCACGGGCCTTCCGGTGCTCTACAACACCAGTTTCAATCTCTTCGGCGAGCCGCTGGTCTGCACCCCGCGCGACGCCGTGCGGAGCTTCTACTCATCGGGGATTGATGCCATGTTCGTGGGCAACTTCTTCTTGCAGAAGTAGGGTGCGGGCGCTGGCGGACGGGCGTTAACCTTCAGCTACTATGTGAATTAGGCATCATCAAAACCATGGCCGGCAATTTCGATCGGAATCAAGTAACAGATCTCCTCGTAGGATGCAAGCGCCGTTGCTGCATCTGCTACCGTTTTTGCGGTGTCAAAATTGAGACGGATCACATCGATCAAAATGGAGGGGACGAGATCGGGAACGCAATCCCGGTCTGCTTCGAGTGTCACGCGGAGATACACGCGTATAACCCGAAGCACCCAAGGGGGCGGATGTATACGCCAGACGAACTCCGAAGGCGCAGGGACGAGTGGATGCAGCTTTGCAAAGAGAGACCCGAACTCCTCATCCAATCTTTTCCCAGCACCGAGGTTGGACCACTGCAGGCCCTCATCGACGAACTCACCTTCAACAAGAACGTCGGCGACCATGCGCGCTCTGCCGACCTATGCCCATTTCTGGAAACGCAATTTCAGCGGGCTATCCAAGAAGGTGCGCTCGCGCTGCTCCCCGACGAACTGAAAAGCACCGTCTGCGACGCATATAGAACCATGCGGCTAGCCAACTACCAGCTTGCCATACTCGCTCCGGTCCGCTACGACGGCGGCGATGGTCCAGGCGCCGTGGCCCGTGGATCTGCCGACGGGGTCTTCGATCAAGCCACGCCGAGGATCGAGCGCGCCTTGGAACTTCTTCTTGGTTTCCTCGGCCACGAGAGCTCGCCAACTCCACAAGACCTCGCCTGATCGGCCACGCTTCAGAAATCCCATCGTGCAGGCCACCTGGCCACAAGCAGGTTGGACGAAGTGCCGGCTATATTCTTTCGCTCCCCAGGATCTACTTCAACGCTGGCCGGGTGCAGCCGTAAGGTGCACCGACGTGGTCTTCACCACGGCGCAGAGGGCGTCGCCGGGGTTCAGGTGAAGCTCGCTGGCCGATTGCGCGGTGATCACCGCCACTAGCGGCACGCCGCAATCGAGTTCCACGCGCGCTAGCGGGCCTTCCGGGATCACCGAGAGAACGCGGCCCGGCAGCCGGTTGCGGACGCTCGAAAGCTGCGGCGAGTCGCGTGTGAGCGCCACATCCTCCGCGCGAATGCACGCAACCAGCGGGCCGGTCTCGCCTGAATCGACACACTGCAATTGCGCCGGCCCGACCTGCACCGTTAGCAGGCCCGAGTGGTGCGATACGATCTCGGCCGGCAGAACATTCTCGACACCCACCGACTCGGCTACCTGCGCATCGGCCGGGTGGCGGAAAACATCCTGCACCGGACCAGCCTGGCGGATTCTTCCATCCACCATCACCGCCATCCAGTCGCCCAGCGCCACCGCCTCCATGCGGTCGTGCGTGACGACCAGGCTGGGGACGCCGCCATTGAGGAGCATCCGGCGAAGGTCCTGGCGCATGCGGGCGCGCGCGGCGGCGTCGAGCGACGAGAGCGGCTCATCCAGCAGCAATAGCACCGGCTCCGCGGCCAGCGCGCGCGCCACGGCCACGCGCTGCTGCTGCCCGCCGGAGAGCGCGCGCGGAAAGCGATCGGCCAGATCCGCCAAGCCGAACACATCGATGAGTCTGCGGGCGGTCTCGCGGGGCGCCGCATAGTCCACGTTGGCCGCCACGGTCAGGTGCGGAAACAGCGCGCAGTCCTGAAACAGGAATACCGCGCGCCGTTGTTGGGGCGGCAGGCAAATGCGGAGCGATCCGTCGTACCACGTGGCATCGCGGAACCGGATGGCCCCGTCGTCCGGGCGGTCGAGACCCGCCAGCAGCCGCAACAAGGTGGTCTTGCCCGAGCCGGACGGGCCGAACAGCACCGTCACCGGAGATTCGTCGAGCGGGAGACGCAGCTCCGCATCCAGCTCGAAACCGGAGTCGAGCCGCCTGCGGCAGCGGCAGCTCAGGTCATTGGCCATATTGCCCAAACCCGGCGCTGCAGCGCGTAGGTGAGCGCCAGCACCGTAAACGAGACGGCCAGCAGAACCAGCGAGGTCTCCGCCGCCGCGCCGTAGTTCAACCCCTGCACCTGGTCGTAGATGGAGATCGAAACGGTGCGCGTCACGCCCGCGATATTGCCGCCCACCATCAGGACCACGCCGAATTCGCCCATGGTGTGGGCGAAGCTCAGGATGGCGCCGGTGGCGATCCCGGGCAGCGCCAGCGGCACTATGACGCGGCGGAACGTGGCCATCCGCGAAACTCCCAGGCACCAGGAAGCTTCCACCAGTTTGCGGTCCACCGCCGCAAATGCCGAGGCCACGGGCTGCACCGTGAACGGCAGGCTGTAGAGCACCGAAGCCACCAGGAGGCCTTGAAACGAGAACGGCAACATGCCGCCGGTGAGCCTGCCATAAAACGCGCCCACCGGACTGCGCGGGCCGATGGCCAGCAGCACGTAGAACCCCAGGACCGTCGGCGGCAGAACCAGCGGCAGCGCCACCACCGCTTCCACCAGGAACTTCCAGCGATGCGGCGAAAACGCCAGCCAGTAGGCCAGCGGCATTCCCACCGCCAGCAAAATGAGAGTGGTCGAAACCGCCAGCCGCACGCTCAGCCAAATGGCTTGCCAATCCATATCACTCTCCCGGCAGAGAGAATCCGTACTGCTTCAAGACGCCCCGCGCGCCCGCGCCCAGAAGAAACGACCGGAACTCGCGGGCTGCGTTCGAGTCTTTCAAGATGACGCCGCCCTGCTCGATCTTCGGGCACGCCTCCGGAGGGATTTCCCAATAGCGTCCCTGGCCACGGACCGGTGGCGCCAGGGCCAGCGAGAGAGCCACAATTCCCACGTCCGCCGCGCCGCTCTGGACGAATTCGAGGGTCTGCGCGATGTTCTCGCCGAGCACCAGTTTCCCCGCGACGCCATCATAGAGGCCCAGCGAGCGCAAGGCCGCTCCCGCCGCCCGGCCGTACGGCGCGTGTTGAGGGTTGGCGATGGCGACGTGCCGCACCGAAGTGGCCCGCAGCGCGGAGGAAGGGTCCAGCGGCGATGATGCGGGCACCCAAACCACGATGCGGCCCACCGCATACACGAACAGCGAGTCGCGCACGCCGATCCCCTCTTCGACCAGCTTTCGCGGATATTCCACGTCCGCCGAAAGGAAGATATCGAAGGGCGCCTGGTTGCGGATCTGCGCATAGAAATTGCCGGACGAGCCATACGCGATCGCGAGATCCACCTCGGGATGCGCCGCGCGGAATTCCCGCGAAACCTCCTCCAGCGCGAAGTTCAGGTCCGCCGCCGCGGCAATCGTTAGTTTGCGCGGCTCCGGCCGCCGCGCGCAGGCGACCGAGAGCAGGCAGAAGAGCAGCAAGCCATAACGCATAGACGACAAGGACACTATTAAAGGACAATAACACAGCCGGGGAGATGTGCCCGCCAGGCCAGCGCCAATCCGCGCTATCCAGAATGCTTGTAACCGCTTTGTGACCTTGCTATATTTTGTTCAGGTTCTGTGGGAGTATTGTCTCCGGAGGGCAAGGATGTTCGATACCGTTGAAGCTTTCTATCGGCCTGGCACGGTGCGCGAAGCACTTCGTCTGCTTCAAAACGGGAAGAACCGGGCGCGGGTTGTGGCGGGGGGAACGGACCTTGTGGTCGAGGCGGACCAGTCCATCCGCATCTTGATCGACATCACGCACGCCGGCTTGAGCTATATCCGCCGAAAAGGCAAAGCCTGGGTCATCGGCGCGACCACCACCATGGCGGCGCTGGAGAATTCGGGCGCCATCCGCGCGCTGGCGGGCGGCATCCTGGCGCGGGCCGCGGCTACTTGCGGTTCGGTGCAGATCCGCAACATGGCCACCCTGGGAGGCAACCTGGCAAACGGCTCGCCGGCGGCGGATACCGCTACGCCGCTGCTGGCGCTGGACGCCGAGGTGGTGCTGGCCGACGAGCGCGGCCGGCGCCAGATTCCTTTGACCGCTTTCTACTCCGGCCCGCGAAAGACCGCGCGAAGCAAGGCGCTGCTCATCGAAGTTATGATACCGGTGCCGCCGCGCGGCGGGCGCTGGTCCTTTCAAAAACTGGGACGCACGGAAAGCGATATCTCTCTGGTGAATGCGGCGGCCGGCCTTCAGTCGGATTCTCAGGGTCGCGCGAAATGGGCGCGTATCGCGCTGGGCGCGGTGGCGGCAACGCCCATCCGCGCCGTCAACGCGGAGAAGCTCCTGGTGGGGCGCAAGATGGATGAAAGCACCCTGGCCGAAGTGTCCGACGAAGCGGCGCGCGAGGTGCGGCCCATTACCGACGTGCGCGCTTCGGCCGAATACCGCCGCGAGATGTGCCGTGTGCTGGTGAGGCGGGCGCTCGAAGAGTGCGCCGCCGGAACGGGGTGCTCGCTGTGAAGACCATGGAAGTTCGTCTCAACGTGAACGGGAAAGCGAAGCAGTGGAGCGTAGCTCCCGGCGATCTTCTGCTGGATGTGCTGCGCCGCGAAGGGTACTTCGGCGTGAAGCGCGGCTGCGAGTCGGGCGAGTGCGGCGCGTGCACGGTCCTGATCGGCGGCACGCCCATCAATTCGTGTCTCATGTTCGCCGCGCAGGCGGAAGGGTCGGACGTGCTGACCATCGAGGGCCTGAGCCACGGCGACGAACTCGATCCGCTACAGGAGGCTTTTCTGGACCATGGCGCGGTGCAGTGCGGATTCTGCACTCCCGCCATGATTCTGAACGCCAAGGCGCTGCTCAATCGCAAGCCCCATCCCAGCGAGGAGGAAGTGCGCGAGGCGCTGGCGGGGACGTTTTGCCGTTGCACTGGCTTCCGCAAGCCGGTTGAGGCGGTGCTGGCGGCGGCCAGCCGCGCTGGCCGAAAAGCTGCCCGCCGGGAGGCGGCGCGATGAATTTGCCGCGCACCGTTGTTGGCCGGAACGTCTGGAAAGTGGAGGGCGTCACGCTGGTAACGGGCGGTCCGGCCTTTACCGACGATATTCATCTCCCCGGTTTGCTGCACGGCAAGATCCTGCCCAGCCCGTACGCGCACGCCCGCATCAAACGGATCGACACCAGGAAAGCCAAGGCGTTGCCCGGTGTGCACGCGGTCCTGACGTACAAGGATGTTCCGCGCGTGCCCCACACCACCGCCGGGCAGTCCTGGCCCGAGCCTTCGCCCTACGACACTTACCTGCTCGACAACAAAGTGCGGTTTGTGGGCGACCGCGTGGCCGCGGTGGCGGCGGAGAGCCGCGCCATCGCCGAAAAGGCTCTGCGGCTGATCGAAGTGGAGTACGACGTCCTGCCCGCCGTGCTGGACATGGAACAGGCTATGGCGCCCGGCGCCGCCGTAATCCACGATGAGCCGGATTCCACAGGGATCCACGACGCTGCGCGCAACATCGCGGGCTACATCCTGCGGGAGATCGGCAACGTGGACGAGGGTTTCCGCGAGTCCGACTTTGTTTTCGAGCGGGAGTACCGCACCCAGCGGCAGCAGCACTGCTCGCTCGAGCCGCACGTGACCATCAGTTGGCCGGACGGCGACGGCCGCCTGGTGATTCGCACCAGCACGCAGGTGCCGTACCACTCGCGCCGGCAGGTGGCCATGATTCTGCAGATTCCGGTGAGCCGGGTGCACGTGATCAAGCCGCGCATGGGCGGAGGATTCGGCGGCAAGCAGGAGATGTTGCTCGAGGACATCTGCGGGGCGCTGGCCCTGGCCGCGCGACGGCCGGTGAAGATCGAATACACGCGCGAGGAAGAGTTCTACATGGCGCGCACGCGCCACCCCCAGATCCTGCGGATGAAAATGGGGGTCAAGCGCGACGGAACCATTGTGGCCAGCCAGTTGACGGTGGTGGCCACCACGGGCGCTTATGGAAGCCACGCGAACACGGTGCAAGGGAACACGGGCAGCAAGGTTTTGCCGCTGTACCGCGCCGAGCACATGCGATTCGAGTGCCACGTGGTGTACACCAATACGCCGGTAGCCGGCGCGTTCCGCGGTTATGGCTGCCCGCAGGGATTCTTCGCGCAGGAAAGCCTGGTGGACGAAATCGCGCATGAACTGGGGATAGACCCGGTCGAGTTCCACCGCCGGAACGTCATACGGCTGGGCGACATCGACCGGCTCTCCGCGCAGCTCGGGGAGGGGAAAGCGGGGCTGCCGCGGCACATCCGCAGTTGCAGCCTGCCGGAATGTATGGATCGCGGCGCCGCCGCCATTGGCTGGACAAGCAAGCGCCAAGCGTTGCCCGCGCCGGCCAGGCACTTGAAGCGCGGCGTAGGGATGGCCTGCACCATGCAGGGCAGCGGGATCGCGGGAATCGACTGGGCCTCGGCTTTCCTGAAGATGAATGAGGACGGCTCGTTCTTTTTGCAGGTGGGAGCTGCCGACGTGGGCGGCGGCGCTGACACCGTGCTGGCGCAGATCGCCGCGGAAACCCTGGGCGTGAGCCTCGACAAGATCGTCATCACTTCCGGCGACACGGATACGACGCCATTCGACGTGGGGGCCTACGCATCCAGCACCACCATTATTTCCGGCGGCGCGGTGAAGAAGGCCGCGGAGAAAGTGCGCGAGCAGGTGCTGCGCATGGCCGCGAAGATGCTGGAGACGCCGGTCGAAAACCTGACCTGTGGCGACAACCGGGTGTCGACGGTTGGCGAAGGCAAGAAATCCGCGACCATGACGGAGATCGCTCTCCACGCCTTGTACAAGGAGAAGACCCAGATCATGGATGGCGCGTCGCACTTCAACACCGACAGCCCGCCGCCCTTCTGCGCGACCTTCGCCGAAGTGGAAGTGGATACCCAGACCGGGATGGTCCGCGTGTTGCACATGGCGACCGCGGTGGACCCCGGCATTGCCATCAACCCCGCGCAGGCGGAAGGGCAAGTGGAAGGCGCGGTGGCCCAGGGCCTGGGCTACGCGCTAACCGAGGAACTGGTGCTCGATGACGCCGGCCGGCCGGTGAATCCGAGTTTCCTCGACTACAAGGTTTTCGGCGCCAAGGACATGCCCAGGCTCACCACCATTTTGGTCGAGACCGACGAGCCGCTGGGGCCTTACGGCGCCAAGTCGGTGGCCGAAGTGCCCATCAACGGGCCGGCTCCGGCGATTGTCAACGCCATTTTCCACGCCATCGGAGTGCGGTTCCGCAAACTGCCGATACGGCCCGAAGACCTGCTGCGCGCGCTGCGCGAGAAAGAAGCTGCCGATGATCAATGCGTCTGAAATTGCCGCTGCCGCCCAGTCTTATGAAGCGGACATCGTTGGTTTTCTCCGCGACCTGGTCGCCATCCCCGCCGAAAGCTCGCACGAGGGCCCGGTCATTCAACGCATACGCAAGGAGATGGAGCAGGCCGGCTTCGACGAAATCCGCATCGATCCGATGGGCAACATCCTGGGGCGAATCGGGTCCGGAAAGACCGTCATCATGATGGATTCCCACACCGACACCGTGGGCGTGGGCGACCCCAAAGAATGGGCCTGGGACCCGTACCAGGGCAAGGTCGAGGACGGTTACGTCTATGGCCGCGGCGCGGGCGACCAGCGCGCCGGCATGGCCAGCATGGTGTACGCCGCGAAGATCATCAAGGATCTGGGACTGCTGGGCGATTACACGCTCTGGATGGTCGGCTCGGTGCAGGAGGAGGACTGCGATGGCCTGGCGTGGGTGTACATCCTTAAAGAAGACGGCATCCGCCCGGATTGCGTGCTCGTCACCGAGCCGACCGGTCTGCGCATTTATCGGGGGCAACGCGGGCGCATGGAGATCGAAGTGCATTTGCGCGGCCGCTCGTGCCACGCCAGCGCTCCCGAGCGCGGCGATAACCCCATCTACAAGATGAGTCGGCTGGTGGAAGAAGTGGAGAAGCTGAACACCCGGTTGCGGGACGATCCGTTTCTGGGCAAGGGCACCATTGCGGTTACCGAAATTCGCTCGCTTTCGCCTTCGCTGTGCGCGGTGCCGGGCGCCTGCTCCATTCATCTGGACCGGCGCCTGACCGCCGGCGAGACCAAGGAAAGCGCCGTGGCCGAGGTGAAGGCGCTCGCCGGCGCGGAAGACGCCGAGGTGGAGATCCTGAACTACGACACGCCCAGCTACACCGGCCTGCGCTACCCGATGGAGAAATACTATCCCACCTGGGTGCTCGACGAAGCGCATCCGCTCACGCGGGCGGCCATCGCCACGTATGAGACGCTGTGGAAGAAAGCTCCCATCGTGGACAAGTGGACGTTCAGCACCAATGGCGTGGGCTCGATGGGGGTGATGGGCGTGCCGACCATCGGCTTCGGTCCCGGTGAAGAGGATGTGGCGCACAGTGTGGTGGAGCGCGTGCCGATTCGGCACCTGGTTGAAGCGGCGCAGTTCTACGCGGCGTTTCCGCTGATCTTCTCGGAGCGGCATGGCTGAGCTGGTTCCACTTCCGCTGCCCTTGCTGTTGCGGCGCGCATTTCTCGAATACCAGCGGGAAGCGAAGATCTTCGACCTTCCCAAGAGCAAGTTCTTCCGCGGCATTCCAGGCATCGATTTCTCCGTCGATTTTCACGGGCATCGCGCCTCGACTCCGCTGGGGCCGGCCGCCGGACCGCATGGCCAACTGGTGCAGAACATCGTGCTTTCGTGGCTGGGCGGCTCGCGCATCATCGAATTGAAAACCGTTCAGATTCTGGATGAGCTGAAGATCCCGCGCCCGTGCATAGACATCGCCAACGTCGGCTACAACGTGGAATGGTCGCAGGAACTCAAGCTCGAACAATCGCTGCGCGAATACGTGAGCGCGGTGATGTTCCTCGAAATTTTGAAGGCGTCCAAGCTGCTGGGCGAAGATTATTCGCCGGGCGAGACGGTCTTCGACATGAGCGTCGGCTACAGTCTGGAGGGGATACGCTCGCCGCGCGTGCGCTCGTGGATTGAATCGATGAAGGATGCGAGCGCGGTCATCGACGAGCTGCGCGCCGGGCTGACCGGCCCGTGGGCGCGCTACCGCGACCTGCCGTTCCCCGCGCACATCAGCGACACCATCAGCCTCTCCACGTTCCACGGCTGTCCCGCGGCTGAAATTGAGGGTATTGTCACTTTCCTGCTGACGGAACTGGCCTGCAACGTCTGCATCAAGATGAACCCCACCCTGCTGGGCTCGGGCGAGGTGGAACACCTGTTGCACGATGTCATGGGCTATCGCGAGATCCAGATCAGCCCCGAGGCCTTCGAAAAAGATCTGCAATTCGACGAGGCGCTGGACCTGGTGCCCAGGCTTCAGCGGATTGCGCAGGCGCATGGGAAGAGCTTGGCCGTGAAGTTCAGCAATACGCTGGTGGTGAAGAATCACAAGTCATTTTTCACCGACGAGACCATGTACATGTCGGGCCCGCCGCTGCATGTGATCACCATGAACCTGGTGAAGAAGTTTCGGGAGCATATGAAGACCAGCGTCCCGATTTCTTTCTCGGCGGGCCTGGACGCGCACAACATCGCCACGGCGGTAGCCATGAACATGGTCCCGGTGACTACGTGCACGGACCTGCTCCGGCCGGGAGGCTACGCGCGCTTGATTCGTTACCTGGAGAACCTGGGCGCGAAGATGCGCGAGGTAGGCGTGAGCACGATCCCGGACTACGTGAAGCACTATGCGGGCCAGGAGGCGGCGCTGGTGGCCGAGACCACGGCCAACCCGCGATACCGCTGGGAGCGCAACAAGGGAGTGCCGCGCAAGATCGGCTCGAAGCTGTGGCTCTACGACTGTATCAACTGCGATAAGTGCGTTCCGGTTTGTCCCAACGACGCCAACTTCGTGTACGAGACCTCGGCGGGCGCCATCCCGTACTATAACTTTGAGCTGCTGCCTGATGGCGTCAGACGCATGCCGGGCGGCGTGCTGCAATTGGCCAAGGCGCACCAGTTGGCCAACTATGCCGACGCTTGCAACGATTGCGGCAACTGCGATGTCTTCTGCCCGGAAGACGGGGGTCCCTACGTGGAAAAGCCGCGGTTCTTCGGAAGCCTCGAAACGTACCAGAAGTACGCCGGGGCAAACGGCTTCTATATTGATTTCACGCCGCCAGTCACAATTTACGGCACAGTCGCCGGAGAGTCTTACATTCTCACGTTGGATCCGCCCGCGGACCGCGCGCACTTCGAAACGCGGACGGCCACAGTCGAAATCCGTTTGAGCGATAACCAGGCGCTGAGCTGGAAACCAAAGGCCGGCGCGGCGCCATCTGGCGTGATCGATATGCTTCCTTATCTCAAGCTCAAGTTGCTGGCCGAATCGGTCGGCGATCCGCGGCGCGTTCACTTCGCCAACGTCGCGGGACTTCAGGAGGTCATCAGTGGCAATCGAGAAAGCGCTGTTTAAGGGCAGAGACTGGATCACCACACAGGAATGGACCGGCGCCGAGCTCGACGCTATGCTAGGCGTCTCGTCCGACCTCAAGCGGAAATTCAAGGGACATACTCCCCACCGCTACCTTCCCGACCAGACCATTTTCCTGATGTTCTTCGACAAGTCCACGCGCACGCGGAACTCGTTCGAGGCGGGGATGACGCAGCTCGGCGGGCACGCGCACTTTCTGACCGCCGACGCGATGCAGGTGTCGCACGGCGAGAGCGCCAAGGACACCGGCATCATTCTCTCGAGCTACGGGCATGGGATCGCCATCCGGCACGACCTGATCCCCGGCGAAGGCAACGCCTACATGCGAGAAGTGGCAAAATGGGCGAACGTGCCGGTGATCAACATGCAGTGCGATGTGGACCATCCGTGCCAGACGCTGGCGGACCTGATGACCATCCGCGAGCAACGCGGCCAGGACCTGCGCGGCCTGAAGATCGCCGTGAGCTGGGCCTACGCGCCGAGCTACGCCAAGCCGCTTTCGGTGCCGCAGGGGCTGATCATGCTGATGCCGCGGTTCGGCATGGACGTGGTGCTGGCGCATCCGCCGGAGTATGGGCTGATGCCCCAGACCGTCGAGGCGGCTTTCGAAAATGCCCGGCGCGGCGGTGGCAAGTTCACTATAGTGGACAGCATGGACGAGGCGTTCAGCGACGCCGACGTGGTCATCCCCAAGAGCTGGGGCTGTCTGGACACCATGGGCTCGAAGCCCGAGGAATCGCTGCGCATTGCGAGGCAGTACACCGGCTGGATCTGCGACGCGGAGCGGCTGAAGCTGGCCCGGCCGGACGTGCTCTACATGCACCCGCTGCCGGCCGACCGCGGCAACGAAGTGACCGATGAAGTGATCGACGGGCCGAACTCGGTGGTGTACCAAGAGGCGGAAAACCGCCTGCATACGGCCAAAGCGATCATGGCCCTCACCATGGCGGATGGGGAAATCGAATACGAGCGGTAGCGGTATGGCTGAGATTCTGGTAATCGCTCTGGGCGGCAACGCCATCACACGGCCCGGCGAACCGGGCACAATTCCGCAGCAGTTTCAGCACACGGGCGAGACGCTGGAGCATCTTTTGCCGCTGTTTCGCAGCGATTCGAACCTGGTGATTGTCCACGGCAACGGCCCGCAGATCGGCAACATCCTGATCCGCGTGGAAGAAGGCGAGCGGAGGGTGCCGCGCCTTCCGCTGGACACCTGCGTTTCCGATTCGCAAGGCGGCATGGGCTACATGATCCAGCGGATTGCCTGCGAGTTGTTCCGCCGGGAAGGCATTGGCCGCGGCGCGGCCACCGTCATCACACAGGTGCTGGTGGACGAGCACGACCCCGAAATGACGCATCCGACCAAGCCCATCGGGTCGTTCTACACCCGGGACGAGGTTCGGCACGTTCAACAGGAGAAGCCGCACTGGATCATCCGGGAAATCGAGCCCGGCCAGTTCCGGCGCGTGGTCGCCTCGCCGCGGCCGATTCGCATCTTGGAGGAGCAGGCCATTGCCAGGCTGGTGGAGGCTGGTGTGGTCACCATCGCCTGCGGCGGTGGAGGAATTCCGGTCTGCTGGGAGGGCGATCGACTGGTGGGCGTGGAAGGAGTCATCGACAAGGATTTCGCCTCGAGCCTGCTGGCGCGCGATCTGCACGCGCACAAGCTGATCATCGTGACGTCGGTGGAGCAGGCGGCCATTCGGTTCGAGCGCCCGGACCAGCAGTGGTTGGGCGTCATCACGCTCCAGCAGGCGCGCGAGTACCTGGCCGCCGGCGAATTTCCGGTCGGGTCGATGGGACCCAAGATTGAAGCCGCCATCGACTTCGTCGCGCAAGGCGGCCAGCAGTGCATCATCACTTCAACCGAACATGTCGCTCGCGCCGTAAGGGGCGAGAGCGGCACGCACATCGTGGCGTCATGATTATCACTAATGCCCGTATCCTGACCTTCGACTCCGCCAATCGCGTGCTCGATTCCGGCAGCGTCGAGATTCGTCTCGACGGCAGCATCGGCGATGTGCAGAGTGGGCGCGCGCGGGGAAAGAATGTCATCGACGCCAAGCGCAAGCTGCTGATGCCGGCGCTGATCAACTGCCACACGCACCTTTACAGCACGCTGGCGCGCGGCATTTCGCTCACCGGCCGCGCGCCCAAGAATTTTCCCGAGATCCTGAAGAAGTTGTGGTGGCGCCTCGACCGCGCGTTGAACGAAGAGGACGTGTACTACAGCGCGCTGGTGGGCCTCATCGACGCGGCCAAGTGCGGGGTGGGCACGCTGGTTGACCACCATTCCAGCCCTAACGCCTGCGCCGGAAGTCTGGACCGCGTCGAGCAAGCGTTTCGGGAGGTGGGCTTGCGCGGCGTGCTGTGCTATGAGACTTCCGACCGCAACGGCCCGTTGCAGGCCTTGGAGGGCATTCGAGAAAACATCCGCTTCATCGACCGGGCCCAGAGGGCGCCCCGCGGCGGCGGCCTGGTGGCGGCCACCTTCGGCTTGCACGCTTCTTTCACGCTCAGCGATGAGACGCTGCGCCGCGCGGTGGAAGTGAACCAATCGCTGCGCGCGGGCTTCCACATACACGTGGCGGAGGACGGCTGCGACGCCGGGGCGGTGAAGCGTTTGCGCGACCTTGGAGTGCTGGACGAGCAGTGTCTGGCTGCTCATTGCGTACACGTCAGCGCGGCCGACATATCGACGCTGGCGCGGCGCCGGGTCAACGTGGTTCACAACCCGCAATCCAACTGCAACAACGCGGTGGGCGCCGCCAGAGTGCTCGAACTGTTCCGGCGCGGAGTGCTGGTGGGGCTGGGTTCGGACGGCTATTCGCCTCGCATGTTCGAAGAGTTCAAGACCGCTTTTCACGTGCAAAAGTTGCAAGCGGGCGACCCTCGCGTGGCGTACGGGGAAGCTTACGCCGCGGCGTTTCTGAACAACCGCACCATCGTCAAGAAGCTTTGGGGCATGGAGATTGGCCGCATCGAGAAAGGCGCGCAGGCCGACCTGATTCTGCTGGATTACTACCCACCCACGCCGCTCAACAGCGGCAACCTCTTTGGCCACATTTTGTTTGGCATTGCCAACGCGCCCGTAGATTCGCTCATCGTCAACGGACGGTATGTGGTGCGCGACAAGCAGTGCGTCACGGTGGACGAACGGCGCGTGGCGGAGAAAGCGGCGGCGCGAGCGCGAGCCTTGTGGGAGAGGTTTTGACAAGGAAACCTTATGACAAACACCGTACCTGGGCCGATGTATCAGGAGATGCTACATCCGGAGTTGCTGCGGGCGGCGGTTCGCACGCAGGCGCTGTTTAACATCACCTGGCGCGGGCCCGATAGCCGCATCCGCCACATCGTGCTTCCGAGGGAGCTGACGGGCGTCGAGGCCAATATCGTGGTCCTCACCGGGCGGTACTTTCCTTCTGGCAGCCACAAGGTCGGTCCGGCTTACGCCACGCTGATGGAAGGCGAGCTGGCCGGCGAAATCCAGCTTGGCGAGAGCACCATGATTGGCCCGTCCACGGGCAACTTCGGAATCGGCGTGGCATATATCTCGCATCTCAAGGGCTACCCGGCAATCGTCATCATGCCGGAGCACATGAGCGAGGAACGGTACGAGCGCATCCGGCAATACGGCGGCCAGTTGGACCTGACGCCCGGATCGGAAAGCGATGTCATCCTGGTCCTGGAGCGCACCCAGCAATATAAGAAGGACCCCAGGAACAAGATCCTGGCCCAATTCGAGATGCTTCCCAACTACCGGTTCCACCGCTACGTGACGGGGCGCAGCGCGCTGGAAGCGGCCGCGC
This sequence comes from Bryobacteraceae bacterium, assembly GCA_049515735.1. Classification (GTDB taxonomy): domain Bacteria; phylum Acidobacteriota; class Terriglobia; order Bryobacterales; family Bryobacteraceae; genus Fen-178. Next base: position 145,777 of record JBEKTU010000001.1, read on the forward strand.
AATATGGGAACGGCAGGGTTGCGGCGTTCGTTTCGGCGCCGGGCTCGGCCGGCACATTGGCCGCCGGCGATGAAATCAAGGCTCGCTATCCGGAGAGCCTGATCTGCGCGCTGGAGCCCAAGGAGTGCTCGACGCTCTACAACAACGGACGTGGCACGCACCGCATCGAAGGCATCGGCGACAAGATGGTGACCCTCATTCACAACGTGCTCACCACCGATTACGTGGGTCTGATTCACGATGACGATTGCGTGATGGGCCTGGAACTTCTGGAACGCCGCCGGAGCCTGGTGGAGCGAATGCTGGGCCAGCCGCGGGGATACCTGGATGCGCTCGAAGGCGTGTTCGGCATCTCGGGCATCTGCAATGTCCTGGGCGCGATTCGCCTGGCGCGGTACCTGGGCCTCGGTCCGGAAGACAACGTGGTGACCATCGCCACCGACGGCATGGACCGCTATCCCTCGGTGCTGACGAATCTCGAAAAGCGCTGCGGTCCGCTGGACGAGGCCAAGCTCAGCGCGGGTTTCGAAGAGATTTTCCGCGGCGGCGACGCGCTTGAGATTTTGGACGTGCGCCCGCCGGGACAGAAGGAGCGGCTGTTCGGCTACAAGGAGCAGGTCTGGACCGGTTTCGGCTACACCCGCTCCTATTTGGAGAGCATGAAGTCGCAATCCTTCTGGGACGGGGAGTTCGATAAGATCCCCGCCATTGACGAGGCGCTTCTGAAGGCGCGAAGGTTCTAAACTATTCTTGAGAAGGAGAACATAGCTATGAGTCAAGCTGTAACTTATGTCATCGATCCCAGTCACTCGACGGCGGGGTTTAAGGTTCGCCACTTGATGGTGTCGAATGTGCGCGGCGAATTTTCCGGGGTGGCCGGCACGGTGGTATTCGATGCGGAGGATCCGGCGAATTCCAAAGTGGAGGCGGCCATCGACGCCACCACGATTCAGACGCGCGAGCCCCAGCGGGACCAGCACCTCAAGAGCGCGGATTTCTTCGACGTAGAGAAATTTCCTAAGATCACCTTCACCTCGAAAAAGGTGGCGCCGGTTGGAGAGGGCGAATGGAGGGTGGTTGGCGATCTGACGATCCATGGCGTCACCAAGGAAGTGGTCCTCGACGTCGAAGGCCCTACGCCGGAAGTGAAAGATCCATGGGGCAACATGAAGGTTGGTGCGACGGCAACCACCAAGGTGAATCGCAAGGATTTCGGGCTGGTTTGGAACGTGGCGCTGGAAGCCGGCGGCGTCCTGGTAGGCGACGAAGTGGCCATCCAGCTTGAAGTCGAGATGGCCAGACAAAGGTAGTATGCTGGTCCGGGAAATCGACACGCCCGCGCTGGTTGTAGATTTGGACATCCTCGACCGGAATCTCGATCGCGTGGGCGGGTATGCCAGGCAGCACGGGCTGAGGCTCCGGCCGCATACCAAGACGCACAAATCCATCCGGCTGGCCAAACGGCAACTGGAGTCGGGTGCCATGGGGCTGACGGTTGCCAAGGTGTCGGAAGCCGAGGTGATGCTGGGCGCCGAGCCGGCGGATCTGCTGGTAGCCTACCCCATCATCGGGCGCGCCAAGCTTGAGCGCATTATGGGGGTGGCGCGGCGGACCAGTGTCACGGTGGCGCTGGACAGCGTCTTTGCCGCGCGCCAGCTTTCCGACGCCGCGCGCGCCGCGCAACGCGAGATTGGCGTGCTGGCCGAGGTGGATGTGGGGCTGGGCCGTGTGGGCGTTGCTCCCGGCGAAGCGCTGGTGCAACTGGCCCAGTCCATATCGAAGCTTCCGTGGCTGCGCTTCGAGGGCATTGCTTTTTATCCCGGGCACATCAAAGACATGGACGAATCCGGGCAGCGGACTTGGGCGCAGTTGGCTGAACTGCTGCGCTCGATTCTCTCCGATTTCCGGCGTGTGGGAATGGAGGCCGGGATTGTGAGCGGCGGCTCGACTCCCACGCTGTTCCACTCGCATGAACTGGAGGGCTTGACGGAGATCCGTCCGGGCACCTACGTCTTCAACGACATCAATACGGTCCGCAGCGGCGCCTGCTCGATGGAAGATTGCGCCGCCAGCATCCTGGCGACAGTGGTCTCGACCGCGCGCTCGGGACAGATAATCATCGATGGCGGCTCAAAGACCTTTTCGTCGGACCGGCTGGTGAATTCCCCCGAACTGATTTTCGGCCGCGTCGTGGAAGCCCCCGGCGCAAGGTTCCACAAGATGAACGAAGAGCACGGCTTCATCGACGTCACTCGAGCCGCGCGCGAGTTCTCGGTGGGCGACCGCATCCACGTGATCCCCAATCACATCTGCGTGGCCGTGAACCTGCACGAGCAGGTCCATGGCATTCGCGGGGAGATGGTGGAGGAAATCTGGAAGGTGGACGCGAGAGGCAAGCTACAGTAGAAGCCGGGCCGCAGCAAACCAGGCGGCGGCAGATTCAGGCTAATAGTCTTCCGTTGCTTCCGTGGTCCATTTCCCGTTCACGTCGTAGTGCGGCCATCCCTCGACCAACCGTTTCCTGCGGCGGTCGAATTCCGGAGTCGGCTCGAAGTAGCCGGCGTATCGGAGATGCTCCTTAATGACTTCTTCGTTCAGCTCGAGTCCGAGCCCCGGAGTATCTGGAACCGGAATGTAGCCGTTTACGATGACCGGCCTGGTGGTGAGTTTTTGCCACCAATCGAGAAAGTCGATGGCGTGGCACTCCTGAGCGAGGAAACTGTTCAGTGTCACTGCGGTGTGAGCGCTGGCCATGGAACCCACGGGAGATCCGGCCATGTGAATCGCCGTGTCGATGCCTCGCTCGTAAGCGTAGTCTGCGATGCGTTTCGTTTCACGGCACCCACCAGCGGTTCCCGGTTCGATGTGGACAATATGGATAGCTTTGTTGTCGATCAGGGCTTTAAAGCCCTCCTCCAAGCCGAAGATGTCTTCGCCGGTGGCGAGCTTGGTGGTTGTGGCAGCCCGGACCTCCTTGAACTCATCCACCCTGAACCAACCCCGAACGCCGAAAATGTCCTCCAACCAACTCAAGTCGAATTTCTCGTAAGCCCTGGCCATCCGGATGGCGTCGGGGACCGGCATAAACTGCGGTCCGCCCGGCACCCCGCGGAAACCACTGGCGGCATCCACCGAGAGCGGCACGTTCCAACCAATGGCGTCACGGACGGCCTGTAGCAGTTCGCACGCATAGCCCAGCCCCTTGTCGCTGATCGCTCCCCACGCATTCATGGCCTCGGGGCGCTTTCCGAAGTCACTGACAAACGTGGTGGTGATGTCCATCTTGAAGAAGGTGAAGCCCATGTTCTTCCGCTTCAGCATGCGCTCACCGTATGCCTTGGGGTCGCTGGTGCCGGTGGTGTCGCAGTAAATGCGGGCACCGTCGCGCTTCTTGTCGCCCAACAGACGCCATATCGGCACGCCGAAAACCTTGCCGACGATATCGTGCAGGCAGATGTCGATGCCGCTGTAGCCTGGGCCGCCCCAACTCTTGTCGGGTCCGCCGCCTTTTCGTATGCTCTGGAGAATGCTGGTGATGTCAAGCGGGTTCCTGCCCAATACGAAGGATTTGAAATTCAACACCGTTTCCCGGGGCGCGGCGTCGCGAATCTCTCCCAGGCCGTAGACGCCCTGATTGGTGTCGAGGCGGACGATCGTGTAGTCGAAGTTGGAGGCGATCGTGACGACTCGCATATCGGTGATTCTGAGGTCACTGGGCGCGGAGTACTTGTTGATTGATCCGTAGTGGACGGTTTCCGCGCCACGCACACCGACTTGGCCCTGCTGCGCCGCAACGGGCGCTTCGGTCATCTTGAAAATCGCGCCTAACGCGCTGGCCGCGGCGGCCTGCTGGAGCATCGACCGCCGGCTTAGCTTCATTTTCTGTTTGTAGCTCATGCATTCCACCATCTCTCTCTAATGGAAAAACCCTGGCGCTTCACATCTCGCGCCGGTCGGCAGTGGCAACCTGCGTGTCCGGCAGCGGTGTACAACCACGGGCCGTGAAGTTCTCGACGTTCTTAAGCACGATGGTCGAAACACCGGGGGCCTTCTGCGCTTTCACGTGCTGAAGGTCGGCGCCGATGACGTGGTCTAGGACGAAGGCCGGCCGGCGGTCTTCCTGGATGAATCCAACCTCCACGTTGGTCAACTCGATGCCCTTGGCGTGGCGGATGAAGAAGCCATAGGCGGGCAACATGCCGAACATGGAGGGTTCGGGATACTCCTTCTCGCGCTCCGGCGTATCGAATGGTTCGCGCGGCGGCACGCCGCCGGAGGCACGGAAAAAGAACGTGTTCACCAGGTCCGCCGGTTGTTTCGCTACCTGATCCAATGTCAGGCCGCCGCGATACAAGATGCGGATGTCGCTGAGTCTGACATCCTCCACGTCGTGGCCGGGGATGCCGCTGATGATGGAACCATAGCGCGGGTCGGCGTCGTACGCCACGACGTTACTGATGCTCACCCGGCGCACCGAGCCGATGGGTGTCCCTTCCGGCGCCCGCATCCGGCTGCCCAGCCGGATGAAAATGGGGGCATTCGAGACATCCCGCATGGTGATGTTGGAGATGGCGATGTCTTCCACGTGGGCGCCGTCTACGGTTTCGAGGGCCAGACCGCGGGAGCGGTCGAACACCACGTTGGAAATGGTGATGTTTCTGAAATCGCCTTCGCTTTCCGTGCCGATCTTGATACGGCCGGTGGGGCCATCCCGGTCCGGCGCCTGCTTGACGTTGCGCTTGTATGTGCCATCCAGCAGCGAGCCGATATCGTAGCCGCTCACCAATGCATTGGTGATGGTGACATTCTCGACGGCGCGCGCAAACCCGAGGCCGTGGCTGGCCTTCAGGACGATGGCGTCGTCGTTGGGCGCGTTGACGCTGGTGTTGGAGATGCGGACGTTGCGGCAGGCATCGATATCGATTCCGTCGCGGTTGGTATCGATCTTGAGGTTGTCGATGGTCAGGTTATCGACGCCGGTAACCAGGATTCCAAAGTGGCCGCCGTTGAGGATGGAGAAGTCGCGCAGGGTGACGTTGCGGCAGAGTTTCAGGGCGATGGCTTTGTCGCCGCCGCCTCCACGCTCTCTTACGAGCGCATTGCCGGTGATCAGACCGCCTCCCACGATGGAAACATTTTCGAGCCCATCGCCCCAGATCAGGCTGTTGTGCCAGTGGCTGTGGCCGAAGTCCTGGAACTTGTCCCACTGGTTTGGCTCGGCGGCATCGTAGGTCGTGACATCGGGCGATGCTTCGAGGACGGACCCATGCTCGAGCTGCAAAGTGATGTTGCTGCGCAGGTGAATGGAACCGGTGACGTAGGTTCCGGCGGGGAAATACACGGTGCCGCCGCCCGCCGCCACGGCCGCGTCGATGGCCTTGTTAATGGCGTCCCGATCGAGCGTCTTGCCATCGGCCTTGGCGCCGAACGTCTTGACATCGAGAGTTGCGGCGCGCGTTTCGAGCGGCGCGGCCAGTGAAAGCGCCAAAGCGGCGCAGCATGCAAGAAAGGCTCTCGACATTCCGTCTCCTTGGTAGAACTTTGGTCCCGCACTTTCGCGCGGCGTAACTGGCCATTACTTATAACACAGGCGAGGGACGCCGCGGTAAGTCACCACGCTATGGTGGATGTATAGCGACGGGGAGCCGGTTCCCGCATGGGCCTTGCCGCCGGGGGCGATTCGGGCGAAAATTCCGGTCTTAACCGTTTGTCCCAAAAATCGGGTTTTCTTGCGAAACTTCGGGACTTCTTTCGAAAATTTGGGGTGCCCACTGACTTTCGGGCTCGGCTTCTTCCCATAACGCTATACCGCCAAGCATCTGAAACAAAACATCTTGGGTAGCCGACCCTCTCACCGCGGAATGTTTGGCAACACACGTGCGTTGCACCAACCGAGGGGTGCAAAGACAATGACTTCGTGGCGCGTGTCCGTTTCCTGATTGGCTTTTGTCTGATTTGTGCTTCGTTTTCTCTTGGTACTGCTCGGGCCGATGCAACCTTCACCTTTTCAGGCACAGTGCAGCCAACTTTCATTGATACTGATAATGTCTACGGATTTGGGGCCGGCGCCAATCTGAGTGGCGATTCAGTGACGGACGTCTACACAATAGACCTGAGTACGTTGACCTTCAGCACTGTACACTACCATGTTGCACTGGCAGCGTCTACAACGAGTACATTGGCGCGTTTACAGGCACCGACTCCGCCACTTCGACTATTGATGGCCATACCATTACTATTGGTCCGTCTAACGGGGACTATCTCACCGCTTATGTATCGCAGGTATACGCTCGAAATCCGTACAACCAGACCATTCTCGAACTCCAGGGCGTTGGTAATGAAACCACTGGTACAGAAATTGGGTCCGAATTTCTCATTCGAGACGAGGTTGTGAGTTATACGACGACGGTTCTGCCGTTGTCGCTTTCCAACGGATACACATTGTCGCCAGAGCCAGGGGTGGCATTTGAGTGGGGAGGCGTTTACTTTCCTTATGCTCCGGGAGCAACCGCCGGATTCTTTGGCACCGGCTCCGCCGCCTCCGTCGTCCCCGAGCCCGCCTCGTGGACAGCGATGCTCATCTACTTCGGCGTATTGGGTTTTGTGATGCGCGGCCGGCGCCAGAAGCAGCGAGTTGCCAGGGCTTGAATACTGGTCGCTGACCAGCTTGCAGCAGCGGCTGGTGAAGACTGGCGGCAGGCTGGTCAAGCATGCGCGGTACTACTGGCTGATGCTGGCCGAGAGCCATCTCACGCGGCGGCTGTTCGGGAGCATGGTCCGGCGAATCGAAGCGCTGGCGGTGGCGACTGGGTAATGGGAGGACGGTGACACCGGCGAAATCGGTTGACCAGGACGTGGAGGCCGTAGACGCGTTTGTGGAAATCACTGAAAAAACGCAGCTTCCCGGTTTTCGGTTTTTCCGGCGGGTGGAATTTGGCGCTTGGCAGAGGCAAAAGGAGGCTCCCGGAGAAGAAACTGGGTTTCGGAGGATCAAGACTTGGGGGTTTGTGATATGCTGAGGACCAATCCATGAGCCAAAATGGAAATTCTGGCTTAATAGCGATTGCCGTTCTTCTTCTGATTCGCAGCGGCCCGTTGTGGGCCCAGCGGTGCGATTCCCGGGGTTTCTTCAGCGGTCCGATCACAATAACGTCTGGAGGCACATACACCGGGAATTGGCAAAGTTCCGACATTTCCGTTCCTGCCGTGAACATTAACACGACTGAGCCGGTCACGATCATCAACTCGCGCCTGAAGGGGCCCGGTGATCTGCTCCACTACTACCTGAGCCCGACGGGTCCGCTCAATTCCACCGCCTCGCTAACAGTGCAGCAGTCTTGCTTTGTTGGGACGAACCCGAATGTCGCTGGGCAGTACAAAGGGACACCCCTCTGGGTTCAAAACGCTGTTAGCGTCCTCGTAGAGAATTGCGACTTCGAGAGTGGCGGATTCTATGGCATTTGGGTCGAAGGGTATGTCGGAAACAATACACTGAACAATACGATCACGATTCGGAACAATCGCATTAACAATGTGGATGGACGAGCAAGCGACGGAAACGGTGGGTACTTGACAACTATTCCCCAAGGGCCTGGGCCGAGCCAGCCTCCCGACATTCCCAGTAATTGGTCGGGACTCCTTGGTGGGCACGCGATTTTCCTCAGCGACGTGCATGGAGTACCGGGCATCGATATCGCGTGGAACCAAATTATAAATGAGCCGTACCAAAGTTTCGTTGGCGATTCAATCAACATGTATGACAGCAGCGGCACACCCGCAAGCCCGATCGAGATCCACGACAATTACATTCAGGGCGGCTACGAACCGGATCCAGCCACGGCGAACACATTCAACTATGGCGGCGCAGGCATCACTATGGATGGCTCCTACCAGACGGATCCAAGCTTAGTTACCAGTTTCGTCGAAATTTACGATAACCAGACGGTGAGTGAAAGCAGAGGGGGATTTAACATCTCTGTTGGCCACGACATTGAAGTGTATTCGAACCGGGTCGTTTCGAACGGTCAGCTCGCCGACGGCACCAACTACTCGCTTGCCAATGGCAATGGCATCGGTCTCTCTAACTATGTCAACGATCCGCCCGGAGTTTTTGGCAACAACTCCTTTCACGACAACCTCTCCGGGTTCCGCTTTTTTCAGAAGGGCGGCTGGCAGCGCTATGACGACTACTTTTTCAACGTGGCGCCAACGATTAACGTTAACAACGCCTCATGGACACCCACAACGACCGATGCCCCTACGTTGATCGACGAAGCCGATGAGTCGCTGTTGTGGGAGGAAAAGCTGATCGCGAATGGGACCACGGTAGGGTCAGCGCTGGAGGCGGTCTGCCCGAAATCCGCAACCAAGGGTGTTTCGACGTTGTCAAACAGAATATTGGAAGGTTTCAGGTCAAAATGTATAAATCCCGCTCCGTGAATCCGCACAAGACCATGGAGAATGCCTTGCGCGATCCGGATCACTTCGTTGATGGGAAATAAGAGGCGTCCAGGACAAAGCCACTCACTCGCGCCCTTCGTCAATCAACGATAAAGACGTTATAGACGGCCCCCTTGATGCAGGGATGGATGCTCCGCCTACGCCGGCATTTCTGGTTACTATGATTAGCTGCAAAGCCCGTTGCCGATCTTCGACGGCTTAATGGCTTAGAACCGCGAGCATCAAAGCTAAGGCGGAGTATTCCAATCGAGCGGTTATCCGCGGAATTGCCGATTATCGCAGGCCAGCCCGCGACGGAAAAGTCCACAGTGCCAACTGCCCTGGTAGGGGTAAGCTCTGGCCATCCTCGGCGATGCCGACGGATTGTAGCGCCTCTACTCTTGGACTGAAGGCGATAGACTGGGATCGCGAGGTGTTTTCGACATGAAGACTGCGATTAAGATGCTTCTCCTTCCACTCCTGGCCGTAGCGTTGCTGGCGCAACGGCCCTGGCAACAGATCACGGTGCCGTCGGTGCGCGACGTGGCTGCCAACTTCAAGACGCCGCCGCACGAATATGGCGCCATCCAGCCGTTTATGAGTTGGAACGGCCCGGACGCCAAGGAAAGGATGGCGAGGATCGTCCAGGATCTCGACCGGCTCTCGGCCAATGGCGTTTTCGTCGTGAACATGTCGCCGGGACGCGGCGAGCCGCCGTACCTCTCGCCGGAGCACATCAACCAGGTGAAGTTCGTGGTCCAGGAAGCGGCAAAGCGGGGGATGAAGCTGTGGATCCAGGACGAATACGACTACCCCAGCGGGTTTGCCGGCGGCAAGATCAGTGAGCAATACCCGCAACTGACCATGCAGGGGCTGGACGCGGACATACGGATCACCGTGATGCCGGGCCAGACGCTGAAGATGCCCACGCCGCCGGATACTTTAGGCGCGCTGGCGGTGTTTGCGCAAACCGGCGCGACTCAGGTTGTGCCGATCGGCGCGAACGGAATTAATTGGAGGGCTCCGGCGCCACCACCCGGCGCAGGCGGCTACCCGAAACCGTGGGAGCTGATCCTGGTCCGGCGCATCTTTCGCAGTTCTCCTACCCGCATGTCGGCCCGGGAAGACGGCACCCGCGCCAAAGACAGCCAGTATTCACTGATCGATTACCTGAATCCGGATGCCACGCGCGCCTTCCTCAAGATCACGCACGAAACCTACAAGCAGGCGGTCGGGGACGAGTTCGGCAAGACCATTCTGGGTTTCTTCGGCGACGAACCCGACTATACCTGCTTCATGCCGTGGACGCCCAAGCTGCTGGACGAGTTCCGGCAACAGAAGGGCTACGACCTGCAGCCATACCTGCCGCTTCTGTTCGCGCCCAAGATGACCGACGAAGCCTGGCGCGCGAAGGCGGACTACTGGGACGTGTGGAGCGGGATGTTCCGCGAAACCTTTTTCGGGGTGCAGGCCGAGTGGTGCGCGAAGAACAATGTCGAGTACCTGGTCCACCTGAACCACGAGGAGCAGGCGCTGAGGTTGGACTTGCCCGAGGACCATATCCGCAACGAAGGCGACTACCTCAGAGACATGCGGCACGTGCAGGTGCCGGGCATTGACAACCTGAGCCAGCTTGTGCCAAACAGGATCCACGCGTATGACGCGACGTGGAACGAAAACAACAACTTCCCCAAACTGGCCTCTTCGGCGGCGCACCTGTTCGGCAGGCCCAAGGTGTGGACGGAGTCGGCCGGCGGATTGGGCATTGACGGCAAGTTCGAGTTGGATTTTCAAGCGGTAAGGGGAGTGAATGCGTTGCAGATCGGCGTCGCAGGGGGCCGCGGCGGAGGGGGCGTGCCGCCACAAGCGCCCATGCTGGCGTGGTACACCGACCGGCTCGGCTATTTGCTGGCCATCGGACGCCCGGCGGCGCAAGTGGGTCTTTACTATCCCTCCAACAGCATGTGGATGGGGGACGAAGAGGCCGACCGCAGCATGACCAAGCTGGGATGGCAGTTGTACGAACACCAAATTGAGTGGGATTACTTCGACGAGCAATCGCTCAGCTCGGTGGCGAGCATCGCGGACGGGGGCTTCAAGGATCTTAGCGGGCAGGTTTTCCGGGCCATCGTGTTTCCGTCCACGGTGGTGATCACGCGGACGGGCCTCGAACGCTTGCAGGCCTTCATCAAAGCGGGCGGGAAAGTGATTTTTGTGGGGAAGACTCCCACGCTGGTGGTGGACAAGACGTTCAAGGATGCCGCCAAGGATGCCGCGCCCGATTTGAGCTTCGCCACGCTGATCGAGCCCGCGGGCGACATCACCGAGCGCGTGATCGCGGCGCTTCCGAAACCGGATGTGGTGTTGGATAGCGCGTGGCAGCGGCTGACGTACACGCACCGGAGCTGGCGCGATGCGGATCTGTACTTCTTCTTCAACGAGGGCAACCAGGAGCAGTCGCGGACCACGACCGTCGCGGGGCGCGGGCAGGCACAGGTGTGGGACCTGGCGACGGGCGAGATTCACCCGATGGCGGCGGCCACGGCGGAGGGCGATACGGTGCGTTTTCCGCTGGTGCTGGGACCTTACGAAACGAAAGTTGTGGTGGTGGGGCCCCTTCCCAGCGGGGTGGCGGCTCCGGAGCCGTCCCTGGTGTCCGGCAATACTCTGGCGGAGTTGGGCGGAGAGTGGACGTTGGACCTGAACGGCAAACAGGTGACGACGGCTCTGAAACCGTGGGAGGAGTTGGGTACGCAATCGTTTGCCGGGCCGGCCACATATCGGAAGCAGTTCACGGTTTCGGCGGCGCCGGCGGGTAAGCGGGTGTTTCTGGAAATCGCCGATGTGCACGACTACGCGAAGGTGAAGCTGAACGGGAAAGAGTTGGAGGGCCACGCGTGGCAGCCGTATCGCTGGGAAGTGACTAACGTGGTGAAGGCGGGGTCGAACGATCTCGAAGTGGAAGTGCGCGCGACGGCGGGTGGGCGCGGCGGCTTTGAAGCTCCGCCTTCGGCTCCGGCTGGCGCACCGGGCGCGGCTGGAGCGGGCGGCCGAGGCGGCAGGGGGCAAGCCGGTGCTCCGGGAGCGGCGGGCGCACCGGGCGCGTTCGGCGGAGGTGGCGGAAGGGGTCGCGGCAATGCGACGCCGCCTGCTTCGGGCCTGCTAGGGCCGGTTCTGCTGGTGGCGCGCTAAAGGGGGTAGTATACAGTTTTGTAGGAGCCTCATATGAAAAAGGTACTCATTACGCTAGCTATGGTTCCGTTGCTGGCCGCTGTCTTGCCGGCGCAGCGGCCCTGGCAACAGATCACGGTTCCGTCGGTGCGCGACGTGGCCGCCAACTTCAGAACGCCGCCGCACGAATTCGGCGCCATCCAGCCGTTTATGAGTTGGAACGGCCCAGACGCCAAGGAGAGGATGGCAAGGATCGTCGAGGATCTCGACCGGCTCCAGGCCGATGGGGTCTACATGGTGAACATGTCGCCGGGACGCGGCACGCCGGCGTACTTGTCGAAGGAGCACATGGACCAGGTGAAGTTCGTGGTCCAGGAGGCCAAGAAGCGAGGGATGAAGCTGTGGCTGCAGGACGAATCCGACTACCCCAGCGGGTTTGCCGGCGGCAACATGATCAGACAGTACCCGCAGCTCTGCATGCAGGGCATCGTGGCCGATATCCGCGTCCGCGTGGCGCCCGGCCAGAGGTTCTCGATGCCGGTGCCGCCGGACACCCTCGGAATCTTGGCGCTGGAGACAACCCGAGACCAGCAATTACACAACGCGATTCAGATTCCGCTTCCCGCGGACGGCCAGCTCAAGTGGATCGTGCCGAACGAAGGTTCGACCCCGAACGAGCCGCATTACGACTGGGAGGTGGTATTCGTGCGGCACATTTACATCAGTTCGCCGACGCGGAACTTCAATCGCGAGGACGGCACGCGCGCCAAGGACGGCCTGTACTCGCTGATCGACTACCTGGACCCGAATGCCACCCGCGCCTTCCTCAACGTCACGCACGAAACTTACAGGCAGGCGGTGGGAGACGAGTTCGGCAACACCATTCTGGGGTTCTTTGGCGATGAGCCGGATTATTCCATCAATGGCATGCCCTGGACGCCCGGAATATTGGAAGAATTTCAGAAGCAGAAAGGGTATGATCTGAGGCCCTACATCCCGTTGTTCTTCACCGGCAAACTGACGGATGAGGCGCAGCGGGCCAAAGCCGACTACTGGGACGTGTGGAGCGGCATCTTCCAAAATAGCTTTTTCGGAGAGCAGGCCGCCTGGTGCGCGAAGTACAACGTGGAATACCTGGTGCACCTGAACCACGAAGAGACCATGATGGCCCTGGTGCGCAGCGAGGGCGATTATTTCCGCGACAACCGCTACGTGGAAGTGCCGGGAATCGATAACCTGAGCCAGCTTGTGCCCAGCGCGATCCACACGCCGGATGGGACGTGGCGTATCAACAACAACTTCCCTAAGATCGCCTCTTCGGCGGCCCACCTGTTCGGCAGACCCAAGGTTTGGACCGAGTCGGCCGGCGGACCGGGCATCGACGGCAAGTTCCAGTTGGACTTTCAAATGGTGAGGGGAGTGACCGAGCTGCAGATCCGCGTGCCAGGGGGGCGCGGCCCCGGCGGGGAGGCAGCCCCGCCGCAGCCACAGGGTCCCCTGCTGGCTTTGTACGCCAACCGGGGCGGCTATTTGATGGCCATGGGACGCCCGGCGGCGCAGGTGGGTCTGTACCATCCCGCCAACAGCATGTGGATGGGCGACGAAGAAGCCGACCGCAGCACGACCAAGCTGGGCTGGCAGTTGTACGAACACCAGGTGGAGTGGGATTACTTCGACGAACAATCGCTCAGCTCGGTGGCCACCATCGCGGATGGTGGCTTCAAGGATCTCAGCGGGCAGGTTTTCCGGGCCATCGTGGTACCGTCCTCGACGGTGATCACGCGGACCGGGCTGGAACGTTTTCGGGCCTTTGTGGAAGCGGGCGGCAAGCTGATTTTCGTGGGACAGACGCCCAAGCTGGTGGTGGACAAGACGTTCTTGAATGCCAAGGACGTGCCCGACCTGAGCTTCGCCACGCTGATCGAGCCCTCCGGCGACATCACGCCGCGGGTGATCGCGGCACTGCCCAAGCCGGATGTGACGTTGGACAGCCCTTGGCCGCGATTGACGTACACGCACCGCAGTTGGAGCGACGCTGACATGTACCTTTTCTTCAACGAGAGCGACAAAGAGGAATCGCGCATGGCAACCATCGCCGGCCGCGGTCAGGCGCAGGTGTGGGACTTGGGCGGGGGCCAGATTCATTCCATGACCGGTGCAACTGCCGAGAACGATTCCGTGCGCTTTCCGCTGCTGCTGGAACCATACGAGACGAAAGTCGTGGTGGTCGGGCCGCTTCCTAGTGAAGCTATGAGTCCAGAGCCGGCCCTGGTGTCGGGCACTACTCTGGCGGAACTGGGCGGAGACTGGACATTGGACCTGAACGGCAAACACCTGACCACGCCTCTGAAATCGTGGGAGGAGCTGGGCACCCAATCCTTCGCCGGCCCGGCCATATATCGCAAGCAGTTCACGGCTCCCACGGTACCGGCCGGGAAACACGTGTATCTGGAAATCGCGGATGCGCGCGACTACGTCCGAATCAGGGTGAACGGCGCGGCCACCGTAGACCCGAAGGCCTGGCAACCCTATCGCTGGGACATCACCACTTTTTTGCAACCCGGAAACAATGACCTGCAGATAAACGTGTTCGCGACGCTCTCAGGCCGCGGAGGCTTTGAGGGTCCGCCGCCGGCCGCGGCTGGCGCGCCTGGTGCTGCTGGTGCAGCAGGCGGGCGAGGCGGCCGCGGAGGCAGGGGGCAGGGCGCGCCGGGAGCGGCTGCCGTATACGGAGCCGTCGGCGGAGGAGGGGGCCGCGGAGGGACGCCGCCGGTTTCGGGCTTGCTCGGACCAGTCCGTCTGGTGGCGCGCTAGAGCCGATCCCCGCCCAGAAAGCTGTGGGCTTGCCCACGCAAGACGTAAAGGTGCGGCTCCTCCGGGGCCAATCGGATGGCCTCATTCAGGTCCTGGAGGGCCGCATCGAAGGACTGCTGCCGCAGGTACAACTCACCGCGGTATTGGAACGCCTGCCACAATTGAGGGCTGAGGCGGATGGTTTCCGTCAGCAGGGCAATGGCCGCATCGATCCGGCCTGACGATGCAAGCTGGATGGCTTCGTCGAGCATGGTTGCCGGGTCGGGAATGGCCGGGACCCTGCGCCGGGCGGCGATGTGGAAATACGTACCGAGGATCAGGCAGAGGCACGCGATCTCGGCGGCGCCGTCGAATCCCCAAACACCCAGAAAGAGCTTGCTGGCCGCGGGCATACTGGCGAAGAGAAAGGCCATCGCCCAAGCCATCCGGCTCCACTGGCGCGCCCGTTGCCGGTATGGTTGCCGAAATGTTCGGCTGGTCTGATCCACGGGAACCGCGGGCATGTTTCCACGATAACGCAGGACTCGATCATTCCAGGACGCCGGCCACCGGGAGGGCCTGGAATAGACTGGCGGGTCCGCAATCGGAATTCTTGCCTGAATGTGAAAACATCTGGTTTCCCTGGAATTTAACTCTGGAATTTAACCCTTGACACGGATTTTGACACAGAATATAATCGCTGTACGCTGGCGCTGTATAATGCATCATCGGCGCGCCGCGATTGGCTTCGTGTGTTGAGTTCGTCCGGAGACGAGCTATTGCTCTGAGGATGAACTCAGGGGTTAGGTCTAGCCGCAAAAGGCTTGAAAACAAGGAGGATTTCCCATGCGTTTCTACCTGCCACAACGTGGTTTGGCAGCACGACTGCTGTGCATGTTTCTGATGACTTTGGTGCTCGCGTTCGCCCAGAACGACCGCGGGACCATCACGGGGACCATTACGGATCCGACTGGCGCCATTGTCCCCAGTGCAGCTATTCACGCCAGGGATACGGCGACGGGAGCGGAGTATGACACCATCTCCACCGCGACCGGCAACTACGCGCTCGCCGACCTTCTCGCCGGGATTTACGACGTAACCGTGACGGCGGCTGGATTCGAGAAGTATATCCAGCACGGCATCACGGTTCAGGTCGTCCAGGTGTTGCGTGTCGATATCGTCCTGAAGGTCGGATCGACTTCGGAATCCGTCACCGTCAACGCGGACGCGCCATTGCTCAGAACGGAGAACGCCGAACTGAACCACAACCTGAGCACGGACCGCGTGGACGCGCTGCCCAACACTACGACCAACATGCGCGACCCGTTCGAGTTTTCCGGAATCATGCCGGGCGTGGTCGGCGGCGTGACGGCCCCTGCCGGTTCGGCCAATATCAAGGTCAACGGCGGGCCAGCCACGGGGTACAGGGTTCTCCTGGACGGCCAGGACATTACCAATGCCAACGAGGATCCGTCACACACGCTGGAACAGCAGCCGGCGGTGGAATCGCTACAGGAATTCACGCTGCAGACCAGTAACTTCGCGGCTGAATTCGGCCAGGTCGCAAACGGCCTCTTCAACTTCACCACCAAGTCCGGCACCAATGGACTCCACGGTGTTGCCTTCACCTTTGTTCGCAACGAAGATCTTAACGCCGGCGAAGCTTACACCATTCGCAACGGGGACCAACACCTTGATCCCGCATCGAAAATGAAGAACTATGGCGGCGCCATAGGCGGCCCCGTGGTCATTCCCAAGGTGTACAACGGCCGTAACAAGACTTTCTTCTTTGCCGACCTGGAACTGGAAAGGAATTTCACCGTGGGAAACGGCTATGTAACCATGCCTACGGTTGGGGAGAGAGGCGGGGATTTCAGCCAGGCGCTTGTGCAGAAGGTGCTGGGCACTAACATCAACGGCGGAAGCATCCTGGAGAACATGATCTTCGATCCGCTCACGGACCAAACCGTGAATGGCCAGGTGACGCGCACGCCCTTCCCGAACAACGTCATCCCGGCCAGCCGCCTCAACGCGGTTGCGCTGACCATTCAGAACACCTGGCTGCCCACTCCCACTAATGGTAATTTGGTGAACAACTGGAACCAAATTGCTCCGAGTGCGGAGAAGCGGCACATCCCCAGTATCAAGTTCGACCAGAACATTGGCGATAAGTCGAAGATTAGTATTTATGGGTCGAACTATCTGTACTACGCAAACGCCCGAAATGACGACCTCCCGGCGCCAATTTCTTCGGAGCGCAACCGGAAAATCTTCGCCGACACCTATCAGCTTCACTATGACTACACACCGACTCCCACATGGGTGCTGCACTTCGGGTTTGGCTTTGTGCGCGGCGACCATGACGACAACTATCTGCCGGCCTCCCTCGCCTTTGTCCCAGCCTCGATTGGCCTGAACGGCAGCTATACCCCGGGCTTTCCGACGATCAACACCCTTGGAAACTCGACCGTGGGCGGGTTCAGCACATCTTACGGCATGGGGGTGGGCGCCCCGGTTGTGAACCTTGCCGACAAGCCTACGGTGGTACTGAACGCGACCAACGTCCGCGGCAACCATACCTACAAGATCGGTATCCAGTGGAGATTGGATACGACGATCAACAAGAACGCCATCGCCGCTCCCACTTACGGTTTCAGCGGCAACGAGACGGCTCTTCCGTATCTCAACAGTGCGACCGTAGGGGGTAATACCATCGGACTCCCGTACGCCAGTTATCTGCTGGGTCTGGTGGATAGCGCCACCGTCCCCCCCACGCAAGATCCCGACTACCGCAAGCACTCGATGGCGTTGTACCTGCAAGACACCTGGAAGGTCACGCGCAAACTGACACTCGACTATGGCATCCGGTGGGACTACCAGACGGCGCCGGAGGAGTTATATAACCGTGCCAGCATGTTCGGGCCGACCGTTGTGAACGAGAACGCCGGCAATCTGCTCGGCGGGACGATTTTCGAAGGGAACGGGGCCGGTAAGTGCAACTGCCAATTCACGACCACCTATCCGTTTGCGATCGGCCCGCGGCTGGGCATCGCTTACCAGTTCGCTCCCAAGATGGTGCTGCGAGCGGGTTGGGGCCTTTCGTACGGCCCCACACCGGATGGCGCCGGGACCGGGGCGGTCGGGGAAGGCTGGAACACGCTTAGCTTCAGCTCGACATCCTTCGGGGAGACCCCGTATATTTTTGGCCAAGGCTTGCCGTACACCGCGGCGCAGATTTTCTCGACTGACTACGACCCCGGAATACGGCCGCAAACGGGCCAGATCAACAATCCTCCGACCTATGAGGATCGGAACGCAGGCCGTCCGTCGCGGATTAATCAGTGGAACATCGCGGTGCAGCGCGAACTCACCCCGAATATTGCCGCAGAGGTTGCGTACGTAGGCAACCATGGCGTGTGGCTCCAGTCGAGCAGTTACTGGGACCTGAACGCGCTGACTCCGCAGCGGATCAGCCAGGCCGGCCTGAATCTTAACAGCACGGCCGACCTTTCGCTGCTAAACTCCCCGCTGAATTCGTCACTGGCCGCTTCACGGGGATTCAACGTACCGCCGTACCCGGGATTCCCTCTGACGTTGACCGTGGCTCAGGCCCTCCGGCCGTACCCGCAGTTCGGCAGCATTGTGGAGGACTGGGCTCCATTGGGAGACACCTGGTACGACGCTTTGCAGGCGAAAATTACGAAACGCACGTCCTATGGTCTGGCTATCACGGCGGCGTACACCAGGTCGAAGACGCTGGATGTAGAAGCGGAAAACTACAATGGCGGCGGAGTTATTAACGACGAATACAACCGCAATAACCTGAAGGCTCTCTCGGCTTCCGACTTGCCGCAGGTGTTCGTGGTTTCGTACAACTACATTATCCCCAAGTTCACGCCGTACAAGGCCTTTCGCGCGGTGGTCGGCGGCTGGTCTCTTTCCGGAACGTTGCAGTACCAAAACGGGGCCTTGGTTGCGACTCCCGCGGCGCAGAATAACCTCAGCACGGCGCTGTTCCGCAGCACCTTGTTCAACCGCGTGCCCGGCGTGCCGCTGTACACGGAAAACCCCAACAGCCACATCGATCCCAATGCGCAGTTCTTGTACAACCCGGCGGCCTGGTCCGATCCGGGACCCGGGCAGTGGGGCTTCGGAGCCCCCTACTACAGCGATTTCCGTGCCCGGCGCCTGCCTGGAGAGAATATGAGCCTGGGCAGGATTTTCCACATCTGGGAGAAGATGAATCTTGAGATCCGTGGAGAGTTCTTCAATGCATTCAACCGCATAGTGGTCCCCGGCGCGTCCCCCAGCAACCCCTTGCAAACGCAAGTGGTGAGTGCCGCGGGCGTTCCGCAGTCCGGCTTCGGGTTCATGAATGCAAGTTCGGGTACCCAGGGGCGAACCGGCCAAGTGGTAGCGCGGTTTGTATTCTGACGCCGCTCCCGCGCGCATGTGAGTGCGCGGGCACATTACGCGGCGCGGCGCCTCCGGCTTCGGGTTTACTGGGGCCGGTCCGGCGTCGCGCCGGCTCGTTATCTACGTCTCGACGCGATCCATCAGGTTGTGGAGCGCGTTGTAGTCGAACTCGTAGCCGAGGCCCGGCTTGCGAGGCGCGGGCACGTAGCCGTCCTTGTCGATGCGGAGCCGGTCTTTGAAGTATGGGCGGTCGGTCGAGCCCATGGGCTGCGTCATTTCGAACCAGACGTTGTTGGGCATGGCCAGCTCGCAATGGAAGTGGACGGCGTGGTCCAGCAGGTCGCCCCAATTGTGAGGCTGGCATAACATGCCGAAACACTCCGCCATTTGGGCAACCTTCATACCGCCGGTGATGCCGCCCAGGTTATCGACGATGAAGCGCACTTCGTCCAGCGCGCCGAAGCGGATGTACTTGGCGTAATCGTAAGGCGAGAGAAGGAATTCGCCCATGGTAATGGGGACATCCAGAGCCTTAGCCAGCTCGGCGAGCCCCTCCATGTCGTCGGTGGGCAGACAATCTTCGTAGGAGACGTAGTTCAACTCGTCGAGCGCGTGCCCCACCTTCATGGCTTCGAGGCGGGTGTATGCGCCCACGCGATCGAAGAGCAAAGCCATATCGTCGCCGCCGGTTTGGCGGACGGCCTTGGCCACCTCGATATCCAGCTTGTAATCCACCTCGTTGTTGGCGAGCCACGGCGGATGGATTTTGTAAGCGGTGAAGCCTTGCGACTTGGCGTGGCGGACGTCTGCCACGAAGTCCTCCACGGTGTGAAGATGCTGCGAGCTGGCGTAAGCCCGCACACGGTCGCGGTACGCGCCGAGGATGCGGTACACCGGCAGGTTGACCGCCTTGCCGAGGATGTCCCACAGGCAGTTGTTCATGGCGGAGGCATAGGAAAGCTGCCCCACGGCGCTGTGGAACTGGTTGGTGAACTCGGGCATGTCCAAGACATGCTTGCCGACCAGCGCGCGCTTGGCGTAGGCCAGCCATCCAAGGTTGCTCCAGTTGGAGTGACTATAGCGGTTGGTGAGAACATAGTTGCCTTCAATGCCGCTGTTGGTGACGATGGAGGCAAACTGCGCGCTACGGCGGAAGTTGGCGCCGCCCTGCCCGGTGTTAGCCTCTTCGGGCTTGAGGACATAGACCTTGACTTCCTTGATGGTGAGGTCGGGCAGGTCGGCGGGGTTGACGCCGGTGGACTGAGCCAGGGCGCGGCCACTGAGCACGCCCACGGCGCTGCCGGCAGCGGTGGCGCCGAAGAAATTGCGTCGCGACAGGTTATCTTCCGACATAGCGGTTTCTCCTAACTCTCCACCCGAAGCATCATGTTATCGAGCACGCCGCGGTCGAGCTCGTAGCCCAGGCCGGGCTTGACCGGCGCGGGAACGTAGCCCTCCTTGTCGAGGCGGATCTTGTCCTTGAAATAGGGACGGTCGGCGATGCCCAGTGGCTGCGTCACTTCGAACCAGATGTTGTTGGGCATGGCCAGCTCGCAGTGGAAATGCACGACATGGTCCAGGAGGGTGCCCCAGTTGTGAGGCTGGCACATCATGTTGAAGCACTCAGCCATGCGGGCGATTTTCATGCCGCCGGTGATGCCGCCGACGTTATCGACGATGAAACGGACTTCGTCGAGCGCGCCGCGGAGGACGTAGGGGACGTAATCGTAGGGCGAAGGCATGAATTCGCCCATGACAATCGGCACGTCCAAGGCGGCGGCCAACTCGACCAGGCCGTCGATGTCCTTAGTGGGCAGCGCGTCCTCGAAAGACACGTAGTGCAACTCGTCGAGCAGGCGACCCACCTTCACGGCTTCGTCGCGCGTGAGCGAGCCGACCGGGTCGTACAGCAGGGGCATGTCGTCTCCGCCGGTTTTGCGGACGGCTTTAATAACCTCCATGTCGAGCTTGTAATCGTGCCCGCCAGCGCCGCCTCCGGGCGGATGGATTTTGTAAGCCGTGAAGCCGTCGGACATGGCGTGTTTGACATCGGCCACGAATTCCTCGACGTTGCGCAGGTGCTGGGAGCTGGCATAGGCGCGAACGCGGTCGCGGTAGGCTCCGAGGATACGATAGACCGGGAGACCGGCGGCCTTGCCCAGGATGTCCCAGCAGCAATTGTCGATGGCGGCAGCGTAGGAAAGCTGGCCGTAGCGGCGCAGGCTGGGCCGCCATTGCGAGGTGAGGGCGGGCAGGTCGAGGACGGTCTTGCCGGGGAGCGCGCCCTTGGCGTACTCGAGCCACCCGAGGTTGCTCCAGTTGGGATGGAAGTAGCGATCATCGAGGGTGTAATTGCCCTCGATGCCGCTATTGGTGACAATGGCGGCCAACTTCTCTCCGGTGCGCTCGCCGGCCGGGCCGGCCATGGCACCACCGCCTCCGCGCCCACCACCGCCGCGGCCACCTCCAGCCGGAGCCCCGGTATTCCCCGGAGTTCGTCCCTCTTCCGGCTTCAACACCATGACCTTCACCTGCTTGATGGTAAGATCGGGCAGGTCACCGCGTTTGACGCCGGCCGCCTGCGCGGCGGCTCGGCCCGGATCGGCCAAGGCCAGTCCGCCCAGCGCGGGAGCGGCGACGGCCGCGCCCAGGAAACTCCGGCGCGATGCGCTCTTCCCGGACATGAAGATTCTCCTCTCTAATTCCAACTGCCACTATACCAGCAACTCAGAACGCCGGTTTCAGCTCAGGTTCGCTCAGAACCGCAGTTTCAAACTCAACTGTACCTGCCGAGAGGGAACGCGCGTCGAGGTAATCTGTCCCTCACCGGCGACACCCACGGTGGCGGCGGGCTGGCCGAGAATCGGGTGGTTGGGAAGGTTGAACATCTCCGCCCGGAAGTCCAGATGTATGCGTTCGGAGAAGTTAAAACTTTTGAACATCGAGGCATCCAGAGCGGTTAACCCTGGGCCTATCACGTTGTTCCGCCCGTCGTTGCCGAATGTGTAAGGACCGACGCCCGTGACGAAGTTCAGGCGATTGACAAACGCGGCAGGGTTATACCATTCACTCGGACCGGGATTCGACAGCACGGGGCTGATCCCAGTAGCATCCGGGCGGCACGGGGCATCAGTGTTCTGAAACGACCCATTCTGACAACCCATAGACAAGGGGAAACCACCCTCAAAAGTCAGAATTCCCCCCAACTGCCATCCTCCAACGAACGCATCGACAACCCCGTTAGCGTGGGAGAGCATATGCTGGCCCTTTCCGAAGGGCAGCACATACAGACCCGAGGTGGTCCATTTCTTGCCGAAGTTGAAAGCGGAAAGTCCGCGTTCCGCGGCCAGGTTAGCACCATTCGGAGGAGTGTAAGAATCGCCGCTGGCCTGACGGACGCCGCTGCCATTGTCGATGGATTTCTCCCAGCTAAATGAACTTAGCAAAGTGAATCCGCCCGAAAAGCGATGCTGCAAACGCGCCTGCAGGGAATCATAACTGGAGTGGCTGGCGGCCTCGACTGCCTGGACGAATCCCAGGTCCGGCCACGGACGCAGCAAGTTCCGGTTATTTACGGGCGGCGCCGGGGGCGAGTCGTTGTAGTAGACCGTGCGCTGCAAGTGGACGCCGGCCGAACCTTCATAGCCCAACTCGAAGGTCGTGGAACTGTTTAGCGAACGCTGGACGTTGAAGGTCCATTGCGGAGTGTAGGGCTGGGGATCGCCCCATACCCAGGACGGAGCATTGGTGGAGATGGCGATGATGGGGAACGGAGCGGACCATGTTGCGTTGGGAATCAAGGTGTTTGAGGTACTGTTAATTCGTTCCGTGAAGGGCTGGTTGCGGGTGACGTCGAACGCCGTGTTGCCGATGTCATGCGGGTAATAGATGCCGAAGCCGGCGCGAATCACGGTCTTTGAATTCAGGTTATAGGCGAGCCCCGCGCGGGGACCAAATTGCAAATAGGGTGTCTTCCAGGTGGTGTCTCCATATGGTCCTCTTTCATACGGAATTCCGGCGGGCAAGGGATAGGGCGCAGGAGTACTGCCCGCATAGAAGTCTCCGCTGCCTGCCCGTATCCAAATCGGATGGAACGAATTGTTCCAAGCCCAGGAAATATTGACCATGTGGTCGTATTTTTCGGTCAACCCCGGCTGCAACTCATAGCGAAGCCCAAGGTTGATGGTCAATTTCTTATTGACCTTCCATGTATCCTGAATGTAAGTACCCAGCGCCCAATCGCGCAACTGGTCCGCTACAATGCCCGGTTGACCTTGCTGTGAGGCTATGTCTCCCAACAGAAAATCCGCCATGGCATTCAAAGGCGCAGGCGAGCCGCCGGCCACGTCGGTATACGTGCCCGAAAAGCTGAACCCTCCCCGCGCAAAGTCGTTGCCCGTTATATCGAAGCGGATGCGTTCGAGGTCCGCGCCAATCTTAATACTGTGTTTGCCCAGGGTCCACGAAAAATTGTCGGTCGCCTGGATGGTCGTGTCCCAGCTCCCGTATGGGCCATTCTGGGGATCGCCGGGACCTGAAAAGTTACTGATGCCGATAACCGGGATACCATAAAAATAAGGGGTGTCCAGCACGATGGGAATGCCGAGTTTTTGCACCCAGTTCCAGTTCGGATCGTTGGTGTGGAGGTTGCCGTTTATCGACTCCAGCCGGCTCATGCCCAGCTTGAATTCGTTCAGTTTGGTGGGGCTGATCACCCACGTACTCCCCAGCATGCCCTGATGAGTAATGGCGGTGTTGACGGTACCCATACCGGCGAACGGGGAGCTGCCCTCCGGCGTGTAGCTCGGCTCATTGCCGTGGCTATAACGGAACTGAAAACTCAACGCCGCGTTGGCCTGCCAGTCGACGCGGGCAAGTTCCGCGTCGTGGTTATCGGTGATGAGCTCCGTATTGTCTACGTAGTTGTTGGCATATACACCGTTCAGAATGCTCGTCGGCGTGGCATTCGGGGCTGGAAAGAGTGTTGCGGCAAGCTGCGACTGCGGCGAGAGCCTGCTTGGGGGAATGATATTTCCAGGGAAGGGCGCCTGGGATGTAACCGCTGTTCCAGCGGCGTTCAAGACCCGCTGGGCCGGATCGTAAATGACGGTACTGGAACCCGAGAAGTTGCCGGTGAAGTACGATGGCAACGGAACGGTTCCGTAGCCAAGATTCTGCTGGTTTTGCCGCTGGCCCTCGTAATTGAACAAAAAGAACAACTTGTCGTGTCCGTTAACCACGTGGGGAATCTGGATGGGACCGCCGAGCACGAATCCAAATTGGTTTCGTTTAAGTATCTCGATGGGACTGTTCGGCTGCTGGAAGAAGTTTTTGGCGTCCATCTTGGTGTTGCGAAGGAACTCGAACGCAGCGCCGTGGTACTGGTTGGTGCCACTCTTGGTGACTACATTCATCTGGGTCATGTTGTGGCCGAATTCGGCACTGTAAGTGCCCGTCTCGACGTTAAACTCTTGTATCGCGTCGAGGGACGGCTGAACCAGATACGTGCCGTAGTTGGGATCGGTATTCTCGAGACCGTCCAAAGTGTAATGGACATATTCCAGGCGCTGCCCGGCCAGATTCAACTGAAACAAAGAGCGGTCTCCGCCGCCGCGCGCTATGGCGATGGAATTCGTGGGACCATAAATTGTCCCTCCGGGAACCAGGGCACCCAACTGCAGATAATTGCGGCCGTTCAGCGGCAGATCCTCGATACTTTTATCCTCGATCACCGTGCCGATGGTGGTGGTCTCGGTATCGAGGGCCGCTGCCAGCGCCTGGACTTCGACGCTTTGGTTCATGTCGCCGACCTGCAGCGAGAAATCCTGGCGGTTCACCTCACCCACGCCGACGTCAATGTTAGAGCGGAGGCTGGATGTAAATCCGGTCAGTGACACCCGTACCGAGTACGTTCCGGGGGTCAAAGCAGGCGCAGTATATACCCCGGCTGAATTGGTTGCAAGGTTACGCGCCACGCCAGTGGCCGTGTTGGTAACAACGACGGTACCGCCGGCCACCACCGCGCCGGTTTGGTCGGTGACCGTTCCAATAATCTGGCCGGTCGGTTCCTGGGACCAGGCGGCCAAAGAGAGAATCAAAGACAACATCAAAGACAACGACAACACTTTCAGCGTTGCCGAACACGTGAAACGCGTCGAAATGGACATGGAAGCCCCCCCTTGCTGAATCTTAAGCGAAATCCGGGAAAAGTCAAGGGCGGAGTTGCACTCAGGCACCGGCAGCGACTACAATTGCTGTCAATTCGAGGAAACCAATGATCCCAGCCAAAATCACACGCCGAAACTGGTTCACGAGCGCCGGTCTGCTGACCAGTGCTGGCATGGCAGCCGTTGGAGCAGCAGCTCCCACTACCGAGAAGTACCCGCGCAACCTGACGAAAGAAGATGTCGACCGCTGGATGACCGAGCTTTCCAATTGGGGAAAGTGGGGCCAGGACGACCAGGCCGGCACGATCAACCTGATCACGCCGGCGAAGCGCAAGGCCGCAGCCGCACTGGTGAAGGAGGGAATTTCGGTATCGGCGTCGCTGGATGCGGATTTGCCCAAGGAAGGCTCGACCGGCGTACCGCTGGGCGGCATGGGCGGAGGGCCGCGCGGTGGGGCGCCTGGACAGGCGGGGCAGGGCGCTCCACCGGTGGCAGGCGCCAGCCCGCAAGGCGGCGGCCGAGGTCCGGAAGGGCGTGGCGGGCGCGGCGGCCCATTGGTCGAGCGCGCTACGTGGTCGCTGGCCAGCAGGCCTCCCGGTCCCGATCCGAGGCCGCTGGCGGCGTACGTGGTGGACACCATTTCGGTTTCCTATCACGGCAACAACACCACGCACCTCGACGCGCTCAGCCACATTTACTACCAGGGCCAGATCTACAACGGGTACCCGCAAACCAGCTACACCGACCGGGGGGCGGGCAAAGACGACGTGATGGCTTTTAAGAACGGCATCTTCACGCGGGGCTTGCTGTTCGACATTCCAAAGCTGAAAGGGGTGGCGTACCTGGGCGACGACGAGCCCATTTATCCGGAAGACCTGGAAGCCTGGGAGAAGAAGGCGGGTTTCCGCTTGGAGAGCGGCGACGCCATGCTGGTGCGCACGGGCCGCTGGCTGCGGGTGAAGGAGAAGGGGCCGCTGAACCTGAACGTGGCGACGCCCGGACTCTACGCCTCTTGCTGCAAGTGGATGCGCGAGCGGGGAGTTGCCATATTGGGCAGCGACGTGGTGCAGGACGTGAGGCCCTCGCGCGTGGAAGGAGTGAACCAGCCGATTCACCAGATCGGGCTTCGGGCCATGGGCTTGCCGCTGATCGACAACTGCATTCTGGAAGAGTTGGGCGAGGCCGCCGCCAAGCGACGCCGCTGGACGTTCCTGCTGACCATCAATCCGCTGCGAGTTCCCGGCGCCACGGGAGGGCCAGTGAACCCCATCGCGACGTTTTAGGGCTGGTGCGCGGGCGCACGACTTGCGACTGTCAGCCGCGGTCCCGGCGCTCCGCGCGTGCTCTGCTATGATAAGAATTCTCCCGTCATGATCGTCGAGGCTAATACTGTCCGGTTCGATTCGATTTCGTTGGATAGCGGCGCCACCCTCGCGCCGGTGGACGTGGCTTACGAAACCTACGGCCGGTTGAACGCTTCCAAGTCCAACGCCATCCTGGTGCTGCACGCGTTCTCAGGCGACGCCCACGCGGCCGGCATCAGCCACGAAAAGGGCAAGCCGGGCTGGTGGGACAACATGATCGGGCCGGGCAAGGCGTTCGACACCAACAAGTATTTCATGATCTGCTCGAACGTCCTGGGCGGATGCCGGGGCACCACGGGGCCGGCGTCGGTGAATCCGGCCACCGGCTGTCCGTATGCCATGTCGTTCCCGGTGATCACCATCGGGGACATGGTGCGCGTCCAGCGGATGCTGATGGATTGGTTCGGCATTCCGCGGCTGCTATCGGTTACGGGCGGGTCCATGGGGGGAATGCAGGCGCTCGAATGGGCGGTCTCTTATCCCGACCGCGTGGTTTCCGCGATCCCCATTGCCTGCACCACGCGGCACAGCGCGCAGCAGATCGCGTTCAACGAAGTCGGCCGGCAAGCCATCATGGCCGACCCCGACTGGAACGAAGGCAACTACTATGGCGGAAAGCCGCCCGCGCGCGGCCTGGCCGTGGCGCGCATGGTGGGCCACATCACGTTCATGAGCGACGACTCGATGCGCGAGAAGTTCGGCCGCCGCCTGCGCGGGAAGGAGACTTTCGGCTTCGACTTCGACGTGGATTTCGAAGTCGAGAGCTACCTGCGCTACCGCGGCAGCGAGTTCGTCAACCGCTTCGACGCCAACTCGTACCTTTACATCACCAAGGCCATGGATTATTTCGATCTCACCAACGGCCACGGCTCGCTGGCGGCGGCGTTCGAGCGGACCGAGGCGCGCTTCCTGGTGATCAGCTTCAGCTCGGACTGGCTGTACCCGAGTTACCAGTCGCAGGAGATTGTGAGTGCGCTGCGGGCGCGCAATTGCGACGTGGCCTACGTGGAGCTCGAGTCCAATTACGGGCACGACGCCTTCCTGGTGGATGTCGCCGAACAGACCGATCTGATCCGCGGATTTCTCGCCAGCACCGTGGAGAAGGCGGCATGAGCGTGCCGCCCGCCGGGAAGCAGGCGTTCGTCCGCGAGCTGCTGGGCCGCAGCGATTACGCCATCATCGGCGACATCGTGGAGCCTGGAACCAAGGTGCTGGACCTGGGCTGCGGCGAAGGCGAGCTGCTGGAGTGGCTGGCCCAGAACAAGGGCGTAAAGGCGCGCGGCGTGGAGATCTCCGGCGCCAAGGTGCAGCGCGCCATTGCGCGCGGCGTCTCGGTTTACCAGGGGGACATCGACCAGGGTCTGGCGGATTATCCC
Source organism: Bryobacteraceae bacterium (assembly GCA_049515735.1). Classification (GTDB taxonomy): domain Bacteria; phylum Acidobacteriota; class Terriglobia; order Bryobacterales; family Bryobacteraceae; genus Fen-178. Next base: position 173,503 of record JBEKTU010000001.1, read on the forward strand.
GACCATGCCTTCGACTACGTGATTCTGAGCCAGACGCTTCAGGAAACCCATCGCCCGCGCAAGGTGCTGGGCGAGATGCTGCGCGTGGGGCGGCGCGCGATCGTGGCGTTTCCCAACTTCGGCCACTGGCGCGTGCGGCTTTCCATGCTGGTGAGCGGCGGGGCGCCCCGGACCAAACTGTTTCCGTACGAGTGGTACGAATCTCCCAACATTCATTTCCTGACGGTGTACGATTTCGAAAACCTGGCCGCGCTGGAAAGGCTGGTGGTAGAGCGGCGCTACTTCCTCTCAGGCCACCGCAAAGTGACGCTGCTGCCGAATCTGCTGGCGGAAGTGGCGGTGTTTCTGGTGAGCGCCGCGGGCTAGGCGCCAACCAGGCTCGCGCCTTGGTGCCGGAGCCGCAGTATGGGTAGAATAAACTGTCTCCAGGAGGTGTGCCATGAATCGAAGATCTTTCATTAAGTCGCTCGCGGCGGCATCGGTGGCGAGCGCCGCTCTTCCCCGCCGCGTGGAAGCCGCGCTTCCCAAAGCGAAAATCACCCGTGTCCGGATTTACCAGCCTCCCAACCTGAACCAGCTTTTCAACCAGAGCAACATGGTGGTGACGGTGGAGACGGACATCGGAATCACCGGAGTGGGCGAAGGCGGCTCCAAGGATACGCTGGAACAGTGCGCCGGATCGCTGATCGGAAAAGACCCCTTTCGAATCGAGGCCATCTGGCAGGAGATGTACATGGCCTGGTTCTATCCTCCCGGGCGGGAGAAGATCCACGCCGTCGGAGCGCTGGACCTTGCCCTATGGGACATCAAGGGCAAGGCGCTGAAGCTGCCGGTGCACCAGATCCTGGGCGGGGCCGTGCGGAATTACTGTGAATGCTACCCCACCGGCGGAGGCGGCACTAACGCCATGAGCCTGCGGGATCGCGCCCGCGCTACCATCGAGGCCGGCTACCGCGCCTTCCGCATCGATGCCGGCGCCGGTACACCCATCGTCGACAATGTCTATAATACGCACGAACGCGTCCGCATTGTGGCCGAGGCCTGCAAGGAGGTTCGGGAAGGCGTCGGCAAGAACGGGGACTGGAACGTCGACCTGCACCAGAAGTTCGATTATCCCGACGCCGTGCGCTGCTGCAAGCTGATCGAGGAATACGAGCCTTACCTGGTGGAAGACCCCACCCGCGACGAGCAGTTCCTGGAGGACATCCCGAGATTGCGGCAGATGACCACGGTTCCCCTGGCCGCCGGCGAGGAGTGGGGCCAGCGATGGAACTTCAACCGCCTGGTGGAGAACCACGACATCGACTACAACCGCTGTACGCTGCCCAATGTCGGTGGAATCACCGAAATGCTGAAGATCATGGCCATGTGCGAAACGCACGTCGTGGGAATCGTTCCGCACTTCACGGGGCCCATCTCCACCGCCGCCCTGGTGAACTGCCTGTCCACCTTCCCCGGCCCGGTGCTGTTCGAGTTCAACTATGGCGACCGTCCCATCGATTATCTGCCCGAGTGCCTGGATTTCAAGCAGGGCAAGGTCTATCCCAACGAACGCCCCGGACTGGGGGCTACGCTGGAAATGAAACTGCTCAAACCGATCGGAGAGGTCACCCAGCCCGTCCGGCGGCAAATATACCAGCGCCCCGACGGCTCGCTCACTCACTGGTAGAAAGCCCGACGGAACAACCCGCTTTCCGGCCGCGTATGCTCCTCAGAAGGAGACTCCATGAGCACCAGATGTCTGCCTCTGCTAGCCGCGGCATTGTGCGCGAGCAGTTGCGTCATCGACACCGCCACCGGGCCCGTGCGGCACGACTCCGTCACCATCGAGCGAGACGCTTCCGAAAGGGTCCGCGTGGACCTCAACATGGGCGCCGGCAGCCTGACGATCGGCGGTGGAGCGCAGAAACTGCTGAATGCCGATTTCAATTACAACGTGGCGTCGTGGCGGCCCGAGGTGCGGTATAGCAGCACGGGCACGCATGGCGAACTCACCATCCGCCAGCCCGGGCAGGGCCACGCCCAGATAGGTCACACCAGGTACGATTGGGATCTGGAATTGAACAACGACGCTCCCATGGACTTGGCCCTGCATTTCGGCGCGGGGGAGGCGCGGCTTCGCCTGGGGAGTCTGTCGCTGCGCAACGTGGAAGTCGAGATGGGGGTCGGCAAGCTGGAAATGGATCTCCGTGGGAACCCCACGCACAACTACGACGTGCGCATTCGCGGCGTCGTCGGGGAAGCCACCATCCGCCTGCCGGCCGGCGCCGGCGTTTACGCCGAAGGCGCGGGCGGCATCGGCGAAATCCGGACGCAAGGCCTGCGCCGCGAAGGCGGCCACTGGGTCAATGATGCCTACGAAGACTCGAAGGTGAGGATCCACCTGGATATCCGCGGCGGAACCGGCTCCATCCGCCTGATCGCGGATTGACCTCCGGTTGCTCTACTGCTGCCCACCGTCGCGCAAGCGCAGGCGAAAGTGCCTTACTTCATGGGTTTGGGGATCTCCATGTGCTTAGCGGCGAAGTGTAGCCCTGGAGGGCGATCGTTTCATCCCCTATGCGCGGTGACGAGTTCACCTTCCGCTTCAATCGCGAAATCCGCGTAGCCAAGGAAAGCTCTTCCTGCGTCTACCCGAGCAAGCCTTGGCTGTGGGACCGAGCGTCGTACAAGTCGATGGTAAAGTGCTTCGCTAGACCTAACGGCGACGCCTGTAACCCTGTCGATAGCCACCAAGGCCTGAACCGGGACTCGTACTAATTGAGAGCCGTGGGGCTAGAATAGAGATTCCGAGTGAAACGATCAATATGACTACTGTCCGTCCTGGAAGGCTTTTCCGCCCCGCCACCTTAGTGGTCGTTCTGGCGGGCTGCAGCGTCGCCATCACGCTGCCTGCTCAGGTAAAGGAGCGCCCCATCCCTCAGGTAATCAAGAAGGATGGGCGTTACGGATTTATGGTGGACGGCGCGCCTTACCTCATGCTGGGTGCCCAGGCGCACAATTCCAGCGGCTGGCCGGCTATGCTGCCGAAGGTGTGGCCGGCCATCGAATCCCTCCACGCCAATACACTGGAGATACCTATCTACTGGGAACAGTTCGAACCAAAACAGGGACAGTTCGACTACACGGTGATCGATACCATCGTCACCCAGGCGCGCGAGCACCACGTCCGGCTGGATCTGCTCTGGTTCGGCACCTGGAAGAACGGCAGCCAGCACTACATGCCCGAGTGGATGAAGGCGGACCCGGCGCGTTATTTCCACTTGATCGACAAGAACGGCCGGCCCGCGGATTCGCCATCGCCGTTCTGTTTCGCGTCCCAGGAGTTAGACATCCGCGCGTTCACCGCCTTCATGCGCCACCTCAAGGCGTTCGACCCGCAGCGCACCGTAATCATTGTGCAAGTGGAGAACGAGTCCGGCACTTGGGGATCTGTCCGCGACTACTCCCCAGCCGCGCAAAAACTGTTCGACGGCCCCGTCCCGCCGGACGTACTCAAGGCTATGGGCAAGCAGGGAGGCGCTTCCGCGACCTGGCAGGAAGCCTTTGGTCCCGAAGCGGAAGTGAACTTCCACGCCTGGGCCGTAGCCACTTACGTTGGGAAGGTTGCCGCGGCCGGGAAGGCGGTCTATCCGCTGCCGCTCTATGCCAACGCCGCGCTGCGCGATCCCATCAAGCCGGGCGCACCCGGCAGCTATGAAGCCGGCGGCCCCACTGACAACGTGATTCCCGTCTGGAAAGTCGCGGCGCCGGCGATCGATATCGTCTCGCCCGACATTTACATGAACGATCCGGCCGCATACCTGAAAGTCCTGGAACTCTACCACCGGGACGATAATGCCTTATTCATCCCGGAGACCAGCAGTAGCTCCTCGGTTGCCAGGTTCTTCTTCTCCGCCCTCGGCCTTCAGGCGATCGGCTTCTCGCCCTTCGGTCTGGACTACAGTAACACCCCCTCCGTTCCGGCCACCGTTCCAGCCGCTGCTCCGGCCGGCACTCCGCCCGCCGCACCCGCGCCGATGGACCAATTCGCCCCCACGGCGCAGAACTACCGGCTGATCGCCCCCATGATGCGGGACATCGCCCGCCTCAACTTCGAGGGCAAGCTCCAGGCCGTCGCGGAAGAAACGGGCAAGCCTACGAACACGCTTGCCTTTGGGATATGGAACGCGACAGTCTCCTACGGAGCTGGGCGGAACAACCGCGCGCCGGCGGGAAATCCGGAGCCAACGGGACGGGCCCTGGTCGCCCAACTTGCGGACAACCAGTTCCTGGTGGCCGGCTACTCGTGCCGGGTCGATTTCCGGCCTGCCGCTGCGGACAAGCGCCGCCAATTCATGCGTGTCGACGAGGGGACTTACGAAAACGGGGTCTTCAAGTTCATTCGCATTCTGAATGGCGACGAGACCGATAACGGGCTCAACCTTCGCGCAGAACCGATAGCGTTGCGCGTTTCCCTTGGCGTCTATTGATCTTTCGATTCGCGGGACGGCAAACATACATTTCAAGACTCTCATCGATACCTGTGCATGGCTCGATCTAAACACGGCGAAATTACTGTTTGCGCCATTCTGCGCGTCGAACCTGGACCAGTTTGGCTTGAGTGAAGGCTGCTACGTGCTGCGCAGCAACGTGACGGACTGGAGTCCGGAAGATCTGTGGCTGGGCTAGCCCGCATTTCTCAAGCGGCCTCTGGCAAAGAGCCGCTCGTTCTGGCATAAACATATTTGCGACAACATGTTTGGGCCAAGAAAGGAGCGGCTTTCTGCTATGACAGAGTGTAACCAA
>JBEKTU010000002.1:0-166767 GCA_049515735.1 Bryobacteraceae bacterium
GGCGCTGCCTTGTCGCGTCCGCGATCCGGATCGCAAGGGAAAAGTGGAAAGAGGTGTCGGGCATGCTAAAAATACCCCTCTGAAAGGACTGCGCTTCGAAAGCCTGGAAGAGGGGCAAAACTATCTGGACCACTGGGAAACGCGCTGGGCCGACACGCGCATCCACGGCACCACCAAACGCCAGGTGGCCGCTATGTTCGCCGAAGAGCGGCCGGCGCTGCAGCCGCTGCCGGTCGAGCCATTCCGCTATTACCAATACGGCAAGCGCACGGTGAACCTGGATGGCTGTGTGGAAGTCGATGCGGCCTACTACGGCGCGCCGCCGGGCTGGATCGGCCGCCACGTCCAGGTGCAATGGGATAGCCGCCAGGTCCGCCTATTGCATCCCCAGACCGGACAACTCCTGCGCGAGCATCTGCACCAGACACGCGGCCGTCATCGCATCAAAGACGAAGACCGGCCCAAGCAAACTCCCCTGACCACCTTGCAACTGTTGTCGCGCGCCGACAAGGCCGGCGCGCAGATCGGAGGGCTCTGCCGCGGCATGCACCAGAAGGACGGCGAGACCGCCGTGCGCCGCATCCTGGGCGTGCTGTCGCTGGCCAAGAAGTATGGCGCCGCCACCGTCGAGGATGCCTGTGCCGCCGCCCTGGAAGTCGGCATTTACGATTACCACTTCGTGCGGCGCTACCTGGAGCGCCAGCCCCAACTGCCGTTGAGCTTGCGCCAGGTTGATCCACTCATCCGTCAGCTCACGCTATACCGCGACCTCATCGAAAACAAGACCAAGGAGAACGAGGCATGAACCTGATTGAATTACAACGTGCATTACGACAACTCCGGCTCGGCGGTACCGCCGCCGTGCTGGAAACCAGACTGCGCCAAGCGCAGGCCGAAGCTATGGCACCCATCGATCTGATCTCCTGTCTGGTGAGTGACGAACTGACTCGCCGCAGTGAGAGGCTGTTGGATCGGCGGCGCAAGCAGGCCGCCTTCCGCGACCCGCACAAGTCTCTGGACAACTTCGACTTCAACTTCAACCCCAAGATGAATCGCAGTCTGGTCTTTGACCTGGCGACCTGTGCCTTCATCGGCAAGCGGGAAGACGCGTTATTTATGGGCCCAGGTGGGACGGGGAAAAGCCACTTGGCGCAAGCCATCGGCCAAGCCGCCATCCAGCAGAACTATCGCGTGATGTACAGGGAGACGCACGTGCTGTTGGAGGATCTGGCCGAGGCCGTCGCCGATGGTACGCGCAAACGATTCATGGAGTCGGTGGCTACGGTGCCGCTGCTCATCATCGACGACTTCGGCATGCGCAAGTTACCGCTGACAGCGGCTGAGGATCTGCTGGAAATCATCATGCGGCGCTACGAGCGCACCAGCACGCTACTCACTTCCAACCGCCCCGTCGAGGACTGGGGAAAGCTACTCGGCGATGTAGCCGCAGTCACCGCCATGCTCGACCGCATCCTGCATCATGGGCACGTGCTTAAGTGTGGCCCGCGCTGTTGGCGGACCAAAGACGCGACCGCCGGAGCCACTCCATGAACATGCGACCGAACGACCTACCAGAGCGGAAGGGGGCGCCCCTAATTGGGGACTCTGTCCCCAAACCCCTGGGATTTAGCGCGTTCCCGCCAGAATGGCTGTTCTCTTTGGGGCGGCTGGCGCCGCCCCGCCATTCCGGCCGCTGGGTCGGCGCTCGGGTCGCATCCCTGCGGGGCCCTATCCTCCGCCCAGGTAAAGCCAGTATAAATCACATCGAGCTGCACTGCGAAAAAAGGCTACCGAAAAACTGTTGCCGAAACCGTTGCCGGTGAGGTAAAACTAAAGGAGTCCTGGATGCGCTCAACTGGCCGGTTTTGAGGTGACCCCAACTGGCCGGTTTTGAGGTGACCCCCGAGGGGTTATAGCGGAATACTTGCTCATCCAGATAGCGGAACAGGTGGAACGGTTCGACCGAAACATACGTGCCGTTGATGCCACGTTTGAGTAGGCTCCAGAAATTTTCTAGTCCATTGGTATGGACTTCGCCGCGCACGTACTCTACAGCGTGATCCACCACTTCATGCTGAAACTCATCAAGGCCATCGTAGGACTTCAGTGCATCGGTGAAAAGAGCCGAGCCAGCCAATACGTGTTCGCGGATCTCGGATTGTAGGGCCTTCTTGCGGGTGTTTTCAACGACTTTGGTTCGGACCTTGCCGCCGCGTTCCAGAATGCCCATGACTGCGGTTTTATCTTTGCCGCCCGTGCCAGTGATCTTCCGGGCGCGCTTCGCGCTATGCATATTGCGGGCCTTGCCGCCGATGTAGGTTTCGTCCGCTTCAATCTGGCCTGAGAGCTTGTTGATGGTTCCCAGGGTCAAAGCATGGCGGATTCTGTGATCCATGAACCAGGCCGATTTCTGGGAAATGCCGATGGCGCGGTGAACCTCGTAGGAGGATACGCCATTCTTGCAGTTCACGACGTGCCACATGGCCATCAACCACTTGTCCATGCCGATGGGGGAATCCTCAAAGATGGTCCCCGTCTTCGCGGTAAACTGACGGGCATCGTGCCGGGCACTGCACTGCCAGCGGTTGTACTTCTCCAGAAAGGTTACATTCGTGGAGCCGCACTGTGGGCAGGTGACGCCATCGGGCCAGCGCCGCGCTACGATGTACTCGCGACAATTGGCTGGATTCGAGAAGTATTCGATGGCTTCTTTGAGGGTATTGAGTACTGGTTCCATACTCAAATTCTACCAGTTTGCACGTGATTTGTCAAGTTAATTATTGCCCTCATAATGGTAAGTTTGCCTTTCAGGACGAATTCCTCTCCGGTCGCGTTCTTTAGGTAGACGGACCGGGGAAGGGGCGCTGGAGCGAATGTCTGCACTCGGTCGTAAATTCGCGGGTAGTACCGTTCGAGCACGATAGGCATCTCCATGTGCTCAGCGACGCTCGTCGGTGCGCTGCCGATCGCGAGCGCCGGGTTGTTGCCGACCTTCAGTCCGCACAGGTAAATCTCCGCCTTCGAGTTATTGAAGAGGTGTAGTGTGCCTCCGCCGTACGTTGCGCCCACGAACACCCTGTATTGCATGGCGAGCTGTTCCTTCAGCGTGGCCGCCGTCGCTGCGGTGCTTGTCTGGAGATTATTGAGGACTTGGGTCTGCTTGTTGCCTTCCCTGATGCCTATGAAGGCCAATACCAGCTGCAAACAGATCAGCAATATCATGACAACTGCCAGCCATAAGTCCCTCGTTGCGATCCATGCACTTTTCCTCCGGTCCAGCTCTTGCATGAAGAACTGCGCCTCCCAAAGGCATTCGACCCCGCCCGGGGCGCTTTCGTTGTACCGGTTGAAGCGGTCAAGCGCTTCGTTCCTTAATTCCTTCTTGCTCGCCTTTTCAAGCTGTTCAAAGGTCATTGTCCTGTCTGCGCCTTTCCAATTCTATCCGAATGGCGTAGAGTTAAGGCATCGTTCCTCAAGCCGTCCAATCCCATCATTTTCATGCCCCGCATTTCGCAAAAAAACAGGCAGTATTACAAGTCGAAGATACGAAGCGTGCTCGCCGAGCACCCCCAGATAACCCGGCGCGTGTGCCGCGCGGACAGGTCCGTCTGTTCCCGGGTCTACCGCCGGTCAGTGAATCGTCCGTGTTTTGCGATTCATGTAATCCATTAATAAATATTGCCCAAGTGTATATGGCGTCGTGAAATACGCTTTTCCGCGGCAGATCTCGGTCACCTTTTGGACAAAGTTCACCAGGCCGTAGTCGCTGGCCAGCATGAAGGTGTTGATCAGAATCCCCTGCTTTTTGCAATGGTTGACTTCTTCTAGGGTGCGGCTGATCACCAGCGGGTCCAAGCCGTAGGCGTTCCTGTAAACGCGGCCGTCTTCCAGCGTCAGGCAACTCGGCTTGCCATCCGTGATCATGATGATCTGGCGCATGTCTTTGCGCTCCCGGTTGAGCAGGCGCCGCGCCAGGATCAGGCCGTCGCGGGTGTTGGTGTAGTACGGGCCCACCTGCACGCGCGCGAGCTGGCTGATGGCCAGTTCCTCGGCGCTGTCGTGAAACAGCACGCAACGCAGGCTGTCTCCGGGATACTGCGTGCGGATCAGGTGCGCCAGCGCCAGCGCCACTCTCTTGGCGGGCGTGAAACGGTCCTCGCCGTACAGGATCATGCTGTGGCTGCAATCCAGCATCAGGACCGTGGCGCACGAGCTTTGATACTCCGACTGATGCACGTGCAGGTCCGAGTATTCCATGTCGAGAGGCATCTTGGGACCCTCGCGGCGGATGGCGGAGAACAGGGTTTCGCTGACGTCCAGGTTGAGCATGTCGCCGAACTCGTACTGCTTTGACGAGCCGGAGGTTTCGATGCCGGTGGCCAGGTCGCGCGTATCGTGGCGGCCGAAACTGGATTTGCCGAGCGAGCCAAGCAGGTCCTTGAGCGTTTTGAAACCCAGGAAGTCCAGCGACTTATCGGTGACTTCGAATTTGACGGTAGTGTCCTTTCCGTCGCCGGCGCCGGCCCCCGAGCTGGGCTGCTCGCCGGGGTCCGGGATGGTGATCTGACCTTCGTCGACCATTTTCTGGACCAGGCGGTCGAGAAGCTTGTCCATTTGCTCCGGCGACATGTTCTGGAGGCGCTCCATCATCTCCTGGAGGTTTTCGTCGCTGAAGAGCTGGCCTTGCTCGAGGGCGTCCTGGATGGCCTTCTTGAGATCTTCCAGGGTGTGTTGATTCCACTCGCTGAAGGGCATGTACTGGGTGTTGAAGCCGCTCTCGAGAAGGAAATCGGACAGGGCTTGGAGGAGATCCTCGGCGCTGATGCCGAGGTCTTCGCCGGTGTAGCGGGAATAGCGGATCGATCTCATGACGGCTGGATCTCAGTTATATTGCTTGCGGACATTGGGACGCGGCGGAGCTTGCCCCTCCTCTCGCGGCGGCTCGCGCCGCTCCTCCCCGGCCGCAAAGCCCCTCTCTTCGCTGCGGCTGATTCGCCGGTGCGCGTACAATCCCTCGAGGATGAACTCCGCCGCTGCCGCGCGCACGGCGTCCGGCTCATGGGCGGCCAGGCCGAGGGCCCTGGTCTTCTCCATCAGACCCTGAATTCCGCCGAGTTGCCTCGCCATGCTGGAGGAGTCCAGACCCTCATCCAGTTTCAACGTGCCGCCCAAATCGAACCACTGAACGATTCCGGACATGCTGGCCCCTTCGAAATACAGGTTGTAAATCTTGCCGACGGCGGAACGGACGATCTCTCTCGCCACCGCGTCGCCGCCCTTGAGCTCGCCCTCGTATTCCAGCTCCAGCTTGCCCGTGACGGCCGGCAGCGCCGAGTAGAGATCCAGAATGCGGGGTACGGCCACCGCCTCTCTGGCTTTCAAAGCGCGGCGCTCGGCGTTGGAAACCACGTCTTCCAGCACCGAAATCGGCAGGCGCTGCGACACGCCGGAGCGCTTGTCGATGCGCTTGTCCTCGCGGGCCGCGAAGGCGAGCTGTTCCACCACCTGCTTGATGTAGTTCGGCACGCGCACCTGGACGGGCGACGGCCTTTCCAGCCACGCCTCCTGCTCGGTGATGGCGATGCCCTGGTCCAAGGTGGCGGGGTAGTGCGTGCGAATCTCGCTTCCAATGCGGTCCTTGAGCGGAGTGATGATCTTGCCGCGCGCGGTGTAGTCTTCGGGGTTGGCGGTGAAGACCAGCATCAGGTCGAGCGGCAGGCGGACGGGGTAGCCCTTAATCTGCACGTCGCCCTCCTGCATGATGTTGAATAGGCCCACCTGTATTTTGCCGGCCAGGTCGGGCAGCTCGTTGATGGCGAAGATGCCGCGGTTGGCACGCGGGAGCAATCCGTAGTGGACGGTCAGCTCGTCGGAAATGTCCTGGCCGCGGCGGGCGGCCTTGATGGGGTCGATGTCGCCGATCATGTCGGCGATGGTCACGTCGGGAGTGGCTAGCTTTTCCACGTAGCGCTGGTCCCGATGGAGCCAGGCGATGGGCGTTTCGCCGGCCTGCTCGCGAATCAGGTCGCGGCAGCGGCGGCAGATCGGCCGGTAAGGATGGTCGTGGATCTCGCAGCCTTCCACGTATGGCGCGACCTCGTCCAATAAGGTGGTCAGCAGGCGGATCAGCCGCGTCTTGGCTTGACCGCGCAGTCCCAGCAGGATGAAATTGTGGCGCGACAGGATGGCATTGACCACCTGCGGCACCACCGTGTCTTCGTATCCCAGAACGCCGGGAAACAACGCTTCCCCGCGCTGGATCTTGCAGATCAAGTTGTTTCGGAGTTCGTCTTTGACGGACCGCTCGGCGAGTTTGGCTTCGGAAAAGGAACTATGGCGAAGCGCTTCTATGGTACGGGGCAATTCCTGAGTGGCTCTGGACACGCAATTCCCCTCTCACTGTTGGTTTGATTGTACCAGACCACCCGGATTCGCACGCGTCTCATTCGTTACAATGACTACAATGGCTGCTGTAGACACGGAGAAAACCAAGCGGTGGCGCCGCCTGTGGGCCGGCTTTTCGGAACTGACGCACGAGGTTTACCGCGGCTTCATTGCGGAGTGGACGGTCACCATCGTTTTACTGCTGTTCGCCACCACCTCGCTGGTGCAGGCCTTCGTCATACCCAGCGCCTCCATGGTGGCAACCCTGCTGATCGGCGATCACGTGCTGGTGGATAAGCTCGTCTACGCGCCCGCCGGGGCGCTTTCCCGCCACGCGCTGCCGTATCGCGAGGTGCGGCGCGGTGACATCATCGTGTTCCGCTACCCGCTCGACATCAAAGAGGATTACGTGAAGCGCGCCATCGGCGTGCCCGGCGACCACATCCGCTTCGTCAGCCAGCAGCTCATCCTCAACGGCAAGGCCGTTCGCGAGCCGTATACCATCCACTCCGCCGCTTACCCCGATCTGTACCGCGACAATTTCCCCACGGTCCCGCCCAATATGCCGCTGCGGCCGCAAGCCGCCGAAATGCTCGAAAACCACGTGGTCGCGGGCGAGTTGGTAGTGCCCCCGGGTTTCATCTTCGCCATGGGCGACAATCGCGACGACTCGGACGACAGCCGCTACTGGGGCTTGGTGCCGCGCCAGAACATCGAGGGCACGCCGCTCATCATTTACTGGTCGTACGACGCCCCTACCCAGGACCTCACCAACGGCAACATCGGCATCGATCACATTATCGATGTGGTGTCGCACTTCCTGACCAAAACGCGCTGGTCGCGCAGCTTTAGGCTGATCCGTGGCTACCCGCTCGGGTAGGGCATCATCGTGGCGGCATATCCGAATTCGGAACCGCGTGTCCGGCGGGGGGTTGTTCCTCGTTGAATTCAAAAACGTCGGTGTTGGTCCGCACCACCAGGTGGCCGGGCCCCAGAGGCTTGCCCTCGGTGGGGAAGAATACCGCGCCATCGGTGGATTCACCGGGACCCAGTTTGGTTTGCACCAGCGCCAGCGCGCTGGCCGTCGCCGCCGCCTTCAGCCTGTTGGATCCCATGGTCAGGGCGGCCAGCCGGCGCTGCTCATACCCGTTTGTCGACCTCAGGTGCACGTTTCCGAAAACCCCAGCTTCATAGCTGGCCACCAGCTTGATGACATCGCTGCCGCTGCCTTTTCGCTGCAACATGTCGACCACCGTCAGCGCCGCCGCCGCCCGAACCGCGACATTGCCGTCGCGGACGTATGTGAAATCTTCCGGCCGGATCACGTAGGGCCCCTCGGATCCATTCGACACGGCTGCCTGGATGGTGGTGTACTCGTGCAGATGAGACGGCAGAACGGCAAACATGATGGTCACGCCGGATTTCGTAAGCGTCTGGTATTTCAGGCCGTTCGACTCGTACTCGATCACTTGAGCGTGCGCGCACGGGCACAGCAGCAAGAGCGCCAGGCCGCCTGCCCCGAGAAGCCGGTTCATGGGACAATCTTACGATAACGCACTGCGGACCTGAATAGTCTGTAGAATTCCAGTCGCTTCCCTCCGATATGAAGCATGAAGGAGTACCCATCCGCCTTTGGCACCGCTAGCGTATCTGCCCGACGCCGCCCGTGACGTGGAGCTTACCGCTCAGCATGTTGCGACGTCCAAGCGCCTGTCCAGGCTGCCGCACTTTCAAACTTCAGCCCTGAATCTGCTGATCCTCTCGACCGACAGCGACGCAGCGCTCTCGGATATCGAGAAACTGTTCCTCTCCGACCCGGCGCTCACCGCCGACCTCCTTCTGGTAGCCAATTCCGCGGAGTTTGGATTTCGCTCGCGTGTCGAAACGGTGAGGCGCGCCATTATACTGCTGGGATTGGAGCGGGTTCGTGCTCTGGCTTCCACCATTGCGCTCCAGCTCTACGTTTATAAGGTGCAGCCTAAGAAGGATCTCCGCGGTGTGTGGGCCCACGCCGTCGCCTCCGCGGTCATCGCGGAGTCGGTCGGCAACCTCTACGGTCTGCCGGGAATGTATACGGCGGGCCTGATCCACGATCTCGGCCGTCTGGGATTACTGCTCGCCGGCGGCGACCAGTACGTGGACTGTATGTCCGTGGAGTTCACCGGCCACGCGGAAGCCAGCGCGCTCGAGAAGACCCTCTTTGGCATGACTCACTGCGAAGCCGGAGCATTCCTGGCGCAGACCTGGGGATTTCCGGCGAGCTTGATTACCCACATGGCCAGCCACCACGAATCCAGAGAGGGGACATTGGCCGACCCGCGATACCTCATCCAGACGGCTTGCCGTTTAGCCGATTCACTGGGCTTCCTGGAGGTGCGCCGGCAGGACTTGGAGTCGGCTCCCGTGCTGCCGGAACGCCTGCGAAAACGGCCCGAGCTTGCGCCCGACCGCCTTCTCGATCAGGTGACGCGGCGCATGGCGACTTTCGGGATGTGAGCGCCCCGCGGTGCGGTCTCCGCGGCCGAGACAACTCGATGTATACTTCGAGTCGCACATGCCCAGGCGAAAGCCCCGCACCGCCCAGCCGCTCCGCCCGCCCAGCGACCTCTGGATATATGTGCTGCTGGCGGCTGCTGTCTTCGCGATCTACAGCCAGGTGGTGCACTTCGACTTTGTCACCTTTGACGACCCCGCATACGTCACCGAAAACCCGCACGTTCAGGCGGGGCTGAGCCTGGCTGGCGCGGCGTGGGCCTTCGGTTCTTCGGCCGCCGGCAGTTGGTTTCCACTAACCTGGCTCTCCCATATGCTGGACTGTCAGCTCTTCGGCTTGGACGGCGGTTGGCATCACTTCACCAACCTATGGATTCATGCTCTGAGCACGCTGCTGTGGTTTACGGTGCTCAAGCGTATCACCGCAGCGCGCTCAAAGAGCGCCCTGGTGGCTTTCCTGTTTGGGCTTCACCCCCTGCATGTCGAGAGTGTCGCGTGGGTCTGCGAGCGCAAAGATGTGTTGAGCGCGTTGTTCTGCGTGCTGACACTGTGGGCCTATGCCGGCTATGTTGCTCGCCCATCACGCGGCCGGTATCTGCTGACCCTGCTCCTGTTCTGCCTCGGCCTGATGGTCAAGCCCATGCTCGTGACCTTGCCCATCGTGCTGCTCTTGCTGGACCGCTGGCCCTTCCGGCGGGGCGTGAGAATCCTCGAGAAGCTCCCCTTCTTCGCCGCTTCCATCGCGGTGTCGGCAGTGACATATCTGGTACATAGGCAAGCCGGCGCGCTGGCCTCCTTCGAGGTGGTCCCACTTGCCGCGCGCCTCGAAAACGCGCTGGTCTCCTATGCTGTCTATATCTTCAAAATGGTCTGGCCCGTAAACCTGGCGGTGTTTTACCCCTACTCGCAGGCATCGCTTGTGGCGCCTGCCGTCGTCGCGGGCATTGTTATCGCCGCCATCACCGTCCTGGTGATACGCGTGTTTCCTCGTTGGCCGTACCTGGCCGTAGGATGGCTCTGGTACCTAGTAACCCTCCTGCCGGTCATCGGCCTCGTCCAGGCCGGCGCCCAGGCGCGCGCCGACCGGTTCACTTACATTCCCATGATCGGCGTCTTCATCGCCTTGGTCTGGGGTGCCGCGGAGGCCCTGGCGGCCTGGCCCCGCATCCGGCTTGCGCTGACGGCGGTGGTGTGCTCGGCCTGCCTCGTGCTCACCTGGCTCCAGGTCGGTTACTGGCGGGATAGTATTTCGCTCTACCAGCACGCCATCGAGGTGACCACGGACAATTATGTAGCGCGCTTCAACCTCGCCTCCGTTTTGGAAGCGCGCGGCAGTTCCGCCGAGGCTGTCGCGCAACTCCGTGAGACGGTTCGCATACGGCCATACTTCGCCAGCGCGCGTGCCGAACTGGGCCAGTTGCTCGCGAGGCAGGGCCAGCCCCAGGAAGCTCTTGGGGAGTTGCAGAAGGCGGTGAGACTGAAACCCGACAGTGCCGAGGCTCACTTCCGATTAGGATCCGTGCTGGGCACGCTCGGACGCACCGGCGATGCAGCCGCCGAATTCGCCGAGACCGTACGCCTCCAGCCGGAGAATGCCGATGCCCATTACAACCTCGGAATCGCCCTGGCTCAGCAAGACAAGCTCCCCGACGCTGCGCGCGAGTTCAGCGCCACTGTGCGCTTGCGACCGGACGACGTGGATGCGCGTTTCAACCTGGGCATTACGCTGGGCAGGTCGGGCCGGCTTGACGAATCCATCGTGCAGCTTTCGGCTGCGGTGCGGATCAAGCCGGATTTCACTGAAGCCCGGCAAGCTCTCGAAGATGCCATCAGCCTGAAGCAGCGCTCCGGCAAGCAGTAGGATGGTTGTATCACCATGAAGGCGACACAAGCGCTCCACAGTCTGGGGCAGAGCCTCTGGCTGGACAACATCACACGCGACCTGCTCAATAGCGGCACCCTGCAACGTTACATCGATGAACTGTCGGTAACGGGGCTTACTTCAAATCCCACGATCTTCGACCACGCCATCAAGAACAGCACCGCTTATGATGCCGCCATCCGCGAGGCGGTGCGCCGGGGCAAATCGGGTGAGACGCTCTTCTTCGAGTTGGCACTGGAGGACCTCACTTGGGCCGCCACCCTGTTTCGACCGGTCTACGACCGGACGGAGGGTGTGGATGGGTGGGTGTCTTTGGAAGTCTCGCCGTTGCTGGCCCACGACACGCCCAGCACCTTGGCCGCCGCCAGGGACCTCCACGCGCGTGCGGGGCAACCGAACCTGTTCATCAAGATCCCTGGCACCAGGGAAGGTCTGCCCGCCATCGAAGACGCCATCTTTGCCGGCGTCCCCATCAACGTCACCCTCTTGTTTTCCCGCGAGCAGTACGTGGCGGCTGCCGAAGCCTTCCTGCGCGGCGTTGAGCGGCGCATCGATGCCGGGCTTAAGCCCGCGGTCGGCTCGGTCGCCTCGCTCTTTATCAGCCGCTGGGACTCCGCGGTGATGGGTAAGGTGCCCGACTCACTGCGCGACCAACTCGGCATCGCCATCGCCAAGCGCACCTACCGGGCGTACCGCGCGCTGATTGCCTCGCCGCGCTGGCAGCGCGCTTTCAACGCCGGCGCGCGCCCCCAAAGGCTCCTGTGGGCCAGCACCGGAACCAAGGATCCCAAGGCCTCCGACATCCTTTACATCAATGCCCTCGCTGCACCCCTCACGGTGAATACCATGCCGGAGGGCACCCTGAAAGCACTCGCCGACCACGGCCAAGTGGGTGCGCTCCTGCCGGAGGATGGTGGCGACTGCGAGGAAGTGTTGGCGCAGTTCGCCAGCGCCGGAGTTGATGTCGGCGCTTTGGCCGCCCAGCTTCAGGATGAAGGGGCCAAGTCATTCGTGAAGTCTTGGAATGACCTGATGGCGGTGATAGCCGCCAAAACGGAAGTGTTGCAAAGCCGGTAGGTGTTGTCCCGCTGTCCGCGAACCGGGATCAGTTCAGTGTCCCGAAAACCATGATCTCTGCCAGTCCGGCGTTTAGGCCCTGTGCCTGGTCGATACGGAATATGACCGAGCGCACGGTCTTCGCCGGGAATGTAACCTGACGCGCTTCGCCGCCCGGCGGCAGCGCTTCAACCGGGATCATGCTGCCGTCATCGAACGTCAGGGTGCCGCTCAGAATTCTGTTCGCAGGGTTTGTGAGATGGTAGAGATCCACCCGCATGATGGTCGCCGGAGCGTTCCAGTCTAACCTGATCCACGCACCTGCCGTCTCCCCTTCAGTCACCCAATCTCTCGAATCAGCGACACCGTCCGCGACCCCCTGCGCGAGCGCGCTGTCGGATTCTTCAACAGACGAAACGCTGACAATGGCAAACGGGGCAATGTTCCGAATGCCCGCGCTGTCCGTCCTACGCGGGAGCGCAGACGAACCCGGCCGTCTGATAATGATTGCCCCGCGATGCGCGCGGAACTCGGCCAGGTACCACCTAAAGACAGTTGCCCGAAACTCAATCGCCAGGAAACCGGCGATTAAGCACAATGCCACCACAGTAAGCGTCACAACACTGCGCGCCGACTTCGTCATATGTGTCCCCCCACTGCCCCGTTCGCGAGCGCTACGCCCGTTTAGATGTCACGACCGGCCCCCCTGGTTTCATGATTCCAAGGGCAGCCACCCCCAAACCCCTGTCACAGCATTTATCACGCACCATTTCCCTTCACCCTCAATATTTTACGGACCACCCTCACCCGGAGATTACCACTCCACCAGCTACTCTGAGAGTGGGGTTCTTAATGTCATCTATGTCATCTCTCAAACAGATCGAGGCCAATCGCTCACCCAGCGAACCCGAACCCCTGTCAAATCAGCCGCTTGCCCCGAAAATGGGTTCGTTTGGTAAATTGCACCCGAGCCGGCCCTTGGCCCCAGGCCCCCGCGGCCTTTGGCCGCCGCCCCTACCCTTTTTGGCTCAGCTCCACTCCCTTCGTGCTCACGTAATACTTGGCCAGCATGTTCGGGTTCTCCCAGGCCGGGAAGGTTTCCGGGCGCTTCATATACTCGAAGAACTGGTTTGTGACCTGGGCGAAGTGCGCCTCGTGGCCCACGCGGTACTGGTTCGGGATGCTCACGCGCACTCGCGCTCCCTGGTCCTCCGCCGCGATGCCCGGATATTGGCTCGCCAGCGCGCCGATTTTCCTCCCCAGCGCAGAGCGTGCCCCCGCGCCGCGCGGAAACACGTACAACTCCGGCTGGTAGTTCTCCTCTTTCCCTTGTCTGACCTCGATCCGCGCTTTCGACCCTTGATACACCGCCAGGTGCGTATCGCCGGTCCCCGCCGGCGCTTCCCATCGCCACAGCATGTCGAGCTTGATGTGAATGCCGCGCAACGCGTACGCCACGCGCGTATTGCAGAAATAGTCCAGCCCTTCGCCCGGCTCGCCGGTCACTTGCCGGAACTGCGCGCTGGTGATGGTGGTGGGCCAGCGGCTCGCTGCCAGCATCTCGATATCTTTGCGATAGTCGATGGCACGCTCGGGGAAGAGCGTCCACTGCGCCAAGTCCACCAGGTGCGCGCCCACATCGGCCAGCGCTTCGCCTTGCTCGCGGATGTCGAAAAACCAGGCCGGCCGCAGGCTAGGCACGCCGTCCACCAGTTTGAGCACGTGATGCACGCTTTCCATGTACACCGCGGGTTCCCGCTCCGTGCCCGGCAGGATTTCCCCAAAAGTCTCCGCATCGTTGACCAATTCGCGCTGCAAAATGGTGGTGATTTCGTAGCGCTCGGTCATGATGTCGTACGCCACCAGGGCTCGGCGGCTGGAAGTGGCCAGCGCCTCCTCCAGCGCCGGCAGGTCCGCCGCGCGGATGATCCACGGCTTGTCGGCCAGCACGTCGAACCCCGCATCCAGGGATGCGCGTATGAGGTCGATCTTGCCGCGATTGCGACCCGAGAGCACCACGATGTTGCCCGGGCGCTCTTCCAGCATTCGCGCCAGGAAATCCGGCGCGGCGTGGATGTCCAGTTCCCAGGAAGTCGGGTTCTCCTGGCGGAGATTGAACCGGGCGACGCGGTTCAGGTGCTCGATCAGGTCCGGCCCCAGCGGCGCATAGACGGACACACGCTTGGAGACGCCGGAGTACATCTCTCTCTGGATCAAGGCGGCATGAAAGTGGCCCGGATCGAGGGTGATCAGCCGGAATTCATACATGCAAGGTCAGGTTACTATCGAATCCACTCCCGCCACAATCCCCCCTTCACGCCCAGGCACGAACAAAAGACGAAAGCCGAACCCGCTTCACACCCAAGTAAATTCTTGTTAAGATAGAACTTAAGCACCCACCAGGAGCTACGTTGGCAGATTCCGAACTACCTCCGCAAAGCCCGCCCCCGCCACCACCCGCCGGACCGCCTTCATTGCCTGTTGCGGGCGGTGGAGACGGCGCCAAGAACCTCATTCCCATCAATATCGAAGACGAGATGCGGCGGTCGTATCTCGATTACGCCATGAGCGTCATCGTGGGCCGCGCGCTCCCCGATGTCCGCGACGGCCTCAAGCCGGTGCATCGGCGCATCCTTTTCGGAATGCACGAAATGGGGCTGGCGCCCAACCGTCCCACGCGCAAGTGCGCCAAGATCACCGGCGAAGTCATGGGCAAATACCACCCCCATGGCGACTCCCCCATCTACGACTCCCTGGTGCGCATGGCCCAGCCATTCACCATGCGCTACCCGCTGGTGGAAGGGCAGGGAAACTTCGGCTCGGTGGATGGCGACCCGCCCGCCGCCATGCGGTACACCGAGGCGCGCCTTTCGCGCATTGCCACCGCGCTGCTGGAAGACATCGACAAGGAGACCGTCGATTTCCGTCCCAATTACGACGATAGCGAGCAGGAGCCCGAGGTCCTTCCCACGCGCGTGCCCAACCTTTTGGTGAACGGGTCGGCGGGCATCGCCGTGGGCATGGCGACCAACATTCCGCCGCACAATCTCACCGAAATCATCGACGCCGCCATCTACCTGATCCAGCATCCCAACGCGCCGCTGGCGAAGATCCTGGAGCTGGTGCCAGGGCCGGATTTTCCCACCGGCGGTTTCATCCTCGGGCGCCAGGGCATCATCGAGGCTTACACCAAGGGCCGCGGGCAGATCAAGATTCGCGCCAAGGCCGCCATCGAGCGCACCGGCAAAGACCACGAGCAGATTGTCGTCACCGAGATTCCCTACCAGGTGAACAAGGCCAAGCTCATCGAGCACGTGGCCAGTCTCATCAACGAAAAAAAGCTCGAGGGCATGAACGAGCCACGCGACGAAAGCGACCGCGATGGCCTGCGCATCGTGTTCCCGTTGAAGCGCGGCGAGCAGGCGGAGGTCATCCTTAACAATCTCTACAAGCACACCCAGCTCCAGGTCGGCTTCGGCATCATCATGCTCTCCATCGTGAACGGGCAGCCGCGCGAGCTGGGGCTGGTGGAGATTATCAAATGTTTCGTCGACCACCGCATCGAGGTTGTGCGGCGGCGCACCGAGTTCGAGTTGCGCAAGGCGCGCGACCGCGAGCACATTTTGCTGGGCTTCCAGAAGGCCCTTCAGAACCTGGATGAAGTCATCCGGCTGATCCGCGCGGCAGGGGCGCCCAAGGAAGCCCGCGAATCGCTCATTGCACGCTTCGAATTCACCGAGAAGCAGGCCCAGGCCATCATCGAGTTGCAATTGCAGCGGCTCACCGGCATGGAGCAGCAGAAGATCCTGGACGAGCTGGCCGAAATCGAGCGGCGCATTGCGGAGTACCTGGGCATCCTGGGATCCGACAAAATTCTTCGCGACCTGATCATCGACGAGTTGAAGGAAGTCCGCAAGGATTACGGCGACGAGCGGCGCACCCAGATCATCGAAGATACCGGCGAGATCCTGCTCGAAGACCTGGTGGCCGTGGAAGACGTGGCGATCACCGTGACGCGCGGCGGTTACCTGAAGCGCACCTCGGTGGACACCTATCGCCGCCAGACGCGCGGCGGCAAGGGCCGAATCGGCATGAGCACGCGCGCCGAAGACTTCGTCGAGCGCCTGATTATCACTTGCACGCACAGCTACCTGCTGATCTTCACCACCCGCGGCCGCGTGTATTGGTTGAAGGCTTACGAGATCCCCGATGCCACCACGGTAGGGAAGGGAAAGCACATTTCCAACCTGATCAGCCTGCAGCCGGACGAGACCGCCAAGGCATTCCTTTCGGTGAAGGATTTCGTGCCCGACCAGTTCATCATAATGGCGACCCGGGACGGCGTCATCAAGAAATCGGAGCTGACCGAGTTCGATAATCCCATGTCGCGCGGGATCATCGCGGTGACGCTGGACGAAGGCGACGAGCTGATCTCCGCGAAAATCACGCCCGGCGACAACTATGTCTTCCTGGGTTCTCACGAGGGGCAGGCCATTCGCTTCCTGGAAACCCAGGTGCGGCCCATGGGCCGTCAGGCGCACGGAGTCCGCGCCATGCACCTGGCCCAGGGCGACTACCTGATCGGCATGGAGGTGGTGGAGAAAGACGGTCTCATCTTGTCGATCGCGGAAAACGGCTATGGCAAACGGACGCCGCTCGAGAACTACCGGCTGACGGCGCGCGGCGGCAAGGGCGTCATCAACATGAAGACCACCCATAAAACCGGCAAGGTGGTAGGCATCCTTTCGGTGAAAGAAGACTCCGACCTTATGATTGTGAGCCAGAACGGCAAGATCATCCGCATCGAGTCTTCCACCATCCGCCAGGCCGGCCGCTCGACGCAAGGCGTCCGGCTGGTGACGCTGGAGGAAGGCGACAAAGTGGCCGCCGCCTCCGTGATCCCGGAGACCGAAAACGGCAATGGAAACGGCAACGGGCAGGAGACCCCGCCGGTTCAGTAGAATGGTAAGAGACTTATGGCAGCACTGGTAAATTTTTCCACCCCCGCGAGCTTGCTCGAAAAAGAAGAGCGGCTCTTTGCGAACCTGCGGCGCATGGGCCGCGTGATTGTGGCGTTCTCCGGCGGCACCGATTCGGCCTACCTGGCGTGGGCCGCCAACCACGTGCTCGGTCCCAACGCCGTCGCCATCACCGCCGATTCGGCCTCGCTTCCCGAATCCCACAAGCGTGACGCCGAGGCGTTCGTCCAGCGCTTCGGCATCGTGCACGAGTACGTCCGCACCACCGAGTTCGACAATCCCGACTTCGCCCGTAACGATCCTAACCGCTGCTTCCACTGCAAGGACGAGTTGTTCACGCGTCTCGAGGAGGTGGGCCAGGCGCGCGGGTACGAGCACATCATCTACGGGGTGAACGCCGACGATTTGACCGATTATCGTCCCGGCCAGAACGCCGCCAAACAGCACCAGGTGACGGCGCCGCTGGCGGACGCGGGGCTTACCAAGGCGGAGATCCGCGAGCTTTCCCGGTTGGCCGACCTGCCCACATGGGACCGGCCGGCGTCAGCCTGCCTGAGCTCGCGCATTCCCTACGGAACCCCCGTGACCATCCAAACCGTGAAGACCGTTGAAACCGGCGAAGAGCGGGTCAAGGCGCTCGGTTTCCGGCAGTTCCGCGTGCGCTTTCACGGTGAAATCGTGCGCATCGAGATTGCGCGCGACGAGATGCCCAAGGCCCTGACGCCGGAGATGGCGCAGCGTTTCACCGCGATCTTCAAGGAACTGGGCTTCCGCTACGTGACGCTCGACCTGGAGGGCTACCGCCAGGGCTCGATGAACGAAGTGCTCAATCTGTAGCGCTTAGAACTCGTCTTCTTCCGACTTCTTCTTGAGAACAGTTGGCGAGTCCACCACCACCGGGGAACTTCGCCAACCGCCGCCGCATCGAATGGGTGATGAGCGCGCTACATCGGGTGGTAATTGTGGGCGGCGGTTTCGGCGGGCTTTACGCGGCTAAGTCGCTGGGCAAGGCGCCGGTCGCCGTGACCCTGATCGACCGGCGCAACTTCCACCTCTTTCAACCGCTGCTCTATCAGGTGGCTACAGGGGCGCTGTCGCCCGGTGAAATCGCGTCGCCGCTTCGTGTCGTGCTGCGCCGCCACCGGAATACCGAGGTGCTGCTCGGAGAAGTGGTCGATCTCGACGTCGAACGCCGCCGAGTAATTCTGCGCGACGGCGAGGCGGGCTACGACGACCTGATCGTCGCCACGGGCGCCACCCACCACTACTTCGGCAACGACCAGTGGGCGCCGCTCGCGCCGGGGCTAAAGACCATCGAGGACGCCACCGAAATCCGCAGCCGCCTGCTGGCAGCCTTCGAGCGCGCCGAGCGGGAAACGGACCTTGACAAGCGCCGTGCGTGGCTGACCTTCGTGATCGTGGGCGGCGGCCCGACCGGTGTGGAGCTCGCCGGCGCCTGGCCGGGTTCCTGGCATGGTTCGTGTGGGTGTTCGTGCACCTGATGTACCTGGTGGAATTCGAAAACCGTCTGCTGGTGTTCGTCGGTTCCGGTAAGAACTACCGGCGCCGCCCGCCTTTTCCGCTGATTTCGCTGTGAAAACAGGCGATCTCGGTTTGGCAGGGAACTTGCCTTCTTGTACGCCGGAGGCACTATCCACATGAATGACGAATTCAACCAAACGAATGAGACCGAACGGCCCCGAACGTTCCCTTGGACGCCCGTTATAGTGGCCGGATTCTTGGCCATCGGCACCTTCGCCTTCCTCTATGAGAATGCCCAGACGGAAGGCCTTCGGCGCCAGATGGTCGCGTTCCAGCAGGACAATGCGGCGCTCCGCTCGAGCCTGTCACAATCCGATTCCGAACTGCAATCGGCGCTCGACGCGGTGCGCGCGGACCTGGCCAGCACTCGCCAGGACACCAGCTCGGCGGTGGCTAAGGCGCAGGCCTCAGTCAGGAAGCACGCCGACCTTCTGGCCGGCCGCATCGAGCAGCAGCAGAAAGAGCAGGGCGAACAACTTTCGGCCGAGTTGAACCAGGTGAAGGAGTCCACCGACGAGACAACCACCAAGCTGGACGGTAAGCTGGATGGCATCTCGACCGAAGTCGGCACAGTCAAATCCGACGTGGCTTCGGCTAAGTCGAACATCGAGGAGACGCAGGGCGAACTTCAGCGCACGAAAGGCGACCTGGGCGTGATGAGCGGTCTGATCGCCACCAACTCGAAGGAAATCCAGTACCTGCGCGACCTGGGCGATCGGAACATCTACGAATTCAGCATCGACAAGACGGCCGGCATGCAGAAGGTGGGCGACATCCAGGTGATGCTGAAGAGGGCCGACTCCAAGCGCAATCGCTACACCCTGGACGTTCGGGTCGATGACAAGCTGGTGGAGAAGCGGGAGAAGACTATCAACGAGCCGGTGCAATTCTACACCTTGGCAGCCCACCAACCGTACGAGTTGGTGGTCAACCAAGTGAAGAAGGACAAAGTGATCGGGTACCTGGCGACACCGAAAGTGACGGTTTCGCGCAACACTGCCAGCGCCCAGTAGAATTCCGGCTGCAACCCACCGTCCACGTGGGCGGCTAAGGGGCAGTCGGCAGGGGCGGCGCCCTCAAGCCAGCGCTGCGCCCCGCGGCGAGGTGGCTTTCTCGGAAACCACCTCGCCCGTCACTTACTGAAAGTCCTTCAGGAGGTCCTGCCCGAGAACGTCGGCCCTCCGCACCAGTTGCAGCGCCGTAGCCAGGTCCCTGCCCTTCGATTCCTCCGCTTGCCGGATGAATGTCCGGATCCGTTCCACCGTTTCCCTCTGCGCTTGATTGAGCGATTTGCCCGACGTTTTCTGCAGTGCCGACCGGGCGCGCGAGAGACTCTGGGCGTACTCGGCTTCGTACTGGCGGCGCTGTCCGGCGGAGAGGATCTCACCGAGTTGCGGCGGTGGCGGCGCCGCCGATGGCTGCGGTTGCGGCTGTACCGCCGGCTGAGGGGGCTGCGGCGCTGCGGGCGGCGGAGATGTCTTCTTCTTCGCCGCCGGTGGGGCAGGCTTGGTTTGTTGCGGTGCAGGCGGCGCGGGAGGAGGAGGGATGGCCGTCGTCTTCTTCTTTCTGAACCAGCATCCGCTCAGGCCCAGGCTCAGGAAAATGGCGAGCAGAACGGTGGCGAGTCTCATACGGTCTTGCCCATTCCGGTCAGAGGCAGGGTGAGAAGAAACGTGGTACCACGCCCGACCTCGCTCGCTATCTCGATTGTCCCTCCATGGAGTTGCACCGCGCGGAACGCCATGGCGAGCCCGATTCCGCTGCCATGAGGCTTGGTGGTGTAGTAAAGCTGAAAGACCTTCTCGCGGCGCTCGAGCGGGATACCGGAACCAGTATCCGCGATAGCGAGGGTGCAGGTTTCCAGACTCGGGGCGATCCCGAAGCTGAGGCTTCCGCCGCTGGACATGGCCTCCATGGCGTTCACCGCAATGTTCAGCACCGCCTGGCGCAACAGGCCCGCGTCTCCATTCACCACCACAGCGGCGGAGGGGCGGGCGTAGCCGATGCGGATGCCGCCACGCTCCGCCTCCGGTTCGAGCAGGTGCACGATCTCCGCCACCAGCTCGGCGAGGTCGACGTCGCGCAACTCCATTTCCACCGGGCGGTTGAAGTCTAGGAAGGTGCGCACCACGCGATCCAGACGGGTGACCTCTCCGGACAAAATGGCGATTTCGGACTCGGTTTCCGGCGTCTCCCCGGCCACCTGGGAGCGCAGCATCTCGAGGCGCAAGGCGATGGAGTTGAGCGGATTCTTGATTTCATGCGCCACGCGCTCGGTCAGGCTATTGATGGCGGTGAGGCGCCGGGCCAGCGCGATCTGACCCTCGAAATGGCGGCGCGTCTCGGCATCGAGTTTTTCCAAAACGCCTTCCAAGTTGGTGCGCAACTGGCTGGCGTCTTCGCGGGCATCACGAAAGCGCTCGCCCAGCAGGCTCAACTTGGATTCGATGGCGGCCAATTCCTGGCCCTCGCGGCGTCCGGGAGATGGCTTCGGCATCTTGCCGCCGACCATGCCATCGATCAAGTGGCTGATGCGGGCCAGCGGCCGCAGCGCCAGACTGGCAGACCAGTAGGCGAGGAAAAACGCCAGCGCCAGCGCCGCTCCCGAAGCGATTCCGACATTGCGCAACTCCGGCAGGGTGGCGGCGCGCAGCAGCACCGGCGAAACCAGAATCTGGATGGTGAACACCGGCGTCTTCTGGCCCGCGACGCCCAACGGCACACGAGTCTCGTAATCTTCGCGTGAAGAAAGGATGGCGGTGATGCGGCCCACCGGACTCGCACCCCGCAGGCGGCTCAGATCCTGCTTGGCGATCATGGCCGTGCGGCGCCGCGCGGGGCTGGAAGAGGCGAGGATCATGCCATCCTCACCGGCGACGTTGATCTCCACGATGGATCGCGATTGCGCCATGGTCTGTTCGAGCAGGGCGCTCAGATCGCCGTCCTCGGCGACGATGCGCGACCAGGCGCGCTTGGTGGCGGCCAGCGTACCGGCCGCCTCCTGGACCTCCGCGGCGCGCGCTTCGATGCGCCGAAGCATGAACGACTGAACTTGCCGTCCGGCGATTTCGGAGCGCTCCAGCGCGACATCCAGCCACGCCGCCACCAGGCTGTTGATGTTGAGCGCAACCAGAGTCAGCACTACCACCGCTACCATCGACAGAGTCAGCGATAGAAGCCGTGCCCGCAGTGTCATCCGCTTGCGCCGTATTCCTTCAGCTTGTTGAACAGCGTCTTGATGCTGATGCCCAGGATCTCCGCGGCGCGCGTTCGGTTGTTTTCGGTGTGGCGCAACGTGAGCTCGATGAGGGCGCGCTCCGCCTCGCTCACGGTCATGCCCGGCTCGAGCACAACCGGCGCGTCGGGACCGCGGGGCGGCGGCTCCGGACGTCCGGCGAAACCGTGCGGCAGGTGGGCGGGCGTCACCGGTCCGCTGCCCGCCAGAATCACTGCGCGTTCCATCAGGTTGCGCAACTCGCGTACGTTGCCAGGCCAATCGTAGCGGTCGAAAATCGCCGACACCTCGGGCGAAACTTCGGTAACGCGGCACTCGTGTTTGCGGTTCAGACCCGATAATAGCTCGCGCACCAGCAGCGGGATATCCTCCTTCCTTTCCCGCAGCGGCGGCAGGTGAACCTCGAAGACGTTGAGGCGGAAGAAAAGGTCTTCGCGAAACGTGCCTTTGGCGATGATGTCGGGCAGGTTCTTGTTGGTGGAGGCGAGCACGCGGACATCCAGTTCGATCTCGCGCGCCGACCCCAGGCGGCGCACGCGGCCTTCCTCCAGGATGCGGAGCAGCTTGGCCTGCGTGTTGACCGGCATGTCGCCGATTTCGTCCAGCAGAAGCGTGCCCCCGCGGGCCAGTTCGAAGCATCCGGCGCGCCGCTCGACGGCTCCGGTGAAGGCGCCCTTCTCGTGGCCAAAGAGTTCGCTCTCGATGAGCGACTCCGGCATGGCGGCGCAGTTGACGGCAAAGAATGGACCGGAGCGGCGGGGGCTGAGCTGATGAATGGCGCGCGCCACGATCTCCTTGCCGGTGCCGCTTTCGCCGGTGATCAGGATGGTGGCCTTGGCCGGCGCCGCCTGCTGCAGCATGGCGAAGATTTCCTGCATGGAGGCCGATTCGCCGATCAGGTCGCCCAGAACCCCGCGTGAAGCCAGTTCGCGTTCCAGACGCCCGGCGTGGGTAGCCAGTCGCCGGCGGTCGAGCGCCCTCTCCACCAGCATCTTCAGCACTTGCGGTTGCAGGGGCTTCTCGATGAACCAGAACGCTCCCAACTGGTGGACGGTCTCGAGCGCCGTCTCCAGGTTGCCGAACGCCGTAAGGACGATGGCCGGAGGCGGCGAGGACAGCTTCTGCAGTTCCTCGAGCAATCCCCTGCCGTCGAGGTTGGGCATGTTCAGGTCGGTGATGACGACGTCGGCGTCGAAGTCCTTGAGCTTGACCAGCGCCTCAGCGCCATCCGAGGCGGTTTCTACCTGGTACCCCCAGCGGGTCACCACGCTGGCGAGGGCGGAGCGCTGGTTGGCTTCGTCATCGACGACCAGGATTCTGCCCAGGTGGTTATGCATCTCGGGGCGTGTCTGCTCCTCTGAGTTTTCCCCTTCAGAATACACCTGCCAAGGGCCGCTCCGCCCGGTAAAAAGGATTAGCGACACTCAACACCTCCGGAAAGATCTACCGCTAGCCGCCTCGCGATGTGCTCGAACGGCAAAGGTACTTCCCGTTTGGAATACGAGTTGCAACTAACCTGCCGAAAGGAACCACATGCGCCTGAGTGGCCGCTTGATGCTCGCCTTGTTCTGTTGCGTGGCCGCCATTTCCACGGTCTTCGCCGTCTACCAGGCCGAGACGGAGATGCCGGTGTGGCGCCACGCCCTAACCGGTATGGCGCAAACGCTGCTGATCGTCGCCATTACCCTCCTCATCGTTCGCTGGAGTCTGGGAAGGCCTCTACGTCACATGGCGCAATGGTTGCGCGATCTGCGCACCGGCAATGCCTCCGCCGGCGGCAAGCCGCCCGAAGAAGAAATCTTCCTTCCGCTGAGCAGCGAAGTGGCGCACCTGGCGAGCAGCCTGAATGCGGCTCGAGCTGCCGCCGAAGAGGAAGCGCGCCTCCGCGACGCGGCCTCGTCCCAGTGGACTTCCGAGAGGCTGCGCATTTCCATTCAGGGCAAACTGAATGGCAGCCGCATCTTCGCGGTCTCCAATCGCGAGCCGTACGAACACAAGCGACAAGGGAGTTCCGTTACCTGGTCGGTTCCTCCCAGCGGCCTGGTTACCGCGCTGGAACCCGTGCTGCGGTCGAGCGACGGAACCTGGATTGCCCAAGCCACCGGCGATGCGGACCTCGAAACCGCCGATGAGCACGGCCGCCTGCGGGTGCCGCCGGATCATCCGCAGTACAAGCTCCGGCGCGTCTGGCTCAGCCAGGAGGAAGAGCAGGGGTTTTATTTCGGCTTTGCCAACGAGGGGATCTGGCCGCTGTGCCACATCGCGCACACGCGGCCCGTCTTCCGTACCGAGGACTGGGCGCACTACCAGGCGGTGAATCGGAAATTCGCAGCCGTGCTGCTAGACGAAATGAGCGGTGAAAAGGAACCTGTGGTGCTCGTCCAGGATTATCATTTCGCCCTGTTGCCGCGCCTGGTCAAGGAGCGCCGGCCGGACGCGCGGATTGCGATTTTCTGGCACATCCCCTGGCCCAATCCGGAGGCTTTTGGCATTTGTCCGTGGCAGCGCGAGCTGCTCGACGGCATGTTGGGCGCGGACCTGATCGGGTTCCATATCCAGGCCCATTGCAACAACTTCCTGGCGACCGTTGATCGCGCCCTGGAATCGCGCATCGATTGGGAGCACTTCGCGGTCAATCGCCGCGATCGCCTTACCACTGTCAGACCATTTCCCATCAGCGTGGCAACCAACGGAGAGAGCGCCGCGCCGACACCGGCCGATCACGCTGCCGTACGTCGTGAACTGGGCGTCCTGCCGGCCTTTCTCGCGCTGGGCGTCGATCGCGTCGACTACACCAAGGGGATTCCGGAGCGGTTGCGCGGCATCGAGCGGTTTCTCGGCCAGCACCCTTCTTTCCTGGAGAAATTCACGTTCGTTCAGATCGGCGCGCCCAGCAGGACCCACATCAAGCGCTATCAGGACCTGATGACGGAGGTCGAAGAGGAAGCCGACCGCATCAACCGGCGCTTCCGCGTGGGCGCATGGAAGCCCGTCGTTTTCCTGAAAGGGCATCGCAGCCACGCCGAGATCCTTCCCTACTATCGCGCGGCCGACTTGTGTCTGGTCACTTCCCTGCATGACGGCATGAATCTGGTCGCCAAGGAGTACGTTGCCGCGCGTCATGACGAGCAGGGAACGCTCATCCTCAGCCGCTTCGCCGGCGCCAGCCATGAGCTGGCCGACGCCCTCGTGGTGAATCCCTACGACACCGACGAACTGGCTCAAGCCATCCACTCCGCGCTCACCATGCCGCCCGAGGAAAAGAGAGCCCGCATGCGGCGCATGCGCGCCGTGGTCAAGGAGTATAACGTGTACCGTTGGGCTGGGAACTTGATTGGCGAGCTTACTGGAATGCGCTTGGAAACGCCGGCAGCCGGCGCCAATAATGGCCACCTGGAGGTTCAGGCCAGGTTCACAACGCTTTCGCGGGGATGATCCAGCGCAAGCATAGTGAGGAGATAGTCCGTGACATGCCTCGTCAGCAGAAAATTCTGTTTGACGTGCTGGTGCCCGTTCTCTCCCAGTTTTTCGCGCAGCCTGCGGTCCGCCAGGAGCTGCACGATCCGGTTGCCGGCGCCTTCCGGTGAATGCACCAGGAAGCCGGTCACTCCGTCGATGACCTGTAATTTGATGCCCCCCACGGCCCCGCCGATCACGGGCTTCTTTTTCCACAATGCCTCGCTCACTGTCAGGCCGAATCCTTCCCGAACGGATTTTTGCAGTACCACGGTCGAGCCGCGCACCAGCGCGTTGATCTCCAGATCGCTGAAGGGCGGCAGCAACAGCACGTGAATATCGGGGTCGTCCGCGGCCGCCTCCCGCACCTCGCGCAGGACCTCTTCCCCCTCCGGGTCGTCGGGAGCGCCTCCGCCCGCCAGCACCAGTTGGCATTTGTGCCGCTTTTTCGCAAGGCGATACGCCGCAATCACCCCCAGCGGATCCTTGAACCGGTCGAATCGCGAGATCTGTGTGAGTACCGGCCGGCCCGGATCGATATGGTATTTGTCCAGGACGCTGTCGACGTAACTCCGGTCCAGTGGTTTGTTCTTGTCGCTCAAAGGGTCGATGGACGGCGCCACGCGGAATTGGGGAATGGGCAGCCTCTGGGCGAAGTCGGGCATCGAAAAGATGGCTGCGTCATACTGCTCGATGTAGGGCCGCAGAAACTCCCAGACGTCAGGCTGGGGCGCGGATACGTCGATGTGACAACGCCAGACCCAATGCCTGCCGATCTCCTTTTTTCGCAGAATGAGTCCGGCCGGCTGCGGATCGTGCACAAAAATTACATCGCCGGTGAAGTTGACGTCGCGCAGATTCATCTCCGTGTTGGCGCGGAAGATCTCAAACATACCCGCGGTCATCGCTTCGGGCTTGCCGTGCAGCGCGTTGTGAAAGGCTTTGGTGACACCGAAGAAGGCCTGATCGCCTTTGATCACATCCCAGCTCGCTTCCAAACCGAGTTCTTTGAGCAGGGGCACGAGGCGAGTGAGGATCTCGGCAACCCCGCCGCCTACCGCGGTCGAGTTGATGTGTTGCATGCTCCGGCCGGCCACCCGGCCGGCCAGCACCCGCAATTCCTCGATCACTCCGGGGCCGGCCACTTCCTGATAGTCCTGCAGTTGGTTGGGCATAATTATTTCACGCCGTACTTCCGGCCCAGCTTGACGATTTCGTGCTTCAATTCCTCGAGCGTCATGGCGTAGGGATTCAGTTTGTCGATCTTAAGGGCCAGCCGGGTCTCACCCAGGTCCGCCAGCCACTGTGAGAAATCGTTAGTGGGCCGCTCCAGCCGCAGACGGGCCTCGAAGAAGTGGAAGTGCAGGCAGGCGTTGGTCACCTGGTCGATCATCCGGAAGAACTCCGGAATATCCGTTGCCACCAGGCCGTTGGGCATGATGAAGCTCTTGGCCTCGCAGAAGTGAAGCTCGTCGCCCGGCGGGCACTGCCGTCGGGGCTTGGCATCTCCATCCAGATGTCTCTGGATGGTAGTAACAATGGCCTCCCGCAGTTCCCGGATGGACGTCATCGCGAGCAGGTCGATGGCCGCCAGCCGCTCCGCCAGCCGCTCTTCCTGCAACGCCTGCGAAACCCAGTTGGCAAATTCGTTATAGAACCTGGGTTTTTCGAAATGGTGCGCCAGGTACAGATGGTGGGTGTGATAGAAGATACACGAGCCCGAAACCTGGGATAAATGGAACAGCAATTCTTCCAGGTTGGAGGCCTTGCGGCCGGTCAAAATTACCAGCCTCCTCTCGGTATAGAAGGCGAAGGGATTCACTTCCGATTTCGGTGACGCCATGGTTTTATACCCCGTTCGGCGGCGCTTGTTCCCGACTCACCAGCCACAACAGGAACTCGTGAACCGCGGCAGGATCCGGCAGTCGATATCGGGCGCAGGTTACCGGCGCGGCGCCCACTCTGATGGTGATCGCCTCCGGCAACACACTGAAAGCGTTTTCGTCGCTGATATCGTCTCCCAGATAAATCACCAGGGTGTCCGCTTGGCCCAAGTGTTGGACGATCCAGCGCACCGCGGATCCTTTGTGCCAGTCTGTGGGCGGCAGAATCTCGAATACTTTCCTGCCAATGCGGACGCGAAATAGTTTGCCTTTTCGAGCCACGGCCGCGTAAACGGTCTTCCGGATCGCCTCCAGATCGGTTTCCGCGGCCATGCGATAGTGGACGCTCGCCGTCAATCCTTTGTACTCGACGATGGGGCCGGTGATGGCCCGCAGCTCCGCCGCCAGCTCCTCGCATAGACTCTCGAGTTGCGCGCGCCGCGCGAATGCCGCTGGATCCACGAAGTAAAGATTCCGGCCAAAAATCTCAAGTCCGTGATTTCCCGCGTATATCAGGTTTTCCAGCCGGATTCGCCCGTACAAATCCTCGACCGCCCGGCCGCTGATGATGGTAGTCACCAGGCGCTCCTGGTTCGCAATCGCCTTCAACGTTTCAGCCGTGTCCGGGTCCAGCCTGGGCGCCGCGGGATCCGGCTGGATACGCACCAGTGTGCCATCGAAATCCAGAAAGAGCGCAATGCGGCCCGCGGCGCCCATCATCCGCTGCTTCGCCGCCGAAATTACTTCCGCCAGCGGCTGGGGCATGGTTCGGTTCGACATTCGATTGCGGCGCCTCCTCGGGATTCCTATCGCACGCCGGTTGCCAATATAACCGGGCTAGGGCAGGACACCAGGCGCGCCTTCACCACGAAACGGTCCGGCGCGGAGCCGACGTAGTAGAACGGATAGCAGGTCACCAGGGTGATTTCAGGGTGCTTGCTGGGAGCCAGCACACCGACGCTTTCTGGCGGTACGATCTCGGTGGATTCCACCTCATAGATATAGCTTCCGCTGGGCGTCTGAAACTCTATCTGGTCGTTCCTGGCGATCTTGCGAAGAGCGCGAAACAGCGTGTCGCGATGGCCGGCAATTCCGACATTCCCATTCTGCCCTGGCAATGCCGTGCCGGGAATGTGGCCGAGGGCCACGTCCAGCGTGTCCTCGCCGGCGCCCTCGCACACCATGGCCCGCAGGTTCAGGCGCGGAATCACCAGGCGGCCGACCAGATCGCCGCTCCGGACGACCGGCGGTGGCTTCTGTCTCCGGTCGCCCGTATCCTGGCTCACGGCCGCCGATTCGCCGTGGACTATGCGTTCAAACACCGAATTCTCCCACCCTTGGAAGATGGTGCTGCGTACGATTGACCAGGCCCAAATGCCAACCGCCATCCCACCCGCGAACAAGAGAAGGGTGGCAACCCGGCGTCGCGCCTTACCGGCTGCTTGAATTCTCGATTGCGACATAGCGGTACCTGGTGCGAGTGCGCGCCGTCAACCGGGGACGGCCCGCGACCGACACGCTCACGCGGATATGCCGCAGCGCGTCGGCTCCATTGCCTGCCGGGGGAACGTACCCGATGGTATAGCGCGTCCGGATATCCTTGGCGATGCCGCGGCACACGGCGATCATCCCCGCCGGCCTCACCGGAAAATAGGCTTCACCGCCGCTGATCTTGGCGAGCTGTTTCAGTATGCCGGGATCCTGTTCCGGATCGCCGGCGTTGAATAAACCGACCGTGTAAATAGTCGCGATGCTTCGCTCGACCCTGTCGAGCGTGTCCCGGCGTTTGTGCCGGCTGGCATTGTCGCCGCCGTCGCTGATCACGACAAGGGTCTTCTTGTCGCGCCTCCCTAGCTCCAGTTGATTCAAGCCGTCCACAATCGCATCGTACAGAGCCGTCCTTCCCTCCGGAATGCCACGATAGAGGGCGGAGCGCAATTGCTCGATATTGCCGGAGAAAAGCACCTGGTCCGGCAGCCCGCGCTTGACGGTGTCGTTGAAGTTCAAAACGAAGACCTCATCCCGAGGATTGCTTTCTTCAACGAAGGTTTCGGCCGCGGAGAGGACGTCGGCCCGCTTCGGCGTCATGCTCCGGCTCTCATCCACCAGAATCCCGACGGTCACCGGAAGATCGTCGTTGGCAAACACCGTGATGGGCTGGCGCACGTTGTCTTCAAAGATCCCGAAGTTGTCTTTGGAGATCCCCGCGACAAAGCCGCCGTCGCGATCCTTGACGCTCACGTCGAGAAGCACCAGGCGAACCTCGCTGCGGATGATATAATCCTGCGGATCGTCTGGTGGCACGGCGGCCGGCGCGCGAGGAAGCAATGACGCGGCGCCGGCAACCATCAGGTTTCGAATTGCCCAGCGACGCGTCATTGATCCTCCTTGCGGTTACCATCGACTTTATGCCGATCGCTTCGGGCGAAGCAAACCGGCCAATCCCAGCAAGAACGCGCCAGCGAGGCCAATCATGGGATACGGGCTTGCCGTCTTGGGCAGTTCTTCCGGCACTTGCGCGGCGGGCGGGGGGTCAGGCGTAGCCGCTGCGGGAGCTTCGGCCGGAGTTTCGGCCGGAGCAGGAAGTGGAGACGTTTCGGCAGCCTCAGCTTCTTCGCCGTCCTGGGGCTCGTCGGTAATGGCTTCCGGTTGGACGGTGGTCTCCGGAGCTGGCTGTGTCACGGTAGTATCCGGAGCGGGAAGCAGGGTTGGTGCAGGCTCCGCCATCGCAAGCTCCTTCAGGTGCGTCGGATATGGGAACTCCTGGCCGATGGTGTCGCCCGGGTAAAACCACGCCCGGAGAGCCTTTGCGGTTCCCGGAGGTGTCTCCCAAAAGGTGAACTGGCTGTCGCCAGCCGGCTCCATGCGTTGCTTGGGAATCGCCAGAATCGTATTGATAAGGTGGCTCTGATCGGCATTAAAGATCTGAACGATGTGACGGTCCGAACTGGAGTCGTAAAGGCGGAGGACGTACTGGCCGGGATACAGAACTGTATCTCTTACCTGGATTGTCTGATTCACCGTGAGAATCGTCTTCTTGTCCCATGTGTCCGCTTTAGCGCGGAACGTGGGCAGGCCCGCTACGAACGCTATGCCGCAAACCATGGCCAGCGCCGCTCGGGAGTGAGTGAGTATCTGCACTTTCATGGAAATGGTTCCTTTCTTCACTTGACTTAGATGCCATCC
The DNA here is from genome assembly GCA_049515735.1 of Bryobacteraceae bacterium. Classification (GTDB taxonomy): domain Bacteria; phylum Acidobacteriota; class Terriglobia; order Bryobacterales; family Bryobacteraceae; genus Fen-178. The sequence continues at coordinate 30,097 of JBEKTU010000002.1, forward strand.
GGACCGAAGCCCGAAACAGCTACACCGTCTGGGAGGCACCTCGCGTGCCATTGCCGCAACCTGTTTGGCATCAAGCCTTCGCGAGGAAACCGTGCTACCGGACACGGTACTTTTTGCCTGGACTCAGGCCAGGTTCCTGGAACTTCTTGCCGCGCGAAGTGACTATTAGTCAGTTAGTGCGAAGTCCCAGGCTGCCGATTAACCACAACGGCCAGACCATCTTCGTTGCGTCGCCGCTGAAATAGCCGTCCGGCATTTACCAACTTTTACAAGAACCCGTGACACCCATTGGCCTCCGCTTACGTTTAATCAGGCAGGGAGGGAACAGAAAATGAAAAACACAATGCTCGGGCGGTTTCTGATGGCAGCGGCTCTACTGGCGGGCGCCGCGGCTGCCTCCACCAAGGTGAGCGCGAACCTGCCCCAAAGCGATTCCGACATCGCCACGAACGTGCGTCACGAAATTGTGATGTACTCCCGCTACAGCATTTGGGACGACGTCAGTTTCCGCGTGGTCAACGGCAACGTCGAGCTCGAGGGGGCGGTAAACCAGCCTTTCAAGAAGCAGGATATCGAGCGCCTGGTCCAGAGAGTTCCGGGCGTGACCAGCGTCACCAACGAGATCAAGGTCCTGCCGTTGTCGTCCATGGATGACCGGGTGCGGCTTCAGGTTGCCAACGCCATCTACCGCGATCCCGTGCTGTCGCGCTACGGCATGGGGGCGGTTCCGGCTATTCACATCATCGTGGAGAACGGGCACGTGACTCTCACGGGCATCGTGAATACCGACATGGAGAAGCAGATCGCCGGCATGCGCGCGTCATCCGGCTTGACTTTCGGTCCCGTCACCAACAACCTCGTAGTCGAACATCCATCCAAGAAGAGCTGACCCCCAGGCAGCCCACCAACCCAGGCGGCCGGCGTCGAAGCCGGCCGCCCCTGTCTTTTGTCCCACTGCTACAATCCCATCTTGCAGGCGCTGTCGATTCTGTTGGGTGCGTTGTTCACCGTGGCCGTCGCGACGGCGCTGGGTGCGTCTTTGCTGCGCGACGCGTGTGAAGACCCGGCGGTTCGATTCGTCACCGGCGCGGCCGCGCTGAGCGTGGCGATCTTCTCGATGTGCGCCGCACAGATGGCGTACCCGCTAACCTTCGCGGTCCTGGGCGCAGCAGCCTTGTTCCCGTGGCGGAAAAGCCTGACCTGGAGTCTGAAAAAACCAGATCTGACAAATCGCCTTCTCTTACTTGTATTTAGCCTGTATTTTATCCTGTATTTCTTTAACTCGATGGCGCCGGAAGCCAGTTTCGACGGATCGCGCTACCATCTGGCGCTCGTGGGCCGCTACCTGCGCGAGAACGGCTTTCACAGGATCACCAACAACATGTACGCCAGCCTGTCTCAGGGCGTCGAAATGCTCTACCTGTGGGCCTATGCGTTCGGCCAACACTCCGCCGCGGCGATGGTGCATTTCGCGTTCCTGTTGACGCTGGTCTGGCAGATGTTCAGCTACGGCCGCAGAATGGGGTTGCCGCTGGCGGGCGCGTGCGGCGCATTGCTGGTATTCGCCAGCCCGGTGGTGGGGGTCGATGGAACCAGCGCGTATAACGATGTGGCCGTCGCGGCCATCGCCTTCACCCTGTTTCATCTGCTGCAAATCTGGGACGAGGTGCGCGCGCCGAGGCTGCTGGCGGCCATCGGACTGGTGGCGGGGTTCGGCTACGCGGCCAAGTACACGGCGTGCCTGGGGGTGGTTTATGCACTGGGATTTGTGGCCTGGAAAAGCCGCCGCCGCATTCATGAAACGGCCATCGTGGGTGTGTGCGCCGCCGTTCTGATCGCGCCCTGGATGGCGAAGAACTGGATCTGGCTGGGCAACCCGTTCTCGCCGTTCCTGAATGGCCTGTTTCCGAACCCGTACGTGACGGTCGCGTTCGAACAGGAATACCGGCATCACATGGCCCTGTACGAACTCCAGAGCCGCTGGCAGATTCCCATGCAGGTGACTACCTACGGCTCGCTCGCCGGGCTGCTGGGCCCGGTTTTTCTGCTCTCGCCGATCGCGCTGCTGGCACTCGGGCGGCGCCAGGGAAGGCAATTGCTGCTGGCCGCGCTGGTTTTCGGCGCCACCTACTTCAGCAATATCAGCACGCGCTTTCTCATCCCGCCGCTGCCGTTTGTGGCGCTGGCCATGGCGCTGGTTTTGAGCCGCGTGCCGCGGGTGCTGGTGGCGGTGGCGCTGGTACACGCTCTCATTTCGTGGCCCTCCATGGTTGTCAAGTACTGCCATTACGATGCATGGCACCTGAGCAAAGTGCCCTGGCGGGAAGCGCTGCGCATCAAGCCCGAGGAACCCTACCTGGAATCCAACTTGCCTTGGTACGGCGCGGCCCGCCTGGTGGAGCGAACCGCGCCGCCAGGATCGGCGGTGTTCGCGTTAACACCCATCCCCGACGCGTACACCTCGCGCAACATACTGGTGGCGCAGCAATCGTCTGAGAATGTCATGAGCCGCGAGATTCTGTGGACGGCTTTCACGCCCGACTACCAGCCGACCTGGCGGCTGCGGTTTTCGTTCCCGCGGCAGCCGCTGGGAGCCGTGCGCGTGGTCCAAACCAACAGCGGCGCCGACCTGTGGAACATTCATGAACTCCGCGTGTTCGACGGTGAGCGCGAACTGCCGCGCGACCCCCGATGGCGCCTCGACGCGCAACCATACCCGTGGGGCATCGGGGAGGCGTTCGACGGCAAGCTGATCACCTTTTGGAAATGCGGCGAGGCGTTGCGCCCGGGCCAGTTCGTCGAAGTGAATTTCGGTGAAGTGGAAGCAGCCGACTCCGTCTCGATCGAAACCGCGCCGAACCAGTGGGGCATCCGGCTCAAGCTCGAAGGGCGGGACGGTTCCGGGCAATGGAAGGCTCTGGCGGCTGAGGCGCAAGCCAGCGACGCGCCTGTTCCAGCGGGGCTGCGGCGCGCGGCGGCGGAAGAACTGAAGCGCCGGGGCATCGATTACCTGCTGGTGTTCGACGGCGAATTCGGCGCCGACGACCTGGCGCGCAATGCCGGGTTATGGGGCGTGCGGCAGGTGGGCGAATATAAAGGAGCGAGGCTCTATCAACTGCCATGAAACTGTTTCTGGGAGTGGACGGCGGACAATCGAGCACCACGGTGCTGATCGGTGACGAGAGCGGCCGCGTTTTGGGCGCGGGGGAGGCCGGGCCGTGCAACCACGCGGGCGCTGAGGAAGGCCGTGCCAGATTCGAGAGCGCGGTGAAGGAGGGCCTGGAAGCCGCTTGCGCGCGGGCTGGCCTGGACGCCGCCACGGTCCGCTTCGAATCCGCCTGCTTGGGCATGAGCGGCGGTCCGGAAGGCAAGCAGGCGATCTTGGCTGGGACGCTGCGCGCCGAACACTTGATGGTGACCACCGATGCCGCCATAGCGCTCTCCGGAGCCACGGCGACGGGGCAGGGAATTGCCGCTATCGCGGGGACCGGGTCGATCGCCTTTGGCCGCAACGCGGAGGGCCGGACAGCGCGCGCGGGCGGATGGGGGTACATCTTCGGCGACGAGGGAGCGGGATTCGACATCGCCCGCCAGGCATTGCGCGCCGCGTTGCGGATGGAAGAAGGCTGGGGACCGCCGACCATCTTGCGCCAGGCATTGCTGGAGGCCACCGAGGCGCGGAACGCCAACGAGGCGCTACACCTCTTTTACACTGCCGAATGGCCACGGGCGCGCGTGGCCACGCTGGCGCCACTGGCGGATGCGGCCGCGGCCGAGGGAGACGCCGTGGCGATGGCGATCCTGAACGGCGCCGCGGTCGGGCTGGCCATGCTGGTGGCGGCGGTCCGTTCTCAATTGTGGAAGCCCGGCGACGCGGTGGAGGTGGCATACATCGGGGGCGTGTTCGGGAGCCGCACGGTGCGGGAGCGCTTCCACCTGCTGGTGGAACTGGAATCGGGGAACCGCTGCGGAGCGCCCAGACACGGACCGGCGGAAGGGGCGCTGCTGGAGGCGTATCGGGCAGTGGGGCTGAATCCGGAAGTTGTATCTCTTAAGTCATTTTAGTGCTACACTTGAGTTGAAGCACTCGAAGTCTCAACCTACAGGGAGGCCGACTGAGCAACAATCGGCGGCCGATAACCTCTCCGCGCTGAGTAAACCACACCCGGCCTTGAGGCAGAAGCGGTGGTGGCCAAATGGATCTTGAGAAGATATTGGCGGAATTGCGTGGGGAACGTGACCTGATCGAAAAAGCGATTGGTAATATTGAAAACCTGGCGCGCAAAGGCAAACGTGGCCCTGGCCGCCCACTAAATTTGGTCGCGAAGAGCAAACAGAGCGAGACGATGAAGGCACCCTCCGAACCGTTAGGTCACGTGGACCATTAGAAACGGCCGGCGCTCAAGTCCCGCATTACCACTAGAGCTTCTCTCCCAATTCGAGCCGCCTGACGGCTCCTTCCGCTCGAGGTCTGGTTGTGGTTTTTCTGAATGGAGAGTAAACAGATGCCTTCAGATTCACCCGACATAATCACGCAGGAACAACTGAGAATTGGCGCGGACCTCATAGAGAACGTGTCCGTGGCGACGCGCATTTGCAGAATCTACATGCAAGAGATCCACCGTCGCGTGGCTGGCGGCATAGGAATCGAGCCAGGCCCACTGACCTTCAGGCCGGACCAAATGTCCGTATGCCACACATACTGCTGAAGCGGCGTTCCAGGCCTTCATAACTTCCCATAACGGATATTATGTAAACTTTTACGCGGGCTGAAAAAACGGCCCGGTCCCCGCTGAATCAGGACCGGGCCTATGGGAAGAAACTGACACTTTCCTCGAAGGAAACTCTTACCGGTGGCCGCCTCCCCTGCTGCTGGAGTGGCCGCCGCCACCGCCGCCAGAAGAACGCGGGGCGCTGTAACTGCCACTCCCGGATCGCTGCTGGACTACCGGAGGCGCAATCCGCAAAGACTGCGGCGCATTGTAGCGCGGTGCGCTCGAACCGGGGTTGCCACGGTATCCCGACTGAGGTTGGGTGTATTGCTGCCGCGGAGCGCCGCCCGATGAACCCGGACTGCCAAATCCGTTCCAGCCGCGGCTGTTCTGGGGCGCCGATTGGCTGCGCGGCGCCGACTGGCTGCCGCCCGGTTCGCCGAACCGCCGCCACCCGCCAGCGGCCTCGTTCTGGCCGCTACGGGGCGCTGCCCCGGCCTGAGACTGTGCCGATCGCGCGGCGTTCTGCGCAGATGCCGGCCGGTCCGCGCCGGGAGCCGCAGCCGTCGAACGGTTGGACATGGCAGCGCCTGACGAACGTTCCATGGCACGTTGCTGCTCGGCGAATGGGACCCGCGCCGCGGGGCTGGGCTGCTGATGCGCGTAGAAATGCGTGTTGCTGCTCGCACGCGGGACATTGGTCACCGCGTGGTTCGAAAACCGCAGGTTGGCGTTGGTCGGGGTGATGGGCATGGCTCCGCGAACCACGCCGGCCTGGCCGATCTGGCTGCCCGAGAAGCGACCTATGCTATTGAACCGTCCGGCCCCGAAATCGGCTCTGCTGACGCCTGAAATAGCATTGGCTACACGAGCGTTTCTGTATATACTTGTGACATTTCCGTTAGTAATATTCAAGCCTCGGTTGAAGCCTCCATACAAGCCGCGGCCCCACCACGGATAGAACATCTCATAGGGCGCGAGAGGGACCCAACCGATGCTGCCGAATCCGAAGCCGAAGCCTCCGCCACCGAATCCGAAGAAGCCCACCATCGCGGGTGACCAGTAGTGGCGAACGCCCATCAATCCGGGATACCAGCCCCACCCGAAACCGGTGCGCCAGAACCAGCGGCCATAATGGTAGGGAGCCCAACCCCAAGGCTCGCAGCCTATCCAGGTCCAACCATACCAATCCTCCCAGACCCAACTGCCGCATTGATAGGGAGCCCAGCCAACGCCCATGCCCACTGTGGGCCGCCAGACCGGTCCATAGTCGGGGTCACTGCCCCAAGTGCCGTAGGAGTCCATATCCTCGGTGCCATACACGCCGGGGCCCACATAGCGGGGGCTGACGGCACGAGTCAACACGTTGTCGCGGCTGTCATTCCAGCGGTCCCAATCGTCGGGAGGAATGGCGGCCACGATTTGGAACTCGGGATCGGCAGCGGTACCACGGACCTGCATGGTCTGGCCGGCATTGACCCACTGTGAACCGTGCGGCGAGAAGACCTCGACATCGCCGGAGCGGACGGTGATTTCGGTCTCGCCAGTGTCCTTCACCGTAATACGATAACTTCCCTGCCTCGAAGGCCGTACCGAAACACTGGGAGTATCCACTTCAACATTGGCATCGGAAGCCCGCAGAACGCGGAAGGTCACGGTGCCGCGAGCCAACTCCATCTGATAGCGGCGGTTCTCCAACTGGGCCATGTGGATCTCGGCGTTGCCGCCGATGCGCAGCATGTTGGCGGAGTCGAACTGGATTTCCGCGCGGGAATTCGGCCCGGTGGCAATCTGATCGGCGGTGAGCAAGGGAGCGTTGACGACGCCCGCGACCCAATCGCCGGAATCGCCGCGACGGACTGAAACTTCGCCATTCATTAAGGAGATGCGGGCTACCCCGCGCTTGAGGTCGTCCGGATCCTGCGCACGGACGGGGGTGAGAACTCCTATCGACAACAGCGCAGCACCCGTCAAAGCTAAGAACCGTGGGTGTCTCATGGCAAAGCCTCCCGAATTACACCGCCTGTAAGGCAACGCGAATGCCAAACGGGATGCCGTTTGATATCAACAGGTTACACAGTACAGCGCAACGCAGCGGGTGGTTGAAAACCACCGCCCTGGCCGTGTTGGAGCACGGGGCGCTGGAACCCGCAAAACGGCCACGGGTCGAAGATATGAATCGTAAGATGAATGGAATGTGAGTATTACAATATGTATCATAATATCATACTTTAAGCAGACGAAAAAACTGCAAAATGCAGGGTTACAACCATGGCGAATGCGGGGTGTTGTATACTATGCACGCTCGATGATAGGGGCGTTGGAAGATCTGCGCTACAGCCTGCGGGCGTTAGGGAAAGCCCGCGGCTTCACGATGGCCGCCGTGCTATCGCTGGGGCTGGGCATCGGGGCGAATACCACCATCTTCACGCTGCTCAACGCGGTTCTGTTGCGGCCTCTGCCGGTGGAGGCGCCGGAGCGGCTGGTGGCCGTGGGCACGCTCGACGCGCGCAACCCCGGGCTGTGGCCGTGTTCCTACCCGAATTACAAGGACTATCGGGACCACAACCAGGTCTTATCTTCCCTGCTCCTGTACTCCGCCATCACCTTGAACCTGACAGGCTTCGGCGAACCGCAACTGGTCGCGGGACAAATCGTCTCCGGCAACTACTTCGCGGCGCTGGGCGTGAACCCGGTAGTGGGGCGCGGGTTTCTTCCCGAGGAGGATGCCAGTCCAGGCGCATACCCCGTGGTGGTGATCGGTTACGGGCTTTGGACCAGGCAGTTTGGGCGGGACCCGCAGGTGACCGCCAGGACCATCATCCTCAACGGCCGGGCGTACAGCATTGTGGGCGTGGCGCCGCCGGCATTTCAGGGCCTCAATGAGCTGACCGCGGCGGATGTCTGGGTTCCCATGATGATGTACCAAGAGGTCTATCCCAACGCAGCCTGGGTCAACCAGCGGCGGTTCCTATTGTTCTCGGTGGTGGGGAGGCTGAAAGCGGGGGTGAGCGTCCAGCAGGCCGAAGCAGGAATGGAGAGCATCGCGCAAGACCTGGAGCGGCAGTACCCCCAGGACAATCAAGGGCGGCGCGTCAAGCTGACGCCGGTGTCCGAAGCCGCGATCAGTCCCCAGATTCGACCGGTGATCACCAGCGCCGGGACCGTGCTCATGATTATTTCGGCGCTGGTTCTGTTGATCGCCTGCGCCAACGTGGCGAACCTTCTGCTGGCGCGCGCCGCCGGGCGCGGCAAGGAAATCACGGTTCGGCTGGCGCTGGGAGCGAGCCGCTGGCGGCTGATCCGGCAACTGCTGACGGAAAGCACGCTGCTGGCGCTGGCGGGCGGCGCGGCCGGGCTGGTGCTGGCGCGATGGGCACGAGACATACTGTGGTCGATGCGCCCGCCCATGTTCACTTATGCGGGAGTGCGCCTCGATCTGGATGGCCGGGTGCTCGGCTACACCCTGGCGATTTCGGTATTGACGGGTATGGTCTTTGGGCTGGCCCCGGCGCTGCGAGCTACCAGCGGCGATCTGGCGAGCGATCTCAAAGAGCGCACGGGGCCGGCGGAATCGTTCTTGAAAGGCCGACGGGCGCGCTCGGTGCTGGTGATGGGCCAAGTGGCGCTTTCGGTGGTGGCCCTGGTGGGCGCGGGCCTGTTCGTGCGGAGCCTGCGCAATGCCGACCGCATCGATCCGGGCTTCGACGCCGCACGGCTGGGCGTGGTGGCTTTCAACGTGGGCGACCAGGGATACAACGAAGGGCGCGGGCGCGAGTTTGAGCGGCAAGCGCTGGAACGAGCCTCCGCCGTGCCCGGCGTGGTTTCGGCCACCCTGGCGAAGGATGTGCCATTCCACGTTTCACTGGCGCGGACCGTGCTGCTGGAAGGCCAGGAAGACACTGCCGCCGGAAAGGGCCGCTTCACCTTGATGAGCGTGGTGTGGCCCGGATACCTGCGGACGGTTGGGATTCCGATCCTGCGCGGCCGGGACTTCAGCCTGCTGGACACCGCGACCGCTCCGCGCGTGGTGATGGTCAATGAAGCCGCCGCCATGGCCTATTGGCGGGGCGAGAACCCGATTGGAAAGCGCATCCGGTTCTTCGGCGACAACGCGCCGGCGGAAGTGGTGGGAGTGGCGCGCAACGCCAACTACCAGGCCATTGGCGAACGGCCCCAGGCGCTGATTTACGGCTCGCTGATCCAGTACTATTTCCCTACCGCGGTCTTGTACGTGCGCACCGGGGGCGACCCGGAGGCGGTATCGGCCGCGGTACGCCGCGAGGTGCAACGGCTGGACCGCAACCTGCTGCTGCAATCGGAAAGCATTGGCGGCATCATGCGCGAATCGCTGTGGACGCAACGGATGTCGGCGGGGCTGCTGGGCGTGTTCGGAGGCCTGGCGCTGGTGTTGGCCGCAGTTGGAATCTATGGCGTGGTCTCCTATTCGGTGAACCGGCGCGTGCGGGAAATCGGCGTGCGCATGGCACTGGGCGCGACACCGGCCGAGGTGCAGAGGCTGATTCTGACGGAGGGCATCCGGCTGGTGGCGACCGGTGTGCTGGCGGGTATGGCGATTGCGCTGAGCGGCTCGCGCGCGGTGGAAGGCATGTTGTTCGCGACCAGCCCGTACGACGCCGCGACGTTTGTGCTGGTGCCTACGATTCTGGCGCTGGTGGCGGTGCTGGCGTGCTGGTTGCCGGCGGTGAGGGCGACCAGGATCGATCCGGCGGCGGCGCTGCGGGAAGAATAGGAGACGTCACGCACCGCTACCGAGATCAGTGACTTTTCCCCTTATTGAGGCGCCGAACCGGCCAGCACGCGCGGTGTATAGGAAATCGCACTCATGGCGGGATCGGTAAATTGCAGGTTGAGGGTGACGCTTTGGCCGGGCGCCAGGCCGCCGGCGGCGCTAGCATACGGGCTGCCCACCGGTTCGGTGCAATTGGTGGCCCCAGCCGCGTTCTCCAGAGACACACCGGAGGTGAGGTTATCGAGCACCAGCGCAATGGGCCCAGTGACGGGGGCGGCGGAGGTGTTGGTCAACGTGACCATTTCCGTAAATCGCCCGGTGCCCATGCTATAGATGTAGCCGCCGCGCTTCGCCGCCACCAGCGATGTGGCGTTGTTGGCGCAGGGGCCGCGAGTGGGAACGCCATTGACGCTGAGGATCGCCGTACCCCCGGAGCCGCTGCCGGGGTCCGGCGGCAGCAGGTTCTTGATCCCATAGGCGCCACCGTTGGTTCCATCCCAGGTGCTGAGCCAATTCCAGCTATTCTGCACGGGAAGGTCCACGGGATTGCCGTCCGCATCCACACCGACGAGCCAGGTGGTGAATTCGATATGCGCTCCGGGATTGCCGCTCGGATCGTTGCCGCTGAAGCAGGCATCGTTGGGCGTATCCGTAAACGACAATGTGCGGAATCCGCCATTGGCCTGAACTTCGTCCGCGGAGTAGTACAACGGGTAGCTCTGCTTGATCGGTATTTGAGCTTCCGTCCACTGCTTACCCTTGCAATCCACATCCTGCGGGGCGGGGTCAATGAGTCCCACCGGAGGGGGATCGAAGGCTGGCGGCGGCGGTGAAAAAAGGCTCGGGCTGAAGAAAGGCTCGGGTTTGGGTCCCAGAAGCCGCCATGCGTTGGGGGTGGAAATATAGTTGATGGTCTGCTGCCAGTCGAAATGATCGACACCGCAGATGCCGGCGGTAAACTGCAGGCCACCGGGCGGGGCGAAGGTCGCCTGCATCGTTGCTCCGTTCGCCTGATGAGTGACGGAATTCGCGAGGAGTTCCGCGCAGGTCGGATGCCCTATCCAGAAGCCGACATTGCCAACCCCGAAGGGCACAGACGAATAACTGTTGGTGGCTAGTGAAACCTCATCCCCACCGGGCATACCGGGCCCGAGGGGCCCCAGCGATTCCATAAAAATCTCGGGAAACATCGCCGGGTAGTTCTGATTCCAAAACACTTGGATGATCCACGCCACGATGTTCCCCTTGGCATCGCATTGCAAGGAGAAGGCTTGTCCCCCAATGTGCGGTGAATCCTGCGTGATGGTATAACCTCCGCTGGAATAAGAGAAAGTGCCTACACCCGTGCTTTCAAGGGTCTGCGTGCACGAGCCGGGCGCTATACATATGAAGGCGCTGAGACCGCTAGCGTTGGGACCGCCTTGCGGGCCAGTGTACCAAAAGGGGTTGTCGGAATAAGCGTACGGAATCGCGTTTGGCGGCCAGGTACATTGGGCGTGAAGCGTTCCGGCACTCAAGATGAGGCCGAGCAGCGCTACGGTGAAGAAGAAAGACAGCTTGCGAATCGTTTCGTTCATGTTCTTGACCTCCTTGTTTTCTCGCGCCGATGGCGCAGGCTAATCGACCCGGCGAGCGCGGTCCCGAGCAGCAGGAAGCTCGACGGTTCCGGCACGGATGCCCCCGGTACTACCGGTGTCAGGACGGGAGCGCCCATGTCAATGTAATTCCCAGTGCTGGTGGGGGTGGTGGGATCAGTTGCGAAGGCCTGGATTCCGAGCGGCGAGCCGATGGCGATAGTGAGCAGGGTGTTGGCTCCGGACGGATCGAGGGTGGGGATCTCGCTGAGGTTGCCATCGAGCACGGACATGGCAAACAGATCGGGCGCGGGGCCGGCGCCCACATTCGTCGTCAGGCCCAGGAGGAAGGAGAGATTCGAGCCGGGCTGGAAACCCTCGAGGATGGCGTTGAAGAAAAAGGTGCTGTCGTTCAGGCTGGCGCCCCCGTTCAGGTCGCCGGAAGCGCCGCCGAATGTCTGCGCCGGAGGGATCGCCGCTCCTCCTGCTCCGAACGCGAAGTTGCTCAAAGTGACGGTGTTGTTCGTGTCGTTGATTCCATCGCCATTGGTGAGCTGGAAAAACAGCGAGTAGTTGTCCGGCACGGCGGCCAGCGCACTGCTGTTCAGAGTGACATCGTAGTAAAGGGCATCTGCCCAGGCGGGCGACGTCCCGAAGAGAAGGAAGATCCCATAGAATCTCGAAAGGCGTCGAAGATTGGGCCTCATAACGTTTCTCCAGCCCCGTTTCAGGAAGCGGGACTTGTGCTATCTATAACGCGAGAATCGGTAGAAAAAGGGGCCAAAATAGTACTTGTGGTATTGGAAACCCATTTCAAATGAGAATACTCGGGTTGTAAAATCTATGATGTGGCAGAGTCCGGTGTCAGGGATTCCCCCGGCGAAGTGACGCTTCTACTCAACGAGCTGAGGCGCGGAGACAAGGATGCGCTGGGCCGGCTGATTCCGCTGGTGTATGGGGAACTGCGGCGCCTGGCGGGGCACTATCTGCAGGCGGAGCGTGTCGGGCACACGCTCCAACCCACGGCCTTGGTTCACGAAGCCTACCTGCGCCTGGTGGAACAGGATCGCGCCGACTGGCGGAATCGTGCGCAGTTCCTGGGCGTGGCCGCGCAGCTCATGCGCCGGATCCTGGTGGATTACGCGCGCGCGCGGGAAACGGCCAAGCGGGCTGGACCGGCCGACGGGGTGGACGCCGTGAACCTTGAAGGGGGGATGGATGGAACGCAAGCCGAGGAGATTCTGGCGGTGGACGAAGCCCTCGAGCGGCTTACCGCACTGGACGCCCAGCAGGCGAAGGTGGTGGAGCTGCGCTATTTCGCGGGATTGACGATTGAAGAAACCGCCGAAGCGTCAGGCATTTCAGTGCGGACAGTCAAACGGGAGTGGACCATGGCTGCGGCCTGGCTGCGCACGGAACTCTCCCCGAGGGCGGAGGCATGACGCCGGCGAACTGGGCTCGGATGAAGGAGATCTTCCTGGCTGCGCGGGAGAAACCCCATGAAGAGCGGGAGGCCTTTCTGAGCGAGGCCTGCTCCGATGCTTCGCTGCGGCAGGAAGTACGCAAGCTCCTGGAGGCGGAAGATCGGCCGGCCGTCGAAAGTCCGGTGGCCGGGATATTGGCGGCGCCCGCCCTGCCGGCGGCGATCGGCCGGTATCGGATTGTCCGGTTGGTGGGTGAAGGCGGTATGGGCGCGGTGTACGAGGCGGAGCAGGACCAACCCCGCCGCACGGTAGCCCTGAAGGTGATCAAGCCCGGCTTGGCCAGCCGCGAGCTGCTGCGGCGTTTCGAGCACGAATCACAAGCGCTTGGCCGCCTGCACCATCCCGGTATCGCGCAAATCTATGAAGCCGGCGCCGCGGATAGCGGATTCGGGCCGCAACCGTATTTCGCCATGGAGTTCATTCAGGGCGCGTCGCTGCTGAAGTATGCCGAGGCGCATCAACTGACGACACGGCAACGGCTGGAGCTGATGGCCAAGATCTGCGACGCCGTGCACCATGCGCATCAGCGGGGCATTATCCATCGCGATCTGAAACCGGGCAATATTCTGGTAGATGAGACCGGCCAGCCCAAGATCCTGGATTTCGGAGTAGCGCGCGCAACCGATTCCGATGCGCAGGCCACGCGCCAGACGGATTTGGGGCAGCTCGTGGGGACGCTGGCTTACATGAGTCCCGAGCAGGTACTGGGCGATCCGCTGGAACTGGACACGCGAAGCGATGTTTATGCGCTGGGGGTGATGCTGTTTGAACTGCTGGCGGGGCGCCTGCCCTACCAGGTCGGCGGCCAACTGCCCAAGGCCGTACAGACGATTCGGGAGGAAGATCCGGCGCGGCTCAGTTCGATCAGCCGCGTGTACCGGGGAGACATCGAAACTATTGTCGCCAAGGCGCTGGAGAAGGACAAAGCACGACGGTACCAGTCGGCGGCGAACCTGGCCGCCGACATTCAGCACTATCTGAAGGACGAGCCGATCATGGCGCGGCGATCCAGCGCGGCCTATCATCTGCGGAAGTTCGCGCGCCGCCACAGGGCCCTGGTGACTGGCGTGGCAGCGGTCTTCGTCATGCTGATCGCGGGAGTCATCGCCAGCACATGGGAAGCGGTGCGGGCCGAGCGTGCAGTGGCGACCGCCAATGCAATTAACGATTTCTTGCAGAACGACCTCCTGGGCCAGGCGAACGTCAGCAACCAAGCCCGCCCCGGCACAAAGGCCGATCTGGACTTGACGGTGCGGACCGCCTTGGATCGGGCTGCCGCGCGGATCGCCGGCAAGTTCGACAAGCAGCCGTTAGTGGAGGCTTCCATCCGGCAACTGATGGGCGACACGTACCGCCAAATGGGCTTGTTCCCGGAGGGGCAACGCCAATTGGAAGGCGCCCTCGCCCTGCGCCGCCGCACTCTGGGAGAAGAGCACCGCGACACTCTGGAGACGATGAACGCTCTAGCGCTACTGTACGAGGAAGCAGGCAAGTATGCGCAGGCGGAGCCGCTCCATACTAAGGTCCTGGAGATCCGGCGGCGCGTCCTCGGTGGGGAGCATCGCTCCACGCTGAACAGCATGAATAATCTGGGCGTCGTGTACGACGAGGAAGGCAAGTACGCTCTGGCGGAATCGCTTTTCGCTAAAGCTCTGCAGGGGTTGCGGCGTACCGTCGGCGAGGAGGACGCCGCAACCCTGGTTGCGATGAAGAACCTGGGGGACCTGTACCGCACAGAGGGGAAATATGCCCTGGCCGAGCCGCTGTTGCTCAAGGACCTCGAGTTGCAACGGCGCGTGCTGGGCGAAGACCATCCCGGCACGCTGAATGCTATGAAGATGCTGGGGGTACTGTACTGGCAGGAAGGCAGAGATGCGGAGGCGGAGCCACTAGAAGTTAAGGCTCTCGCGGGGCGGCGGCGTGTACTGGGCGAGGAACATCCCAACACCCTGATCAGCATGAATTACCTGGGAATGCTGTACCTGTCGCAATCCCGGTATACCGAAGCTGAGCCGCTATTCACGAGGGCAGTAGAGGTGAGCCGCCGCGTGCTGGGTCCGGGGAACCCAGCCCTCAGGATTTACCTAACCTCGCTGGCTAAACTCCGGCTGGCGCAGCACAATTACGGCGACGCCGAGCAGGCACTGCGCGAGGCTCTAAGCGGCCGGGAAAACGAGAGTCCCATTGCCTGGGAGCTCAATGAGCGCCAAAGCCTTCTGGGTTTCAGCCTCATGCAGCAGTCGAGATTCGCCGAGGCGGAGCCGTGGCTGGTATCCGGCTACCGAGGGCTGGTGCAGTCGAAGGCTACAATTCCGTCACCAAGGCTGTCGTCCGTAGAGGAAGCGGGCGAGAGGCTCGTCCAGTTCTATGAGAATTGGGGAAAGCCCGAGAGAGCGGCCGAATGGCGCAAGGAGCTGCTGGTGGCCGGGTTGGGGACATTAGGCCCGAAGTAGCACAAGCGCGGCGGAGAGGAGCAGGATCTCATCCTCTCCAAGCGGGCGACAGTAAGATTGACAAGCGTTAAGCAACAGGCTACAGTTTAAGAGTGCAGCTTGGGAGTTTTGTCCATAAGGGACTGAAGCGGCTCTACCTGGAGGACAGGACGAAGGATCTGCCTCCCGATACCGTGGACAAGCTCCGGAAGATGCTCGCCTATCTTGAGGACATGGAAGATCCCGAAGAATTGCGTTCCCTTCCGGTGTGGAAGGCGCACGTGCTGACCGGAGACCGTAAAGGCACATGGAGCTTGCACGTCACACGCAACCGGCGGCTGACTTTCCGCGTCGACGCCGCCCAAAATGAGATATGCGACGTGAATCTTGAGGATTACCATTAGGAACGAAGGGAGGCTGGCGCAATGCGTATGTTGAATCCGCCCCATCCGGGGGATTTCATTCGGACGGAGATCATCGAGCCACAAGGTCTGTCCGTGACGGCCGCAGCTAGGGTCCTTCAGGTTTCGCGGCCCGCGCTGTCCAGCCTGCTCAACGGCAAGGCGGACCTGTCGGGAGATATGGCGCTGCGTATCGAAAAAGCCTTTGGCGTCAAGATGGATACGCTCATGCGCATGCAGGCTTCGTACGATATCGCCGGGACCCGGAGGCGCGAGCATACGATTCGGGTTCGGCGATTCGAGCCGGACGTTGCGCAACCGCGGTGAGTCTTCCCTGCCCCATGTTCAGTAGAATCAGATTTGGTCCTCGTTCAGAACGTCTCCAAGCTGTATCGACTGTACCGGCGGCCGGCTGACCGGCTGCGCGAAATGCTGCCGCGTAGCCGGGCGCGGCATACGGATTTTTGGGCGCTGCGCGATATCGGGTTCGAGGTCGAGAAGGGCGAGACGCTGGGCCTGGTGGGGCCGAATGGGTGCGGCAAGAGCACGCTGCTGCAAATTGTGTGCGGCATCCTGCAACCGACCTCGGGGCGGGTGGTGACACGGGGGCGTATCGCGGCGCTGCTGGAGCTGGGAGCCGGGTTCAATCCGGAATTCACGGGGCGGGAAAACGTCTACCTCAACGGCGAAATCATGGGGCTGAGCCGCGCGGAAATCGACCGGGCCATGCCATCCATCGAGAGCTTCGCCGAGATCGGCGAATTCATCGGGCGGCCGGTGAAAGAATACTCGAGCGGCATGTACGTGCGGCTGGCGTTCTCGACGGCCATCCATGTGGATCCCGAAATCCTCATCGTGGATGAAGCGCTGGCGGTGGGCGATGCGGTGTTCGCCAACCGCTGCGTGCGCAAGTTCCAGGAGCTGCGGGAACGCAGGATCACGGTGCTATTCGTTTCCCACGACCTGGGGCTGGTGAAACAGCTCTCGGACCGCGCCATCCTGCTGCTCAACGGGCGCATCGCGGCGCAGGGCGCGCCCAACGACGTGATCAACCGGTACATAGGGCTGGTGCTCGAGAAAGAGGAATCGAAGAACAAGAAAGACGACCGCATACACGCCAGCTTCCGGCATGGCGACGGGAGCAGCGAGATTCTGGGCGTGGAGATTTTGAACGCGCGCGGCGAGGCGACCACTGCGGTGGCGGGCGGCGAAGCGATCACTGTGCGGGTGCGCTCGCGCTTCCACCGGGCGAAGTCCGACCCCATGGTGGGAATCCTGATCCGCACGCGCATCGGCATGGACGTGTACGGCACCAATACCCGACTGGAACGGGTGCGGCTGGGCAATTTCCAGGCAGGCGACGAACTCGAGGTCGATTTCGGCGTGGAGTGCTGGCTGACGCCGCAGCAGTACACGCTCACCGTGGCCACGCAGAATGCCGATGGGACGAGCCACGACTGGCTGGACGACGCGGTGGCGTTCGACGTGGTGGACACGCGCGCGGCGGCGGGGGTGGCCAACTTGAGGGCACAGGTGCGATGGCGCGTCTCACGGTGAAAGTGCATCCGCGCGCGCGGCGCTCGGCGGTGACGGGGCGGCTGGGGGATGCGTGGAAGCTGGATTTGACCGCTCCGCCCGTCGAAGGGAAGGCCAATGAAGAGTGCGTGCGGCTACTGGCGGAAGTGGCGGGTGTGGCGCGCGCGCAGGTGCGCATTGTGACGGGCTTGACAAGCCGCACCAAGGTTGTGGAGATTGAGGGAGTCAGCGAGGAAGAATTCGGCAGGGCGGCCGGGATAGAGCTATGAACCTCGAAAACATTCAGCGGGAAATACGCAATCAGAAACTCGACGGGTGGTTGTTCTTCGATCACCACCGGCGCGATCCGCTGGCCTACCGGGTGCTGGGCATCGCACCCACGGCCACGCCGACGCGCCGCTGGTATTACATGATCCTGGCCGAGGGCGAGCCGCGGGGGCTGGTACACCGCATCGAGCAGGGCGTGCTGGGGGCGCTGCCGGGAGAGAGAATCGCGTACTCGCGATGGACCGAACAGGTGGAGGGGTTGCGGCGGCTCACGGCGGGGCTGCGGAAGGTGGCCATGCAGTATTCGCCGCTATGCGCCATCCCGTATGTGGCGATGGTGGACGCGGGCACGGTGGAGCTGGTGCGCAGCCTGGGGGTGGAAGTGGGCAGCTCGGCGGAACTGATCCAGGCGTTCGAAGCGCGCTGGACGCCGGAAGCGCTGGAAACGCACCTGGAAGCGGGCCGGCGCGTCGACCGGGTGCGCGCGGAGGCCTTCGACTTGATTCGCGAGCGCACGCGCAACGGCGCGCCGCTCCAAGAGATCGAGGTCAAGCGCTTCGTGCTCGCGGGGTTCGCAAGGGCCGGGATGGTCACCGACCACGGACCCATCGTGGGGGTGAACGCCAACGCGTCCAACCCGCACTACGAGCCGACTGAAGAGGAGACCACGCCCATACGCGCGGGCGATTGGGTGCTGCTGGATATGTGGGCCAAGCTGGACCGGCCCGGCGCGGTCTACTACGACATCACGTGGACCGGCTTTTGCGGCGATACGCCGTCGGAGGAAATGCGCAAGGTGTTTGCTATTGTGACGGGGGCGCGCGATGCCGGCATAGAGCGGGTGCAGAGCGCCGTTGCGGCCGGCCAAACGCTGCGCGGCTGGGAGGTGGACGACACAGTGCGCTGGGTGATCGAGAGCGGCGGGTACGGGCCTTACTTCACGCACCGGACGGGGCATTCGATCGGCCAGGAAGTGCACGGGAACGGCGCCAACATGGACAACCTGGAAACCCACGACGAGCGCCGGGTGACGCCGTGGACGTGCTTCTCGATCGAGCCGGGGATTTATCTGGAGACGTTCGGCGTGCGCTCCGAGATCAACATGTTCGTGGGCGAAGGCGAGGCGCGGGTCACGGGCGAGATCCAGCGCGAGATGGCGCTGCTCTGATGGCGGCGCAAGTGCTGGCCGCGGTAGCGACACTGCTGGCGTCGGTCCCGCACGGCAACCGGATCGAACTGCAACTCGACCGCGGCAGCGCCGAGCTGGTGTGGGTGACGGCCAGCACTTTCCGGTTCCGCCGCACGCTGGAGGGGTTTCTGCCGGAGGTGAAAGCCGCGGATCGGGAGCCGGTGGGAGTGGAGATCGACGACGAGACCGGCGCAGTGCGGCTGCGGACGAAATACCTCGACGTGGCCATTCAGAAGCACGGGGTGCTGGTGCGCGTGCGGCGTATGGATGGAGCGCCGCTGATGAGCGATCTCACCGAGCCGGGCCCAGCGGCGGGAGGGGTCACGTGGGACCGGCAGACGCTGGCCGGCACGGAGTTCTATGGGCTGGGACCGAGCACGGAGCCGGGTTTCGGTCTGCGCGGCAAGGCGGTGCGAGCGGAGATCCCGCTATTGATCTCGACGGCGGAATATGGCGAGTATCACGCCATCCCTGGCTCATACCGTTTCGATTTCACGGCGGCGGACCGGTACCGGATTACGGCGCCGGGGATCGACTACTACTTCTATTACGGCCCCATGCCGAAGGAGATTTTCGAGGAACACAATGCGGTGCGGCCGGCGGCGGAGCCCTTGGCAGGGCGGCAGGGCGCCTCCGGCGCAGCGAGCGCGGGTCAGAGGTCGACTGACGGCTCGTGGAACTCGTTGCGGGACTCGCTGCTGCGGCTGGTGCATGGCGCCATGTCGGCGGTGCTCGATCCGGAATTCGACTTGACGCCGTATGCCAACGCGCCGCCGGAATTAGTCACGCGCGCGCGGCAACTGGGCTCGCTGGTTCCCAAGGTGACGGCCGACGCGGTGGGCCTGAGCGATTTCCGTAAACAGTTGGCCAGCTTTTTCGAGGTCTACGCGTTGGAGATCCGCGACCACGGCCATCCCACCTGGCACCCGCTGCCGTTCCAGTTTCCGGAGGATGCGGAAGGCGCGCGGCACGCCGATGAGTTCATGCTGGGCGACGAGATGCTGGTCGCGCCGATTTGCGAACCCGGCGGCAGGCGTACGGTTTACCTGCCGCGCGGCAGTTGGACGAACCTCGAAAGCAACGAAGTCTTGCAGGGAAAGCGGACCATTACGGTGGAGACCAAGGCGCTGCCGGTGTTCGCGCGCAACGGCTCGATTGTGCCGCTGGATTCGGCGGGAGGGATCGCGTTGCACTACTTCCCTACCCTGGCGGCCGAGTTCTTCCTGGCGGAAAGCGACATCGGCGATTATACGCAAGTACACGCCGCTCCTGCCGCGGACATTATGCGGCTGGAGACCGAAGCCAAGAAAGAACGGGATTACCAGTGGGTGGTGCACCATGTCGAGAAACCGGCGGAGGTGGGGTTCCGGAGTGTGAAATACCGCGAAGCGCCTTCGCTCGCCGCGATGGAAGACGGGACGTGGTTCTACGATGCAGCGCGGAAGAATTTGCAGGTGCGCGTGCACGTGAAAGCGGGACAGGATTGCATCATCAATGTGGGGTGGTAGCGAGGGCCGCCACTCCGGGTAACTGGATTCCCGCCAGGAATTCCAGCGACGCTCCGCCGCCGGTGGAAACGTGCGAAACCTTGTCGGCCACGCCAGCGGCCTTGATGGCCTTTTCGGAATCGCCGCCGCCTACTACCGAGACCGCGCCGGAAGCGGCTACAGCTTTGGCGAGCGCCACCGTGCCGTTATCGAACGGCGGCTTTTCGAAGATGCCCATGGGGCCGTTCCAGATCACGGTTTTGGCGCCGGCGATCACCTGGGAGAAGGCCGCTATCGTTTTGGGGCCGATATCCACGGCAATCTTGCCTTCCGGAATGGTATCGACCGTCTCGTTGGCAGCGCCGGCGGCGATTTCGGAAACCACAACGTGGTCCACGGGGAGCATGAGCTTGGCGCCGAAGTCGGCGAGCAGCTTGCGGGCCAGCTCGACCTTGTCTTCCTCCACCAGCGATTTGCCCGTCGGCAGGCCTTGCGCTTTGAGAAAGGTGTAAGCCATGGCGCCGCCGATTAGCAAGCGGTCGACGATCTTACCCAGGTTCTCGATGACTTCGATTTTGTCCGACACCTTGGCGCCGCCCAGAATGGCGACGCAAGGGCGGGCCGGATTGGTGGTGGCCATGCCGAGGTACTTCAACTCTTTATCCATGAGCAGGCCGGCGGCGGCCTGGGGGACGAAGCGGATCATGCCCTCGGTGGAAGCGTGCGCGCGGTGCGCGGAGCCGAAGGCGTCGTTCACGTAGACGTCGCAGAGCGCCGCCAGCTTTTTGGCGAACTCCGGATCGTTCTTCTCTTCCTCGGGGTGGAAACGGAGGTTTTCGAGCAGCAGCACTTCGCCGGGCGCGGGCTTCAGCGCTTCCACTTCGGGCCCGATGCAATCGGGCGCCATTTTGACGGGCTTGCCGAGCAACGCCTGGAGGCGCGCGGCGGCGGGCTTGAGGCTCATGTCCGGATTGGGCTTGCCCTTGGGGCGGCCCAGGTGCGAAGCCAAAATGACGCCGGCTCCGTGCTCGAGCGCGTACTGAATGGTGGGCAGCGACGCCTTGATGCGCTTGTCGCTCGAGATTTCCATGTCGCCCTTTTCGTTTTTTTGCAGCGGGACATTGAAATCCACGCGGATGAAAACTCGTTTTCCTTTCAAGTCAAGATCGCGAATCGATAGATGAGACATATCAGGCCCTCAAGTAGTGGTTTGATTTCTGAGAATAACACGGCGCTACGCCGTCTTGTCCTTGGCGTAGCAGATGGAGTTCAGGGCGCACTCGGCGCACTTGGGGTTGCGCGCCTGGCACAATGCGCGGCCGTGCAGGATGATCTGGTGGGCGAAGAGAATCCACTTGTCTTGGGGGGTGGCCTGCATGAGATCCCGCTCGATCTTGACGGGGTCGGTGTTGGCGGTGAGATCGAGGCGCCGGGCGATGCGCTGTACATGGGTGTCCACCACTACCCCCGAGGCGATGCCGTAGGCCGTGCCGAGCACCACGTTGGCGGTCTTGCGGGCGGCGCCGGGGATGGTCAGCATCTCTTCCATGGTCCGCGGCACGTGGCCGCCGAACTCGGAAACCACCTTCTCCGCCGCGCCGACGATGGACTTGGCCTTGTTGTTGAAGAAACCGGTGCTGCGGATATCGTTGGCCAGGACCTCCGGGCGCACGGCGGCGAAATCCGCGGGCGTGGGGTACTTGGCGAACAGGCCGGGAGTCACTTCGTTGACGCGCTTATCGGTGCACTGGGCGGAAAGGATGGTGGCCACCAGCAGCTCCCACGGGTTGCGATGATGGAGGGCGCAGGTGGCTGCGGGATACATCTGGTCCAGGCGGAGCAGGATTTCGGCGACGCGCTCCTGCCGCTGGGCTGCGGTTTTCGGGCGTTTCGCGTATGCTCGTAAAGAGTCATGCGAGCGCGCTTTCTTCTGCTCGCCGCGGCGTTGGCCGCTTTTGGCGCTTCGCTCGGTTCGGGCTTTCACTTTGACGATTATGCCATTTTCTCGGACCCGGTTCTGACGTTTCCTTGGGGGTGGTTGCAGGTTTGGGGCTGGCGGCAAACGCGCCCGCTCACCTACTTCACGTTCTGGCTGAACTATCAGACGGGGGGACAGGACGCTCTCGGATACCACGTCCTCAACCTGCTGCTGCATTTGGGCGCTGTGCTGATGGCGTACGAGTGTTTGCGAAGGCTTCTGCCGGAACGCGCGGCGCTGGTGGCGGCGGCGTTGTTCGCGGTACACCCGCTTCAGGCCGAAGCCGTGAACTACGTGTGGGGCCGCAGCATCGTGCTGGCGGCTCTGCTCTGCTTTGCGGCGCTGCTGTGCTGGATTACGGGCCGGCCATGGGCGGCAGTGGCGTGGTTTGCGGCGGCGCTGCTGGCGAAGGAGGAGTGCGCGGCATTTCCGCTGGTGCTGGCGATGCTGCCGGAGAGGCCGCGAAGGCGGTCCCAGATCGCCGTCATGCTGGGTCTGGCGGTGGCGGCGGGGGCGCGCGTGATATATGCCGCGGCGGTGACGCCAGGAGCGCCGGCGGGGCTTCACGCGGGGATATCGCCGTGGAAATACCTGCTGGCACAGGGGCCGGTGATTCTGCGTTATTTGCGTCTGCTGATTGTGCCTTACGGATTCACGGTGGATGCGGATATACACGTGCCGGCGGTATGGGTAGGAGTTCTGGCATGGGCCGGCATAGCGGGGTTGGCGGTGTTTTTGTGGCGTCACCGAAGGTATGCCTGGGCCACGTGGCTGCTGGCGGGGTTGATTCTGCTGATCCCGAGCTCCTCCGTTTTTCCCGCGGCGGACCTCTCGGCGGACCGGCGAATGTACCTTCCCATGCTGGGATTCGCGGCGGCGGCCGGATGGCTTCTGACGCGAGCGCGGACGGCGGCGCTGGCGACAGTGGTGGTGGTGGCGCTGACAGGGGTCAGCATGGGGCGAACGCACGTGTGGATGACGGAGGAACGACTGTGGCGCGAGGCCGTGCGGCGCGCGCCTGAAAAAGTGCGGCCGAAGATCCAGTTGTCGCGCGCGGTGCCCGCCGCGGAAGCTCTGGAACTGCTGGCCCAGGCGCGCAACCTGGCGCCGTACGATCCGGAGGTGGCCGCGGAAACGGGGAAGATCCTGCTGTCGGAGGGCCAGGCGGAAGGGGCGATCGAGGAGTTCGGGCGCGCGCTGGCGCTCGATCCGCGGGATGCGCGCAACTTCAACAACCGCGGGGTGGCGCTCGAAGCACTAGGGCAAACTGCGGCTGCGCGTCAGGATTTCGAGCGCGCGTTGGGGATCGATCCCGGCCTTACTGAGGCGCGCCAGAACTTGGAGAAGCTTCCACCGCCGGGGCGGTAATCTGCAGGTCTAAGCTTGCATTCTGCCAGTCGGGCAACTCATAGATTTGCAGCTTGCTAGTGACCGGCGCGGAAAGCTCCTTGGACTCCAGCGGTCCCACGTTGGTGGTGAACGAAAAAGTGCCCTCGGCGTCCTCTTCCGATTTCTGGGTGCGTCCCCAGATGGTGACGTTGCCGGCCAGGCCGTTGAAGTCGGCTTCGGAGTGATTGATCACCAGAAATTTCGCCAGGGTATTTTTCTTGGCGTCCTGAACGAAGCGCACGCCGGCTACCTCGATATACCTCTGCAACGGGTTGGTTTTGGCGCCAGCCTTAGCCGCCCGGCTCTCCACGCTGGCCGACGGCGTGCTGGGCTGGCTGCCCCCCCGCATGGCCTGGACCAGCCAATAGATGCCGGCGACGAGCCCCACGAAGGCAAGGGCAGAAACCACTGTCAACAGCCAGACTGGCGGGGCGAAGCGGCTGGGGCCAGCGGCCTGCGGCATCGGCTGGGGCTGCGGCTGGGGCTGCGGCTGTGCCGGCGGGTAATACGGCTGAGGAGGCGGCTGCGGCGGTGGCGCGGGGTAATACGGCTGAGCCGGCGGCGGAGGCGGTTGCGGCGGGTAATATGGCTGAGCGGGCGGCGGTGGGTAGTACGGCTGCGGAGCCGGAGGTCCCCCCGCTCGAGGCGGCTGTGGAGGCGGATAGTAGGGCTGAGCCGACTGAGGCGGTCGCGGCGGGGGCTGCGCGGCACCAGCGGCGGCGGCTTTGGCAGCGCAGTCGGGACAATCCGAATAGGCTGGGGGAACTTCGCGCCCGCACTGCGGGCAAATCCACGTGAACATTATGCTGGCCTCAATCTTAATGTACCGCTTGGAGAATACCGGCGAATGAAAACAAGCGGCCGGCTGCTTCTTTGTCGCGCCGGAACGAGTGAAACTCCTCCGCCCGGCACATGGTGCACAGATTCGACGCGTAGATGCGCTCCGGCGTTACACCGGCATCGATGAGCTGCCGGCGGTTGGCTTCGGCGAGATCCACGTGTGCCCTGCCCTGCCGGCCGAATTCGGCAGCCACCTCGGGTCCCACCTCATAGCAGCACTGGCCGATGCCGGGACCGATGGCGGCGTGGAGATCCCCCGGCAGCGACCCGAACTGTGCGCGCATGGCTTCCACCGCGCACTGGGAGATGCCCGCGACGGTCCCCCGCCAGCCGGCATGCACGGCGGCCACCGCGCGATGGCGTTCATCCACCAGCAGAATGGGAAGACAGTCGGCAGTCTTGACGGCCACCACCGAGCCGGGCGTGCTCTCGAGCAGCGCGTCGCCTTCGCCGAGCACCCCGCTGCGGCCGGCGGCAAGCACGCAGGTGGCCGAGTGAACCTGCCGCAGCGTCGCCAGATTACCGAAAAGAGAGGGAACGCGCGCCAGGCGGGTGCCGAATCCATGCACCAGCCACGAAAGCGAATCGAGCTCCATCACGCGGTAGATCTGGCGCGAGTCCTTGTAGAACACGGTTAGGCGGGGTTCTGAATTTGGGCTATGCGGATCTGCTGTTGGAAGCTCTCGAGCATGGATTCGTCGAGCCGCACCTCGGTGGGCCGCTTCACCAGCGTGGTCATCCGATCGATCTTGTCCTGGAGCTTAAGCAACGCATAGAAAAGGTTTTCGGGACGCGGCGGGCAGCCGGTGACATAGACGTCGACGGGCACAATTTTGTCGACGCCCTGGAGGACGGCGTAAGTGTTGAAGGGACCGCCCACGCTGGAACATGCGCCCATGGAGATGCACCACTTGGGATCGGGCATCTGGTCCCAAATGCGCTTGAGGACCGGGCCCATCTTGAGGGTGACGGTGCCGGCCACGATCATCAAGTCGGACTGGCGCGGGCTGGGACGAAAAACCTCCGCGCCGAAGCGCGCAATGTCGAAGCGCGCGGTGCTGGCGGCGATCATTTCGATGGCGCAGCAGGCCAGTCCGAAGGTCAGCGGCCAGATGGACGACTTGCGCGCCCAGTTGAACACGTAATCCACCGAGGTGGTGATGAAGTTCTGCTCAAACTGGTTCTGAATGAAGGAAGCCACGCGACTCTCTCCTTGCTGCTTTAAAGGGGATTGTAACACCAATAAGCGCGGCCGTGAGCGCCCTTCCGAGGTGCGAAACGTGGTAGGATGTGGCATCGCCACGCGAGTCACAGTACACCAGCCACAAGAATGACCGCAAGGAGATCGCAAATGAAAGCAGCAGTTTACTATGGGCCGCGCGACGTTCGAGTCGAGACTGTCCCCAGGCCCTCGGCGGGACCGGGTGAGGTGGTCCTTCGAGTGCGCCGCTGCTCGGTGTGCGGCACGGACAAGCGCATCTTTACGCACGGACAAAAGAATGTCGTCCCGCCGACGATTACGGGGCACGAGATCGCGGGGACGGTGTATGAGGCCGGCTCCGGGGTGGACGCCCAAATCGCGGTCGGGCGGAACGTGATCGTGGCCACGGTGGTTGGTTGCGGGAAGTGCATCTACTGCCAGCGGAAGCAATACAATCTCTGCGATTCCTTTACGGCCCTGGGGTACGACTACGCCGGGGGGTTCGCCGAGTACGTCAAGATCCCGGCCGCGGCGGTGGCCCAGGGGAACATCATTCTGATTCCTCCCGCTATGGCGCTGGAGCGCGCGGCGCTGGTGGAACCGCTTTCCTGCTGCCTGAATGGACAGGAATACCTGAACGCGCAGCCGGGCGACCGCGCATTAGTGTTCGGCGCAGGTCCCATCGGATTGATGCACGCGGCTATCCTCAAGGCCCGCGGATGCAGCCTGGTGATTGTGACCGACGTCTCCGACGAACGCCTGGCTTACGTTCGGGAATTCGGCCTGGGCCGGACTGTCAACACGGCCGGAGGCAATGCGGTGGAGATGATTCTGGAAGCCGCCGGGGGCGAAAGGTTCGACGTTGCCCTTACCGCCAACTCCGTGAAGTCCACGCAGGCCGATGCATTGAAGTTAGTGCGTAAGAAGGCCCGCGTTTGCTTCTTTGCCGGGATACCGAAAGACGATCCGGTAGTACCCATCGACACTAACTTCATCCATTACAATGAAATCTCCGTTTTCGGGTGTTTCGCTTCGAACCTGCAACATTACCATCAGGCGCTGGAGATGATCGGGCGCGACGACCTTCCGTGGGACCGCTTTGTCACGCATAGGTTCAAGTTAGACGATATGGTCAAGGCCTTCGCGGTGATCGAAGCGGGACAAGGCATCAAGACGGTCATCGATTGCGAGTGACGGCGGCTGCGATGGACAAGGATTCCCTGGCACAACTCCTTGAAGTTTCCCATGTGGTGGGAGCCAATCGGGAGTATGTGCAAGCGGCCGGCGGCAACACCTCGGTTAAGTCGCCCGACGGCCGGACGATGGCCATCAAGGCCAGCGGCACCGCCCTGACCTTGATGAGCGAGACGGATGGCTGGGTGGAAATGGACGTGGCGGCGGTCTTGAGCGTTTTGGATCGGGCGGACCTCGGCGCGCTCCCGGTGAAGGAGCGCGAGGCGCGCGTCCTCGAGTGCTTGCACGCCGCGGCTGTGGGCGGCCGGGGGCGGCCATCAGTGGAGACCGCGCTTCACGCCATGCTCGGGCGGGTGGCGGTCCACACGCACGCCGTGGCGGCCAACGCATTGAACTGTGGGCCAGGCGTGGAGGCCCTGACGGAAATCTGCCCTGCGGACGAGCTGCCGCCGCTGTGGGTGCCCTATACCGACCCGGGCTGGTGCTTGGCAACTGCAGTCAGAACGGCCGCGGAAGCTTATCGGCAACAGCACGGTTCGGCGCCGGTGGTCATCTTCATGGAGAACCATGGCCTGTTGGTGGCGGGATCGGACGCCCGCGAGTGCCTGGCGCTCCACGATGAATGGGTGGCGCGGTGCGAGCGGTATTTCTCGCAGACAGCGCCGCCGGTGCGCCCCGCTCCGGAAATCGGTTCCGGCGCACTGCGAAAGACGTTAGCGGAGCTTCGCCGGGTGTGGCGGGATGCGTTCGGAGCACGGCCTTTCATCCGCTTTTCGGGCGACAAAGAACTGGCCGGGGCAGCGTGTGGAGAGGCGGCCGACATATTCGCGGCGGGGTCACTCACGCCGGACCACATTGTTTACACGGGCGCCCATGCCGTGGTAGCGGAGTCACTGGACGAGTTACCGGCCAGGTTGCGACCTGCCTTGACGGAAAAGTCATTCCCCCGGGTAGCGTTAGTCAGAAACGTCGGAACGTTCGTACTGGCTGCCGACCCAGCGAAGCTTGACGCCGCCGAGGACCTGGCAGTCGCGGGAGCCAGGATCATCCGCCTGGCCGCCGGACGCGGCGGCGCCCACAATTTGTCCCCGAGCTTCGCCGACTTCATCATCAACTGGGAAGCCGAACACTACCGTGCGCGCCTGCTGGGCTCGGCGCAGGCGCCGCTGGCTGGCCACGTGGCCCTGGTGACCGGAGCCGCTTCGGGCTTGGGTTGCGGCATCGCGCTGGGATTGGTGGAAGCCGGTGCGGCGGTGGCCTTTTGCGACATCGACGAGGCGGGTGTGGAGACGGTTGCCGCCAGTTCCGCCTACCCGCGCCGTGCGCTGGCCGCTCGCATGGACGTGACCAGCGAGCAATCGGTGACGGCTGCGTTCGATCGCCTTGTGAGCCATTGGGGCGGAGTCGATATCGTAGTCTGTGCGGCCGGCATTGCCCCTCCGTATGAACTGGTCGACATGCCGGTGGATAAGTGGCGGATGGCTCTGGAGATCAACCTAACGGGCTATTTCCTGGTGGCCCGCGAGGCTGCCCGGATTATGCGCGCACAGGGAGAAGGGGGATCCATGGTCATGCTGTCATCCAAGACCGGCCTGGATGCCTCCAAGAGTAACTCCGCTTACAACGCCACTAAGGCCGGCGAGTTACATCTAATGCGCGGCTGGGCCCTGGAGCTTGGGGCGGACGGCATTCGCGTGAACGCTGTGGCACCGGGCAACGTTTTTGAAGGCTCGAAGATCTGGAACCCCGAGTACATCAAGGCCGCCGCTAGAAAGAAGGGCATCCAGCCCGAAGAGGTCATACCTTACTACACTTCGCTGACTGCCCTGAAACGCGAGATCAAGCGCTCGGACGTGGCGTCGGCGATTGTCTTCCTGTGCTCCGACGGGGCACGCTGCATTACCGGACAGACGCTGGTGGTGGACGGCGGACAGGTGATGGTGCGATGAACGACAGCAAACAGCTTAGTCAGCCGGAACTGGAAGCAGCCCTTTACGGCGGCTCGCTGGAGAGCCGACTGGAAGCTTTGCGCGAGCTTTGCGCGCGGCTGGGCGTTAGGCCCCGCCGGGGCACCAACTGTCACATCCACACCAACGAATCGTTCAGCGTATTCCGGTCACCGTCCGAAGCCGTCTGGCAGGCCGCACGAGAAGGCCTGGCGGTTCTGGGCATCAATGACCATTACACGGTGGCCGGGCATGATGAGTTTCGCCGGGCCTGCGAGATTGCGGACATTGACGCGACGTTTTCCATGGAGGCTGTGGGCATGGACCGCGCGGCCGAAGCTACTAAGCTGCTGCTGAACGACCCCGATAACCCCGGGCGCGTTTACCTGTGCGCGAAAGGCATCACCAGGATTCCGCCGGATTCCTCCACGGCCGCACAGAGCCTGGTGCGCATGCGCGCGGCCCTCGAGCTTCGCAACCAGGAGATGACCGTAAAGGTCGGGCAACTCTTTCGCGAACGGCTGGAGGCCGATGGCCCGGCGTGGGAAGATGTGCGCGCTTTGACGCCGCGAGGCAATACAACTGAGCGGCACGTGGGATGGGCGGCGCTGGTCCGGCTGCGCGAAATCGCCGCCGCGCGTGGGGTGTCTGTGAGTGAAGCGATCGCGCGCTGCTGCGGGGTGGCTCCGCCGGCGGGGGCGGACGACGCGGCGCTGCAGATCTTTCTCCGCAGCAAGCTACTCAAAGCCGGCGCGCCTTGCTACGTGCGGGAAACGGAAGATGCGTTCGTTTCCTCCGAGGAGCTGCGCGAAATGTTTCTGGCCTTCGGAGCTATTCCGACTTACCCGGTGCTGGGCAATCCAGTTACATCCGGTGAGCGCGATGTCGAGGCGCTCCTGGATCGTTTGGAAGCATCGGGTTTCTATGCGATTGAAGTCATACCGCACCGCAATACGCGGGAACGCCTGACGGAGATTGTCTCCGCCGCGCGCCGCCGCTGGTGGCCGGTATTCAACGGAACGGAGCACAACACACCGGAGGCTCGTTCATTGCTCGACCCGTTTGCACTGGATCCGGAGTTCGAGCCCTGGTTCCGCCAAAGCACCGCGCTGATGCTGGGCCACCAGGCTGCCGTAAGCTGCGGGGAGCCGGGGTTTGTCGAAGAGGAGGGCCATCCGGCGATCTCGGACGCGCGCGGGCGGTTCGAGTATTTCAGCAGACCATTGACGTAAGTTCAATCTACTAACAGGAGCACAACAGAAGTGGCTAACGCAGAAATTCCGATTGCCGAACCGAAAGGCAAACTAGGTGTTATGACGGTGGGCCTGGGGGCCGTAGCGACCACCATGATAGCGGGCGTCGAGGCAGTTCGCCGCAAGCTCGCTCTTCCCATTGGCTCCATGACTCAAATGGGAACCATTCGGCTCGGCAAACGAACCGAGAAGCGCGTTCCCAAGATAAAGGACTTTGTCCCCCTGGCCAGCCTGGACGACCTGGTTTTTGCCAGTTGGGATCTTTTTACGGATAATGCTTACGAGGCGGCGCTCAAGGCTGGGGTTCTGGACAGCCGGCTGGTCGAGCAGCTTAAGGATTTTCTGGTGACGATCCAGCCCATGCCCGCCGCTTTCGAGCAGACATGGGTGAAGAGGCTGCACCCCAACAATTTGAAGACGGGCGCGACCAAGATGGATCTGGCCGAGCAGATCATGGAGGACATCCGGCAGTTCAAAGCGCGCTCCGGGGCGGACCGCCTGGTCATGATCTGGTGCGCATCCACCGAATTGTTTACCGAGCCGCACCCGGTGCACGAGACGCTGGCAACGTTCGAGGCGGGACTCCGCTCCAATCACCCCGATATTTCCCCGAGCATGATCTATGCTTACGCCGCGCTGAAGATGGGCGTCCCGTATGCCAACGGCGCGCCGCATCTGACGGTGGATATCCCGGCCCTCACCAACCTGGCGATCGAGAAACGCATTCCCATCTGCGGCAAGGATTTCAAGTCCGGACAGACCTTCATGAAGACCCTGCTGGCGCCCGGGCTGAAACTGAAGTTACTCGGCCTGAAGGGTTGGTTCTCGACTAACATTCTGGGCAACCGCGATGGCGAGGTTCTGGACGACCCGGAGAACTTCAAGAGTAAGGAAGAGACTAAGTCGTCGGTCCTTGAGCGCTGCATTCAACCCGATATCTACCCCGAACTTTACGGAAGTTATTACCATAAGGTGAGAATCGAATACTATCCACCGCGCGGCGACGCCAAGGAAAGCTGGGATAACCTGGATATCTTCGGCTGGCTGGGTTACCCCATGCAGATCAAGGTCAACTTCCAGTGCCGCGACTCGATCCTGGCTGCGCCCATGGCTCTGGACCTGGTCCTATTCCTGGACCTGGCTCAGCGGTGCCCCGAGATGG
The DNA here is from genome assembly GCA_049515735.1 of Bryobacteraceae bacterium. Taxonomy (GTDB): domain Bacteria; phylum Acidobacteriota; class Terriglobia; order Bryobacterales; family Bryobacteraceae; genus Fen-178. The sequence goes on from JBEKTU010000002.1 coordinate 60,895, forward strand.
CGAAGAAGGGAATCCAGGAATGGCTGTCACTCTACTTCAAAGGCCCGCAAGTGGCGGCAGGACTCTACCCGGAGCACGACGTGTTCATCCAGGTGATGAAGCTCAAGAACACTTTGCGGTATTTGCGAGGCGAGGAACTGATTACGCATCTGGGGTTGGAGTACTACGACTGAGGCGGCTAAAGAAGTAGAATGATGTCATGGGCACGGCTCGTTACGTCCACTGGCAAGACGGCGGCATGTGGCTGGGATATTTCGTCGAGTTCCCCGATTACCTGACCCAAGGCGAGACGCTGGCGGAATTGGAAGAGAATCTCCGTGATCTCTACCGGGACCTGACGAGCGGCGAGATTCCGGGCATCCGCAGAATCGCCGAGCTCAAAGTTGGATGAAGCGGACCGACCTGATTCGCAAGCTTGAAGCATCAGGGTGCTTGCTCATCCGCCACGGTGGGAAGCACGATTGGTATCGCAATCCGAAGACCGGGATGTCCCAGCCAGTGCCCCGACACACGGAAGTGAACGAAATCGTCGCCAAACACATCCTGAAGAAGCTCGCTGATTGAGGGCGCGCCGCCCCCAACAGCCCCAGCCTCTAACGGTTCAGCAGCTCCCCGAGCGTCCGGTTGGTTTTGCCGCATCTTGCTGTAATATGTTGTTGTGTAGCACTATGAGATGTAGTATAATGTTGTTGCAGGAAGGACGCGCGCAAGGAGGTTGGACTTGGACCCAACAATCACATTCACACTGAGGGGCAAAACCTTCGAAAAGCGCAAGGGTGATTTCGTTCAGGCGACGAGAGAACTTGAGCCTGGGCGCGTCAAGAAATACTCGACGGTCGTGAACGGCAAACGCTACCCGATCCGCCAAGTGCTTGCCGCCGTCACCAAACTCCCCGCTATCGCAATAACATCCCAAGACGCCTACCGAGTGCTGGAAAGATTCGGGTTCACCGTTGACACGGAAGAATGATGGGTCAGTGAGTTCTTTATATGGGGTCCTTTGCGAAACAGGAACAGATGGGGATTCGCACCGCAGTGGTGCCTGACGAACTCCTTGCCGCGATAGCCGCCAAGGACCCGATCTCGGGCTACACTCACAACTTCTATCGGTACCCCGCGCGCTTCTCTCCGCTCTTCGTGCGCGAGGTCATTCGGCGCTATTCGCGGCCGGGCGAGGTCGTTCTCGATCCATTTATGGGCGGTGGAACGGCAATCGTTGAAGCCGTCGCTTTGGGCCGGAAAGCGATTGGAGTCGATCTGAACTCGCTCGCCCATTTCGTCGCGACGGTGAAAACGACGCCCCTGAACAATAGTGATCTCGCTCTGCTGCGGGAATGGCTCGCTCATGTACAGGCCACTGGCCGCCGGGGGATAGGCAAAATCGCGGAACCGGTCCGCAATCTGCCACGGCACCTTCAGCAGGTGTGGACCGATCTCATGGCTCAAGCGGCGTGGTTGCCCATCGAGAGGCAGCGACGCTTTGTCCGCTGCGCACTTCTGAAAACCGGACAGTGGGCCATCGACTGCAAGGATTCAGTGCCTTCAGGCAGTGAGACGGTTAGGCAATTCGCAGAAAATGTGCTGGAAATGCTGGAGGGAGTCGAAGAATTCGTTGGGTCCTGCCAGATGCAGGGCGTCCGGAGGAGCAAGATTTGCCAAAACCGACTGCTGCTTTGCAGATCAACTGCGGGCCTGGAGAAGGAATCTAAACTAAGGAACGTGCCGAAGCCCACCTTGGTGGTGACCTCACCCCCGTACCCCGCGGTGCACATTCTTTATCACCGCTGGCAGGTTCAGGGTCGGCGCGAGACATCTGCTCCATACTGGCTGGCGGCGCTCAAAGACGGCCATTTCGCATCGCACTACACGTTCGGCAGCCGCAGCCCCCTGGGACTGGAGAACTACTTCCGGAACGTTGAGGAGTGCTTCCGATCTGTACGGCAGGTGGTTGCACAGAATGCCGTCGTGGTGCAGCTCGTCGCCTTCTCCGATGCCGGAACCCAATTGCCCCGCTACCTTGCTGCGATGGAACTGGCCGGATACGCCGAGTGTGATACCCTGGCCATCTCCGGGGATAACCGCGTGTGGCGCAGCGTTCCCAACCGAAAATGGTATTGCCACAATGGCAGAGAGCAAGATTCCGCTAGGGAGGTCGTGCTTTTTCACCGCCCGGCTTAAGATGCCACTACGGCAGTCTGCAGCACGGCGGGGCCCCTGTGCAACGCCCGTATTATCGGCACTACCACCCGTGCCAAACCGGCACAGAACCGCCCGACTCTGTTCAGATCAAATTGTTCCGGTTGTTCATCCTCTGGCGCTGTACCTTCCTCTTCCACCCGTTGCAGCTCCTTGAGGATGCCGAGCGCGGAAAGCACCACTCCGTACTTGAACCAGTGACGGACCAAGGTGCCTTCCTCGTCCTTCGCCTTGTGCAGCTCGTTAATCAGGAAACGATTGTCCATGTTGACAAAGAAGATGTAGCCGTTGCCCTCGTCGGCGTTGATGATCTTCACGGCGCTGTACTCGTCGAATTGAAACTGCGGATCGGCCCATTTTTCCCGGCGCACTTCCCGGATGTCGGGTGTCGCCAGTTGCGGCGAAGAGTGTTTCCCGTTGTCGTTTCGCTTCGTACCGGGATGACGCTGGCCGGGGGGTGAGGGCGACCCATCCTCGGCCTCGGGCGATCCCTTGATGCTGAACTGCGAGACAAAGCGCTGCCCCTTCGCGTCGCGCTGGATATCAGTAACCGTGACCGTCATGGTGACCACGTCGCCCACCCGGGCATCGTAGGGCATCTGAAACTTTGCCGTGAACTTGCCATCCCAGAGATGGGAACTGACGCAGAGGTTCGGTGGATCAAGGGTAATCGAGCCGGGGCAGTCCGGTCGATCAAAGTAGTCCGTTGTCGGCATCGGTTTCGAATTCCACGCGCACCGTGCGGTTGAGCGGGCACCACTTCGACAGCCCGGCCTTGGGTTCCTTGACAATCCGGAAATACGTGGGGAACTTCTTGCCGTGGTACGGCACCGGATCGTTCGAGGGGCCGGTCGTCGAGACGACGTTGCCGCCAATGCCCAGGATGCTGGCCAGGGTGGGGTCGCTTTTCAGCAGCTCCTGCAAATAGTCCGCCGTGTTCTCTTCATTCGAGAGCGTTTCGTCGAGACGCTTCTTTCTGCGCAGTGCATTATGCTCGCGCAGGCCGGCATGCTCCCGCAGCTCCTCCCGCAACGTGCCGTAGATCGCATCGTAAGCTTCATTGCGCCTGACCCGGTCTCGCGACGCCATCAGGAAGTCCTCGCGCACGGCCTGATCCATTTCTGTACAGTCCACGGAGACCAGCAGGGTCCTGCTCAAGTAATCGAATTTCAGGGTGCTGCTGACGAAGTTGGCGGGCAGATCGCCGTGCACCTGACCGTTCAGCGTGAAGTAAACTCCATGCGGGAAGTTACCGGCGTCGTAGTCCTCTTTGAGCAGGAAGAGGCGGTAAGGAAGACGGCCTATGTCAGGAAGGTTTAATCCCCCATAGGCGGGACTCAGGCCCTTCTCGAACTTGGAGGCGGAGTCATCCTCCGCACCCTCCTCGCTCACGTGGGCGAGGATGCCCGAGAGCGTCGTGCTGTAGTAGTTGGCTTTGTAGTCGCGCGTTTCGGAGATGCGCAGAGGCAGAGACACCGAGTGCAGATAGCGCTCCAGCTCGTAGCGGCCATCGGTCGTGACAAGCGTTCTTTTCTTCCAGCGATAGTTGTAGAGCTTGATGCAGGTTCCATACGGCAGTTCGACGGCATAGGACCGGGCCGGCTTGTTTTTGCTCGATTGCCCTGGGAACGCCAGAATGGTGGGCCGGGCAAAGGTAAGGATGGACCCGCCGGGAGCCAGGTAAACGTACATCGACGATTTTCTGCCAGGTGCGGGGCGCTGCCTGCGGACAATGGTGAACCCCCAGAGATCCTTAGTGGCGTCCGTTGCGGCGGCCGGACAGGATGGATGGCGGCGGGAGACGATGAGCTGATACTTGCGGTCTCCGCAAAAGGGCAGCACCCCCGTCCCGCCGCAATTGAACCGGCCCTGCACGAAGGGAATGTCGTCCTTGTTTTGCTTCGTCAGCGAGAGGAACGTGTCTTTGAAGGAATCCGGCGTTTGGCCTTCTCCCCGGTCCACAACCAGGTAGCATGGCTCCTTCTTGGTGCCGGTGGCGACGAAGTGAATGCGCTCGGCCAGCTTCGTCCGCTCTGTCGACATGAGGTTCTCAAGCCGCCCGTCCTTGACCTTGAACAGGCGAGCCACGGCCTCAGCCATGGTGCGCGGGGCATCCGCACCCTTGGGATCGATCCCCGCGCCGTAGCACTCGGCCATCAGCACCGCGTCGATGGAGTTAATCAGCTTCTCGACCAAGGCGGCGGTCGCGTCGGACTGTTGGTTGTTGATCTGGTTGAGGTTCATCCCGAACCCGCCAAACGGCTGCCAGAGATTAGAATCGTCGTTGAGGTAGCCGACCTGCTTGAGAACTTCATCTACCTCGGCTTCGTCTTCCGCTTTCAGCAGGAGGTCGAACAGCGCGTAATTATCCATGTGGGTAGGTCTCCTGCTACGCCACGCCAACCGCGTCACGCTTGGTCTTGAACTGGGTCTCCTGCCCTGTCAGATCCAGCCCAACCTTGCCCTTCAGAACAGCAAGGGTAGCGACGCGCGCCTGGCGATTGGAGAGAACGGAACCGGCGGTGATGCAGACATTCTCCCACTCCGGGTTAACCCTGTTTCCGACTGATTTCCTCCAGTCGACGTCCCGGAGCGGTTCGAGTTTTGCTTCCCACGCGCCCGGATGGGCTTCCATCAGTGCCCTGCCCAAACCGCCCAGCGCTCGCAGGACGACGCCGTGTGTGTTGATCTTCTCCTGGCGAAGCATGGGAGCCCTGATGGTCCCTTCCTTGACTTTCTCCCAGTCAGGAATGACGCGGCTGACGGCGTTCCAGTACGATATGGCCCGTTCCAACTTCTCCTTGTATTCTTTGGTGTCGGGCTTCTCCAGCTTCGAGCCAATCAGCTCTTCGTTGGCGTCGTAAAGTGTGGACAAAGTAAAGAGCTTCTCCGACCGGATCGGAATCGTCAGCTTCTCCTTGTCGATCATCCCTTTGAAAACGGGCACTCGTTCGGTGATTTCCATCGTGAACCCGGACAGCACGTCCCGGTGATCGTACAGGATATTGAGCGACTTCGAGGTTCTCTGAACGAAGCGGTTGAGGTCGGTGAACATTTGCTGCGCCCGATCCAGGCTTTCCCACGGGAATAGCAGCACGCTGATGCGCTCCTTGCCGATGGCCGGATTCTCGCTTAGCGCTGCGCTGATCGCCGCACAACGGTGCTGGCCGTCATTGATAAGAAACTTCGCGTCCTCCAGCTCCATTTCCAGGTAGCCGATATCGGCTCCGTCCTCGACCGGCCTGAATTTGACGTCCGTGCTGTACGCTGCCGTGATGGATGAGAAGATGTAGCTGTCCTCGTTGTCCACGATATACTTCACAATCTCGGGGACGCGGGCCTTCACCAGAACCCGCTGCGCCCGGAGTTCCGGCGTGAACTGCTGCCAATCGTTGAACTTGAAAAGATGCGGAATCTCCGAGAGCGCGATCATAGTGGCGAAGTATTGTCGTTTCCCGATCACGCCCCGCATTCCTGGAAAGCTGACTTTCATGCTCTTGTTCTCCCTTGTTCCTTTTTGGATTGCTGTTTGTTGGGCCACGCGCTCACTCAACGGTGTGAGCGCCAATCTTATAGGCGTACACCGCCTTGGTGGCGTTGTCGCCTCCGCCGGGACCGCCTTTAGCGCCGAGGAGCAAGAGGGAGTCCTCAACGCTTCTCGCATCCGCATTCGAGTCGCACCCGCGGTAAATCCAGTAGTCGCCGTTCTCCTTAACAGAGTGCCCGCTGAAAAGGCGCTCCCTCGGATCGGAGGCGATACCGACGTACCAGGCCGGGTAGTTTCCACCGCTTTGGGCGATGTAGGCTTTAATGTCCGCCAGGACCTGTTGCTTCGACATGCTTGACCAGCTCCTTTCTTCTTGCAGCTCCTCTTCACATAATCTAGGAGCTGCAAAGAATCATAATAGGCAGGTCTCTGTGTTGTTGTCAAGAGGAATATGAAAAATATTTTACAGCTCCTATCGATTCATATGGGAGCTCTTGGCCGAAAGTTCCGGCACGGCAGGCGAACGCGTTCATGCCATGCGTGCCCTAGCCTTCTCTGGGTATGTCATTGAGATCAAATGTATTAGCTCAAGACACTGTTCACCCCCCAGGCCACCTCAGCCCGCGCGGTTGGCAGGCGGCACCGCCTGCCCACTATTGGCTACACGCCGAGCCTGGAGCGCCGGACTAGCTCGCCGAGCGTCTGGTTGGTCTGCGGGTGATAGCCTTTCAAGGGGAGTATGCGCTCGTGGATTGCGTCCAGGAGCCAGGCGGGTTGCGGGAAGAATAGGGCCTCCAGCTCGGCCGCGGGCGTGATCCAATTCCGCGAGCCTATGACTACCGGCGGGGCGTCCAAGTCGTCAAAACAGAGCTGCGTCAGGCTCGCGGCCACGGTCTGCATCACGCAGCCGCGCTCGACGGCGTCGCACACCAGGAGCACTTTGCCGGTCTTGCGGATGGATGCCGCCAGCGGCTCGTAGTTCAGCGGGTTGGCGGAACGAAGATCGATCAGCTCGGCTGAAACTCCGAAGCGCGCTTGCAGATCCTCGGCGGCAGCCACGGCGGTGTAGAGGGCTGGCCCGAAGGTCACAATTGTCAGATCCTTGCCCTTGCGCTTGATGGATGGCTCGCCGAGATCGATCTCGTAGTATCCCTCCGGGACGCCCTCCTCCACGAACATCTCGCCGTAATCGTAGACCTTCTGGCTCTCGAAGAAGACTACCGGGTCGGTCGAGGCCAGCGCGGCGTTCATCATGCCCTTGGCATCGTAGGGCGTCACCGGATAGACCACCTTCAACCCGGGGATGTGATGCGCCAGCGCGGTCCAATCCTGCGAATGCTGCGCGCCGTACTTGGCGCCCACGGAGATGCGCAGCACGACCGCCATGTTCAGTTGTCCGGCCGACATGGCCTGCCATTTCGAGAGCTGGTTGAAGATCTCGTCGCCGGCGCGGCCCATGAAGTCGGCATACATCAGCTCCGCCACCGCCCGGCCGCCCTCGAGCGCGTATCCTACGGCTACGCCGACAATGGCCGCCTCGGCAATCGGCGCGTTGAACAAGCGATGGTAGGGCAGCGCCTCGGTGAGGCCGCGATAGACGGCGAAGGCGCCGCCCCAGTCGCGATTCTCCTCTCCGAAAGCCGCCATGGTGGGATCGATCGCGAAGCGGTATAGCAGAGCCTCGAAGATGCCATCGCGGATGTTGTACACCTTCATCTTGGGGACGGGTTTTCCATTTTGCATGCCCGTGCGCACTTTCCCCTTGATCTGCTGCACCCTGGGGTTTTGCGAGAGGTCTTGCAAGAACTCGGGCGGGCGGGAGTCGAACTTCTCGATTCGCCGGTTGGAGAACATGACGGAGCCGACCAGCTCGGAGCCGGGACCCACGCGCGGGCTGGCCTCCAGATCGGCGGCCAGGCGGAACATTTCGAAAACCGTGGTCTCGATGGACGCCTTGACGCCGTCCAACACATCGCCGGCGACCGCCCCGATCTCCAGCATCTTCTTCCGGAAAGCGCGGATCGAATCGGCTGCCAGCCAGTGTTCGATCTCTTCCTTGGAGCGGTAACTCGAAGCGTCGGACGGGGAGTGGCCGCTGATGCGGTAGGTGACCGTGTCCAGCAGGACGGGGCCGCGGCCCTCCTCGAGCACCTGCCGCTTGCGGCGGAAGGCGTCGATGACCGGCAAGGGATCGTAGCCGTTGACGCGCTCGGCGTGCATCTGCTCAGGGTTGACACCAGCTCCGATACGCGCGATGAACTGCACTCCCATGGTCTCGCCGAAGGGCTGGCCACCCATCCCATAGAAGTTGTTCATGCAGTTGAAAATGATAGGGAGGCCGCCGCCGAGCGAAGGGTCCCACAGCGTGCGGTACTGATCCATGGCGGAGAAGGTGATGCCTTCCCACACCGGACCGCAGGCGAAGGAAGCATCGCCGATGTTGCACACCACGATGCCGGGTTTGCGGTTGACTCGCTTAAAAAGCGCCGCGCCGGGCGCGATGGATCCCGAGCCGCCCACGACGGCGTTGTTGGGGTAAATTCCAAACGGCGTGAAGAAGGCGTGCATGGAGCCGCCCATGCCGCGGTTGAAGCCGGTCTCGCGCGCGAAAATCTCGCTGTAGGCCCCATAGATGAAGAACCGCAAGGCGAGGCCCTTCACCGTCCCCTGGTATCCTTTCTCGACGGGGCCAAGCAGGGCGCCATCGCGGTAGGATTTCATGAGCTCCAGCAGTTGCGCGTCGCCCCAGTGGCGCATGGCCGAGAAGCCTTTGGCGAGGATCTCGCCGTGGCTGCGGTGCGACCCGTAGATGTGGTCGTCGGAAGTCAGTGAAAACGCCATGCCGACGGCCGCCGCCTCCTGCCCGATGGAAAGGTGCGCCGGGCCGGCATGATTATAAGCCAGGCCTTGAAACGCCCCCTTGGTCTTGATCTCGTTGAGAATGGTTTCGAACTGCCGGATGGCGCACATGTCCTGCCAGATGGCCAGGAACTCCTCGGGAGAGTAAGTGGCGCGCTCTTCCGCCCCCGTCCGCCGATAGGCGTTCACCGGAATATCGGATAGATGGATGGTGTCTCTGGCAAATACTTTTTCCGGTTCTATGGTGATCGATTTTGGCATTCCGCCTGACTCCTAATGAATTCCTATAATTGCTTCCCGCATTGCTTCCGAGACCGTGGGGTGCGGGAACACGATCTCGCTGACATCGGATACGCACATCTCCGTTTCCACCATGACGGCGGCCGCGATGATGAACTCGCTCGAGGCGTCGCCGATGGCATGAACTCCCAGGATCTCACCATACCGTGCGCCGGCCAGGACCTTTACCATTCCGGTGCCGCTTTCGTGCTCCACCAAAAACCTTCCGGCAACGGCCATGGGCACGACGGACTTCTTGTACTCAATCCCCATAGTCTTGAGCTCCTCTTCCGTTCGGCCCACGGAGGCGACCTCGGGATGGGTGTAGATTACCGCCGGAATCGCGGGGTAGCGGATGCGGTCCTTCTTTCCGAACATGTTGTTGACGGCGACGATGCCTTCGCGCGTGGCGGCGTGCGCCAACATGCGGCGTCCGGTAACGTCTCCGCAGGCCCAAACGCCGGCGACATTGGTTTTGCCCAGCTCGGAGGTCCTCACGCCCTTGGGACTGAAATCGACACCCACTTCTTCGAGACCCAACCCGTCCACGACCGGCGCCCGCCCAGTGGCGTTGAGGATGCAATCGGCCGAAGCGCTGGATTCCGAGCCGTCGGCCGCGGCGTAACGAATGGTGTGGCCGTCGATGCCCAGGACTTTCGCGGAGAGGTTGAACTCGATCCCCGCGCGCTTCATGATTTGCAGCATCCGGGTGGAAATTTCGAGATCGCTTCCAGCGGCGATCTCGGGCAGCATTTCATAGACGCTGACCTGGGCGCCAACCTCGTTGAAGAAGCAGGCGAACTCCAGGCCGATGTAGCCGGCGCCGACGATGGCGATGGTCTTGGGGACGCGCGTGAGAGCGAACACGGTGTCGGAATCGAGCACGCCCTCGGAGGCGATTCCCGGAATCGGCGGCCGGGCCGGCCGCGAGCCGGTTGCCAGCAGGATATTGGCGGCTTCGTAGCGCACTGTGCCCACGTCTACAGCGTTGCGCGATACCAGCCGCGCGTGGCCGGCAATTACCTCGACCCCCGCGCGTTTCAACATGCCTTCGACGCCCTTGGTAAGCGTGCCCACCACGCGGTTCTTGCGCGCCACCACCGTGGGCATATCGAATTCGATCGAGCCGAGGCGCACACCGTAACTGGCGGCCTGGCCGCACTCATGAAAGAGTTTCGAAGACCGCAGAAATGTCTTGGCGGGAATGCAGCCAACGTTCAGGCAGGTGCCGCCCATGAGGCCTCTCTCGATGAGCGCCACCTGCTTGCCCATTTTGCCGGCGTGAGCGGCGGCTTCATATCCTCCCGGACCAGCCCCGATCACGATTAAATCGTACATAGCGACTCCACGTTCTCGATTTTCTCCTTGACCACCTTCAAGAATCTCGCACCCGGCGCGCCATCGATCACCTGGTGATCGAGCGTGATGGAGAGGCCGATGGCATCGATGAATTCGATTCTTCCGTCGCGGCGGACGGGCTTCAGTTGGATGGAATCCACGCCCAGAATTGCCACTTGCGGGGGGTTGAGCAGAGGGGTGAAGGACTCGATCCCCAAGCCGCCGAGGTTGCTGACGGTGAAGGTCGCGCCCGACAGGTCATCCACAGAAACCGTCCCTTGCACGGTCTGCGCGATCAGTTCTTTCATCCTCACGGAAAGTTCGCCGGCGGTAAGTTTATGGGCATCCCTGACCACCGGAACCATCAATCCGCGCGGGGTGTCGCAGGCAAACCCGATATGAATCTCGCGGTGCCTGTAAATCCTGCCGTCGATGAACTCGGCATTCACATCGGGGACCTCGAGCAGGGCCTGGATGGCGCAAAAGGTGACCAGGTCGTTGATGTTGATATCCGGCACGCCCGTGGAAGCCTTGATTTTGGCGCGCATCAGGAGCAGGCCGGCCGCGTTGGCCGATGTATGCAACGTATACTGCGCGGTGGAGGCCAGCGACTCGCGCATGCGCCGCGCGATCTTCTCGCGGATGCCGGAGAGGCGGGTGGCCGGCGGAACGAGATCGCTGGAAAGCACCATGCCGGCCGTGCCCGAACCCGCGCCGCCAACCTCCATGCCCTCCTCAATGCGTTTGTTGGCCAAAGAGGATACACGCGGCGAAGAGTAATACTGCTTGCGCAGGTCGTCTTCGAGAACCCTGCCGACGGGGCCGGAACCGGTGACGGACGCGGGATGGAAGTCGTGTTCCGCGGCAAAGCGTCTGGCGCGGGGGCTGAGAGATCCCGAAGGCGCAGCCGGCACCGGCCGCGCCACCGGACGATCCACCTTCGGCGCCGCGGGTGTTGCGGTGGGGGGCGCCTCGGTTGCCGCTGCGGCTCCCTGAGGCCGGAAGGCATCGACGTTCTCACCCGCCGCTCCGATCACAAAAAGGTTGGTGAAAACCGGCACCAGGGCGCCTTCATCGAAGAAGGTCTCGATCAGGGTGCCGTCGGCGGGCGCGGTCACCTCGAAGGTGGCTTTGTCGGTCTCGATTTCCGCCACCACTTCTCCGGCGGAAACCTGCTCCCCTTTGTGCTTACGCCATTTCGCGATGAGACACTCTTCTACGGTGTTGCCAAGCTTCGGCACTTCCACGGGAATCGCCATTTACCGGTAGGCCTCCTTCAATTTTCAACCGACTTCGCTCGACTGCTACAGGGTCACTAGAGTGTTTTCCGCTCGACTTTCGCCAATTGCGTATCCGGCACGCTGGCGCACATGTGCACGTCGAAATCCGAAACATCGTGCAGCGCGAATACCGGCACGCCATTGGTGCGGGACCCCCGGATGCGGAAGAAGTCCGCTCCCTGGACGTCGTCCAGCACGAATGCCGGCCGCTGGTCTTCCTTCTCAGCCTTGATTTCAATGTTGTCAAACTGAATGCCCTTGACGTGCCGGACGTAGAAGCCGTGCGAGGGCATGCTGTGCCTAACCGGCGGCGGCCCGCCCATAGCGCCTCTCCCCGGCTGCTGCCCGGGCGCCGCGCCTCTTCCAGCGCCTGCCCGCCCCTGCCCTTCGGGGACAAACGTGCCATCCGGCCCACGGCCGTTGCGGCCTGGCCGCGGCTCCGCGACGAACATGTCCGGCTCGGGATAGAAGTCCTCGTATTCCGGAGGCTGGTAGGCGGCCGCCTCTTTCGTTCCGCCGCCCTGGTGCAGCACCTGGACATTGCTAATCTTGACGTCTTCGATGTAGTGGCCCGGAATCCCGCTGATGACCGATCCCAGCCCGGAAACCGAGCCGGAGCACACAATGTTGCTGATGATGACGCGCTTGAGCGTCCCTATGGGCCTTCCTTCGGGAGTGCGCATGCGCCTGCCCAAGCGCAGGAAAATGGGCGCGCTGGCGATGTCCCGCATCGAAATGTTGGTGACCGTTATGTCTTCCAGGATGGCCCCATCCACCGATTCCAGCGCCAGCCCCTGGCACCCTTCGAATACGCAATTCGAAATGGTGATGTTGCGGAAGCCGCCGTCCGATTCGGTCCCGAACTTGATGCGCCCGGTGCCTCCGCCCGCAGCCCGCCTCTTGTATGTGCCGTCCAGCAGGGTCCCTTCTTCCCAGCAGCCGCTTACGTAGCAGTTGGTGATGGTGACGGATTCGGTCTGCTTGGAGAAGCCCAGCGCGTGGTCGGCCTTCAGGCAGATGCCATCGTCCGCCGGCGAATTCACGTAGCAGTTCGAAATCCGCACGTTGCGGCAGCAATCCACGTCCATGCCGTCGCGATTGGTGTCGATCTTCAGATTGTCCAGCGTAAAGGTGTCCATGCCGGTTGCCAGAATGCCGAAATGGCCGCCATGCAGGATGGAGAAATCGCGCAGCAGCACGTTATGGCAATTCTTGAGGCTGATGGACTTGTTACCCACGCCCGGCGTCTGGGCGCCCTGGCCCCGACTGAGCCCTCTGCCCCAGATGCGCCCATAGCCGAGAATGGCAATGTTGCCCAGTCCTTCGCCCCAGATCAGGCTGTTGTGGAAGTGGCTGTGGCCGAAATCCTGGTACTGGTCCCATTCGTTTGGCTCGTACATATCGAACCCGCCGCCGGCGCCCGGCGCGGGAGCTTCGGCCGCAATGATGGTCGCCCCCTGATCGAGGTAGAGCGAGATGTCGCTCTTGAGATGGATGGAGTAGCAGAGGTAATTGCCGGCGGGGAACAGCACCGTGCCGCCGCCCGTCGCGTTGGCCGCTTCAATGGCCTTGTCGATGGCCGGCGTGTCGAGCTTCTTGCCGTCGCCCGTGGCGCCAAACGCTCGCACGTCGAAAAAGCCCGATCCCGGCGGGTTCCCGGCTGCGTGGGCAATTCCCTGCCCTGCCTGAAAGGCCAAGCCAGTTCCGGCCAATCCCGCGCCGGCGCGCTTCAAGAAATCCCGACGTGGATTTTCACTTGACATAGATCCGCTCCCGAAACTGCCCTAAACAAAAGTATAGCGAGTTGCGGACCCGATTCGAATCTGGTAGCGCAGCTACTTCCCAGCGGCGCGCGGACTATTTGTGGGGCTGGTCCTTGGCGTCCGGCGGGTGGGGAGCCGGCGGTGATTCTGGCGGCGCCTTGGCGGGGGCGTCGGCAAGCTCCGCCTCCTTCTTGAGATATTCCACGATCACCGAGATGCGGCGATTGGACGGATCCTCCGGCTCCTTTGGTTTCCGCAGGCGCTGATCCGCGAAGCCGCGAACCTGGGTCACCTGGTTGGGGCCCAGTCCGTTCTGCTGCATCAACCGTCTGGCGGCGTGGGCGCGATCGGAGGAGAGCTCCCAATTCCCGTAACTGGCGTTGCGGGCGAAGGGCTTGGAGTCGGTGTGGCCTTCAATCGAAATCTTGTTGGGGAGCTTTCCCAACTCCTGGGCCAACTTGACAAGCAACTCCTTCGCGTTGTCAGTTGGCTCCGCCACGCCGCTGGCGAAGAATATCCCTTTTTCGGTCTCCAATAGCTCGATGCGCAATCCTTCCGAAGTGACGGTCATCTCGATCTGATTCTTGAACTTGTCGAAGTTGGCCATTTCGCGGACGGATTTCTGGAGCTCATCTTTCAACTTGTCCATGTTGTCCATGGTCAGAGTGAAGCTATCCCCCGCCCCGGTCTGGCCGCTGCCCACCATCTTCGAGGTCCCGGTGGGATCTTTGAAGTAGCCCCCCACCGCCTCCCGGATCTGCTTGCTGCTGTTGAGCAGCCACAGCACAATGAACAGGGCCATCATGGCGGTGACGAAATCGGCGTATGCCACCTTCCAGGCGCCGCCGTGACTGCCGGCGTGAGCGGCTTTTCGTTTGATGATGATGGGACGGACGTTAGCCATCTAGATTGGACCCCATCAGGCGGCTGCCGCCGGGGGCGCGGCCGGAGGCGCGGCCTCGGCCGGGGCCGGCGCGGTCTTGCTGCGGCAGGTCTTCTCGACCTCCAGGAAAGACGGCCGGACATGCCCAGGAATGGCGCGCCGCGCCATCTCGATTGCCATGATGGGCGGCACGCCTTTCACAAAGGACGCGATGCACACCCGGAGAACGTAATAGTAGGCGTGCTCCTCATCGGCCGTTTTGGCCATGTTGGCGGCTAAGGGACCCACCAGGCCATAGCACAGCAGGATACCTAGAAATGTGCCCACCAGCGCGGCGGCCACCTTGTGGCCGATCTCTTCGGGCGGCCCTCCCAGAGCCCCCATGGTAATGACCACTCCCAAAACGGCCGCCACGATACCGATGCCGGGCAATGAATCGGCCACCGTGCTCAACGAAGAGATCGGCTGGGTGGAATCATGGTGGCGAACATCCATGTCCAGTTCCATCATCTGGTCCAGATCGAAGGGATCCACTACGGAGCTGGCTGCCGTGCGCAGCGTGTCGCAAATGAATGCGAGGACCTCCTTGTCCTTGATGACCGCCGGGTAGGCGGAAAACACCTTGCTTTTTTCCGGCTGCTCGATGTCGCCCTCCACGGCCGAGAGGCCGTCACGACGCGCCCGGTTGAACAGTTCATAGAGCATCTTGAGCGAATCCAGGTAACGCCTGGTGCTGAATTCCGATTCGCCGAAGACTCCCCGGATTCCGTTAAGGATTCCTTTCAGAATGTGGGGCCGGTTGGAGATGAGCATTGTGCCCATGGCGGCGCCGGCGATAATGACCAGCTCGGCCGGCTGCAGCAGAACCAGGATGTTGCCTTTTTCCATAAGGTAGCCGGCGACCACCGCGCCGAAGACCACCACTATTCCGATGATTGCGAACATGTTCGTCGACGCCTTTATCCCGTCCCGCGCAATTCAAAAGATGACCGCATGGTCACAACCTTCCCGCAGAGTGATGGCCAGCGCTGCTTCCACCCGGCTGAGCAGAGAGTCCGCCGTGTCACCGGCTTGCACCACCGCTCCGCCAATGGACACCGTAAACGAAACATGGTCCCCCCACCAGGGAACCGACGCGGTATTGACGACCCGCTTCAACATTTCGGCAACCCTGGCGAGGCCATGGGCGGGACAATCCGTCACCAGGGCGATGAACCTGTCCTGGGACCAGCAGCCCACCACGTCAGCCTGGCGGAGGTTCCTGTACAGAGTTTGCGCCACCACGCGCATCACCGCCCGGGCGGCCTGGTTGCCGCGAGATAGCCCTAAGTCCTCCAGATTGTCGATCACTACGCCCAAGACGCCGAATGGATCGTGGTTCTCCACAAAGTCCGCAATTCCAGCGCTCACGTGGGATAGCATCGAATTGCGGTCGGGAATGCCCGTCAGGGGATCCACGCAGTCGTGCACCGCGCGCTCGTTGGGATGGACATAGAGGTCGGGCATCAGAATGCGCTCCTGGAAGCTCTCGGCGGCGCCGATGATGCCCCCCCGGGCGTCGCGGATGGGCGTCACTTGAAGATGCACGGGAACGCGCTGGCCGTCTTTGTGACGCAGGAAAACGTCGGCCTCCCGCACTTTGCCGTCGCGCATGGTCTCCACCAGCGGACAGCCACTGTGGCACAGAACCGTATGATCCGCGTAGCAGTGCGTCAGCAGGTCGTCCTGGCAGGCTCGTCCCAGGACGTCCTGCCGGAGGTGTCCGGTGATCTTCTCCGCGCCATCGTTCCAGAGAAAGATCCGGCGAACGCGATCCACCAGATACACTCCGATCGCCAGGCCTTCGAGTACTTCCCTGTAGACCTCCGGGTCTACCGCCGGCATCTCGGGCTCCTTGACCATGTATGCGTAAAGCTTCGCCCTATTTCTTTATCGGCAGACTTTGGCCTCAATTCTAGGCAGGATGCTAAAAAAACATCGTCAATGAACGCGGATTGAAAACAAGACACTTACTGCGGGTAGCCATCAGTTGGGTCCGTTGGGCAAGGCGTTGGGGATGGTCCCTACTGGCTTCCCAGTCCCACGAAGAACACGCCCAGAAGGATCAGCGCCAGCCCTACGAACTTCTGGCGCGTAAACGCCTCTTTAAAGAAAAGCCGCGCCCACAGCAGCGTCCAGACGTAGCCCAGCGACACCATAGGGTAGAGCACCGAAAGCTCGCCATGCCGTATGCCCAGGACGAAGACATACCATGACACCAGGTACACTGCGACTCCCGCCGCCAGCTTGATATTGAAGATGTGCCAAAAACCTTGGTTGAGCTCCATCGCGCCCAGTTTGAGCAGGACCGCGCCGGAGGAGCCGATGAGCGAGGCCACCAGCATCAGCAGCATCGAGCTTACGGGTGTGCCGCTCACCGCTTCCCTCCCCGCCCCAATACCGATACGCCAATCACGATAATGGTGATGCCAGCCAGCTTGTAGGGGTTGGGCTGGTCATGGAGGAGGACGAGCGAGAGCACGGTGACCCAGACGTAACTGAGCGCGATCACGGGGTAGAGGAGGGAAAGCTCGCCGTCCTTGAGCGCCAGCACCAGCAGCACCGTGCTCAGACCATACAGCACCAGACCGCTCAACAACAGCAGGTTGGTGGCCATTGCGATCAACCCGGTGTGCGCCAGGTGGTTGGCGCCGAGCTTCATGAAGATCTGCGCCGCGGCCCCCAAGATGGTGCAGCCGAACACCAGCAGCACAGGCCGGCGAGACGCGACAGGGACTTGGCTAGTGAGGTTGGCGTGAGTGGCGTTCAATCTTCAACAGGATAACAGGGTTTTCGGTAGAATAAGTATCTGTGGATCAAGATAATGTGATCGTCGCGGACGATCGGCGTGACGACGCGGCCGCGTCGGCCCGGCCCGAGCCGCAGCGCGGGTTCATCGCGGAGTGGACCGTCACCATCATTCTGCTGCTGTTCGGCACCACCAGCCTGGTGCAGGCATTCGTCATTCCCACCGGCTCCATGGAGGACACGCTTCTCATCGGCGACCACCTGCTGGTGGACAAACTCTCCTACGCGCCCTCGGGTGTTTTCTCGAAGCACGTGCTGCCTTACAATGACCTGCGGCGCGGCGATATCATCGTTTTCCGCTACCCCGTGGATATTCAGCAGACCTTCGTGAAACGCGCCATCGGAATCCCCGGAGACCATATACGCCTGGTGGACAAACAACTCATCCTCAACGGCAAGCAGGTCTTCGAGCCATACGTGTATCACAAGACGGGATACATCGACTCGTATCGCGACAACTTCCCCAGCGACCCCAACGTGCACGTGGTCGACTCGGCGCTCGACATGCTACAGAATCACGTGCAGAATGGCGAAGTGGTGGTGCCGGCGGGATTCGTTTTCGCGATGGGCGATAACCGCGATTCATCCCTCGACAGCCGGTACTGGGGTTTCGTGCCGCGCGATAACATCATCGGCAAGCCGCTCATTATCTACTGGTCGTACGACGCACCCACGGAAGCCCTGGCCAACCCCTCCATCGGGATCGACCATATCATCGACCTGGTTCAGCACTTCCCAACCAAGACCCGCTGGCGCCGGACCTTCCGGCTGATCCACGGCTACCCCCTCAAGTAAATGAACCCTCACCATTACGGCCTGATCCTCGCCGGAGGACGCGGAACGCGCTTCTGGCCGCGGAGCCGCAAGCGCTCCGCCAAGCAGGTGCTGGATGTGGCGGGAGAACGTTCCCTGATCCAGGCCACGGTAGAGCGGCTGGCGCCGGTGATCCCTCCCCAGCGAATGTGGATTCTGACCAATTCGTACCTGCGCCGCACCATCATTCGCCAGCTTCCCGAAGTTCCGCGAAATCAGATTCTGGCCGAGCCTGTGCAGCGCAACACGGCGCCAGCCATCGGCCTGGCGGCGCACATCCTCCGCTCGCTCGATCCCCATGCCGTGATGGGCGTGTTCCCATCCGACCACGTGGTGGGAAAGCCGGCCAGGTACCGCGCGGTGCTGAAGGCCGCGCTGAAAGCCGCCGCCGCGGGGAACCTGATGGTGGTGGGCATACAGCCGCGCTGGCCCGAAACCGGTTACGGCTACATCGAATTCCCGCGCGGGACCAAGTCCGGCGCAGAGGCGCTTCCGGTGCGCCGTTTCCACGAGAAGCCCGAGTTGGCCAACGCCAGGCGCTATCTGGCGGCCGGCAACTTCTACTGGAACTCCGGCATGTTTTTCTGGCGCGCCGATGTCCTGCTGGATCAACTCCGCCGCCACCTGCCCAGAACCGCGACGGTGCTGGCTTCCCTGCCCCGTTTCGGATCCCGCCGGTTCTCCAACGCCCTGAAGCAGGCCTTCCCGCTGTGCGACAACATCTCCATCGATTACGCCGTGCTCGAGAAGGCGGCTCACGTAAGCGGCATCGCCGCCGGCGATTTCGGATGGAACGACGTGGGAAGCTGGAACGCGGTCTACGAGCTGCTGCCGCGCGACGCCCTCGGCAACGTCACCGCGCCCAACTCCATCTGCCTGGATTCGCACGACAATTTCGTCGATGCCCGCGGAAAAGTCGTGGCCCTGCTGGGGGTGCGGGATCTGATCGTGGTGGACACCCCGGACGCGCTGCTGGTAGCCGCGCGCGATCATGCGCAGCGAGTAAGTGAAATCGTCAGAGCCCTCGAGAAACTCGAGCGCCACGATCTGCTGTAACAGCGCGCGTGTCCGGCTGCAATGCCAGCGGCGTACTAAAAGATCAGTTTCAATCCGAACTGAATCTGCCTCGACGTAGTCGCGGTGGCCGTGATCAATCCCGCGGATGCGCTCACTGCACCACTCGAGAAGACCGTCGCGTTGGGCGGCCCAAAGTTCGCGTGGTTCAGAGCATTAAAAAACTCGGCGCGAAATTGCAAGGCCACTCTCTCGGCGACCGCCGCGTTCTTGAAGAGCGACATATCCACGTCCGCCAAGCCCGGCCCGGTGAACGTCCCCCGGCCCAGCGTTCCCCAGGTTCCAGCGGCCGGCAAGACGAATGCGTTTGGATTGAACCACTGATTGGGGCTGCCGAGAATAACCGGTCCGGTAAACGAAGGATTCAGGGAAGGCCGGTCCGGATTCCGAGTATCCCCGTCCCCGGACCGATTCGAGCCCACCTGAGGGGTGAACGGGAAGCCGCTCAGCAGTGACGAAATGCCATTCAACTGCCACCCGCCAGCCAGCTTATTGGCCAGCCCGCCTCCGCTCTTCAGCCAGTGTTTCCCCTGGCCGAACGGCAGTTCATAGTGGCCCGAGATGCTCGCCTGGCTGGCGATGTTCAGCGCAGCCAGCGCCCAATCTCTGGGCAGATCGTTCCGGTCCATGATCATCTGCGCCTGATTCTGAGCCTGCGCGCCGGTCAGCCCGGAATTCATGTCCAGGTTCTTGGACCAGGTGTAATTCGCCCGAAATTCAAGACCTTTCGTCAGGCGCCGCGTCATATCCACCTGCAGCGCGTTGTAGCTGCTATTGCCTTCGGTATACCAGAAGAACCCGGCTCCAAGGTACGGATTGGGCCGCGAGGCAATCGGGATGTACTGTGCACCTTCAGGCACGGTGCTCATGGCCGTTCCCGGTGTGCCGCCGGCAGTGCAACCGCTGGCGTTTGAACAAACCTGCGCCGGAATGCTGTTGGGATCGATGCTGAGCAGGCCATGGTATCCATGCGACCCGACATAAGCCAAACGGAGCACGGTGTTCCGATCCAGTTGCTGCTCCAGCGTGAAATTCCACTCCTCCACGGCTTGCGTCTTGGCGTCCGGCTGCACTCCCTGAGGAGCGAATGTGGTACACGGCTGTGGGATGCCCGGGCCGCAGGATGGCGGGGGCGGCACTCCCGGAATCACTGGCAGCACCGAAGCCAGGGGGACGTTGTTGTATGAGACCGAGCCATTGTAGGGAGGCAGCGAGTTCAGTAAGAAGGCGAGATCGTCGATTAGCGAATAATACACGCCGAACCCCGTCCGAATTGCGGTCTTCCCGTTTCCAAACGGATCCCACGCCAGTCCGACTCTGGGGCTGAACAGCCGCTTCGCATTATTCTCGGTAAAGGCCGCCCCGCCCACGCGCGGATTGGTTTCCAGGACACCATTCGCGCCGGTCAGGTAGTTCGCAGCCCGGCCGGATTCTTCATTCCAACCGGTGGTGAATTCGTGCCGAATTCCGGCCTGGAGCGTCAAGTTCGGACGCAGCTTGACGGTGTCCGAGAAGTACCATGCGCCGAAAAGGCTTCTCCAACCCAACTCGTTGGGCGCCGGCACCACTTGAAAGGTGCTTGCGGTCCCTTCGAGGAACGTCGTCAGGCTGGTGAAACTGGCTTGTCCGAGCTGGCGCGATGCCGAGTCTTCGTTGTCCTGAATCCGCTGAAACCAGACGCCGAAGCTGAGTTGGTGCTTCCCGCGATTCATCTGGACAGCGTCCGAGAAGGTATAGAGATTCCTCCGATTCCAGACCCCGGCGGCGTTGTTGGGACCGGCGGAAGTGATCGCGGCGAGACCCGTCGTCGTGGTCCCTCCTCCAATCACGATTCCGCCCGGGCCGCCTCCGTTGACAAACGAGAGACTGGCCGGAAAGGAGTTGAGCAGTGACGAATCCAGGTCAAACGCGGCACGCGAAAACCCGGCTCGGAACGTGTTCAGGATGGCCGGCGAGACGATGTGCGTCTCCTCGAGGCTGGCTACCTGCATGCGCAGCGTGGTGTAGGAGGCAAACAACGGATCCGCCAACGGGACGAGGCTATTGCCGTCGTCAATCGTGTAGGATGCCTGGAGAGAGTCTCGATCCCGCGGGGTGTAGTCCGCCCGCAGCGTGCCGAAATCCTCGCGGATAGACTGCTTGGGATTATTGTAGGAAAGCGCCGTTCCGCTCGCGATCCCATTGGCCAGCAGTTCCGGGCCGTTGGGCTGCGGCCAGAACGGCATGTATTGCAGCATGTTCTGGTTTAGGCCCGAGACCTTGGCCTCCGTGCCGGAACCGTTCGGCAGGAAGCCGAGCCGCGCCTGGGCGTCGGGCACTACACTGACGTTGCTGACCGCCAGTCTCTGCCGGAATGCTTCGTAATTGCCGAACAGGAACAGCCGGTTCTTCTTGAGCGGCCCGCCCAGCGCACCTCCGAATTGATTCCGCCGGAAGGGAGGAACGAACGCCTGATCGAAAAAGTCGCGCGCGTCCAGGGCGCTGTTGCGCAGAAACTCGAATACGCTTCCATGCACGGCGTTGCTTCCAGACTGGGTGACAACGTTGACCTGGGCTCCCGATCGCTTTCCGTATTCGACGGGATAGGTGTCGGTGAGGACGTTGAACTCCCGCACCGCATCGATTCCCAACAACTCTCCGCTCACACCGCCCGGCGTCACCGCAAGTTGGCTCGCTCCGGTATATTCAATGCCGTTCAGCAAAAACAGGTTGTCGCCGGGCCGCCGCCCCGCCACCGTGAACGTATTTCCGTCGCTGGTACTGGTGTTGGCGCTCTTCATGGCGCTGTAGTTGATGGCGCCGGGATTCAATGTGATGAGGTTGTCGAAGCTGCGGCCGTTGAGCGGCAAATCTTTTATTTCGCGCTCGCCCACCACGCCCGAAACCGTGGCGGCCGTCGTGTTGACCAAAGGGACCGCTTCCGTGACGGTGACCTGCTGGACGAAATCGCCGACTTCCAGCCGGAGATTCACTACCCCTTCCTGACCGACTTGCAGATTGATACCCTGACGGACCGCAGCCTTAAACCCCGTCTTCTCCGCCTTCACTTCCTGCCGCCCCAGGGGCAGCGCGAGTACGCGGAAATTGCCTCCGTCATCGGTAGTGGCAGCGCGCGTCACCCCGGTGTCGAGGTTCCTCACGGTGATGGTTGCCCCCGATATGGGAGTTCCCGTCGCGTCCTCGACCCTTCCGGAAATCGAGGCCATCACCTCAGCCCAGGCCGGCGTCGCGACAAGTCCGAATAAGAGCCAGAACAAGAACACCCCGGCGCTTGTCGACCTGCGGTCAAGGGGCATCTTACGCTCCCCGAAACTCGAGCACCACCAGGGTGATGTCGTCCGATTGCGGGGCGCCTTCGGTGAAATCCGTTACGGCCTGCTGAATGGCATCGTGAACCGTCTGGAACGGGTCGGCGGCGTGCGCCGTCACAATCTCGCGCAAGCGCTTTTTGCCGAAGAATCCGGCGGCGGAATTCTGCGCCTCGGTCACACCGTCGGTGTAAATGACGACCTTGTCGCCGGGAGCAAGCCATTGTTCGGCCACCCCGAACTCGGCCGTCTCCATCAGGCCGACCGGCATACCGGTGGCCTCGAGAGTCGCGAGTTCGCCGCTCGCCCGCACGACTATCGGAGGGCAGTGCGCTGCGTTCACGTAGCTCAGCCGGCCGCCGAAGTCCAGCAGGCAATAGAACACCGTGGCGTACTTCTCGCCACCGGTGCGGTCCATGAGGAACCGGTTCAGCCGCCCCATGCGTCGGCCCATGACATCGGGGTGGTCGGTCGATGTAATCAGCGCGCCTTGCAGCAGCGAGGCCAGCAGCGCCGAGCTTACGCCCTTTCCCGAAACGTCCGCCACCACCGTGCACCAACAATGCTGGTTCACCGGCGTCACGTCGAAGTAATCGCCGCCCACCTCGTGCGACGCCACGCTGCTGCCGCTGGCCCGCAGCCATCCCTCGGTAGGCAGTTTCCGGGGTAGCAGGCTCTGCTGGATGGTCCGCGCCAGGCTCAGCTCTTCCTCCATCTGATGCTTGGTCCGTTCCTCTTCCAGCAGGCGCGCGTTTTCGAGCACCGTGGAGGCCTCGATGGCCAGCGTCTGGAGCAGTTCGCGGTTACCGCCCGCCAGATCGGCGGCCCTCATGCGCGAATCCATGTAGAGTACGCCCACGGTTTCGCTGGCTGTCGAGAGGACGCTGGTGGCTTCGCCCTGGCCGGTGCGGATGCGCACCAGCGGAACGCAGATCACGCTGCGCAGCTCGAGGTCCGCGACGCTCGCCTGGGGCCGCGTCTGGCCTTCGCCCAGGGGATCGAAGTTCATGGAAAGCAGCTCCCGCCGGTGCTCGAGCGCGCGGTGGATCACCTCGCGCGGCACGCGCAGGTCGCTATCGTGCAGATTGCGCCCGCGCCGTTGACGGGCGACGCGCGTTTCCAGGCCGCCGCCTGCGCGCAGCAGCAGGAAGCCGCGCTCGGCGCCGGTGATGGCCAGGGCCGTATCCACCACGGAGGCCAGAACGTCGTCCACCGAGAACGAGCTTTGCACCGTGCGCGCCAGGTCCAGAATGGCGCGCAGCTTGGCCAGGTTGCCGCCGGGCCCAGAGGGCACCCCAAGGGGCACCCCGGTCGCCGCGCCGGCTGTCTCGCCGCCAGCCACCTGCTCCATCAGCCGCTTCAGCTCCGCGCCATCCAGCGCAAAGATAAGCTGGTAGGAATCCTGCGCGCCGAATTCGATCTTGTCGGAATTCCGCAGCGCCTGGCGGGTGATGCGTTGGCCGTTCACGTAGGTGCCGTGAAGACTGCCGCAATCCTCGATGGCGTACTCGCCGTTCTCCACCACGATGCGCGCGTGCGTGCGGGAGATGCGGCTGTCGCGGATAATGAGTTCGCTCTCGGGCTGCCGCCCGATGCGGAACGGCAGCGGGTCAATGGCCACGCGCGTACGGTGCCCGTTGGGGTCGATCACCACCAGCGACGCCGGTTCCATTTCCATTCAGGCGCGCCGTGGCCCTCGACGCCGGGCGGGGGGCCCGGGTGGCTCTATGGGAAGAAGCCGCCGCTCCTCCAACTCGCGCGCCCGCAGCGTCTGGCAGTGCGCGCAATAGCCGCCCACTTCCGTCCGCGCCAGCAGGACCTGGAAACCGAAGTGGCTCTCGATCTGCTTCCGCAGGCGCTGCAGCGGCTCCCCGAAGAATTCCTCCACGCGGCCGCAACGCAGGCAGATGGCGTGCGCGTGCTCCTGCTTGAGACGGGTCTCGTAATAGTGCTGGTCGCCGTCGTAGTGCATCAGGTCCAGCTCATCCACCAAGCCGCCGGTCTTGAGCATTTTCAGGGTGCGGTAGACCGTGACGCGGTTGATCTTGGGGTCTTTTTCCTTGGCCAGCTCGTACAACCGCTCGGCATCCAGATGCGCGCCGGTCTTGTCGATCAACCCGAGCAGAATCTGCCGCTGGCGGGTAAGGCGGACGCCCCGCTCCTTCAACGATCTTTGAATCGCGTCGAGGGTCATATCGCCCGTGGGCCTTTCCAATTCTAGCAAAGGGGCCGCGCGGGGCTGTAAACTGGTCTCATGGTGGGGATCTTTCTGCTGGGTCTTCTGATGGCGCTGTCTGCAGGCGCGCCCAGCCCTCCGGCGGCGATCGCAATCGATTATCCCGAGGAGGGATCGATCTTTCCAACCGAGATCACGCCCCCGACGTTCCTGTGGCACGACAGCGCGAAAGGCGTCGCCTGGTGGCGGATCGACGTCTCGTTCGGCGCCGGCGCGGAGGCGATTCATGCTACCTCCAAGGGGGAGCACATGCGCATCGGCAAGCTCGATCCGGATTGCGTCGCCGATACCAACGAGCCGCCCAGGCTCACGCCCCAACTGGCGGCGGCACATTCCTGGACGCCGGATCCGGCAACGTGGCAGGCCATCAAGCGGCATTCGGTCGAGAGCGCCGCAACCGTGACCATCACCGGTTTTCGTGCCGATGCTCCGGACCAGGCCGTCTCTCGAGGAAAGGTCGCTATTCGCACTTCCAAGGACGCGGTGGGCGCGCCCATCTTCTATCGCGACGTGCCGCTGATGCCCTCGGAGCTGGAAAAAGGCGTCATCAAACCCCTGGCCGTCGAGGCGGTGCCTTTGGTCGCCTGGAGGGTTCGCAACGTGGGCGAAGCCCGCAGCCGGGTGGTGATGGAAAACCTGCCGGTGTGCGCCAACTGCCATTCGTTCTCCGGGGACGGAAAGACCATGGGCATGGATCTGGATGGCTTTCAGGGCAACCGGGGGATGTACATCCTGGCGCAGGTTGCGCCCGAAATGACGGTCCGCAAGCAGGACGTGATTCAGTGGAGTTCGCCGCAAGGCAAGCTCAAGGGCAACGTGCGCATCGGCTTCATGTCGCAGGTCTCGCCGGATGGGCAGTACGTGGTGACCACGGTTAACCCGGCCGGTATGCCGGCCGCCTCCGAAGCGCCTCCCAGCAACTATTACGTAGCCAATTTCAAGGACTACCGCTTCCTCCAGGTGTTCTATCCGACACGCGGGATTCTGAGCTGGTACAGCCGCCAGACGGGAGTGCTGCGGCCGCTGGCCGGCGCCGATGACCCGCACTTTGTGCAGATGGGCGCGGTGTGGAGCCCCGACGGCCGGTACCTGGTATTTGCGCGAGCCGCAGCCACCGACCCCAATCCGCCGGGTGTGCCACTGGCGAAATTCGCCAACGACCCCAACGAGCTGCAAATCGCGTACGACCTCTACCGGATTCCGTTCCGCAATGGCGAGGGAGGCACGCCGGAGCCGATCGCCGGCGCCTCGCGCAACGGCATGAGCAACACGTTTCCCAAGGTGTCGCCGGATGGGCGATGGATCGTGTTCGTCCAATGCCGCAATGGGGAGCTCATGCGTCCCGACGGCCAATTATATATTGTCCCCGCGGCGGGCGGGCCGGCTCGCCGTATGCGCTGCAACACGCCCAGGATGAATTCGTGGCACAGCTTTTCGCCCAACGGCCGCTGGCTGGTGTTTTCGTCGAAGGCCCGGTCGTACTACACGCAAATGTATCTCACGCACATCGACGCGGACGGCAACGACAGCCCACCGATTCTGATCGACAACGCCACGGCCGCGAACCGCGCGGTGAATATTCCGGAGTTTGTGAACGTCGCGCCGGATGGCTTGCGGCAGATCCGCGGGCCGGTGATCGACTATTACAAGCTGGTCAACAGCGCGGCCTATTTGCAGAGGACCGGATTGTACGAGGCGTCCGCTGCGAAGTGGAGGAAGGTTCTGGAGCTGAGCCCCGATGACGAAGAGGCGCACCGCAACCTGGGAACCGTCCTGCTGATGACGGGCCACCGGGAAGAATCCGCGGCGCATTTCCAGAAAGCGTCCGAGATGAAGCTGCGCGCGGCGACGGAGGCCGACCCCGCGTCGGCGCGGGGATTCAACGATCTCGGCGCGCTGCTGGTCCAAACCGGGCGCGTGGAGGAAGGCGTGGCGCAATTCGAAAAAGCCGCCGCACTGAAGCCGGATTTCGCCGCGGCGCGCGCCAACCTGGGCGGCGCGCTGGCCAAGCTGGGCAGGCTGGACGAAGCGCTGGCTCAACTGCGCCAGGCGCTCGAATTGGACGCCGGGTATGCGCCCGCTCGCTACAGTCTGGGGGTGGTTTTGAGCCGGCGGGGGGATGCCGAGGGAGCCATGCGGGAATGGCGGAGCGCGCTGGAGCTCGACCCGAAATACGCGGAGGCCCACGTCAGCCTGGGCGACGCGCTGTATGCGCAAGGGCGGACGGCAGAGGCGCTGGCGCACTGGCGCGACGGTCTCCAACTGCAACCCAACGACCCACCGACACTGCGGCGCGTGGCCTGGGTGCTGGCGACTTCGCCCGATGCGGCCATGCGCGACGGCGCCGAGGCGCTGGCGTTCGCGGTGCGGGCGCTCGAGCTTTCCGGCGGAAAGGACGCGCAGGTGCTGGATGCGCTCGCGGCCGCGTACGCCGAGAAGGGACAGTTCGCCAATGCGGCGCTGACGGCGCGGCGGGCTCAGGCTCGGGCCGCGCAAGAGAACCAGCCCGCGCTGGCCCGTGACATCGGCGTCAGGATCGCGTTGTACGAAGCAGATCAGCCGTTTCGCGACCGCGTGAAATAACGGCCTATCTCGAAAACGCCATCCCCGCGAAGCTCACCACGCTGCGCTGGTCGATGTTCCATTGCTCGTATCGCAGCAACTCGCCTTGCGCTTTCGGAGCCGCCTTCAGGAAGGTGTAGAAGGGCGCGGAGCCGCACCATTTCAGATCGTCCTGGTTCTCGCGCACCAGCTCCCAAAACCCGGCAGCGTCCGAAGCCGCGATGCGCTCGATGCGCTCTTCGTCGCGTGCGCTCACCTCGCTCATGACGCCCTGGCCGGCCACCGCCGTGAACTGGTCGTGATAGCGCGCGCCCATGTGCGCCATGTCCACGCCGAGAATCCAGAAGAGGCGGTCGCCCTCGCGCTCGCGCAACTCCCCCAGCGCCTCGATGAAGCGCTTCACGCGGCCGTCATCCTCGGGCCGCCCGCCTTCCGAAAAGCTGTGCGCGAAGGACCCGCACAGAATCGGCAGAATCCGCACATCCGGCCCCAGCGCGTGCTGCAGGAAGATCAACTGCAACTCGACGGTGTGCTCGAAGGAGTGGCAGTAATCCTCCATTTCCACGGCGCTGCCGCCGTGCGCGGCCAGCCAGTCCGTCAGCAGCTGGTCGGTCGGGGTTTCGCCGAGCGGCGTGCGGAACGTCTTGCGCGTCAACCCGAACCTTCCGGGCTCTCCCCAGTGCGAGGTCGCCAGAATGACGAAGGTGCGGTCGCGGTGCTCGGGCTTCAGCTTGCGGTAGGCCGCGCGGTACGACTGCCATCCGCCCTCGGGGCTGACGTGCGGAGCCGCAATCGCGAACAGGTCGCCATCGGCGGCTGCGTCGTCGCCGGCTTCGTCCGCCATGTACCGCGACATGGTCTGGCGCAGCTCATCGGGCTGGCCGGGATACGCTCCGCCGGCGTGTGCCGGCTCGCGCACGGGCGTCTGAGTGAAGTCGCGGCGCCGCTCGGCCTCCATGCGCGCGAAGTTTTCATCCTCGAGGAACCCCGCAGTGCTGAGCGTCTCTGCCAGGTGCTGCGCGATCTCTCCGACTTCGAGACTGTTGGTAAGGCGCACCAGCGCGGCCCGAAGGTCCAGTTCCGTCTGGCTCCCGTCGAAACACCGGAGGCAGTCGATCAGCATCGGCGGAATGATCAGCATGGCATCGGAAAACCGGTACGGATCCCGAATGAAGAGGCCCGGGTGCTCGGGCGAGGGCGAAGGCATGAAATCCAGGTTCAGGCGCAGACGGGGAAGTGGCTGGGACAAATCCCATCGTAGCGCAGGACGGCACGCGTATTCGTCCATGGTTCCAAGGATTCTCCACCGCGGAGACGCAGAGACGCAGAGTAAGAAGCGGGAGGCCAAGCAGGGTGTAAACAAGGTCCGCGGCTTTGCGTCAGGCCCGGGGTTGGCGCGCAGAGGAGGCAGAGAGCGCAGAGAAACTGTTGTTTCCGTGATGCTAAACTAATACTCTCCATGGCCCTGCTGTCAATCGTGATCCCGATTCACAACGAGGAGCACTCCATCCTGCCGCTTTACGACCGTCTGACGGCGGTGCTCGAGAAGTTACAGCGGCCGTATGAGATTCTGTTTGTGGACGACGCCTCGGGCGACCGCAGCTTCGAGCTGCTCGCCAACCTGGTGGAAACCGATGGCCACCTGAAAGTCATCCGGTTGCGCCGGAACTTCGGGCAGACGGCGGCTTTGTCGGCGGGCTTTCACGAATCCCAAGGCGACGTCATCGTGGCCATGGACGGCGACCTGCAGCACGCGCCTGAGGACATCCCGGCGCTGCTGGCAAAAATCGACGAGGGCTATGATATCGCGAGCGGCTGGCGCAAGAACCGCGTGGACAACGCAATCAGCCGCAAGCTGCCTTCGCACATCGCCAACTGGCTGATGGCCAAGGCCTCGGGCATCGATCTGCGGGATTTCGGCACCACTTTCAAAGCCTACCGGGCCGAAGTGCTGAAGGACGTCAACCTTTATGGGGAGTTGCACCGCTTCATTCCGGCGCTGGCCAGCTTCTATGGGGCGCGCATCGCCGAGGTGCCCATTCACAGCACTCGCCGCGCCGCCGGCGGTTCGCACTACGGCATCGGCCGCACGTTCCGGGTGATGTTCGATATCCTCACCATCAAGTTCATGCTGAAGTATTTCACGCGCCCCATGCATTTCTTCGGCTCGCTCGGCCTGGCCGGCACCACTTTGGGCGGCGGCATCATGGTCTACCTGGCCATCGAGAAGCTGCTGGGTTACGAGATCGTGGCCGCGCACGGCCCGCTCATGGTTGCGGGAGCCCTTTTGCTTCTGGGCGGCCTGATGATGTTCAGCACCGGGTTGATTGGCGAGATGATGATGCGGACATATTTCGAGAGCCAGGATCGCCGCATCTATGCGGTGCGCGAAATCCTCACGCGCAAGCAGCACGGTGTGCCCGGCGGCGCGAAATAAAGCTACAGGTTTCTTCCCCTGCGCCAGTGGTCCTCGAACAATCCCTTCATGGCCGCACCCATCCCCTCGTGATCGAAAACCACCGATGTCCACATGGGACGGGTGATGACCGGGTCGAGCAGCGCGATGAGCCCGTACTGCCCATCGAACAGCGCCAGCTTCATGGGCAGGGATTCGGCGATCTTCACCTCCACGCCCGCGGCCATGTACTCGCTCAGGCGCTGCCGGTGTTCCTCGTCGAGCGAGGCCGCCTCGAGCAGCAGGCGGCAGGCGACGCCGCCCAACCCGGCCTGCTTGACCAGCTTCTCATCCAGCGGATCCACCGCGTACGGGGGACGCGAGAACTCCAGATACTCGCGCTTCACCTCCGACAACATGCGGCGGTACTCGGCGCCGGTCTGCGCCGGCTCGGTGACGATGCGCAGAAAATCCAGCGTCCCGCGGCCGCCCTGGCCTTCCGAATAAAGCGCCTTCAAATCGTCGATCAGGCCCAAGCCCGAGCGCCCGTTGTCCATCAGTTCCTGCTCCAGGATCTGGCGTTTGCGCGCCAGGTAACCGGGGATCGCCAGGCTCGGCTCCACGGCCGAGAACAGTTTGGTCTTCTCCTGCACTACCTGCGCGAAGCCCTTCTCCACCAGGCTGTCCAGAACTTCATAGATCTTCTGCCGCGGAACGTGCGCGCGCGCGGCCAACTCCAGCGCCTTGAACTTGGGATGGCCCAGCAACACCAGATACGAACGCGACTCATAAGCATTGAGGCCAAGTTGTTGCAGCCGGCGCCAGAACCGTTGAAAATCGACTTCGGCCAATTCTTCGCTCATATTCCTTTCACCTTATCAGAGCCGGGACCAAAAAGTTCGGTACACCGGATAGCCCCACAAGAAGGTGGCTGTGGTCGGGTAAAGACCTGATATCTTGAGAGAGTGGATTTGACTTGGTACTATTAGGACTTTACAATAAGCCTAAAATGGAATTGTATGTCTGACAACGCCGTAACCAGCGGTTCACCGTCCGGAGCGGGGATGGGGTCGGGTCCGAAGATCAGGATCGTGGTGGCCGACGACCATCCTATTTTTCGGGACGGCCTCTGCAAGCTGTTGGCTTTGGAAGAAGACTTCGAGGTAGTGGCCCAGGCTCAGGATGGACGGCAGGTATTGGAAGTCCTGCAACAGCTCGAGCCCGACATTCTGCTGCTCGACCTCAAGATGCCCGGTCTGGACGGCCTGGCGACTTTGCAGCGGCTGCAGGCGGTCAAGAACAAGACTCGGGTCATTGTTCTGACGGCGTCGGACGACAAGAATGAATTCGTTCAGGCGATGCGGCTCGGCACCTCGGGAATTGTTCTCAAACAGACGGCCACGGAGCTGCTGATCAAGAGCATTCGCAGGGTCCATGCGGGGGAGATCTGGCTGGATTCGCATACCACGGCAGCGGTGATCCGCCAGTTCGTGGCGGCCGACGAACCACCGCCTCCGTCGTTGCCCGCCGGCCCGAGCCAGGGCCCGGGCCGGGAACGGGAGCGGTCGCCGTTAAGCCTGCGGGAGCGCGAGATCGTGGCGCTGGTCGCCCAGGGTTTTAAAAACAAAGAGATGGCGGAGAAGATGTTCATCAGCGAACAAACGGTCAAGAACCATCTGCACAACATCTTCGACAAGCTGGGCGTCTCCGACCGGCTGGAACTGGCGCTCTACGCCATCCATAACAACCTGCACATGGGAAGGTAGCCCTCAATTTCAGCGCGCGAGGAAGGGTTGTGTTCACTCTGGTCCGGCGGGCAAGGCAACGGCTACTATATAACGAACTGCTTTCCCAGGGGGCCAATGCGTCGAGTGCCGCGCTCATCGCTCTAATCCTGCTGCTGCTGCTCGGCACGCAAGTTCTGAACTGGTGGTGGGCGGTGGCGATACCGCTGGTCGCCGCCGGCGCCGGGCTGTACGTGGCGCGCCGGCGCCTGCCTTCGCCTTACGCCGTCGCCCAGATGGTGGACCACCGCATGGCGCTGGCGGACACGCTTTCCACAGCGCTCTACTTCAGCGAAGGCGAGCCGCGTTCCCACGTTTCGCGGGAGGTTTGCCAATCCCAATTGGAGCAGGCCGACCGGCTCTCACAAGCCGTCGATGTGCGTAGAGCCGTCCCCTACACCATGCCGCGCACCGCGTATCTGCTGGCCGCGCTGCTGGTGGCGGCTGGCGGCCTGTTCGCGCTGCGCTATGGCCTGAGCCTTCGGCTGGACCTCAAGCCGCCTCTGGCTCGCATTGTGCGACAGAAGTTCGGCGGGAACGAGCCAGCGGCTCAGGCCAGGAGCGCGCGCCCGAAGGCCCCGGGGAATCCCGATTCACGGGATGAGGGGACGGGGTGGTTCTCCGATTCGGGCCAGCAGCCGGATGTCTCGAGCGAACCTATTCAGGACACGGGCGCCGCCGCGTCCCCCAACAGCGCCTCCGAAGAACAGGCCGAAGACGGGGGGAAGGATGACGGTCTCCCGGAATCGGACAACGCCCAGGACGGCAGCTCCGGCCAGCCAGGCGGCACTTCCGGCCAGGACCAGAAGCGGCAATCCGCGGCCAGGCAGGGTTCGAGCGACTCCGGTGAGAGTTCCAGCCTGTTGAGCAAGGTCGAAGATGCCGTCGAGAACCTGCTCTCCAGCTTAAAGCCGCCGCGGAGCTTTCCGGGCGCCCGGCCGCAATCCCCCAAGGACCCGAGCGGCCAGCAACGCAAGGCGCAGCAGAGCGGCGGGCAGCCCGGCGATTCGCAAAAGGGCCAGCGCGGCGAAGAGGCCAATGATTCGCAGGATTCCCAAGGCAAGAGCCCCGGCACCAGCGACACCGAGCAGGCCGGCAAGCAGCCTGGCAGCGGCATCGGCAGCCAGGATGGCGACAAGAACATCCGGCAGGCGGAGCAACTGGCCGCCATGGGCAAGATCAGCGAGATCATTGGCAAGCGCTCGGCCAACCTCACCGGCGAGGCGACGATCGAAGTCCAATCCACCAGCCAGCAGTTGCGCACGCCCTATGCGCCACGCGGCGCGCAGCACTCCCAGGGCGGTGCGGAAATCAACCGCGACGAGATTCCCGCCGCGCTTCAGACTTACGTAGAGCGGTATTTCGAGCAGTTGCGCCAACCAGCGCCGCCCGGGAAATGACCGGCGTTCAGTTTTCCCAAATCCGCTTGGGAACGCCGCGGTCGCGGTCCTTCACGCGGTCATACAAGTAAAACGTGGAGACCGTTCCCAGCGATTCGTTATAGTAGCTCTCCTGGCCCAACCCCTGTTTGAGGTCCTCTTCGAAATTGTGGAGGGCCTTCAGCTCGTCTGCCAGCGCGGGCTTCTTCCCGCCCGAGGGCGTTTCAAAAAACTTCTGAAATCCGCCATCCACCAGCACACCGATTTCGCTTCCCTGCGCCATGCCGGCGCATCCGGCAATGACGACCGTGCCGTTCTCTTCCTTCAGGTCCACGGCGCAACTGCCGCGGCTGGCGCGCACCACGCCGCCGGCCATCGGCGCTATGGTGAAACCGGCGTGGCGAAGGCTTTCGAGGCGTTCCGCGAAGGTGGGAATTTTGAGATGAGCCCGGCGAAAGAACATCAATCCCATTATAGTGGCCGCTGGAAGCGCAGAATCCGCGCGGCGCAGAGTCTGCACTCGCATGGCAGATTCTGCACGCACCTTTACGGTTCGGCGTCTCGAAATGCCTGTAGGGACCTGCGCCGGCCTATTCTGCCGAAGGGCCAGCAAAGTGCCCACTATCCCCAGCGAGGATAACAAAATGAAACGACTTTTGATTTTGAGCGCGTTAGTGCTGAGCACCACAATGATCGGTCCCGTCGCAGCGCGAGCTGGAGCCCCTCAGGAAAAACGTTACTACGATAAGAGCGGCAAGGACTACCATACTTGGAACGACAACGAGGATCATGCTTACCGCACCTATCTCACGGAGCAGCATCGGGATTATCGGGATTTCAACAAAGTGAACAAGGGCCAGCAACAGGAATACTTCAAGTGGCGCCATCAACACCCCGATAACGCTCTCGTCAAAGTTGAGATTAAGTAGGGGCGGTCACCCGCGCTTCCACGCGAACTGGCCGTTCACCACGGTCGCCACCGGGCCTCCGCGGAACGTCCGCCCGTGGAACGGGGAATTCCGGCTGCGCGAGAACGACTGGTTCACGTCGTATGTCCAGCTCAAATCCGTGCTGAAAACCGTGACGTCACCTGGGGCGCCGGGCGCCAGCGTGCCCCGGCCCAGGCGCAAGACGGCGTTGGGGCCGGTGGTGAACAGCTCCACCATGCGGCTGAGCGTGATCTTGCCCGGGTGCACCAGTTCTTCGAGCGCCAGTGCGAGGGCGGTCTCCAGGCCGATGATGCCGAACGGGCAGCGCTCGAACTCCTGCATTTTCTCGCTGCCGGGGTGCGGGGCGTGATCGGTGGCAATCGCGTTGACTGCCCCTTCCGCGAGGCCCTCTACTACCGCGGCGCGGTCTGCGGCCGAGCGCAGCGGCGGCTTCATCTTGTAGTTGCTGTCGTACGGCGCCATGTCCCGGTCGGCCAGCGCGAAGTGGTGCGGAGTGGCCTCGCAGGTCACCGCCAGCCCCTGGCGCCGCGCGTAGTCCACCATGGCCACCGCGTGGCGCGTGGAGATGTGCGCCACGTGATAGCGCGCGCCGGTAAGCTCGGCCAGCAACAGGTCCCGCGCCACCATGGCGTCTTCCGACGCCGCGGGAATGCCGCGCAGTCCCCAGCGCACGGATTGCGCCCCCTCGTGCATATCGCCGCCGGCGCTGAGGTTCAGATCTTCGCAGTGCTGGATCACGGGCAAATCGTAGGACCGCGCGAACTCCATGGCGCGCCGCATGACGCGCGCGTTCATGACCGGCAGGCCGTCGTCGGAAATGGCCACCGCGCCGGCGGCCTTCATGGCGCCGATGGCCGCCAACTCCTCGCCCGCGCTGCCTTTGGTGATGGCGCCGATGGGGAACACGTTGACCACCGCCTGGCTCCGCCCGCGCTCCACTATATAGCTGGTCACCATGGGGCTGTCGTTCACCGGCTTGGTATTGGGCATGCAACAAACCGAGGTGAAGCCGCCCGCCGCGGCCGCCCGCGATCCGCTCTCGATGGTCTCGGCGTGCTCGAACCCCGGCTCCCGCAGGTGCACGTGCATGTCGATGAAGCCGGGCGCCACGATCATCCCGCTGGCGTCGAGAATCTCGGCCCCGGGGCACGAAAGGTCGGGCGCGACGCCGGCGATCCGCCCCTCCACTATCAGCACGTCGGCGACGCGGTCGGTGTTGGAAGCGGGGTCGATGACGCGACCATTCCTGATGACGATGGACATGGCCTATCCAATCACCTTCTCGAGCACGGCCATGCGCACGGCGATGCCGTTCTCGACCTGGTTGAGAATCACCGAGCGCTGGAAGTCCGCCACCTCGG
Source organism: Bryobacteraceae bacterium (assembly GCA_049515735.1). Taxonomy (GTDB): domain Bacteria; phylum Acidobacteriota; class Terriglobia; order Bryobacterales; family Bryobacteraceae; genus Fen-178. Next base: position 95,689 of record JBEKTU010000002.1, read on the forward strand.
ACGACAGCTCGCGCCCGCGGTTGATGGGGCCGGGATGCATGACGATGGCGTCCGGCTTGGCCAGGTCCAGGTGCTCCAGTTGCAATCCGTAAAAGCGGAAGTACTCGCTGGCTGGGAATGACGCCTCGTGCTGGCGCTCGAGCTGCACGCGCAGCATCATGATGACGTCCGCCTGGCGGATGGCCTCGCGGATGTCGGTGGTCAGGCGCACGCCCGGCGCCAGTTGCTCCAGCTCCACCGGCAGCAGCGAAGCCGGGCCGCAGAGCACGATCTCGACGCCGAATTTCGAAAGCAGGTGCACGTTGGAGCGCGCCACGCGGCTGTGCGCGATGTCCCCGATGATGGCCACCCGCAGCCCCTCCAGCGTAGGACGCCGGTCGAGAATGGTGCGCGCGTCGAGCAGCGCCTGGGTGGGATGCTCGTGCGTTCCGTCGCCCGCGTTGATGATCGGCGTGGGCAGGTGCCGCGCCAGAAAATGCGGCGCGCCGGAGGCCGAGTGCCGCATCACAATGGCATCCGGCCGCATGGCCCCCAGGGTGTTGAGCGTGTCCACCAGCGATTCGCCTTTGGAGACACTGGACCCCGACGCGGTGATCGAAACCGCATCCGCCCCCAGGCGTTTGGCGGCGATCTCGAAGCTGGTCCGCGTGCGCGTGGAAGCCTCGTAGAACAGGTTGACGATCATCTTCCCGCGGAGCGTGTCCAGCTTTTTGACGGTTTGACTTTGGATGGGCTGGAAATCCTTCGCGCGCGCCAGGATGGCCTCAATCTCGGCGCGGTCCAGCTCTTCGATTCCGAGCAATCCGGCGTGCATGTCGGCTACGCGGCTCCGCTTTCGGCGACCTTTTCCACCAGCAGCACTTTTTCCATGCCATCCACCTCCTGGAACTTCACTTCGATGATTTCGATATCGGTGGTCTGCACCACGCGGCCCACGAACTTGGCCTCGATGGGCAGCTCTCGGTGGCCGCGGTCGATCAGCACCAGAAGCTGCACGCGCGAGGGGCGGCCATGGTCGAACAGCGCGTCGAGCGCCGCCCGGATGGTGCGGCCGGTGTAGAGCACGTCGTCCATCAGGATGATGTCCTTGCCTTGCACCGAAAACGGAATCTCGGTGGCGCTGACCACGGGCTTGATGTCCACGGTGGTCAGATCGTCCCGGTACAGCTTGATATCCAGAACGCCGACCGGGATCGTGCGTTTTTCGAGCGCCTCGATCTTGCGCGCCAGGCGCTGCGCCATGGGAATGCCGCGGCGCTTGATGCCGATAAAGGCGAGCAGGTCCAGGTCTTTGGTCTTTTCGAGAATCTCATGGGCCAGGCGGACCAGCGTCCGATCGATTTCGGACGCGCTCATGAGCTGTGCTTTTTCGCGCGTAAGGGACATTAAGGCTCCGAAGGACAGAGTATCACGCCATGCGGTCGGGAAACTTCGGCGCTGCCTCTCGCGTCTGACCGATAATAGAAACGATGACTACGGAAGCGGTCTGCCCGAAGTGCGGAGGCACCGGCTGGATCATTGTCGAGCGCGCCAACGTTTCGGGCGCGGAGGCGTGCGATTGCCGCGCCCAGGGCCGCGCGGAACGCCTCGAAGAACGCGCGCAGATTCCGCCGCTCTATCGCGAGGCCTCCTTCGAAACCTTCAGCTTGCCCAACGACAACCCCATCGGCCGAAGAGAACTCGCCGGAGTGCTGCTCACAGTAAAAGCCTACGTGCGGGAATTCGATAAGAACCGAACACGCCCTGGGCTACTCCTCATCGGCCAACCTGGCATCGGGAAGACCCACCTGGCGGTAGCGGCGTTCCGCGAAATCATCGCTAAAGGGCACGAGGGGTGGTTTTGCACTTATCAGAGCCTGCTCAACAGCATCCACTCTGGTTACGATCCGATCTCGAACTCCTCCGACCGTGAAGCGTACCGCACAGCACTGGATACTGACGTGCTCCTACTGGACGATCTAGCCGCCAACCGTGCCAGCGACTGGGTTGAAGACACCATAAACTCCATCATCACCTACCGTTGCGACAACAAAAAGGTGCTCATTGCGACAACCAACGCACCGGATCCAGACGCGGGCAGCGTGGTGATCCAGAAGAACAAAGTATTGGACAAGTACGAGTACGCCCGAACCCTCGAGTATTACATCGGCACGCGTGCGCGCTCTCGTTTGTTTGAGATGTGCACGGTGATAAAAATGCCCCTGATTGCTGACTATCGCGTCCAAAAGGGCAAGATCTTCTGATGCGCCTGGCCGCTCTCCTGCTGCTGTCGGCCGCGGCGCTGACGGCACCGGTCGCGACCGCGCCGGCGGCGGACTACGTGCAAGCGGTCGAGTTTCCCTACTATCTCTACCCGCGCACGCTGTGGGAGCGGGAGCTGGTGTGGCTCAAGACCATCGGAGTGAGCACGGTGGAGTTCTCGATCCCCTGGAATTGGCACCAGATCGAGCCCGGCGAGTTCGACTTCACCGGCCGCACCAGCCCGCGCCGCGACCTGGTGGCGTTCGTGCGGCTGCTGCGGAGGCTGGATCTGCGCGCCTGGGTGCGCCCGCTGCCGCCAGTCCCAGGGTGGCTCAACAACGGAGCGCCTTCCGGGCCGGTGCCGGACGCACGCGCGCAACGCGCCTGGCTCAAGGCGCTGGAGACCGTGCTGGCCACCCAGACGGCCAGCCACGGCGGCCCCATCGCTTTCGTAGAAGGGCGCGGGCTGGCCATCGATGCCGCCGCTCCTCCGGCGCCTGTGGCCATGATTTCAGCTACGGATCCCACGGCTTTCACGCGCAGCCGCCAGGCGATGACGGGAGCAGCCCGCTCGCTGCTGTGGACGGACGTAGAAGACGCGCTCTATCCGGCTGGCTGGGCGGCCAATCCCGAGTCGCTGCTGCGCAAAGGCGCGGTGGGGCTGGCCGGCGATGAACGCCCCGCCACCCGCGCCCTGCGCCGAAATGCCGCGCTGCTGCGCAATTGGGCGCGCCTGTTTCCCGGCCTGCATGCCGTCGCCATGCCAAAGCCCGCGGCCGGCGCGCTGCCCGCGGGCGTGACAGCGGCGGAAGTGGTTTCGCCCGCGGCCTCCGCCATCAGCATCACCAACACGGGAGCGCGGCCGTTTCACGACGATGTGCGCGTGCGGGAGCCCGAGTCGAAGCGCACCCTGGTGATCCCCGGCGTCTCTGTTCCTGCCGGCGAATCGCTCTGGCTGCCCCTCGGCGTTTCCATCGGTCCGGACGGCTTGTGCCGCGAGTGCACCAATTTCTCGGGCGCGGAGCATATTGTTTACGCCACGGCCGAGCTGCTCTCCATCGAATTCGAAAACGGCATCCTTGCCATGGAGTTCGCCGCCCCCGAGCCGGGCGAAGTGATTCTGCAACTGGCGCGCCAGCCGGTCGGCCCGTTCCTGGCGGCAGGCAAGCCGACGGAGTTTGGCTGGGACAACGTGACCCTCCGCGCGCGCCTCCCCATTCCGGCCAGCAGCGCCGCGGGCAACCGCGTGCGCATCGGGATTGCCATCGAAGCCCCTGAGACGTCGGCTTTTTTCAACGACGCGCGGCGGCTGATTATCGGCCGGAAGAACGAGGTTTCCACTTCGTACTCGTCGGCGGAGCTGGCGGCGCGCTCGCGGCTGCGCCTGCCGGAAGGCTTCACGGGCGCGCCCACCGTCAAATCGCCGGATGAAATCGACTACGAAATCGGCGTTCCGGCCGATGCGCTGCACGGCGATTGGGCCAACCTGGCGCTCGAAGCCGACGGCATGCTCCTGGGCCGCGCGCGCCTGCAACTTTTCCGCCCCGCCACCATCCGCCTGATGGAAGCGATGCAGCTTCACTTCGGCGCGCAGACCGAGTTGACGCCCGATCCGCCCACGGCGCCCATTGAGCCGAGAGCCGGCGGCAATCTCGAGATCTCCATCCGCAACAACTGGCCGCAGATTCGGACCTACCGCCTGGAGGCCGCGGGCGAAGGCCTCGAATTCTTCCCGCCCAAGACCGAGATCAGCGTGGGCGCGGTGGATGAGCGCCGGGTGTCGTTGCGCGTGTTCGCCGCGGAGGGGTTGGCCGGCGTGCGCGACTGGCGCCTGCGCCTGGCGGATGTTTCCGAGACCGGCGCCGATGCGGACCTTCCCATGCGAGTGGTTTTGCTGCCGCGCGGCCGCACGGTAGCTTGGTCCGCCGACCTGGATGGGGACGGTTCCCCGGAATGGGTGCTGGAATCGCAGAAAGTGCGCGCCATTTTCTCCGGGCAGGATGGCGGCCGATGGATCGAGTTCGCGTGGAAGGACACCAACGTGAATTTCCTGCCGGAACAGGGCCTCTTCTTCGCGCCGGGACCGGTGGAGGTTAGCGCCGCGGACGACGCCCTGGAGTTCACCGGGAAGGGCTGGAAGCGCACCGCCCGTCTTTCGGAGACCGCGCTGACCATCGAACAAAGCTCACCGCTTCCCGCGGATCGATTGAGTTCGGAAAAGCGCGGCGGGGCGACGCTGACGATTGCGCGGCCGTCGCCAACGCGAGTGACGTATACGTTGAACTGACGGGATGACTGGCTCAAGCAGTATCGCGTAAAAAAGAAGGGAGAGATTCGATGAACAACTTGACGTCGCTTTTTGGTTTCCTGGCGGCATTGAGCCTGGCTACCGAAAGGATTACTGAAGTAGTTAAGGGCCTCCCTTATGTCTCCAAGTGGTTGGCCAATCCGGGGAAGGCCGGCGACACAATCGAACAAGTGATAGACATACTGCCCATCAACAGCATCCTGCTGAAGTGACGATCCACTACTGCTTCCATCCTTTGCGCACACTCTGCCTGCCCGTGGTCAGGCTGTACCACGTTCACGATGAGGTCTGCTATGTGGTGCGGCAGGCCGATGGCACGCCGTTAGCGGTGCCTGGCTGGATGACCACTCCCGAGTCCGCGCACGCGAGGGTCGTCTCCACTGCGCGCCTTCCGCTTCGTGTGCTGCTCGAGTTACAACGCACCACCGCGGCCTCCCTCTCGAAGCACAATGTGCATCAGGAGGCTCGCGATGCTACCACTGCCCCGAGCAAGACAACAACAACTTTTCGAAGAAGCGCCCGCGGCTCCAGCGGTACGGCTGCCGCCGAAGGTGCAACAACAGCTACGCCAGGCCCTGACGCACTGGATGCAAGCACTGGCCAGAACGCGCCGCGAGGAGGACGCCCGTGAACAAGATCACCGCTGATCATCTGGCCCGGCGGGCATGTGTGTATGTCCGTCAGTCCTCGCCGGAACAAGTGCGGCACAATCTCGAAAGTCAACGGCGGCAATATAGCCTGCGTGATCGCGCACGCACTCTGGGCTGGCATGACATCGAAGTTATTGACGACGATTTGGGGATCTCGGGATCCGGAATCCTCCGTCCCGGTTTTGAACGTCTGCTGTCGGCGGTGTGTGAGGAACAAGTCGGCGCCATCTTCAGCATTGAAGCCTCGCGGTTGGCGCGCACCAACCGGGAGTGGCATACGCTGCTGGAGTTTTGCAGCATCGTGGGTGTCCTGCTGATCGATGCCGAGGCGGTGTATGATCCCAGGCTCACGAACGATCGTCTATTGTTGGGCATGAAGGGGACCATCAGCGAGATGGAAGTAGCGAGCTTCCGGGAGCGCGCCCAGGCGGCGATTCGGCAGAAAGCGCAGCGAGGCGCCTTGATTCGCCGGCCCCCGATCGGATACGTCAAGGGACGGGATGATCGTCTCGAGAAAGACCCGGACGCCAGAGTCCGATCCGCTCTTGATCTGATCTTTCGTAAATTTGCGGAGCTCGGCAGCGTACGGCAGGTCTTTTTCTGGCTGGACCAGCAGCAAATCCAGTTGCCGTTTCTGCGCGGGCCAGAAGCCGTGCGCGAGATCGTGTGGCAGCCCGCCCGGTATCACGCGGTGCACAGCGTGTTGAAGAACCCGGTCTACGCGGGAGCCTACGCGTATGGGCGCACCAAAACCATCGTGCGGCTGGAGGCTGGACACAAACGGGTACACCGGTTGGCGCAGCCCCGGCGCGAAGACTGGGCGGTGTTGATCCTGGATCATCATGAGGGTTACATTGACTGGGATGTTTATGAGCGCAATCAGACGATGATCGCCAACAACGACAATGCGAAAGGCGGCGCGGTGCGCGGGCCCATCAAACAGGGTGGAGGCTTGCTGGCCGGCCTGTTGCGCTGTGGCCACTGCGGAGCCAAGTTGCTGGTGCAATATCCCGGACCCAACACGGTTCGGTATCAATGCTCGGGATATCTCCAAAATCGGGATCGTGCGTGCTGCATCATGTTTGGCGGACTCCGCGCCGAGCGCTTGGTGTCGGAGCAACTGCTGGCGGTGCTGGCGCCGTTCGGAATGGAAGCCGCGATAGAGGCGATCGATTCGCTACAAGGCGCCAGCGATGAGCGGCTGAAGCAAAAGTCACTGGCGTTAGAACACGCGCGGTATGAAGTGGCCCGCGCCCGCCGCCAGTACGATGTGGTGGACCCGGAGAATCGGCTGGTTGCGGCGGAACTGGAACGACGATGGAACCAGGCGCTGACCACGGAGGCCCAGCTCGAAGCTGAGCTCGTGACGTTGCAGGAAAGTCGCGAGCAGCCACTTACTAAGTCACAGAAACATGACTTACTAAGTTTCGCGCAGGATCTTCCCAGGCTGTGGGACGATCCAGAAAGTTCGCTGGAGCACAAGAAACGCCTTCTTCGTGTCGCTCTGAAAGAGATCGTCGCTACATCGGAAGACGAGACGATACGGCTGGTTTTGCATTGGCAAGGCGGGGATCATACGCAGTTGGAGTTTGGCAAGATTCGCGCTGGCCGAACCCGGTATGTGACCGACGATGATCTGGTGGAGATCATTCGCATGTTGGCGCGCATCGAACCCGACGCGCGAATCGCCTCGGTCCTGAATCAGGATCAACGCCGGACGGCACACGGACAGAAGTGGACGGCGAAGCGTGTCTGCTCCATGCGCCACAACCACGCGATTCCCGTTTACTGCGAGGGAGAACGGCAGTCCCGCGGCGAAATGTCTGTCAGCGAAGTTGCCGCCACGCTCGGCGTCACGCGGACCGCTGTCTTCCGGCTGATTCAACTGAAACGGTTGCCGGCAAAGCAAGCATGCGCGGGCGCGCCGTGGATATTACATAAAACAGACGTCGAGCGATATGTTGCGAACCGGAACCATGCAGCACCCCCATCAACTCTCAATTCATCGCAATTGGACCTTGAAATTCTATGACATCTAAAGGAGTGCATAATGTCGAACCGTCGAAGAATTACGCAAAGCCTTCATTCAAGTCCTGGCGATTATTGTTGGGACCGTGTTGGCGTATGAGATGCGGGATGCTCTTTCATCTGCGCTTGGCATGCACTACAGCGGTTTCTGGGCGTGCCTGGTATTCGGCGCGATGGCCAGCGGGGGATCCGGAATGTGGAACAGCGCGCTGGATATCGTTCGTGAGATTAACCAACAAAAACAAATCGTAACCGAAGCCCTGAAGGCAACTCCGCCGCCACTGGCGGCCAGATGATGCGTTCCTCACTGCACGGACACGGTGACGCCACTCTGACTGATGTTCGCGCCGATCTGCACTGTGATCGGCAGGTTCCCGGACTGCGCATTTGAGGGGATCTGCACGTTGAGCTGCATCATTCCCGCCACCAGGCCGGGCGCTTCGCCGGCGAACTTATAGAAAGCCGACTGGCGGTTGATCAGTATTGTGATGGGAAGCGCCGGCGCCGGCGTCACCTGCGGAGGTGGCAAGCTCGCGATAGTAATCGCGCCGGTGATGCTCGGCGGGCTGGTCTGGCCCTCGCCCGTCAGGTACACTTGTACGACGCTGCCCTTGGCGGCGGGATTGTTCGGCCCGTTGGTGGAGTTGTCCTGGTTCAGGATGGCACCCGGCCCGCTGCCCGAGGAATTCCGTGTGAACAGCCCCGGGGCCGTGGCCACGGAGTTCAACTGGTAGGCGCTGGAAGTCCCGCCCGCGTACACGATCCATACCGAGGGGCTGGGCGCCATCTCATACGGCACCACAGCCGATACCTGCCCGCTACTGGCGTAGATCATAGGAGCGGGGATGCCGTTGAACAGCACCTCGACGCCGCCGATGGTTGTCGCCAGCTTGCCGGTCGACGGGACGATGGATGGGTATGCCGCGGTGACCGGTCCGATGGCCGTGCCAAAGATGGTAACCAGCTCGCCTGGGGAGACCGGTCCGCCGATGTAGCTGGCCGCATTCACCACGGCGTTGATGACGGGCAGTTGCGCGGTCTCCGCGGCTGCCTGACTGAGTGTGATGGTAACTGACACGCCTGCGATCACGATCGTCGCGCTGACGGACAGGCCTGGGTTGGGGCCGACTACGAGGGTAACCGTGCTGGAGCCAACGCCGGAAGATGGGCTTGAAACCGCGATCCAACCCGGCAAGCCGGAGACTGTCCAGGAACAGGAAGCGCCGGTTTGAATGGCGACGGTCAAGTTACCGCCCGAGGCTGGGGTCTCCAACGTAGTTGGCGAGACCGAGTAGGTGCAGGGAGAAAACGGCGTCAAAACACGGATGCGGCTGTTACCAGAGTCGCCGATGTAGAGGTTGCCCGCAAAGTCGATGGCGACGCCGTAGGGATTGGCCAACTGGGCGCTGGCAGGCGGGCCGTTGTCGCCGCTGAAGCCGAAAATCCCGTTTCCCGCGATGGTCGCGATCGACCCGTTCGAGACTTCGCGGACGCGGTTGTTGCCGGAGTCGCCGATGTAGAGGTTGCCAGCAGCGTCGATGGCGACGCCGTAAGGGTTGGCCAACTGGGCGCTGGTGGCCGGGCCGTTGTCGCCGCTGAAGCCTGGCGCCCCGTTGCCCGCCACGGTGGTAATCACCCCATTGGAGACTTCGCGGACGCGGGAGTTGCCAAAGTCGGCGATGTAAAGGTTGCCGGCCGAGTCTACGGCGACGCCTTGGGGATTGGCCAACTGGGCGCTGGTGGCCGGGCCGTTGTCGCCGCTGAAGCCACGCGTGCCGGTGCCCGCCACGGTGGTGATTACCCCGTTCGAGACCATGCGGATGCGATTGTTACCCCAATCGGCGACGTAGAGGTTACCGGCAGCGTCCACGGCGACGCCGTAGGGATCGGCCAACTTGGCGCTGGTAGCCGGGCCGTTGTCGCCGAGGGCCGCGCCGCCCCCCGCCACGGTGGTGATCAGGCCGTTCGAGACCTTGCGGATGCGATTGTTGCCATAGTCGGCGATGTAGAGGTTTCCGGCGGAGTCCACGGCGAGGCCCGCGGGATCGTAGAACTGGGCGCTGGTGGCCGGACCGTTGTCGCCGCTAAATCCACGCGTGCCGTTGCCCGCGACCGTAGCGATCACCCCGTTCGAGACCTCGCGGACCCGATTGTTACCATAGTCGGCGATGTAGAGGTTGCCGGCGGAATCCACGGCGACCGCCCAGGGATTGGCCAACTGGGCGCTGGTGGGCGGGCCGTTGTCGCCGCTGAAACCGACTGTGCCGTTGCCCGCCACGGTCGAGATCACTGCGTTCGAGACCTTGCGAATGCGGCTGTTGGAAGTATCGGCGATGTAGAGGTTGGCGGCAGAATCCACGGCGACGCCCTCGGGATTGTCCAACTGTGCGCTGGTGGCTGGTCCGTTGTCGCCGAGGAACGCGCCGCCGCCTGCCACGGTGGCGATTACCCCGTTCGAGACCTTGCGGATGCGGTTGTTACCGGCGTCGGCGATGTAGAGGTTGGAGGCGGAGTCTACAGCGACGCCTTGGGGATAGGCCAAGCGGGCGCTGGCGGCCGGGCCGTTGTCGCCGCTGAAGCCTGGGGTCCCGTTTCCCGCTATGGTGGTGATCACCCCGCCCGAGACCTTGCGGATGCGGCTGTTAGACGAGTCGGCGATGTAAAGGCTGCCGGCAGAGTCCACGGCAACGCCGTAGGGATTGTCTAGTTGGGCGCTGGTGGCGGGGCCGTTATCGCCGCTGAAGCCATGGGTGCCGGTACCCGCCACGGTCGAGATCACGCCGTTCGAGACCTCGCGGATGCACTGGTTCATGGCGTCGGCGATATAAAGGTCGCCGGCAGAGTCCACGGCGACGCCCCAGGGCCGGTTTAACTGTGCGCTGGTAGCCGAGCCGTTGTCGCCGCTGAAACCTGGCGTCTGGTTGCCCGCCACGGTCGAGATCACGCCGTTCGAGACCTCGCGGATGGATTGGTTGTTGGTGTCGGCGATGTAGAGGTTGCCGGCAGAGTCCACGGCAACTCCCGACGGCCCGTTCAACTGTGCGGTGGTGGGCGGGCCGCCGTCGCCGCTGAAGCCTGGCGTCCCGTTTCCAGCTACCAGGGTCACGACGCCAGTTGTGGCGTCCAATCGCAGGATGGCGTTTTGATCCACGAAAAAGACGTTCCCGGCCTGATCGGCGGCAACAAACTGAGGCACGTTTACGTCCAGGCTGGCGGAGGTTCCTGGCATGTTGACCGGCAGCGCGCCGCCGGCAAATGTCGATATGGTGTAGGTCTGAGCAGATGCGGACGAGGACATCACCGAGGTGAGAAGAAGCGCAGGCAGCAGACGCATGAGCGGACCGGTGTAAGACTAGGTGGCCGGTCTGAGCGGAAAGTCGCAGATATTTTTCGGCCGAAAACGGTGGCGCTACTGGACCGACACGGTGACGCCGTTCTGGCTGGGGTTGCCGCCGATCGATACTACAATCGGCAGGGCGCCCGACGGCGCGGTTGACGGGACTTGCACGTTAAGCTGCATCAACCCCGCTGCAAAGAACGGCGCTTCCCCGGCGTACGTCACATTGGGAGCCGGCTGGCCTCCGATCGTCACCTGGATCGGCTGTACCGGCGCTGGCGTCACCTGCGGAGGCGGCAAGGTCGCGGCGGTGATCGCGCCCGTGACCCCCGGCGGGTTGGTCTGGCCCTCGCCCGTCATGTACACCGTCACGATGCTGCCCTTGGCCGCGGGGCTGTCCGGCCCGTTGAGGGTGATGCCATCCTGGTTGAGGATGGACCCGGGCCCGAAGCCCTGCGAGTTCTGCGTGAACAGGCCAGGGGCCGTGGCGGCCGAGGTCACCTGGAACGCGCTGGAAGTCTGCCCCGCGGACTTGATCCACACCCCGGGGCTGGCGACGGGAGCCATCTCATAGGGCACCACGGCGGATATTTGTGTGGCGCCGGCGTAAATCATGGGAGCGGCGATGCCATTGAACAGCACCTCGACGCCGCCGATGGTGGTGGCCAGCTTGCCGGTGGTCGGGTCGATGGTGGCGTATGCCGGGGTGGCCGGTCCGATGCCATTGCCCCAAAGAGTAACGATCTCGCCTGGGGAAACGGCTCCGGTGGCAAAACTGGCTGCGTTCGTCACCGCAAGGATGGGGGCTAGCGGCGTGGCGGTCGCGGCGGCCGCAGTGACCTTGACTGAGAGGCCCGCAAATAAAACGGTGGCGGTGAGGGTCGCGCTAGAGGTGTTGGGAAAGACCACGAGAGTAACAGTGCCTGAGCCGGTGCCAGCAAATGCGCCTGAAACCGTGATCCAACCCGGTAAGCCGGAGATTGCCCATTGACAGGAAGCGCCGGTTTGGATGCTGACGTTGAAATAGGCGCCGGAGGCGGGTGCCACCAGCGAGGTGGATCCGATGGAGTAAGTGCAAGAAGACGAGGACATGATGCGGATGCGATCGTTCTCGAAGTCGGCGATGTAGAAGTTGCCGGCGGCGTCCGGAGCGATGCCCGAGGGTCCGTTCAGCTCGGCGTTGGCGGCCGCGCCGCCGTCGCCGCTGTAGCCGGGCGTCCCGTTTCCCGCGACCGTGGTGATTTCCCCGCCCGAGACCTTGCGGATTCTGTTGTTACCCAAGTCGGCGATGTAGAGGTTGCCGGCAGAGTCCACGGCGACGCCCCATGGCCCGTTCAACTCGGCGCTGGTGGCCGAGCTGCCATCGCCGGTGAAGCCTGGCGTCCCGTCACCCGCGAAGGTGGTGATCACCCCATTCGACGCCGACACCTTGCGGATGCGGCTGTTAGAAGTATCGGCGATGTAGAGGTTGCCGGCGGAGTCCACAGCGATGCCGTTGGGTCCGTTCAACTCGGCGCTGGTGGCCGGGCCGTTGTCGCCGCCGAAGCCATACGTGGCGTTGGTTCCCGCCACGGTGGTGATCACCCCGCTCGACGCCGACACCTTGCGGATGACATCGTTCCCAGAATCGAGGATGTAGAGGTTGCCGGCGGAGTCTACGGCGACCGCGCTGGGAGTGAACAACAGGGCGCTGGTAGCCGAACCGTTGTCGCCGCCGAAGCCAAACGAGCCGTTGGTTCCCGCGAAGGTGGTGATGACCCCGTTCGCGACCTTGCGGATCACGTTGTTGGCAGAGTCGGCGATGTAGAGGTTGCCGGCAGAGTCCACGGCCACCCCGTAGGGCGCGTTCAACTGGGCGCTGGTGGCGGGACCGTTGTCGCCGCTGTAGCCCATCGTCTCGTTTCCCGCCACGGTGGTGATGACCCCGTTCGCGACCTTGCGGATGACGTTGTTACCAGAGTCGGCGATGTAGAGGTCGCCAGCAGAGTCCGTGGCGACAGCGTAGGGACCGTGGATTTCGGCGCTGGTGGCCGGGCCGTTGTCGCCGGTGTAGCCCAGCGTCCCGTTTCCCGCCACGGTGTAGATTGTGTAGGACTGGCCGAATGTGGAGCAGGACATGACCAAGGCGAGAAGAATAACAGGTGGCAGACGCATTTAGGAACATCTCCTGGAGCAAATTGCGTAGCTGGCCAATAGATTAGCACGGCTCGCCACGCCCGCGACCTGTAGCTCGCGTTCCGCGCTTCATCCCGCGATAGTGCGGCGCCAGCCAGTGCCGGACGGCATTCATCACTGCGCTCGCGAGGTTCTCTGCTCCTCGCCCCAAATCATCGGATCGGGGCCGGAGAGCTGCCGGAATAACTGGTAGTCGGCGCGCGCCTCGTCGGGCTTGCCTTGCCTCTCCGCAACCAACCCGCGCAGGTAGTAAATGCGGGGGAAATAGAATGGGGTGAACAGGCCCACGCCGTTGATAGACGGAATCGGGTTGAGGCGCAGCAGGGGCGCGGCGTCGCTGGCGCGGCCGGTTTCAAGGCAGGTCCACGCCAGCATGACCGGCAGGCTAGGATCGACGGCCGGGTTCGAGCCATCGTATAGTTGCTGCAACAGCAGCGAGGCTGGCTGGAATTGCTTGCCGAGCAGGAGCGCGTAGGCCAGCGCGATATTCCTGAGGGAATCCGCGGAGGCGTTGGGGAAGGACCGCTCGGCGCGCGCCGACCACTCGGACGAGGAGGCCGGAGGCTGGGCCAGGAAGCGCGCCACCATGGCGGCGCCGGCGGAAGAAGGGCCGGCCAGGAGGGCTCCTTTTTGCGCCAGTTGTGCGGCGGCGGCGCGGTCGCCCAGCACCACGCTCCATATGGCGAGCTGGGAATAAGCTCGGGAGGCGAATTCCCGCAATGGTCCGTTCTCGGCTCCGTGCGCGAAGGTCTCGAGTAGCTGGCGGGCGGATTTGCGCCGGCCGCTGACCCATGACCATTCGGCCTTGCGGTAGTCGGCGACAGGGTCCTTGGCGGCCACGCGGGCTTGGATGTACTGCTGGGCGAGGGTGTCGGCGCCGGCCACATCGCCGCTCATGAGCCGTGCCATGGCGGCTTTCCACAGCTCGCCGCCGTTCTGGAAGTCGGGATCTTTCTTGGCGGCCTGCAAGTAGAGGTTCTCGGCCTGGCGCAAGCGTCCGGCCAGCAAGTTGACGTCACCCTGCGAATCCAGCGGATTGGCTTCCGCGGGGCGCAACGCCTGGTAGCGGCGCAGCGCGTCCAGCCCGGTATCGAAACTGCCCGCATATGCGGCGGCATAGCCGAGCTGGTTCAGCGCGGTGACGTCTTCCGGCTCCACTTCGAGCAGTTTCCGATAGGCCTGATCGGCCTGCTGGTATTGGCGGCGGTTCATGCAGGATTCGGCGAGCGAGCTCCAAGCGACGGGGTCGTTGGGATCGAGCGCGACCAGCGTGGTGAGGGCGCTTTGCCGAGCGGCGGAATCGCCATGCAGGTTGGCAGCTTCCAGCTCTAGGCTTGCGCGCTCCACTGGGGGCATGGCGGCGGCGCGCGCCAGCGCCTGGCGGAGCAGAGCCTCGGCGGCGGCGCCGTTCTGCTGCTGGGCTTTCAATTGCGCCAGCAGGCGGTAAGGCGGCCCGAAATTGGGGTCGGCGGCGATGGCCTGATCGAGGTTCTGCGCCGTGGCGTCGACGGTGGCCGATTCCTTGGCCGCCACGTAAGCCTTCAGCGCGGGCAGGCTGGTGGTGCCGTAAGGCGCCACGCGAGTAGAGATCTGCCGGGCCAGCTCCGAGGCCACGGCGAACACGTCGCCCGCGGGGTGCCCACTGGGCCCGGCGGAAACCAGGTTGGTCATCTTGCCCGTGCGCAGATCTTCGATGGTGAGCCGCGCCGAGAGCCTGCCTTCGCGGACGGAGTACTCCCCGTAGCCCAAACGGGTGGCGCCGGAAGCCAACGCGAGGCTGCGCTCGGCGGAGATGCCGGGCACGGAGATGGGGCGCGGTCCGAGGACCCGATCCAGACCGTGCATCTGGTTCGAGGGGATGGCGTATATGCCCGGCGCGCCGGCCAGCTCCTCGGTAATGACTTCGGAGAATGCGCGGCCCATCCAGTCGTCGGAAACGGCGGGGCCGAGGTTCTCGAAGCGCAGAATGGCGATGCGTTCGATTCGCGGTGCGGGTGACTGGCGGGCGCAGGCGGAGAGAAGCAAAGCCGCGAGGGCGATGAACCCCCGCGACCTAGAGTACACGCGGCTCCAAGGCCAGCAGTTCCTTGAACTCCGGCAGGTCGCGCATGGCTTGGAAGTCGGGGTCTTCCTCGATCTTCTTCTTTTCCTTAAATCCCTCTTCCAACGCCTTCCTCAGATACTGAAGCGCCAGCTCGTTGCGGCCGGCCTGGGCGTACAACTTGGCCATATGGAAATGGAACTTGGCGCGCTCCTCGATATTGCGCTCCTCGAGCAGGACGCCGTAGCCGCCGCGGTTCTCGAAGACGTTGGGGTCGAGCTTGAGCGCGGTCTGGTAGGTTTCCATGGCTTCTTTATATTTCTTCCGGGCGAAATAAGCCGTGCCCAGGTTGGAATAAATCGAAGCCGAGCTGGGAGCGCACTTGAGCGCCCTCTTATAATACCGGATGGCTCTGCCGTAGCTTTTCGCGGCGTAGTAGACCGTTCCCAGGTTGTTGATGGCCTCGGCGTAATCGGGCTTGAGGCGGATGGCCTGCTGGTAGTACTTCCGGGCGTTGTCGAGCTGCAGCATCTGGTGGTACGCGATCCCGATTTTGTTGGCGATGACCGGGTTTTTTGACTTATCCTCGCGGAACACGTCGATGGCCTCGCGGTACATCTTGCGCGCCATGAAAATGTCGCCGCGGGATTCCACGGAAAGAGGGGCTTTCGGGGTTTGGGCGGCCACTTGGGCAAAAGCCAATGCGGAACTGAAGACTGCCGCAAGTGCGATGGCCACAGGTCGGGAAACCATAAGGCCTCCACCCCTATTTAAACACACCCAACAAGCGGCGGAAGAATCCTTTCTTCTCTTCTTTCTGGGGCTGCTGGGGTGGGGCGGCGGCAGCGGGGCCCGACCGGTTCTGCCGCGCAGCGCGGCGCGCCACGGCTGCCTCCGACACATCTCCTTCCGGTCCGGTGACAGGCGGGGAAGCGTTGGCGGCCGAAACCGGATTGGCGGGCGAAGGTGTTTCCCATCCGGCAACATTGGTTACGCCTTGCCGGCCGCCGCCGTGCAGCGGGCAGGCCCCTACCGGCTGCGTGCCCACGATGTAAACCTCCGGCCGCTTGACCGGGCAGTAGGGCGTGGCGGGCATTCCGGATTGCGGATCGATATCGATGGAGACAATGCCATCCGGGGCGTGGAATGGTTTCGCGTCGCGATACTCGCGGTATTCGAGCGCGCGCTTCATGAACTCGGTCCAGATGGGAGCGGCCGAGTGCGCGCCTTCCAGGTCGAGCTCTTTGTTGTCGTCGAACCCCACCCACACCACGCACAGCAGCTCGGAGGTATAGCCGGCAAACCAGCCGTCGTGCGAAGTGCCGGTTTTGCCGGCCGCCGGGACGTTGAAGCCGCTGGCGCGGACGGCGGCGGCAGTGCCGCTGCGCAGCACCTCTTCCATCAGGTTGGTCATGAGGTAGGCTACGCGCGGGTCCAGCACCTGCTTGTGTTCGAGCTGGTTCCGATAAACCACCTTGCCGTCCTGCGAGCGCACCAGGGAGATGAAGTTGGGCTTGACGTAATCGCCCTGGTTGGCAAACACGGTGTAGGCGCCGATGGCCTCGAGCGGCGTGATTTCATACGAGCCCAGAGCCACTGCCGGCGTGGGCTGGATGTTGTAGTTCATGCCGGCGCGGTTGGCCATTTCGACCACTTTGTCGTAGCCCACCATTTCGGCGAGTTTGACGGTGGCGTTGTTGAGCGAATGGGCCAGCGCCTCGCGCAGGGTGACGGTGCCGTGGTATTCGTTCTTGAAATTAGCCGGGGTGTAAGACTTTTCGTCAAACCAGAAGATGGTAGGTGCGTCGAGGACCGTGGTGCTGGCGGTGAAGACACGCGGCGAGCCATCCACCGCGGTATCGAGCGCGGCGGCGTAGACGAACGGTTTGAAGATGGAGCCGGGCTGGCGCTTGGCCAGCACGTGGTTGAGCTGGCTCACGCCGTAATTGCGGCCGCCCGCCAGGGCCTTGACTTCGCCGGTGTGCGGATCGATGGCCACCAGCGCCACTTGCGCCTCGGGAGGGGTCTGTCCGCGGAAGCGGTGCTGCCGGCGGATCTGCTCGTCCACGTTCTGCATGCCAATGCGGATGGCTTCCGCGGCCGCGCGCTGGAGGTGCATATCGAGCGTGGTGTAGATGCGGAAGGCGTTGGACTGAAAGTCGGTGTCCTGGAAGCGGCCTTGCAGCGTGTCGTTAACCAAGTCAACGAAGTAGGGGGCTTCGACCGATTGGGCGGTGGATTTGGCCACGGTCAGCGGCGCCTGGCAGGCGAGGGCGTAATCGTGTTCGTCGATAAACCCATTCTGCCGCATCAAGCCCAGAACCACGTTGCGCCGCTCGCGCAAGCGGTCGGGATGGTGGAACGGGTCGTAGAGAGCGGGCCGCTGGATCATGCCGGCTAGCTCGGCGGCCTCCGGCAGAGTGATCTGGCTGAGATCCTTTCCGAGGTAGGCCTCGGCGGCTTCGCCGAAGCCGTGGATGCGGAATGAGCCGCGCCAGCCGAGGTAGATATCGTTGGCGTAATCTTCGAAAATCACTTCCTTGGAGAGCTTTTGCTCGAGCTGGAGGGTGATGATCATTTCCGCCAGCTTGCGCGTCCAGCGCTTGCCGGTATCCAGCCAGAACATGCGCGCGAGCTGCTGGCTGAGAGTGGAAGCGCCCTGGGCGTTGCGGCCCTCCTTCAGGTCGATGTAAGCGGCTTTGACGATGCGGATAGGGTCGAAGCCGGCATGCTGGAAAAAACGCTTATCTTCGGCCGATGTGACGGCCTGGACCATCACTGTGGGGATGTCCGCGAACTTGACCATGCGGCGTTTCTCGCGGTTGGGCCCGAAAACGTTGGTGACGAGCTGCGGCTCGAGCTGATACTGGCTGCGGGCGGTGTTGTCCTGGAGCGAAACGATTTGCGAGATCCGGCCGCGGGCGAACTTGACGACGCCGGCCTCCTGGTCAAAGTAGGATTCGGGGCCGGGGAAAACTTCGATGGAATTCGGCTGAAGCAGGTAGTAGCCGATGGGATTGCCGCGCGATTCGTTATAGCCGCTGCGGCGCAACTCGGCGGCGATCTCGGCGGGAGTGGCGACTTGGCCCACGGCTACCGATTCCGGAGCGGCGAAAATCTTGGCTGTATTGGCGAACGGGCCCACGCGCAGCTTCTCGTCGATCATGCGCGAATACTTGGCGTAAAAGTAGGTGAAAGTGCCCAGCCCCAGGATCATGAAGAGGGCGAACCCGATCACCAGAAGGCGGCCTACCGGTCCCAAAAGAAACCGGGCCAAGCCCGCGCCTTTGGGTACGCGGACCTTCATATCCTTCTTGGGCGCTCGTTTCGGCACTACATCAATTCTCGCATGTGATGGCGGCTCGGGCGAGGCGTGCCTCGCTCGGGGCCGGTCGAAGAACATTACCCCAGAGACGCAGAGACGCTGAGAAAAACCAAAGAAAAGACTGAAAAGCCAAAAAGCCGAGAACGCGGAGATGGCAGAGAGCGCAGAGAAACTGTTTCTTGAGTTCTTCTCCGCGGCTCTGCGTCTCGGCGGTGATCCCGGGATTCACCGGCTGCCGGCGCCGGGGTAGAAGTGCAGGTCAACGGTGTACCCGGGCACGGTGACGCGCACGAAATAGCGCACATCGATCCGCAGGCCCTCCTTCGAGCGAATGACCTGCACGTTGTCTTCCTTTACCGGGAGATCAAGCTCATGGGCCTTATCGAGCACCCAGGTGCGCAAGACGTCATCGGAATTCGTCCGATTCTCGACACGTTGTGCCACTTCCGACACGAAATTCTGCAACTCGAGGTTGCGAAAATAGATGGGAGCGAACATCGCGCTGAAACCCACGAGGGCCGCCAGCACGGCGCCGGCGGCGGCGATGCGCCAGCGCGGAACGCGGCTCACGGCTGGTCGTCCGATTCCTTACTGGCGGCGCAGAGCTCGTCCCAGATATCGCCCGAATGCGGCGTCCACTGCGGGTTTTCCAGTCCCGAGATTTGCAGCTCGTCCTGCCTCAAAGTCCCGTGTCCGTAAGGGCAGATGTACTCGATGCGCGGCCGTCCGAACTGCAACATGCGGCCCCAGGAGCCGGTTACCACGGGCATGCGCAGGCGGCGCAAGCAGGTGCGGCAACGGTAGCGCTGGTCCCAGATGATGATGTAAAGGGCCCCGGCGCCGAGCAGAAACCAGCCCAGAACGACCAGGTTGAAGAGCAGAATCTGTGCGCCATCGCGCAGAGGCTCCGGGGGATACGGCTCAGGGAATAGACGGATGATGAACGCTAGCAAGCCGTAGAGCACCGCGGCTGCGGAGATCAGCTTGGCGGCTAAATAGGCCCAGTAGCGCATACTCTATTAGACTTGCACCCCCCATCTTTAGTTTCGTAGCAACGGGCACCGGACGCAAGGGGGGATTATTGGCGGAACAGGTGGCGCGCGATGAAGAAGACGTTGGCGGGGCGCTCCGCGAGCCGGCGCATGTAATAGGGATACCAGGCTTTGCCGAACGGGACGTAAAGGCGCAGGCGATAGCCCTCGGAGGCCAGCTGGCGCTGGAGATCGCGGCGGATGCCGTAGAGCATCTGGAACTCGAACGCATCGCGTCGGATTCCGCGCTCGAGGGCGTACGCTTCGGTCTGCCGGATGATCTTCTCATCGTGCGTGGCAATGGCGGGGTAAGCGCCGCGACGGAGCAGGAACTTCATCAGCTCGACGTAGTTGCGGTCTACATCGGACTTGCGGGGGAAGGCCACGCCGGCGGGTTCGAGGTAGGCGCCTTTGCAAAGCCGCACGCGGATGGCGCGGTCGCAGAGCCGCTCGATATCACTCTGGCTGCGATAGAGGTAAGCCTGAATGACGACGCCGACGGCTCCGTATCGCGCGTGAAGGTCCGTGACCAGATCGATGGTGCGCTGGGTGTACGCACTCGATTCCATGTCCACGCGAACAAAGCTGTTCAACGCGGCGGCACGGCGAACAAGTTGCTCCACGTTGGCGCGGCACTGGTCATAGGAGAAATCGAGGCCGAGCTGGGTGAGCTTGAGCGAGACGTTACCCTGAATACCAGAATCGTGAATGGCGGAAAGAGCGTGGAGATAAACATCGCGCGCCTCGGCGGCTTCTTCGAGCGAGGTGACGCTTTCGCCGAGGTGATCGAGCGTGATGGCGATGCCTTCGGAGTTGAAGCGGCGGCCCACGGCCAGAGCCTCATCGAGTGTATCGCCCGCCACGAAGCGGGTGGCCAGGCGTTTGGCCAGCGGAGAGGTTTCCATCCATCTTCGCAGCCGTTTCCGGCGCGACAGGAAGAGGAAGAAACTGCGCACCACCACAGGCTAACATTGGACAAGCCAAGGAGGCACGGGTCTGCTAGACGGGCAGCCTCAGCTACTTCAACGACGCGCTAACCTTCGCCCGATACTCTTCCGCCTTCGCCAGAATCGCGTTCTCATCCAGCGTGAGGATCTTCGCGTCGCGCACTACCGGTTTTCCGTTGACCATGACGTCGCGGACGTCGTCGGCCTTGAGCGCGTAAACCATCTGCGAGATGGCGCCGTACAGCGGGACGGCGTTGGGGCGGTCGAGCCGCACCATGATCAGGTCCGCGCGCTTGCCGTTCTCGAGTGAGCCGATTTCCTTCTCCATGCCAAGCACGCGCGCGCCGCGAATGGTCGCCATCTCCAGCGCGGTGGCGGCCGGCAACACCTGGGGATCGAGCGCCGTTACCTTGGCCAGCTTGGCCGCCAGGTCCATTTCCTCGAACATATTAAAATCATTGTTGCTGCCCGCGGGGCCGTCGGGGCCGAGGCCCACGGCGATGCCGAGCGCTAACATGCGCACTACCGGCGCCACGCCGCTCGCCAGCTTCATATTGCTCGAGGGACAGTGCGCCACGCCTACGCCGCGCGCCTTCAGAATCGCCATGTCGGCCTCGTTGACCCACACGCAATGGGCCGCCACGGTTCGGCCGCCGAACACGCCCAAGGTATCCAGCACCTTGGTGGGTGTCATGTGGCGCTGCGCCAGCGCGTCGTCGCGTTCCTTTTTGGTCTCGGCCAGGTGAATGATCAGCGGGGCATTGTACTTGTTGGCCAGCGCGCGTGATGCCTTCAGCGTCTGGTCGGAATTGGTGTAGAGCGCGTGCGGCGCCACCGCCGGCACCACCAGCGGGTCGTTGCGGAACCGCGTGAGGTAGCGCTCGGTGAACTTGAGCGCGTCGACCGGCGTCTTGGCGTCGGGCACCGGGAAGCCGATGATGGTCTCGCCCAGCACGCCGCGCATTCCGGCCTCTTTGGCCACTTCCGCCACCACGTCCTCGAAGTAGTACATGTCGGTGAAAGTGGTGGTCCCGCCCAGCAGCATTTCCAGGCAGCCCAGGCGCGTGCCCCAGCGCACGAACTCCGGCGAGACGTTCTTGGCTTCCGCCGGGAAGATGTATTTTTCGAGCCAGTCCTGGAGCCGCACGTCGTCCGCGATGCCCCGGAACAGCGACATGGCGGCGTGCGTGTGGGTGTTGATGAGGCCCGGCGCCAGGATGGCGTCCGGACGGTCCAGGCGCTGCTTGGCCTCGAAGCGCTTGTCGATTTCGGCCTTGCCGCCGACGCCCACGATGCGGTCGCCGCGAATGGCCACTGCGCCGTTCTCAATCACGCGGCGCTGCGCGTCTTCGGTGATGACGTAGCGGGCGCTCCAGATCCAGTCGGCGGGCCCAGAGGGCGCCCCGCCGGCGAGCGTGAAGACGAAGAGGAAAAAGCTACAGATACGAAACATCGAAGGGCTTCGGGAAAAGATCTTTCAGTCGATGGGTTTCGGTTGTGCCGCGCGGGTTCACCAAAACGATTTCGACGTCGCCGCAGAATTCCCAGAGGATCTGCCGGCAGGCGCCGCACGGCGGCGTGAGGCGGTCGGTATCGGCGGCGATCACCACGCGGCGGAACTTGCGGACGCCCTCGGAAATGGCCTTGAATACGGCCACGCGCTCCGCGCAGACGGTAAGCCCGTAAGTGGCGTTCTCGACGTTGCAGCCGGTATGGATGCGGCCGTCGGTATCTTCAATGGCTGCGCCGACCCTGAATTTGGAATATGGCGCAAAAGCGTTTTCGCGGGCGGCCAGCGCGGCGGCGATCAATGCGTCGAATGCGCCGGTCAAGGCTACGCCTCCAATCTCGGCAGCAGCGCCTTCAAGAACCGCACCAGCGTATCTCGCACCATGGCGCCGGTTTCCAGCACTTCCTCGTGACTGATCTTCTGTTGCGGCACGATGCCCGCCGCCATGTTGGTCACGCAGGAGATGCCCAGCACCTTCATCCCCATGTGATTGGCCACAATCACCTCCGGCACCGTGGACATCCCCACCACATCCGCGCCAATGGCGCGCAGATACCGGATTTCGGCGGGCGTCTCGTAGCTCGGCCCCAGCATGGCGGCGTACACGCCTTCGGTCATGGGGATGCAGAGTTCCACCGCCACCAGCTTGGCCTTCTCGCGGAACTCTCGCGAGTAGGCTTCCGACATATCCGGAAAGCGCGGCCCGAGCGAATCGTCGTTCGGCCCCACCAACGGGTTCGAACCTTGCAGATTGATGTGGTCGGAAATGAGCACCAGCGCGCCGCGCTCGAGCGCTGGGTTGATGCCGCCGGCGGCGTTGGTGAACACCATGGAGCGCACGCCGATGGAGTGCAGCACGCGCACACCGTAAGTCACTTGCGCGGGCGAATAGCCCTCGTAGAGGTGCGCGCGCCCGGCCATCACGGCCACGCCGAGATCGCCGAGTTTGCCGACGACCAGCTTTCCCGCGTGGCCCACGGCGGTGGAACCCGGCAAGCCTGGAACATCGCCGTAGGGGATCTCCATCCGCTCGGTCAACTCGTCCGCGAATGCGCCCAGGCCGCTGCCCAGCACCACGGCAATGGGCGGCCGCAGCGGCGTGCGCTCCTCAATATACCGTTTGGCTTCCTCGGTCATAGCAACATCCCCGCAATGCAGGCCGACATGAAGTTGGCCATCGATCCCGCGGCCACCGCCCGGATTCCCAGCCGCGCCAGGTCCGACTTCCGGTTGGGCGCCAGCGCGCCAATGCCGCCGATCTGGATGGCGATGGAGCTGAAGTTCGCGAACCCGCACAGCGCATAGGTGGCGATGGTGAAGGAGCGCGGATCGAGCTTTCCCTTCATCGGCCCCAGTTGGAGAAACGCCACAAACTCGTTGGTGACCAGGCGCGTGCCCAGCAGGTTGCCGATGGCCGAGGCGTCGTGCCATGGCACCCCCATGATCCACGCGACGGGCGCGAAGACAATGCCGAAGATTTTTTCGAGCGACTCCGGCAGCCACCCCATCAGGGGCAGTGCATGGACAGCGCCGAGGATGCCGTTGAACATGGCGATCAGCGCCAGAAACGCGATCAGCATCCCGCCGATGTTCAGCGCCAGGTGCAGCCCGTCGCCCGCGCCCTGCGCCGCCGCATCGATCACGTTGACCGCGGTTTTCTCGACCTTGATCTCGACCTTGCCCGCGGTGGCCGGCTTCTCCGTCTCGGGGATGAAGATCTTGGCCAGCATGATGGTGGCCGGCGCGGTCATAATCACGGCCGTGAGCAGGTGCACGATATCCACTCCCGCCACCTTCACGTAAGCCGCCATCACGGAGCCGGAAACGTGCGCCATTCCGCTGGTCATGACGACAAACAGCTCGGACTCCGTCAGGCCTGCGAGGAACGGCCGGATGGTAAGCGGCGCCTCCGTCTGTCCCATGAAGATGCTGGCGGCGACGTTGAGCGATTCCGCGCCGCTCACCCCCATCACCTTCTGCATCAACACCGCCATCCCGCGCACCACCCATTGCATGATCCCCAGGTAGTAGAGGATGGAAAAAAAAGATGCGATAAAAATGACGATGGGCAGCACCTGAAACGCGAAGATCACGCCGTACGGCCCCTTCTGGATGCCCAGCGGTCCGAACAGGAACCCGGTGCCGGCTTCGACATATCCCAGCATGGCGTTCACGCCCGCGCCGATGGCCTGGAAGATCTTGCCGAAGTCCGTCTTCAGCACCAGCACCGCGAAGGCGAACTGAAGGCCCAGGCCCCAGGCGAGGATGCTCAGCTTGATGTCGCGCTTGTGGGTGGAGCACAGCCAGGCGAATGCCAGGATGACAACCAGGCCCAGGAACCCCGTGTAGCGGCCC
This sequence comes from Bryobacteraceae bacterium, assembly GCA_049515735.1. GTDB lineage: Bacteria > Acidobacteriota > Terriglobia > Bryobacterales > Bryobacteraceae > Fen-178. The sequence goes on from JBEKTU010000002.1 coordinate 119,637, forward strand.
ATCTTACCCCACAACTTCCAGAATGAGTTCCCGCTCCTCGGGTTTCTGTGCGGAGATGCGGAACGCGTCTTCCACCATCTCGGCGGCCTCGTCCACGCGGTCTTCCTTGGTGTAGTACAGGCGGCACAGCACCGAGCCGGCGTCCACCTTTTCGCCGGCCTTGACTTCGAGGATGATGCCCACGGCGGGGTCGATCGCGTCTTCTTTCTTGTCGCGCCCGGCGCCGATCATGTTGGAGGCGGCGCCGATGTCCTCGGCGTCGATGGAGCTGACGTAGCCGCCGCGCGGCGAAGCCACCTCGCGCATGCCGGTGGCGTTGGGCAGCAACTCGAACTTGTCGAGCGCCTGCGGATTGCCGCCCTGCGCCGCCACCACCTGCTTGAACTTCTTGTAGCCCGAACCGTCCACCAGCTTTTCTTCGGCCAGGCGGCGCGCCTCGTCGAGCGACGCGGCCTTCTTGCCGAGGAAGATCATGCGCGCGGCCAGCTCGATGGAAAGCTTGGTCAGATCGTTCGGGCCGGCGTTTTGCAGCGTCTGCGAGGCCTCCATCACTTCCAGCGCGTTGCCCACCGCGTAGCCCAGCGGCTGGCTCATGTCGGTGATGAGCGCCTGCACGCGCTTGTCCATGCGGCGGCCAATCCCCACCATCATCTGTGCCAGGCGGCGCGCGTCCACCTGCTTCTTCATGAAAGCGCCGCTTCCGACTTTCACGTCGAGCACCAGCGCGTCCACCCCCTCAGCCAGCTTCTTCGACATGATCGAGGAGGCGATCAGGGGAATCGATTCCACCGTGGCCGTGACGTCGCGCAGGGCGTATAGTTTGCGGTCCGCGGGCGCCAGACGGTCGGTCTGCCCGATAAAGCACAGCCCCAGTTCCGAGAGCTGTTTTTCGAATTCCACGGTCGTGAGGTTGGTGCGGAAGCCGGGGATGGATTCGAGCTTGTCCAGGGTGCCGCCGGTATGGCTCAGCGCGCGGCCGGACATCATGGGCACTACCACGCCGGCGGCGGCCGCCAGCGGCGCCACGATGAAACTGGTTTTATCGCCGACGCCCCCGGTGGAATGTTTGTCCACCTTCACCCCGGGAATGGAGGAAAGATCGACGGTGTCGCCTGAGCGCAGCATACATTCCGTGAGGCGGCTGACTTCGCGGTCGGACATCCCCGAAAAGAAAACGGCCATCAAAAAAGACGACATCTGGTAATCGGGAATGTCGCCATTGGTGTAACCTTCCACCAGGAACTCGATCTCTTCAGGAGCGAGCTCTTCCCCGTCGCGTTTCCGCTGGATCAAGTCAACTGTACGCATTATGAGACACTTAGGCTACCATTCCCAGGGGTGAAAAGTAAAGGAAGGAGTTTGGGCCAAAGTGGCCTCGGCTGCTGTTACGATAGATTTCATGACCCCCAATCAGCCCGGCCAGATGCTCCGGTTGCCCATCGCCGGTGTGAAGAATCTCATCGCCGTAGGTTCCGGGAAAGGCGGCGTGGGCAAGACCACGGTAGCGGTGAACCTCGCCGTCGCCCTGGCCTCTCTGGGCTATAAGACCGGCCTAATGGACGCCGACGTCTACGGCCCCAACGTGCCCCTAATGATGGGCATCAACCGCACGCCCATGGCCTTCGGCGAGCGCATACAGCCCCTGGAACAGTACGGCGTGAGGCTCATGTCCATGGGCTTCCTGAATCCCGGAGACAAACCCCTGGTCTGGCGCGGCCCCATGCTGCACAGCGTCATCCAGCAGTTCCTGCGCGGCGTGGACTGGGGCGATCTCGAGTACCTTGTGATCGACCTCCCGCCGGGCACCGGCGACGTGCAGCTTTCGCTCATACAGACGGCGCCCATCACCGGCGCGATCGTGGTCACCACGCCGTCCGATGTCTCGCTCGAAGATGCGCGCAAGGCGGTTTCCATGTTCCGCCAGGTCAAAGTGCCGGTCCTCGGAATCGTGGAGAACATGAGCTTCCTCAACTGCCCCCATTGCCACCAGCGCATCGACGTATTCAGCTACGGCGGCGGCCGCCGCACGGCGGAAGAGATGCAGGTGCATTTTCTGGCCGAGTTGCCGCTGGACCCGCAGGTGCGCATCGGCGGCGACACGGGCAGCCCCATCGTGCTGCGAAAGGGCGAAGGCGAACCGTTCCTGGAATTGGCCCGGAACACGGTGGCACGCACGGAGGAAGTGGCCACAGAGACAGGGCCGGATATCGAGATCGGCGAGTAGGTCTCGCGGGCTAAAGACCCTGTGAGGCCTCGAGCGACACACTCTTGCCAGAGTGATCCAGAATCGTGATCTTCCCGTTCTGGAAAGTTACGTTGTCGATTCTGCTGAATCCCTCCGGCACCCTCGTGTAGAACATCAGGAAACGCGTCTCGATTTTCGATTTGGCCGGCAACCAGCGGAACGTGGGCGTCCCGAATAGCGGGCTCATCGCCACGGTTTCACGATGGGAGATGTCGAACGTCTGTGTCGAAAACTCCATACCGCGCGCCGCGTGGTTGTCGCCCGTGAAGTTCATCCAGCTCATCAGCCAGGGATAATCCTCGCGCCGGAATATGTACCCGAATACAAGGTGCTTCTCCAACTGCAACGCTGTTACAAATTCCAGTTCGCGGGCCGGGTCCAGTTGGCAACTAGCCAGGTCCAGCCAGTTATGATCCGTGGGAATTACGCGCAGGTCGGCTTGGCCGCCGTCACTGGTGGGGGCCAGGGGCCACTTGAAATCCTTGCCATAGACCAGGTGTCCGGGAATGTCTCCGGGCTTATAGGGACGGACGCGACAGTTAGTAGCCGGCATATCCACCACGACTTTGCCTTTCTCCATGAACGGAGGACCAATGGTGGCGTGTTCGGCCCAGGAAATGGGCCGGTCCACTGAAAGCAGGCTTTCCAGATCGCTGGTGACGCGGACCACGCTCTCGCCGTCCGCCAGCTCGATGGTCCGAGTGAATACTTCCTGCGCCAGCGGCAGCGTAGCTTGCATGACGAGTGAGTGCACCGGCCCGGATTCATGGGTGGCGACGATCTTGAAAATCTGCCTGCCGGTCTCGCCGTGAAAGGGCATGCCCAGAGCCGTTTCCTCCCGGGACGGAGCACCGAAACCGTCCAGCGCCAGCATGTGAGGGACCCCGCCAAACGGGCTGAGAGGCTCTCCATCGCGCAGCAAAAGTTTGGTGAAGCTGCCGCCATTGACCAGGGTCGTAAGTTCGATCTTGTCGTTGGCGATCACCAGCGGGATAGGCGCTGCCGCGGCCGCCCTGCCGCGGCCCGGAGCCTGCCCTGGCTGCGCCGATGCTTGCGATCCGCCGCTTACAGGCTTGTAAGTCTTGCTGAAACCATTCCGTGTGTTAGTCACCGTGAAGGTTCCATTGGATTCCGCCGACAGCTTGATCAGTTTATACTCGTCGGCCGGTTCCAGGTTGGCAATGAAATCGTCCGGCGGGTTAGTATCTTTGGTCCCGTTGGCCGAATAGTGGTCCTGCCAGATGTCTTCCAGGCCGGGAGTGGCGCGCAAAATCGGCCAGGTTTGCGGATCGGCCCCTTTGGTCGCCCCATTGCCCATGATGGCCACTCGCGGGTGCACCGCGCCGATCAACTCCGGCGCGATCCCCTTGAACTGGCCGTGCACATTCACGTGATACACGTCCACCGTGCCAATCAGATTGTTGGGACAAACCAGCTCGTGACTGTGGTGCGCTTCCAGGTCCGCGAGATCCAACATGCGGAACCTTCCAAAGGTAATCAGCAAGCCGACGGACAGGTTGTCTTCCACGTCTCTCTCAAGCAAGGCCCGCTGGGGATTAGTCGAGCAGAGCGGATTGGGCGCGCCGGCACCTGGGAGCGGCTGCTGGATGAACTTCCCCGCGGCCGCCACCACCTCCACATCCACCCCCTGGAGCGGGATCTTGTCTCCCGGCTTGACTACCGTATGACCCACCTTCTGACGGACGGCATCGTAGGCCCCGAACCAGTCCGGCGGAGCGGCGGCAGGGGCTGGAGACTGAAAATCGCCGTGATCGTAGATATGCCCGATGGGGAACCTGGCCTCCAGCGCCGGGACATCTCCACGGTGATCGACATCGAAATGCGAGATCACCAGGTGGTCGATGCGCCGCAGACCGGCGGCCTTGACCGCTTCCAGAATTCGATCCGTGGATGCCGGCCGGTTGTTGAGCGCGGGCCAGCCGACATCGATGAGCAGCGACTCCCCGGACGGCGAAACGAACAGAACACACTTGCCTCCCTCGACATCCACGGTATATACGTCGAGCGTGCCGGCGGCCGCCATGACGGAAACGAGCAACGTCGAAAGTAAACCCACCTTGAGGATTCTCATGGTTTTTCCTTTCCCCCGCCACCGGCGCTTCTACTGCTTTGATCCCCCGGATGCTCCCTGCCGTCTCGCACCGCTACCCGGCTGCCCGGCGCCAACCGCAACTGCCCCTCCGTCACCACCATCTCGCCCAGTTGGAGACCTCGGTCCACCACCATGTCCTGATCCACGCGGGCGCCGGTCGAGACCGGCCGCATCTCCACCGTCCGATCCTGCTTCACCACGTAAACATACGAACCGGTCTGGCCGGTCTGGACCGCCTCGTTCGGAACCACGATGGCGTTCGGCTGGATGGTGAGCCGCAAGGTGACGCGCACAAACTGCCCCGGCCACAGCTTGCGATCGGAGTTGGCGAACGTGCCCTTCAGCTTGATGGTGCCCGTGGTCGGGTCCACGGAGTTGTCGATGAACGTCAGTACCCCGGTCTCTTCGTCGCCGGGGCTGTCCTGAGGCCCCGCGCGCACCGCCAGTTTCCGCTCCGCCATGTAGCGCTTGATGGCCGGCAATTGAGCTTCGGGAACCGCGAAGGTGACGTAGATGGGCTCGAGCTGATTGATGGTCATCAGTTCCACGCTGTTGGCCATCACCACGTTGCCCTGTTTCACGCTGAGGTTGCCCGTACGGCCGTCGATGGGCGACCGGATGCCGGTATAGCTGAGCTGCACGCGCGCATTATCCGCCGCCGCCTTACTGGCCCCGATGTTGGCTTTCGCGCTTTCAATGGCCGCTGCGTCCGCGGCTAACGCCTGGCTGGAAGCATCTGCGGCCGCGCGCAACTGTTCGGACTGGTCCTTGGAGACCACCCCACCCTCGAACAACTCGGCATAGCGGGCGGCGTTCGCCTGGGTGTATTTGTTCTGCGCCGTGTCGCGCGCCAGGTTGGCCTGGGCCTGGCCCAGCGCGGCCTCATTCTGCGCCAAGTTGGCAATGGCCTGGTTCAACGCGGCTTCGAACGGCCGGGGATCGATGGTGAACAGCAGGTCGCCGCTCTTGACGTAATCTCCCTCGTGGAAGTAGACGTTGGTCAACTGCCCGCCCACCTGCGCCTTCACTGAAATAGTGGAGTAGGCTTCCACGTTGCCGATGACCTGGATCTCCAGCGGGACGTCCTTCTGGGAAACCACCGCTACCGTGACTGGAACGTCGCCGGCGCCCTTCTTGCCGCCCTTTCCACCGGGACCCCCGGAGGTAGATGCGCCGCCGTTCGAGCAACCGTATAAGAACAGGAGTGACACTCCGATAACGCTAAGATTCCGAAGCACTTGCAGGAATCCCCGTGGCCCCTCACACCGATGGGCTAAGTGTATAGACATAAAACGATTTTCTACTCTGAAACGGCGGTAAGCCTCACCCTGATGTTACCGCGATGCGGGCACAATGGCCCTTCCGAAACACTTATTATGGAACTTTTTCAGAGAAACGGGCCACCCGGCGCCATCACTTTTTCTTCGCCGGCGTCTGGGTGTTGTCGTCTACCACGTCGCCGTACTTGATGGTGGACCGGCCTTCATACCGTTTGTAGTCCTGATATTTCACCACCATGCGGATGTGCACGTTATCCCCATTCTTGAAGTGCAGCGTGTCGTCGGCGTGCGTGTAGGTGGGGAACCAGTACTTGCCGTCGATCTGCTCGCGGTAGGTTTCGAATTTCGGGAACTGGTTGTCGGAGCTTCTCTTGATCACGCCCACGCCCTTGCCGTAGGTCTTCACGATTTGCAGATCCCGGTCGTCCACCCAAGCCTGGCCCTCGAAGTACCGCTTGCCCTGGACCGGCTTTTTGGGCTTGACGGAGAAGACGTAGCAGCCGATCTCGTCCACCTTTTCGCGGCCCAGGTAGTGGACGTCGTATTCGGGGATCTCCGCCGTGGTCATGACGAACGGCTGCACATTCCGTAAATCCTGCTCGTCTTCGGGCGTCAGCAGGATATTGCGGAGCGAGATGACGGGCGCATAGACCACTTTCTCCATGCGCTTGCCTTCCGGCGTGAAGATGATATCCTCCACGATCTCCCACTTCCCGCCGGTTGGGTTCCCAGCGCCGTCCAGTTCTTCGAGTTTCACGCTCTGGCGATAGGTGTAGTTGTTGCGCGCCTGCGAGAACTCCGTCTCTTTGGCGGCAAATTTCTGGATGATCTCATCCGGATTGACGTTGTCGTCCGCCGCCCACAAGGGCAGGCACACCGCGGCTATTGCGGTCGAGAGAACGACTCCACGCATTTTGGCCCTCCTACCTAAACGATATCACTTCCTGGGGAGTTTCCCGGCGATCGGTCGCCTACCGCAGCTTACTCCACCTCCGCCAGTTCGCGCCACTTCCGTCCTTGGGATTCGGCCACGCCGCGGTGCGTCACATAGCCGTTGTACGTGTCGACGCCCTGGCGGAGGCCGCGATGGCGCGTGCAGGCGCCCTCCAGCCCGTGGTCCGCCAGCTCCAGCAGGTAGGGGAAGGTGGCGTTGGTGAGCGCCAATGTCGAGGTGTGCGGGACCGCCGCAGGCATGTTCGAAACGCAATAGTGGACCACGCCATCCACCACGTAGGTCGGCTCGGTATGGGTAGTGGCGTGCGAGGTTTCGAAGCACCCGCCCTGGTCGATGGCCACGTCCACCATCACCGCGCCGCGTCTCATGCCGGCCACCATCTCGCGCCGGACCAGCTTGGGCGTCGAAGCCCCGGGAATCAGAACCGCGCCCACCACCAGGTCGGCCGTCTTGAGGTTCTCGCCGATGGTCCACGCGTTGGATGCCAGCGTCACCACCTGCCCATTGAAGATGTCGTCCAGCTCGCGCAGCCGGTCCAGATTGCGATCGATGATGGTGACGTGCGCGCCCATCCCAATGGCCACCTTGGCGGCGTTGATGCCCACAATGCCGCCGCCCAGGATCACCAAATTTCCCGGCGCCACGCCCGGCACCCCGCCCAGCAGGATGCCGCGTCCTCCGTGGGTCTTTTGCAGATATTGCGCCCCCACCTGCACCGACATACGCCCCGCGACCTCGCTCATGGGGATGAGCAGGGGCAGCGAACCGTCTTTCTCGACGATGGTCTCATAGGCCACGCCGTTCACCTTGGCGGCCAGCAGTTTGTCCGTCAGTTCCGGCTGCGGCGCCAGGTGCAGGTAGGTGAACAGGATCAAACCGGGACGGAAATAGCCGTACTCGGCCGGCTGCGGCTCTTTGACTTTCACGACCAGGTCAGCCCTCTGCCACACTTCCGCCGCGCTCTTCAAAATGACTGCGCCGGTCTCCACGTACTCCCGGTCGGTGATGGAACTGCCTTCTCCAGCACGCGTCTCCGCCAGCACCTCGTGCCCCGCCTCGCGCAGCGCCGTGACGCCGCTGGGCACCAACCCCACGCGCGTTTCGTGGTCCTTGATTTCCCTGGGAACGCCGATGATCATGGGGGCCTGCCTGATTTCAGGTTAACACCACTGGGGCGTGGGGAGCACTACTTCTTCCGCCGCGCCACCACGCGCGTGCGCCGGGTTTGCGAAATGGCGCCCGGCGTCAGCGCGTCGTTGACAATCTCCGCCTGCTCCTGCTGGTGGCGCTTGCCGGAACCGCCGGCGGGGCTGGCGCTCTCGGGGCGCCCCACGTAGCGCAGCTCGCGCCGCGTGTCTTCGAGCAGCGGCTCGATCCACTCGCGCATGAAACGCCAGGGGCCCATGTTGCGCGGCTCCTCCTGCGCCCACACCACCTCGGCGGTGGGCGGATAGCGCGCCAGAATGTCGCGCGCCTGGTCCGCCGCAAAGGGGTAAAGCTGCTCCACCCGCACCAGCGCTACGTGATCGGCCTGGCGCTCTTCGCGCGCGGCCGCGAGGTCCCAATAGACCTTGCCGGAACAGCACACCACCCGCGTGATGCGGCTGGCATCGGCCGGGTTATCGGCCAGCATTTCCATGAACCCGCCAGTCGAGAAATCGTGCGGCGTGGAAACCGCGCGCGGATGGCGCAGCAGGCTCTTGGGAGTGAAAATGATGAGCGGCTTGCGCGTGCCTCGGCGGTCGTGGCCGCCGTACATCTGGCGGCGCAGCAGGTGGAAGTATTGCGCCGGGGTGGTGCAGTTCGCTACTTGCATATTGTTCTCGGCGCACAGGGTGAGGTAGCGTTCGATGCGCGCGCTGGAGTGTTCCGGCCCCTGCCCTTCATAGCCGTGCGGCAGCAGCATCACCAGGCCGCTGGGCTGCCCCCATTTCTGTTCGCAACAGGAAATGAACTGGTCGATCATAATCTGCGCGCCGTTGGCGAAGTCGCCGAACTGCGCTTCCCAGACGGCCAGCGTCAGCGGGTCGGCCACACTGTAGCCGAACTCGAAACCCAGCACGGCGTACTCGCTGAGGGAGCTGTCGAAGACCTCGAACCGCCCCTGGCCGGGTGAGATGTGCTGCAAGGGAATGTAGCGCTGGCCGGTCTCGGAGTCGTAGAACGCCAGGTGGCGCTGGCTGAAAGTGCCGCGCCCGGAATCCTGGCCGCTGAGCCGCACGGCCGTGCCTTCCAGCGCCAGCGTGCCGAAGGCCAGCGCTTCGGCGAAGGCCCAATCGATCGGTCCGCCCTTCTCGATTACCTCGCGCCGGCGCTCGACAAACCCGCGCAGCTTGGGGTGCAAGTGGAAGCTCTCGGGGAAATTCGTCATCCCGCGGATCACCCGCTCCAGCACCTGCTGGTTAACCGCCGTCCGCGGGCAGAATGCGCCGATCTCCTCGCTCGGCACGGCGCTCAACTCCTGCAATTCGTAATGCTCGGCTCGCTCCTGCGCGGCGTCGTAAGCTTCGGAAAGTTTCTGCGCCGCGGCTTGGTGCATGGCCCGGCACTCTTCGGCGGCGATGACGCCTTCGCGCACCAGGCGCTCCGTGTAGAGCGTGGCCACCGAGGGGTGCTCCTTGATCTTGCGGTAGAGAATGGGCTGCGTGTAACTGGGGTCGTCGGCTTCGTTGTGCCCGTGCCGGCGGTAGCAGATCATGTCGATGACCACGTCCTTCTTGAACTGCTGGCGGTAATCGAAGGCGATCTCGGCCACTCGAATCGCGGCTTCCGGATCGTCTCCGTTCACGTGGAAAATGGGCGCCTGCACGCCGCGCGCCACGTCGGTCGAGTAGGGCGTCGAGCGCGATTCGTCGGGCAGCGTGGTGAAGCCGATCTGGTTGTCGATGATGAGATGAACGGTGCCGCCGGTCGAGTAGCCGTCGAGCTGCGAGAGGTTCAGCGTCTCGGCCACCACGCCCTGGCCGGCGAACGCCGCGTCGCCGTGCACCAGCACCGGGATGACGCGCTCGCGGCGGGTATCGCCGAGCCGGTCCTGCTTGGGCCGCACGATGCCTTCCACCACCGGGTCCACGGCTTCCAGATGGCTGGGGTTGGGTGAAACCGAAATGACGATCTCGCGGCCGCTTTCCATCCGCCGGATGCCGCTGGCGCCCAGGTGGTACTTCACGTCGCCGGACCCTTGCGTGCTTGCGGGATCGATCTCGCCTTCGAACTCCGAGAAGATCTGTCGGACATCCTTGCCCACCACGTTGGCCAGAATGTTCAGCCGGCCGCGGTGCGCCATCCCCACCACGATTTCATGCACGCTGTTGGCCGCCGCCCGTTCGAGAATCTCTTCCAGGATGGCCAGCGCCGTCTCGCCGCCCTCCAACGCGAAGCGCTTCTGCCCCACGAAGCGCGAATGCAGGAAGTGCTCGAACTCTTCAGCCGCGATGAGGCTCCGCAGAATGCGCAGGCGGGTCTCGCGGCCCAGCGGCCAGTTATTGGCCTCCGGCTCCATGCGCCTTTGCAGCCATCGTTTCTGCTCCGGCACCTGGATGTTCATGTACTCGCAGCCGACCTTGCCGCAGTAGGTCTGGCGCAGCGTCTCCAGGATCTCGCGCAGCGTGGCCACCGGCTTGGGGCCGCTTTCGCCGATGGCCTCGCCCAGCGAGCCGGTGAGGAATTCGCGGTCCAGGTCCCAGATGGTGAGCCCGTAGGTCTCCGGGTCCAGCTCGGGATGGTAGCTGGGTTCCGCGCCCAGCGGGTCCAGGTCGGCGATCAAATGCCCGCGCACGCGGTAGGCATTGATCATTTGCATGATCGCGGCTTCCTTGGCGATCTCAGGGGTGCGCGCGGAAGTCATGCCGGGCAGAAGCGGTGCTCCCCGGTCCTTCTCCCAATGCACCGGCTGGTGCGGCAGGCGCAGGTGCGCGAAGACCTCTTCGTAAAAACCGTCCGCGCCATCGAGCAGCGCCTGCACTTTGCCCAGGAACAGGCCCGATTCGGCGCCCTGGATGATGCGGTGATCGTAGGTGCAGGTGAGGGTCATCACTTTGCTGATGCCCAGCACGGCGCGCGTCTCTTCGGCCGCGCCCTGGTATTCGGCCGGATAATCGATGGCTCCGGCGGCGATGATGGCCCCTTGCCCGGGCATCAGGCGCGGATTCGACGCCACGGTGCCGACGGTGCCCGGATTGGTCAGCGAAATCGTGGTCCCCTGGAAATCGGCGGTTGTCAGTTTGCCCCCGCGCGCGCGGCTGACGAGATCGTCGAAAGCCGTGACGTATTCCTGGAAATTCAACGAGCCGGCGTTGCGGATATTGGGCACCATGAGGTTGCGGCTGCCGTCCTTGCCGGCGACGTCGACGGCGATTCCCAGGTTGACGTGCGGCCGCACCACGCGGAACGGCTGCCCATCTTTCTCCGCGTACGCGTGATTCAGCCCCGGCGATTCCGGGAGCGCTTTGACGATGGCCCACGCGATCAGGTGCGTGTAAGAGACTTTGCCGCGGCCGAGCAGGGTGCGGTGCTGGTTGATGATGCGCCGGTTCTCGTCCATGACCTTCACCGCGATGGTGCGCTGCGAAGTAGCCAGCGGGATGGCGAGGCTGGCGGTCATGTTCTCGGCGATGCGGCCGGCGGCACCGCGCAGGGGCTGGAGCTGATCGCTGGGGACCGTGGCCGGGGCGCCGTTGCCCTGAGCCGTGCGCGGCTTCTCGAACACCCGTTTCCAGCTTTCATCGACGGCCGAGTGGTCGTGCAGATACTGTTGATACAGCTCGTCTTCGAGCCAGCTATTGACGCCCATCTCCGGATCGGATTTCAAAGCCATGGGGGACTTTCTTTCCCCATGATACCGTGTGAAGCAGGCCAGGTCCGCTACACCAGCACCAGCCCCCTGCGAATCCCCACGGTGACGGCTTCGGTGCGGCTGGAAGCACCTAACTTGGCGAGAATCGAGGCCACGTGGAACTTCACGGTGTGCTCCGAAATTCCCAGCTTCCACGCAATGATTTTGTTCGCGGTGCCCTCTGCGATCATGCGCAACACTTCCGTTTCCCGCGCCGTGAGCGCGGCAGTCTCGCCCTCAGCCTGAACCGGAGCCGGAGCGGCGGAGGACAACAGGGCATCCAGATCTTGCGGGTCGAGCACTGCAAGGCCGTGGGCTGCAGCTTCCACGGCAGCCAGAATCTCCGCCGGCGACACGTCGCGCCGCAGCACCGCGCGCACCCCGAGACGCAGCGCCTCAATGGTCCACACGGGCTGCGAGTCGTGAGTGAGGAGCACCAGCGGCGGAATTCCGCCGTCGGTTGGGGACGGAATTTCTTCCAACAACAATGCCGCAAGGACTACGTCCGGATGCAGATCCTCGGCTCCGGTAAGGTCCGGAAGCGAGCCCACTACCTGCAATTCGGGGCTGGAAGCGGCGAGCGCCTCCAGCCCCGCTCGCACTACCGCGGATGGTGCGGCAATCAGCAGACGAATCACGCCGCCTCCGCGCGCGCTGCGACCCGCACGGAGACCTCCCGTACCCGCTCGCGATTTCCGCGCAGAAAGCGCAGCCGCACTACCTCGTGCCCGGAATCCAGGGCGTCGCTCAGTTCGTCGAACGAGCAGAGCAGGATATCGCCCGCTCGCAGCGACGCGGCAGCCGCGGCGCCGCCGGGTTCCACCTCCAGGACCATCAGCCCGAACCGCAGCGGCCGAAGAGTAACGCCAAGCGCGGGCCGGCTGCCGCTGTGGAGGAAGTCCGTCACGCTCGAAACCGGCGCCGCCACTCCCAACCCGTTTACGATGGCGGTGTTGATGCCCACCACCTGGCCCTGTGCGTTGGCCAGCGGCCCGCCGGAATTCCCGGGCGCCAGCCGCACGTCGGCGCGAATCCATCGCTGGCGGCCCATCCCCGGCAATGCGCCAATGGAGTGAACCACGCCAGTCGAAAGCGCACCCGCGAACCCCAAGGGGCTGCCGATAGCCATCACCAGCTCGCCCGAACGCAACGCCGCGGAATCGCCGGGTGTGGCGGCCTCCAGTCCCTCGGCTGGAACCCGCAGCGTAGCCAGATCGCGGCGCGGGTCGCGGGCCACCAGGCGCGCATCGAAGCTGCGCCCATCCCACAGCACGACACGCGCGGTGGGCGCCGCCGCGACGTGTGCGTTAGTCAGTATCAGGCCATCGGCGCTCCACACCACGCCCGACCCTGCCCCTCGCCGCTCCCCCAGGAAAACCTGCGCGGTGGAACGCCGCAGGCGCTCGGCAATCTCTCCGAATCCGCGCATGTCAGATCCTCCGGGGCCGCTCCCCGATGGCGATTGCAATCTTTTTCGGCACCCCGCCGCGCAGCACCTCGGCCTCGATGCTTTGGCCGACCCCGTACGATTCCAGCGCGCTTTGGAGATCGTCGATGTCGGGCACTGCCCTGCCGCCTAACGAGACGAGAATATCGCCGATCAGCACTCCGGCCTTCGCCGCCGGGCCCTCCGCCTCGAGCGACAAAACGATCTGACTCATTTGATGATCCGGCAACTCCACCGGTTGCAAGCCCACTCCGAGGTACCCTCGCGCCACGCGGCCGCGCGTCAGGATTTCATCTACCACCCGATCAACGGTGGTTGCGGGAATGGCTACCCCCGCTATGCGGGAAAGCGCGGAGGTAGCGATCCCCACGGCTTCGCCTGCCGTGTTGACGGCCACGCCTCCGGAAGAGCCGGGATATAGCGTGAGGTCCAGCCGGATGTAGTGGTCCAGCCGTCCGCCCCTCCACGTGCGCCACGAGCCGCTCACCGCGCTGACGATGCCCATGGTGGCGTTCACCCCGGAATCCTGTGAGCGGCCGATGGCCAGAACCAGGTTGCCCGGCGCCGGCACCGCGCCGGCTCGCGGCGTTGGTGCGCTATCGGCGTCTTCGATTCGCAGCACCGCCACATCCGTGCCCGCGTCGCTGCCTGCCAGAGTCGCCGGAGCGTTCGAACCGTTGGGTAGCGTCACCGTGATCTCCTCCTCGCGCCGGATGGTGTGTTCCGCGGTGACGATGATTCCCGGCCGCCAGAAAACTCCGCTCGAAGAGAACCGCGGGCGGGCATGCACCGCAACCACCGACCGCCCGACCCGCTCTACCGCAGCCGCCAGTTCATCGGACAGCGCGGCCAATTCGTTTGCCATTTGAAAACCTCCCTGTGATTTCAGGATGGCGCGTGACGGATCCAAACGCATCGGCCATCCGGCCAGGTGCGGCCTGGAAGAACGGGCAGGTGTTTACAAGCGCAAAATGTCCAATAACATTCAGGCTTGTGCCCGGGCCGCATCCTGGGTTATAGTGATTCTGAACTGGGACTTTGATTCCGAGGAGGGATTCAAATGAAGAAAGTGCTGGCTGTGTTTGCCCTGACCACCGTGTCGGGAATGGCCGCGGATTGGACTGGCTACATCATCGACCAGAACTGCGCGAGCAAGAAAGAGATGAGGGGAAACGTCGCTTGCGCCCAAAGTTGCATCAAGCGCGGATCACCCGCCGTGATGGTCACCGATGAAGGGCAGATCTACAAGATCGCCGACCAGGACAAGGTGACGGAATACGCTGGCCAAAAGGTCACCATCACCGGCAAGATGGATGGCGACAGCATCAAGGTAGACAGCGTCAAGAAGTAACCCCGCTGCAAGCGCCGATGGCAGCACGACCAGCGCTATTCGTGTCTCGTGCCCACGCACCCACCGCGCTCCTGCGCCTCACCACGTATAATCGAGGATAGAGTTGTCCCATGAGAAAGCCCCTGGTGTACGGGTTCGCCATCGTGGCGCTGGTATTGTCCGTGGCGCTGGTGGTGTGGCAGGGGTCGTTCAATCCGTGGCAGTTTGGCCCGTCGGATCCCTACCAGACGTTCATCTTCTGGGCCACCTCGAGCCTGATCTTCGTCCTCATGGTGACGCTCGGGTTCATTCTGTTCCGCGAAAGCGTCAAGCTCTATGTCGAGCGGCAGAGCAACCGCGAAGGCTCGCGCATCAAGACCAAGCTGGTGGTGGGCGCCCTCACCCTGAGTTTCCTCCCGGTCTTCTTTCTGGTGCTCTTCAGCTACGAAGTGCTCAATCACAGCCTGGAGGCGTGGTTCCGAAAACCCGCCGACAACGAGGTGCAGCTCTTCGTCGAGGCCTCCGTCCTGCTGCAGCGCGACATTCAGGACAAAGTCAACACCCAGGCCGCCCTGCTGGCCGCGCAGCCGGAGACGCGCCAGCTCTTGACGGATGGTGTGCCCACGCCCGGGTTCCTCCAGCACTTCTCGAAGACCCAGGGGTTGGTATCGGCGGCCATCCTTCCGGCTTCCGGCGACGTGCCGCTGGACGCCTCGGGGCCGTACACCGCCCGGCCCGACGGCCTCACCGTCATGGCCCGCGCGCCCGTCACCGCCGGAGGCCAAACCATCGGCTATATCGCGCTGGCTTCCCGGCTGCCGCTGGACGTGGCGCGGCAAACCGCGGCCATCGAAAAATACAACCAGCAATGGAGTGAGATTCGCAAGGGCAGCAAGAATTTCAAGCTGTTTTACGTAATGCTCATGGCCGTGATCACGCTCTTCGTGCTGTTCGTGGCAACCTGGATCGCGCTGTTCCTGTCCAAGCAGATCAGCATTCCCATTACGGCGCTGCTGGATGCCGCCCGCGAAGTGCGCCGCGGCAACCTCAAACACCGCGTCCAGGTGCGCGCCGCCGACGAGCTGGCTTCCCTTGTTCGCGGCTTCAACCAGATGACCCAGGAACTCGAAGCCAGCCACCTGGAGCTCGACCGCCGCCGCCGCTTCACCGAGGCCATCCTCGAGAGCATCCCCACCGGCGTCATCTCCATTAGCGCCGACGGCTCCATCCAGCGCGTCAACCAGGCGCTCTCCAGGATCTTCCCGGCCCAACAGGCGGCCCGCGCCACGCGCCTCGAGGATCTCTTCTCGCGCGAGGACACGGCCGAAATCAAATACCTCATGAAGCGCGCGCGCCGCACCGGCGTGGCTTCGCGCCAGCTTGAATTGCGCACCGAGAACCGCAAGCTGCATCTCGCCATCACGGTTTCCGCGCTCGAAGAGAAGCTCACCTCGGGCTTCGTGGTAGTGCTTGAAGACACCAGCGAGCTGCTGCGCGCGCAGAAGGCCGACGCCTGGCACGAAGTGGCCCGCCGCGTGGCCCACGAAATCAAGAACCCGCTCACCCCCATCGCGCTTTCCGCCGAGCGCATCGGGCGGCAGCTCGATCGCCTCGATCTGCCGCCCGGCGCCGCCCGCATCGTGCACGAGTGCGCCGCCACCATCGCCAAATCTGTGGAATCGGTGAAAACGCTGGTCGACGAATTCTCTCACTTTGCGCGCTTCCCCTCCGCCCAGCCCGTGCGTTCCGATCTGAACGAGGTGGTGGCCGGTGCGCTGGCCGTTTTTGAGGGGCGCCTGGATGGCATTTCCATCGAAACCAGCTTCGGCGCGGGGTTGCCGCCCGTGAACCTGGACCGAGAGCAGTTCGAGCGCGCCGTGGTCAACCTGGTGGACAACGCCGCCGAAGCCATGCAGGATTCGCTCGTTAAGAAGCTCTATATCGCCACCCAGCCAGGCGCGGCCGAGACCGTCGAGCTGGTGGTGGCCGACTCGGGCTGCGGCGTCAGCCCCGATGAAAAGGAAAAGCTCTTCCTGCCCTATTTTTCGACCAAGAATCGCGGCACTGGCCTCGGTCTCGCCATCGTGAGCCACATTGTGGCCGAGCACAACGGAACCATCCGGGTCGAGGACAATCGGCCCGCGGGCGCGCGCTTTACGGTGGAGATCCCGGCGCTCCTAGAGCCGGAGCCGATCGAGACCGGGGCCCAGGGGGCGCCCCACCCAGCCGCGGCCAAAGCATGAGGGAGCGGCGCATTCTGGTGGTGGACGACGAGCCTGGCATCCGCCAGTCCTTGAGCGGCGTCCTCGAGGATGAAGGCTACCACGTAGAGGCCGTCGAGAGCGGCGAGGCTTGCCTCTCCTCGCTCCCTGGCGCCGAGTTCGAGCTGGTCCTGCTGGATATCTGGCTGCCCGGCGTGGACGGCATGGAGGTGCTGGCCCGCATCCAGGAGGTTCCCTTCTCCGACCGCCCCGTGGTGGTGGTGATTTCCGGCCACGGCAGCATCGAAGCCGCGGTAAGAGCCACCAAGCTGGGCGCCTTCGATTTTCTGGAAAAGCCGCTCTCCATCGGCAAGGTTCTGGTGGTGGTCAAGAACGCGCTGTCTCACCGCGCACTGTCGATTGAGAACAGCCAGCTCAAGGCGGACAGCGGTTCGCGCTACCGCATCATCGGGGATAGCGTCCCCATGAAGGCGCTGCGGCAGCAGCTCGCGCTGATGGCCGGCACTAATGGCCGCGTGCTCATCTACGGCGAAAGCGGCACCGGCAAGGAACTGGTGGCCCACGCCATCCACGCCCTTAGCCCGCGCGCCGCCCAGCCGTTCGTCGAGGTGAATTGCGCTGCCATCCCCGAAGAGTTGATCGAGAGCGAGCTGTTCGGCCACATCAAGGGCAGCTTCACCAGCGCCCACGAAACCAAGATCGGCAAGTTTCAGAAGGCCGACGGAGGCACCCTCTTCCTGGACGAAGTGGGCGACATGAGCCTGCGCACCCAATCCAAGGTGTTGCGGGTGCTGGAAGAGCAGCGCTTCGAGCCGGTCGGCGCCGCCGAATCCCTCCAGGTGGACGTGCGCGTGGTGGCGGCCACCAACAAGCACCTTGAGGAGGAGATCGACCACGGCAATTTCCGCGAGGACCTGTTCTACCGCCTCAACGTGATCCCCTTTTTCGTGCCGCCGCTGCGCGACCGCCGCGAGGATATCTCCCTCTTGGCCGATCATTTCCTGCGCGAATTCACCACCGCCTACGGCCGCAAGCCCAAAGAGCTCACCGTGGAAGCCTACCGCGTGCTCACCCAGCATCACTGGCCGGGCAATGTGCGCGAGCTGAAGAACCTCATCGAGCGCATCGTGATTCTCAACCCTCAGGTGCGGGTGGACGCCCGCCACATCCCCCTCGCCGCCGTGCGCCGGCAGCCGGACCGCGCCACCGGCCGCTTCGGAAGCCTGCAGGAAGTGCGCGAAGCCGCCGAGCGCGAGTACATCCTCAAGAAGCTGGAAGAGACCAGCGGCAACGTCACCCGCACCGCCGAGCTGCTCGGGCTGGAGCGCAGCAACCTATACCGCAAGATGAAGGCCCTGGGCATCGGACCCCCGCCCACGTGAAAACCCTGAATCCCCCGTGCCGGATTCCGCATCACCCCTTTGTATGAACAAGCTCCTTCTCACGGGAATGGTTATGACGGCATCTCTCTTCGGCGCATCCAGCGTGCATGAGTTCGCTCTGAACTCGATTGATGGCAAACCCGCCCCTCTTTCGGCGTACCAGGGTAAGGTTGTCCTGATCGTCAATGTGGCCAGCAGGTGCGGATTCACGCCGCAGTACGCCGGGCTTGAGGCGCTCTACGAAAAGTACAAGGACCGGGGATTCGTGATTCTCGGGTTCCCGGCCAACAATTTCGGCGGCCAGGAGCCGGGAACCAACGAGGAGATCAAGACCTTTTGCAGCACCAAGTACAACGTAACCTTCCCCATGTACTCGAAAATCTCGGTGAAGGGCGACGACCAGGCGCCGCTCTATCAGTTCCTCACCGACAAGCAGGCGAATCCCGCCACCGGCGGCGAGATCCAGTGGAATTTCACCAAGTTCCTGGTGGACAAGAGCGGCAAGGTCATCGCCCGCTTCGAGCCCAAGGTCACGCCGGAATCGCCCGACGTCACCAGCGCCATTGAGAAAGCGCTGCGGTAAAGCACCATACACACTACCGGACCACCGGCGGGTCGGCCACCTGCGTTCCCAGGCCGGCGTAGGATTCTTTGACCTTGATCACTTTGTCGCCGTTGAAGGTCACGAAAACGATCCTGCCCGGCGGCGTTCCGTAGACCCAGTCTTCCAACTCGAGGCCGTCCTTGGTTTCGCGCGATTTGTGGGCCGGACGGCCTAGCGCCATGATCACCTGCTCGCGATTCATGCCCTCGGTGACGCGCTTCTCCTGGATGGCCTTCCGCACTTCGGGCGGGAGCGTCTCGGCATAGACTTCGGTGACGGTGTGGAGCTCGAAGTCGATCACCGTCGCCAGCATTTTCTTGATCGCCGCCGCCTTGACCGGCTCCAGGGGCTGGTGAAAGAGGATCGCAATGGACGTGCCGCCGGGCGCGTTGGAGTTGCCTTGGGAAATGGGGGTCGAGCCGGCCATGCCGACCACTTGCACGTTCCGATACCACTTTTGGCCGCCCTTAAAGCCGCCGTTGATCTGGAGCACGATCTTGTCGTCTTCGATGTCGATCTTGGTGATCTGAACCAGGTCGCCGGTGCGCGCGGCGGGGCCGCTCTGCTTGGCGATGTCCACCCACTGCGTTTTGTCGTATCCGGTCTTGGCGTCGAATTCGAGCGGTTTCTTGGAGCGCGGCAGGAGCACCTTCGCGGTGCCGTATTCGGCCATCAGCCCGCGGGTCAGCTCGACGCGGTCTTCAAAGCTCAGCTTGTTGCCGGCCCAGGAGAGCGACGGCAGCAGGCTCAAAGCTGCGGCGGTGGCGAAGGCTCGCATACGGCACTTTCCGCGGGCGGGTCGGTGAGCGGCGAGGGCTGCCGGCGAATGGGCGCCTTCCAGATGTAAGCGAACAGCGCGAAGAGGACCACGGAAGTCAGCAGGCTGGCTTCCGGGCCGTAGTCGCCGCCGCTCCAGAGGTTGCCGGCAGTCCACGACATCTCGTAGCCCGTCACCTTCATTCTAAGCCCGCTGACGTTCACGCCGAACAGCGGCAAGGTAAAGTTCCAGCCGAAGTGGAGGCCGATGGGCAGCCACAAGTCGCGGCTGCGCAGGAGAGCGTAGCCGAACAGGATGCCAAAACCGGCGGTGTTGGCGATACCGAACCAGGTCGCGCCGGGGTTGCCGGAGTGCAGCAGGGCGAAGACCACGCCCACCGGAAGGATGGTGGCGTAGGGTCCACAGCGGGCCAGCAGAACTTGAAAGCCATAGCCGCGGAAGAACAGTTCCTCGCCCACGGCGCCGGCGGCGAGGAGAATGATCAGGTAGACCATGGCGCCGGCGGACGGTTGCTCCGCGGGCGTGCGCACGATGTGGGCCGCGCCTACCAGAAGCGGCGGCGCCAGCACCAGGCAGGCGGAGCCAACGCCGCCGACGAGGCCGAACAGGAGGTTGTCCGCCGAAGCCCGGTTCAGCCACAGCCCGGCGTCGCTCACGGGGCGGTCCTCGTAAATGCGCAACGCCAGCCAGTTGGCGAACACCGCGGCCAGGAAGCCGGTGGCGATGGTGCCGGTGAGGTATCCGCCGACCCACAACAGCAGCGGGCCGAAGAAGAAGTACGCCGTGGCGAAATAAAGCGCCACGTAAACGGTCACCTGAATGGCGATGCGCAGCGGGTCGTGGCGCGATGGCATTCTGCCCCATTGTATTCTAATGTCCATGCGTGCATTGTTGTTTGCAGCTTGCGCAGTGGCCTTCGGGCAACCCGCGGACCTGGTGCTGCGCAACGGAAAGATCGTCACCATGAACGCCGCTCAGCCCGCGGCCCAAGCCATGGCGGTGCGCGGGGACCGAATCGCGGCGCTGGGCGGCAACACCGACGCGGCGAAATGGATCGGGCCGGGCACGAAGGTCATCGACTTGCACGGCATGCTCGCGATTCCGGGCTTCATCGAGGGGCACGGGCATTTCACTGGGATCGGCGAGTTTCGCCTGGGGCTGGACCTGCGGGAGGCGCGCACGTGGGACGAAATCGTGGCGCAGGTGGCGCGCGCCGCCAGACAGGCCAAGGCCGGCGAGTGGATCGGGGCAGGGGGGAATTATCTCACCGTTCGTGCCGTCAAGCGGCAGATGGATGGCGCGCTCGGCTCGCGCGGCGCATGGCTGGTGGAACCGTACGCCGACCAGCCGAACAGCCGCGGGTTGAACACGGAAGACCCGGCCGATATCCGGCAGACCGCAGAGCTGGCCATCCAGCACGGGTATCAACTCTGCATTCACGCCATTGGCGACCGAGCCAACCGCGAGGTGCTGGACATCTACGAGCAGGTGTTTCGCGAGCATCCCGAGCAGAAGGATTTGCGCTGGCGCGTGGAGCACATCGCGGCCACGGACGTGGTGTATACGATTGTGGGCGGGAAGATCGCTTTTCAACGGTGATTGATCGGGATACACACCTCCTGATATCCTTAGTTTTAGTCGATTACTTAATCTGAACAGGAGAAAAAATGGCAGTGAAAGTTGGTATTAATGGCTTCGGTCGGATTGGCCGGAATATTGTTCGCGCAGGTCTACACCGCAATGATATGGAATTCGTGGCGGTGAACGATATTACCGATACGAAAACGCTGGCCCACTTGCTGAAGTACGATTCCGTGTTGGGACCGCTGAGCGTGGATGTCACGGCGACCGCCGACAGCCTCACGGTCGGCGGGAAGACGATGAAGGTGTTCGCCTGCAAGGACCCGGCGCTGCTCGATTGGGCGTCGGTGGGCGCCGAGATCGTGATCGAGTCGACGGGCAAGTTCACGGACGCCAAAGAAGCCTGCAAGCATATTCGCGGGCCGGTCAAGAAGGTCATCATCTCGGCCCCCGCGAAGAATGAAGACCTGACGTTGGTTCTGGGTGTGAACGACGACGCTTACGATCCGGCCAAGCACCATATCATTTCGAACGCGTCGTGCACCACCAACTGCCTGGCGCCGGTGGTGAAGGTGCTGTACGACAAGTTTGGCATCCAGAAGGGGTCGATGACCACGATCCACAGCTACACCAACGACCAGAACGTGCTCGACTTCCCGCACAAGGACCTGCGCCGGGCCCGCGCCGCCGCGATCAACATGATCCCCACGACGACCGGCGCCGCCAAGGCCATTGGGTTGGTAATGCCGCAGTTGAAAGGCAAGCTGGATGGGTACTCCTTGCGCGTCCCGACCCCCGACGTTTCGGTGGTGGACCTGGTGGTGTTGCTGGAGAAACCGGCCACCAGCGAGGAAGTCAATGCCGCGATGAAGGCTGCCGCGGCGGGCGCCATGAAGGGCATCCTGGCCTACACGGAAGATCCCGTGGTGTCCTCCGATATGCTGCACAACCCCAACAGTTCCATCGTGGACGGCCAGTTGACCAAGGTGCTGGATGGCAACCTGTTGAAGGTGGTCGCCTGGTACGACAACGAATGGGGCTACTCCTGCCGCGTGATCGACCTGATCGCGTTTCTGGTGGAAAAGGGCCTTTAATAAGAAGCGTTTTCCTGTAACTTTCGCCCCGGCGGGAACCATCTTAGCTTGCATGAGAACACTACTGTTGACTGCCCTTCTGGGCATCTTTGCATTGGCAGCTTCGGCCGCCGACGTCACCGGGAAATGGACTGCGCAGGTTCCGGGACGCGGCGGCAACACGGCGGAAACCACCTTTGTATTCAAGGTTGACGGCGCCAAGCTCACGGGCACGATGGAAGGCGGCCGCGGCGGCCCGGCGGAGATCACCGACGGAAAGACCAGCGGCGACGACATTTCCTTTGTGGTGGTGCGGAACTTTGGCGGGAACGAGATGAAGATGGTGTTCAAAGGGAAGGTCTCCGGCAGCGAGATCAAGTTTACCCGCGCCATGGAAGGCATGGACAACGCGCCTCCGCCGATCGAGTTCACGGCCAAAAAGGCGAACTAACTCCGCACCGGAGGGAAGTATTAGTATAGGGTCCTGTGCTGCGCTCCTTTTTTGTCGCCGCCATCATACTGGGTCCCGGGTTTCTTACCGCGGCCCAGCATAGCGGCTCGGTACGCGCTGCGGACCAGTTCCTTCCCGGAGCCACGGTAACCGCCCAGCAAGGGGGCGCCAAGGTAGTAGTCTACACGGACGCAAATGGACGTTACGTGCTGGACCTGACCCCCGGAGTCTGGGAGATCCAGGTTGAGATGTTCGGGCTCCAGACCCAGCGGGGCGAAGTCACCGTAGGGGACGAACCGAGCAACAAAGACTGGACGCTGGAGATGCCGCGGTACGGTTCAGCGGCAGCGCCGGTGGCGGCGGCCAAGCCTGTACCCGAGCCGAAAAAAGAAGCGGCGCAGCCAGCGCCCGCTCCCACTCAGCGTCCGTGGGCGGGGCGCGGCGGCGGCGCACGGGCAGCGAATGCCGCGTCCGGAGGGCGGGGAGCCGGAGGGCGAGGACCGAATAACCAGCAAGGCCCAGGCTTCCAGAACATGTCCGTGACGCCTACCGAGGAGGGCACACAGGCGCTGGCGTCAGCCGCGATCGAAGCAACGTCTCCCGACCAGGCGAGTAATGCCGACGCCGATCCGTCGTACGTGGTGAACGGCAGCATGAGCGGCGGCCTGGGAGCGGCGGCGGATGAACAGGCCAGGCGCGACCGGATGATGGGAATGATGATGGGCGGACGAGGCGGGCTGGGAGGCCCCGGCGGTCCTGGAATGATGGGCGGCGGTATCGGAGACATGGCGGCCATGAGCGGCGGGACCAGTGCCGATCCGCTGGGCATGAACGGCTTCGGCGCCGCAGGTGTCTTGAACGGATTCGGCGATGGCCTGGGCGGCGCGCCTGGTATGGGCGGGGGCGGTCCTGGTGGCGGCGGTCCCGGAGGCGGCGGTGGTGGCGGAGGTGGTGGCCGCGGCGGAGGTGGTGGTTTCGGAGGTGGTGGACGCGGAGGAAGAGGCGGCGCCAACGCACAGCGGCGCGGGCCGTTTAACGGGCAGTACGCGGCCTTCGGCAACCGGCGGCGCACGCAACCGGCGTACACCGGTTCGGTATTCCTGATCGTGACCAACTCGGTGCTGAACGCTGCGCCGTTTTCATTGAACGGCCAGGCGGCGCCAAAACCATCGTCCGGCTCGGGCCGGTTTGGCTTCAATGTCGGCGGGCCGGTGCGCATTCCCAAGCTGGTTACCTCGGACAAATACTTTTTTTACGTGAATTACACGGGTAACAGGACGCGCAGCGGAAACAGCCTGACGTCGTCGGTGCCGACACTCACCGAGCGGAATGGCGACTTTTCGCAGGCCCTGACCACCACGCCGGTCACGATTTACGATCCGCTGAGCGGGTCGCCGTTCCCGGGCAATGTGATACCCACCTCACGATTCAATCCGGCGTCGGCGGGGCTGCTAACCTACTTCCCGCTGCCCACCTACACCGGGATCGTGCAGAATTATCATCTGGTCACGTCCACTCCGAGTGTCAGCGACAGCATCGGCGTGCGGCTAAACGCACCGGTGACCACCAAGGACCGCCTCAATTTCAACGAGCAGTACAGCCGCAACGACTCGCAAAGCCAGCAGCTTTTCGGGTACAAGGACACCACCAGCGGCTACGGCTTGAGCGCGTCGGCGGGCTGGAGCCACAGCTTCAAGCCGCGGTTCAACAGCAGCCTGAATATCACCTTCAGCCGGAGCATCAGCAAGCTGGCGCCATACTTCGCCTACACCGACAACGTGGCCGGGGACCTGGGGATCGAGGGAACCTCCCAGGACCCCATCAACTATGGCCCTCCGACCCTGTCATTCACGAATTTCGGCAGCCTCTCGGATGGATCGGCCTCGGTGAGCCGCAACCAGACCACCAATGTGACGGAAACCATCACCTACGTGGCGCGCCGGAAGCACAATCTGACGTTCGGGGTGGGGTACCGGCGGTTGCAGCAGAACAGCCTGTCGTACGCCAATGCGCGCGGGTCGTTCAGCTTCAGCGGATTGCTGACCAGCCAAATCGATAGTCAAGGCCAGCCGGTCGCGGGAACGGGCTTCGACTTCGCCGATTTCCTGCTGGGCTTGCCGCAGACCAGTTCGTTGCGGCTGGGCGACTACAACAATTACTTCCGCAGTTGGGCCACCAACTGGTACGCGCAGGACGATTGGCGCGTGCGGCCGGGCCTGTCCTTCAACGTGGGTCTGCGGTATGAGTACTTCGCTCCGTACACGGAGCTGCAGGGGCACCTGGCGAACCTCGACCTCAGCCCGCAGGGGAACGCGGTGGCGGTGGTAACGCCGGCTAACAGCATTGGGCCTTACTCGGGCAAGTATCCGTCCAGCCTGATCAACCCGGACAAGAACAATTACTCGCCGCGGCTGGGCTTTGCGTGGCGGCCTTCGCAGAAGCACGCGCGCGTGATCCGCGGCGGCTACAGCATTTTCTTCAGCGGCTCGTCCTACGGCGGGTTCGCATCCAGTATGGCGGCGCAGCCGCCGTTTGCGACCACCGCTTCGCTCACCACCAGCACCGCGAATCCTCTCACGTTGCAGAACGGCTTCCCGGCGGAGCCGTCGCAGACCGTCACCAACACCTACGCGATCGACAAGAATTACAAGCTGGCCTATGCGCAGACGTGGAGCTTTGCGCTCCAGCAAACCTTCGCGCGCGGACTGGTGGTGGAGCTGGAATACATCGGCACCAAGGGCACGGGCCTGCCCGTTACCTTGGAGCCCGACCGCGCGGCGCCGGGATCTTCGCCGCTCACTGCGCAGCAGCAACTGCAAGTCGCCAACGCCACCGGGTTTACTTACCTGACCTCGCAGGGGGATTCCATTTTTCACGCCGCACAGACGCGGATCACGCGCCGATTCGGGCGGGGAGTGTCGGCCAACGCGCTGTACACGTTCTCCAAATCCATCGATGACGCTTCGAGTTTTTCCGGTGGTGGCGGCACGGTGGTCCAGTTCCCCCAGGATTTGCGCCTGGAGCGCGGCCTGTCGAGCTTCGACCAGCGGCATAACCTGTCAACGGGCTACATGGTTTCCTCGCCGGTGGGCATACATGGCTGGTGGCGTAACGGCGGCTGGAAGACCAAGGCTTTTGCAGGGTGGACGCTGAGCGGCAACTTCACCGCCACTTCCGGCACGCCGATGACGGCGAAAGTGTCGGGAAACCTGTCGAACACGCAAGGAACCGCCGCGTTCGGCGCCGGGCGCGCGCAAGCCACAGGAGAAAACATTAACGCCGGCAACTTCCCCTACTTCAACCTCAACGCCTTTACCACGCCGCCGGCGGGCCAGTACGGCAACGCGGGACGGGACACCATCCCCGGTCTGTTCCAGATCGGTTTGAACGGTTCGCTCAACCGTGCGTTTCGCTTCGGAGACAGCCGGCGCCAGCTCCAGTTGCGCCTGGCTGCCAACAACGCGCTGAATCACGTGGTGGTGACGGGCATCGGCACCACGATTAACGCGTCCAACTACGGGTTGCCGACGGCGGCGTCGGGGACACGGAACGTCACGCTGACGCTGAGGTTCAATTTTTAGGTATGCGAGTTTACGGTCTCACGGCGCTCATGGTGCTCTCGGCGGCGGGACAGCAGCCACCGGCCCAGCCCGCGCAGCCGCCGCGCGGAAGAGTCACGTTCACGGCGAACGCCAATTTGGTGATCGTGGACGTGACGGTGAAGGACAAGTCCGGCAAGGCCATCGACAGCCTCACGCAAAACGACTTCACGGTGCTCGAAGACGGCAAGCCGCAGAAGATCTCGGTTTTCGAAGTTCAAAAACTCGGCATGGAACCGGCGCTGCCGGAAAAGCCGCCGACGCTCGACGACGTCAACGCCATACCGGAGCCTCCCAAGACCATCATCACCACGGAGACACCCGGCAAGATCCAGTATCACGACAAGCGCCTGATGGTGATGTTCTTCGATTTCACGTCGATGGGGATTCCCGAGCAGTTGCGCGCGCAGGATGCGGCGCTGAAGTTCATCGATACCGAGATGACCACGGCGGACATGGTGGCCATCATGCTGTACACGACGGTGCTCCAGGTGAAGACCGATTTCACCTCCGACCGCACGCAGTTGAAAGACATCATCAATTCTCTGCCGATCGGCGAGCTGAGCGACCTGGCCGACATGGCGGACACGGGCGACCCCAACGAAGAAGACACCGGCGCGGCGTTCGTGGCCGACGAGACGGAGTTCAACATTTACAACACCGACCGCAAGCTGGCGGCCATCGAGGACGCATCGAAAAAACTGTCGGCTTTGCCGGAGAAGAAGGCTCTCATTTACTTCGCGGGCGGCGTCACCAGGACGGGGGTCGACAACCAGGCGCAACTGGAAGCGTCGATCAACGCGGCCGCGAAAGCCAACGTGGCGATTTATCCCATCGATGCGCGGGGACTGATGGCGGATCCTCCGGGAGGCGCCGCCAGCACAGCGGCCTCGCGCGGCACCGGCATCTACAACGGCTCGGTATACAACTCGCAGCGCGCCAACATCAACAATTCGCAGGAGACGCTGGCTACCCTGGCGTCGGACACCGGCGGGAAGGCTTTTCTGGACAGCAACGAGCTTTCGCTGGGAATCGTACAGGCGCAGCAGGAATACCGCAGCTATTACGTACTGGGCTACTACTCGACGAACCTGGCGGCGGACGGCAAGTACCGCAAGATCACGGTGAAGCTCAACAACAACCAGACGGCCAAGCTGGAGTTCCGCCAGGGATACTACGCCGACAAGGTGTGGGGCAAATTTAACGCCCAGGATAAGGAGCAAAAGCTGCAGGAGGCGATGAACGCGGGCGACCCGGTGACGGACATTCCGCTGGCGGTGGAGGCGGACTATTTCCGCATCACGCCGACGGCGTACTTCGTTCCAGTTTCGGTGAAGGTTCCGGGGTCGGTGATCGACCTGGCGCAAAAGCGCGGCGGCGGCGAGACCGAGTTCGACTTTCTGGGCCAGATCCTGGACGACCGCAAAGTGGCCGTAGGCACCGTGCGGGACTACATCAAGGTCAAGCTCGAAGCGGGCGAGGCCGCCAAACTCAGCCACCGGAACTTCCATTACGACGCCGGCTTTACGCTGTCGCCGGGCAAGTACCGGATGAAGTTCCTGGTGAGGGAAAACCTGAGCGGCAAAATGGGCACGTTCGACATGCGCTTCGTGGTGCCCGACCTGGCGGCCGATTCGGCGGTCCTGAAAACCAGCTCGGTGATCTGGAGCAACCAGCGGGAACCGTTCAAGGCGGCGGTGGGCGCGGCGGAAAAGGAGAGGGCAGCCAAGAGACTGGCAAGGCCGAACCCGCTGGTGGTGGGCGAGGAAAAAGTGGTGCCCAGCATCACCAAAGTATTCCGGCGCGACCAGAACATGACCATCTCGTTCGACGTGTACGATGCGGCGCCGGATCCGGCCAATGTGCGCGCGCGGCGCATCGCGGTGAGCATGAGCCTGTTCAACGAGAAGGGCGCGAAAGCGTTCGAAGCCGGCCCGCTGACGGCCACGGACCTGGCGGCCACGCGGCCGAACGCGGTGCCGGTCGAGTTGCAGGTCCCGCTGAAGGGCCTGGCGCCGGGGCGGTACACGTGCCAGCTCAACGTGATCGACGAAGTGGGCCGGAAGTTCGCGTTTCCGCGGCAGGCGCTGGTGGTGCAGTAGAGGTATTATCCGCTCGAATCAATGGGAACGGCTGTGCAACATTTCCCGTGCGCAGTTATAGCCGGGGGCGCCCATGACGCCGCCGCCAGGGTGCGCGCCGGACCCGCATAAATAAAGGCCGCGGACGGGGGTGCGGTAGCGTGCCCAGCCCGCCACGGGGCGCATTGCGAACATTTGGTCGAGGCTCATTTCGCCGTGGAAGATGTTGCCGCCGGTGATGTCGAAGCGGCGCTCCAGATCGAGCGGCGTCAGAACCTGGCGATGCTCGATGATGCTGCGGATGTTGGGAGCGTACTCCTCAATGAGGGAGATCACGCGGTCGCCGAATGGTTCGCGCAGGCTGTCCCATGTGCCCTCGCGCAAGGTGTAGGGGGCGTATTGCAGGAAGATGCCCATGATGTGTTTTCGCGAGGGCGCGAGCGAAGGGTCGTACATGGTGGGGATGGTCAGTTCGAGCATTGGGCGTTCGGAGGGGCGGCCGTACTTGGCGTCGTCCCAGGCGCGCTCGACGTAATCGATGCTGGGGCAAATGTGCATGGTGGCGCGGTGGTGCGATCCAGGGGCTCCGGGATACGCGCGGAACTCGGGCAGCCCATTGAGCGCCAGGTTGATCTTCGCGCTTGTGCCTTCGATGCGGTAATGGCGAATGGCGGCCAGGAAATCGGGGTCGAGATCACGCTGGTCCAAAAGGTGGAGAAAGGTGAGTTTGGGGTCGAGGTTGGAAGCGATTGCGCGGGCTTCAATTTCTTCGCCGGTTTCCAGCACCACGGCGTAAGCGCGGCCGTTGCGCACCAGCACCTTGGCCACGGGCGCATTGGTGCGGATGGTGGCGCCCGCAGCGCGCGCGGAGGCCGCCATGGCTTCCGCCACCGCGCCCATGCCGCCACGCACGAAGCCCCACAGTCCGCGATGTCCGGCTACGCCGCCCATACAGTGGTGAAGCAGGATGTAGGCCGTACCCGGCGAGCGCGGGCCTCCGTTGGCGCCGATCACGCCGTCCGTGGCGAGCGTGACTTTCACTTCTCGGGATTCAAACCACTCGTCCAGAAAGTCGGCGGCGCTCTGTGTGAAAATCTTCACCAGCGCCACGGCGTCTTTTGACCTCAGACCGCGTAAGCGCACGGCGAGTTTCAGGTAGTCGAGGAAATCGCCGGGCCCAAAGGGCACCCTGCTCGGCGGAAAGGGCGGCGGAGTAGTCAGCAGCAGGCCCTCCACCACTTGCGAGATGCGCTCGAGTTGGTCTTCGTAGGCGGGATAGACCTCGGCGTCGCGGCGGGAGAACCTGGCAATCTCGGCCAGCGTTTTGGCGCGGTCCTGCCACATGAAGAAGTGGCGGCCGTCAGGGAAGACGGAGAAAAAGGCGGGGTCTTTGGCGTCCACCTGGTAGCCGAAGCGCTGCAATTCCAGTTCGCGGACGATGCGCTCTTGCAGGAGGCTGGTGAGGTACGCGGCGGTGGAGACGCGGTAGCCGGGCCAGATTTCTTCGGTGACCGAACAGCCGCCTACAAGCTCGCGGCGCTCGAGGACGAGCACCTTGCGGCCGGCACGCGCTAAATATGCGGCGGCAACCAGGCCGTTATGGCCGCCGCCGATGATGATGACGTCGTAGGTGGGCATCCGCTCAACGTTTGCGGAACGCCACCACCGCCAACGGCGGCAGCGTCACCGCGATGCTGTAGGGGCGGTTGTGCTTGGGCACCGGGCGCGACGAGACGCAGCCGCCGTTGCCCATGTTCGATCCGCCAAACAGCTCGGAATCGGTGTTCAGAATCTCTTCGTAGAAGCCCTCTTCCGGCACGCCGAACTCGTAGCCCTGGCGCGGGACGGGAGTGAAGTTGCAGCAGAAGAGAAGGAAATCGCTGGGGTCTTCGGCGCGGCGGAGGAAAGCGATGATGGAGGCCTCCCAGTCGTGGAAGTCTACCCATTCGAAACCGGTGTAGTGGAAGTCTACCTGGTAAAGCGCGGGGCTCGAGCGGTAGAGGCGGTTCAATTCGCGCACCAGGGCCTGGAGCTTGCGGTGATAGTCGAATTCCAGCAACTCCCAGCGCACGCCGGTGTTGCTGTTCCACTCCTCGCGCTGGCCGATATCCTGTCCCATGAAGAGCAGCTTTTTGCCGGGGTGGGCCCACATGTAGGCCAGGAAGGCGCGTACGTTGGCGAACTGGCGCCATTCGTCGCCGGGCATTTTGTTCAGCAGAGAACTCTTGCCATAGACGACCTCGTCGTGCGAAACAGGCAGCACGAAGTTCTCGTGGAAAGCGTAGAGCAGGCTGAAGGTGATTTGGTTGTGATGAAACTTGCGATAGATGGGATCGTTGCCGAAGTAGGCCAGCATGTCATGCATCCAGCCCATGTTCCACTTCATGGTGAAGCCCAGGCCGTTGAGATAGACGGGCTTGGAGACGCCGGGAAAAGAGGTGGATTCCTCGGCCACGGTCATGGCGCCCGGAACCGTGTGGGCGAGCTCGTTGAAGCGGCGGAGGAAGTCGATGGCTTCCAGGTTCTCGTTGCCGCCGTACCGGTTGGGGATCCACTCGCCGGCCGGGCGCGAGTAATCGAGATACAGCATGGAGGCCACGGCGTCCACGCGCAAGCCGTCGATGTGGTACTCCTTCAGCCAGAACAGGGCGTTGGAGATGAGGAACGTGCGCACTTCGTTGCGGCCGTAGTTGAAGACCAGTGTGCCCCAATCGTGCTGCTCGCCCTTGCGCGGGTCGGCATGCTCGTAGAGCGCGGTGCCGTCGAAGAAGGCCAGGCCGTGGGCATCCTTTGGGAAATGCGCGGGGACCCAGTCGACGAACAC
The DNA here is from genome assembly GCA_049515735.1 of Bryobacteraceae bacterium. GTDB lineage: Bacteria > Acidobacteriota > Terriglobia > Bryobacterales > Bryobacteraceae > Fen-178. Next base: position 150,436 of record JBEKTU010000002.1, read on the forward strand.
GCTAATGCCCGCCTGGTGGCAGCAATCCACGAAGTACTTGAAATCGTCGGGCGTGCCGAAGCGCGAAGTGGGCGCGAAGTAGCCGGTGATCTGGTAGCCCCACGAGCCCGAATACGGGTGCTCCATGACGGGCAGCAGCTCGATGTGCGTGTAGCCCATCCGCTTCACGTACTCCACCAGCTTGACGGCCAGCTCGCGGTAGGTGAGCGGCTGGCCCATGGGGCCGCGGAGCCAGGATTCCAGGTGCACTTCGTAGAAGGCGATGGGCGATTTGAGCCAGTCGGTCTTGGCGCGCGATTCCATCCAGGCGGCATCCTGCCACTGGTACGCGGCGATGTCCCAGACCACCGAGGCGGATTTCGGCGGCGTCTCGCAGTAGAAGGCGTAGGGGTCGGCTTTGAGCTGCCGATATCCGGCGAAGCGGGAACGGATGTGGTACTTGTACGCCGCTCCCGGGCCAAGACCGGGGATGAAGATTTCCCAGACGCCGCCATCGCGGCGGCGCATGGGATGGCGGCGCGTGTCCCAGTCGTTGAACTCGCCGGTTACGGTGACGCTTTCGGCGTTGGGCGCCCACACCGCGAAGCGAACCCCGATGACACCATCGGCCTCCGCAATGTGCGCGCCGAGGGTGCGCCAAGCCTCGTGGAGCGTGCCTTCGGTGTGCAGGTAGAGGTCGGCATCGGAAATCCGCGGGCCGAAACGGTAGGGATCGTCAATGGCGACTTCACGGCCGTCCCACAAGCGGGCGCAAATCGCGTACAGCCGGGGATCGCCGTTCAAAGTCGCGCAAAAAAAACCTTGCGGATGCATTTTGGCCATGGCGGAGCGCCGTCCGTCAACCAGAATCTCGGCCGATTCCGCCTGCGGGAGGAACGCGCGGACCTCCCATCGGGCCTGCCCGCCTTTCTTGCGGATGGCGTGCGGCCCGAGAATGCGGAAGGCATCCCCGTGATATCCGCCGACGATCGCCTCAATCTCTTCAGCAGTCATGTCTAATAGTCAAGTATGGCCGATTTTCTGCTGGAAATGCCCAAGGCGGAGCTGCACCTGCACCTGGAGGGATCGGTCGAACCCGAGACGCTCCATGAACTCGACCCCTCGACGCCGCTTGAAGAACTCCGCGCGCTCTACTGCTACTCGGATTTTGAGGGTTTTCTTAAAGCGTTCGGCGCAGTGGGAAAACGGCTGCGCACGCCGGAGGATTACGCGCTGACTACGCGGCGGCTGCTGGAGCGGCTGGCGTCCGAAAACGTGCGCTACGCCGAGATCACTCTGGCGGCGGGCGTGGTGCTGTGGAAGGGACAGGAGTTCGGGCCGATTTTCGACGCCATCCGCGCGGCCGCGGACGGCTCTCCGGTGGAGGTGCGTTGGATCCTGGACGCGGTGCGGCAATTCGGCGTCGAGCAGACCCAACAGGTGGCGGAACTGGCGGCCGAGCGCATGGACCGTGGCGTAGTGGCTTTCGGGATCGGCGGCAGCGAAGAGCGTGGTCCGGCCGAGTGGTTCACGCAGGTGTTCGCGTTCGCCAGAGGCGCCGGATTGCGGCTGGTGGCGCACGCGGGTGAGAGCGCCGGGCCGGAATCGGTTTGGGCCGCGCTGAAGCTGGGCGCAGAGCGCATCGGCCACGGTATCGCGGCGGCGCGGGACGCGGAGTTAATGCGGCATCTGCGCGAGCATGACATTCCGCTGGAGATTTGCCTTACCAGCAACCTCGTCACCGGCGTGGTGAAGAGCCTCGAAGAGCACCCGTTGCGGCGGCTGTACGGTGCGGGCGTGCCGATTGTGCTGAACACGGATGATCCGGCCATGTTCGGCTGCACGCTGGCGGGCGAATACCGGCTGGCGGCGCGGCAGTTCGGGTTCACCGAAACGGAAATGCGGGGAATTGCGGAGAACGGGTTCCGGTACGCGTTCCGGTGACTGGGGCGGGTCCCGGCGGACCCGCCCGTAACGTGCCTTTCATTCACTTGCCGGACGAGAAAATGGCCACGGTTCCGCCCGAGGGCGCCAACTTCAGTTGCAGCGTGTCGGACGCGTGCGCGGTTTTTTCGTTCCTGACCAGGTGCTCGGCGTTCTCGCCGGCGTCGGGCGCATCTTCCCACAGGGTGACTTTCCAATCGCCCTTGCCCAGGAACTTCAGCGGCACCGGCAATTCGCGGGCATTGCGGTCGGTGATGGCGGCCAGATACCAATTCGTCCCGTGGCGCCGCACCTCGACCACGTACTGTCCCACCTCACCGGCCAAGCCGCGGGTTTCGTCCCAAACGGTCGGCAGGCCCTTGAGGAAGTCCATGCCGAGCAGATACTTCCCATCTTTGTCTTTGTAATCGTCGGGCGAATCGCAGGCGACGGTGAAGGGGCTCTCGATGAGGATGAACATGGCCAACTCGCCGGCGCGCGTGGCCTGCACCTGTGTGGGCTTGGCATTGGTTTTGAACTGCGATGGCTGCCGGTTGGCGAACCCGCCGGGGGTGTAGTCGGCCCCGCCGGCCAGCACGCGCGTGAAGGGGAGGGTGGCCCGGTGCTCAGGCGTTTCCTTGGTGCTCCACTTGTTGTATTCATCGCCCTGGATGCCCTCGCGCGTGATCTGGTTGGGCCAAGTGCGGTTCAGGCCGGTAGGCTTGAAGGCGCCGTGGAAGTCGATCATCAAGTGGTTCTCGGCGGCCGTCTTGGCGATATCTTCGTACCATTTCACTGCGAACTGGTCGTCGCGATCGATAAAGTCTATCTTCAGTCCCGCCAAGCCCATCGCGGCGTACTTGGGAAAGTCCCTTTTGTAAACGGCGCTGTCGATGAAGTCGTTGAAGTGGAACCACAACCATATGCGCACGTTCCGTTCCTTGCCAAAGGCGATCAAGTCAGGCAGAAACGATTTGTCCTGGATCTCCGCCAACTGATAGGCCCAGCCCATGTCGGCGGCAAGCTGGACGTACTGTTTGAGCGAGGCGAAGTCGTTGTGGCCGATATTGGGCCACCAGTTACCCCAGGAAGACATTCCCGGCTTGACCCAGGAGGTGTCGGCGAGTCGGCTGGGGGTGGCGAGGTTCAACACCAGGTCGCTCTGAATGAGCTCATAAGGCTGGCGGGCGATGATGAACGTCCTCCAGGGGGAATTGTGGGGAGTGGTAGCCTCCACCAGGCCTTTCTGAGTGGGGGCGACGGGCGGAGGGGTCTGGGCCTCCGTGTTGTTGTCCGCCGTCTGCGTGCGCTGCGGCCATGGGATTGCCGGCAGTGGCGGAGCGAGTTGTACTTCCAAGGTATTCTTGGCGCCGGCCTTGGGAACCAGCCACATGGCGGACCAGTCGAGCAGGTCGGACTCGGTGATGGCGACATAGGCCGCGGGTGTCTGGACCAGGAACGGCAGTCCATGTTTGAAATTGGGATTCAGCCCGGAAATTTTGTTGGGGAGGAATCGCCATTCCTGCGAACCGACGAATCCGCCTTCCGGGCGGCTCCTGCCGTCGGGGTTGCTCCAGCCGGCCCAGACGGGACAGTCGTCGGGGAAGGTGAACTCGGTGGCCTCGCGCGTGATGGTAAAAGAATCCATCCCGGGCTGTTTGGGGAGAACGAAGCGGAGGCCCACGCCGTCGTCGTAGGCCCGTGCGATCACGCCAAAGGTGTGATCGCCTTCCTTCAGCGTAAGAGTCAGTTCATTGTAATGATCCCGCACATTGCGGTTCTTGCCCCACTCGTTTACCCAATGATTGTCGGCCGAGTTTCGCTTCTCGCTCTGGACGACGGATTTCTCGCCCAGCTTCACATCGCCGGCCAGTTCCAGCCCCAGGCGAGACCGCAGCAACAGCGGCTTGCCGTCCACGGTGATGCTGTAGCCCAGGGGGCCGTCGGTGTGAATGGCGACGGCGATCTTCCCGTCGGGCGAACGGACTTCGCGCGCGTCCCCGGCCGTGGCGGCGGCGGCCGGTGAGCATAGGAACAGAACGGTTCCAATGAGAACGCCAACATTCCAGCAAAGGCGACGGATGTTCATGACTTTTCTCCTTACACCTTGAGGATGCTTCGCAGGATGCCATCCCACGGAGCGCGGTACGGCCGGACGCACATGGCGGCGGCTTCCTTGTCACCGACGATCACTTCCTTCTCGGGATCCCAGTTAATCATCCGCCCGCCAAGGTGAAGCGATATGTTGGCCAGGTTGCAGATGACGGCGGTGTGATGGCCGCCTTCCAGATCGCAGAACGGCTTGCTGCGGGATTTCATGCAACTGATCCAGTCGCGCTTGTTGGCGTTGAACCACCGGTCTTCATCCGACATAGTGGTAAACCCCTCGCCAGCCCCCCCGGTCTCTTCGCGGGCGGCGCCTCTGCCGCCTTCACCCCGTCCGCGGCCGCCCCTGCCGCCCGAACCCGGCTGAGCTTCGATCCACGGCACCGGCTTGGTGTCGCTGTAAACCGGACCGCCGGTCGGCTGGCCCTGGAACCGTGGAATGGCGTTGACCGGATCGCCATGCATTTCGGGAACCACCTGGTTGCTGCCGAGGAGCAGGTTGCCCTTGCTGCCCATGACCACGGGCGCGGTCAAGTCGCGGTAAGCGTTGGCATCCCGAACGCCCACGGTCATAATGAACCCTGGGAACTGGCAGATGACGTCCTGAACGTCGGGGGTTTCTCCGTCATCCTCGAGCGTGTAGCGTCCGCCGAACGACTGCACCTTGGTGGGCGCTTTCACGCCCATGACCAACAGGAACGCAGAGATGGTGTGGGCGTGGTTGTTGGTCAGTTGGCCACCGGAATAGTCCCAGAACCAACGGAAGTGATAAAGGGCGCGGTGGTTCTGGTAAGGCTTCTTGGGGGCCGGCCCGAGCCACATGTCGTAATCCAGAGTGGCGGGAGGATTCTCGACGGGCGTCTTGCCGAAGCCGGGATAAAGGTTGCGGGCGCCGTTTCCGAGCCTGACCTCCTGGATTTTGCCCAGCAGGCCGCTCTCGACGATCTTCTTGGCCACCTGGTGGCCCGGATTGTGGTTTCGCTGCGTGCCCACCACCACCACGCGTTTGTACTTGTTCATCGCCTGAATCATCCATTTGCCTTCGTCGACGAAAAGCGTGAGCGGCTTTTCGACATAGACATCTTTGCCGGCGGCGCAGGCCATGATGGTGAGCATGGCATGCCAGTGGTCGGGCGTGGCCACGACTACCCCATCGATATCCTTGTTTTCGTACATTTTGCGAAAATCGCCGTAGCCCTTGGCATTGGGGCTCTCCATATATGCCAAGCCTTCCTCCAGGCGCGGCTTGTAAACCTCGCACATGGCCACCCGGTCGACGTCCGGGAACGACGTCTTGAAATTATAGATGTGCTGTTTGCCGATCAATCCGAACCCGATGAAACCGATGCCGACGCGATCGTTGGCTCCGAGGACCCGGCTATAGGATGCCGCGGTGAGAGCCGTCATGCTGCTCAGAAAACCTCGACGGGTCGCCTGAGTGTCCTGTGTTTCGTTTGCCATTTGCAATTCTCCTTTGGTTGACAGTTTCGTTCATTTCTTGAGCATGGCGACGAAGCCGCCGCCGGAACGCAGATCGATAGAGAGCGAGTCGCTCGCAGTAAGCGTAACGTGCTCGACCTTAAGGGCCGCCGGCTCCGCAGTATCGCGAAGGAGGGTGGCCAGGTAGGGGGCGTTGCGCGTGTTGTAGGCCTGTGGCGCGCTGAGGAAGGAGAGATCGATGCGCACGTTGCGCGCGGTGGCCCCGTTGGTGATCGCCAGGAACCAGGTGTTGCCGCGGCGCCGGGCGAAGGCCGCGACTTGCCGGATTTCGGAGACCGGCAGAACGATGGTTTCATCCCAGTAGGTGGGGATGGCCTTGAGCACGTCCACGGACGGGTTATCCAGCATATGCTGGGGGTGCGCCACATAGACCAGCAGCGGAGCCTGGAGGATGATGGCATTGGCGACCTGGTGCGCCCACGTGGTATCGGCGATCAGCGCGCCAAAGTGGGTAGGCGTGTAATCGGCCATCCCGGCCAGCAAGCGGGTGAACGGCAGGACGACATCGTGCTGCGCGTACGGCGGAAAAAACTCCATGCCGCGGACGGCTTCGATGCCCACGATGTTGGGATAGGTTCGCTCGAGGCCGGTGGGTTTGTTGGCGCCATGAAAGTCGACCATCACTTTGTGCTGGGCGGCGGCTTTGGCCAGCATCTCGTATAGATCGACGACCTCCTTGTGCTCGTGGTCGAAGAAGTCTATTTTGAGGCCCGCGATGCCCACCCGGTCGCATATTTCGAGAGTCTCCTGAAGGGCCTTGGGGTCCTGCAACAGGGAGCGGATGTTCCACACAAAGGCCTTCACTCCATGCTCGCGCGCGTAACCCACCATATCCTTCAACTGCGCCTCGGACCAACTGTTACGCCAGAAGCCCTCGATCACGATGTATTCGAATCCCATCAGCGAACCGAGCCGCGCCATCTCTTTTTGCCCTTCGGGTGACGCATCCACGCCGTCGAGATAACTCCAAACGGCGCGGCCGGGCTTGATCCAATCGGTGTGCAGGCCCTGGGGGAAAAGCTTGGGATCGGGAGGCGCGGCCACGTTGTGCACGATGTCGCAGTTGAACAGGGCATTCAGATCCGCGCCGATCATCACGATTCTCCAGGGCGTAGTGATGGGGCCGTTAATCACCGCCGGATGGCTGAGGCGTTCGACGTCCTTGGCGTATCGCGAGCGGAACCCGAAGGTGGCGGGCTCGGAGTGGCCTAACCTGGCGTGCAGCGCCTGGGTGGCATCCGCCTGGAAAACCATGCCGCTGTAATTCACCAGCGCGCCCTCGGTGATGGAGGCGTAGGCGCTCTTATCGCGCAGCACGAAGGTGAACGGAGGGTTGGTCCACTCGCCGTCCATCATGCCCTCGATGGTGTTGGTGGTGGTTCGCCAGGGATAGATCCCTTCGTAGCCGGACACGTAGTTCTGGGGCGCGATCACGCTGCCCGCCGGAACACGGAACACGGTGGCCTCGTCGGGCGTCCGGGCGCCTTGGCCGGGCACCAGGTGACGGAAGGCGACGCCGTTGTCGTATGCCCGGATCTCGAGCGTATAGGAGGTTCCCGTTTTGGGATGCGTCACGGCCACTTTGACACCGTTGCAGTTGTCTACGGCGGTGGAGTGCGCTCCGTACCAGGGGTAGGTTTCGTTGACCTTGTAGGTGTCCGCTTTTCCGATCTGCGCGCCGCCGGCGAGATCCACGCCATCGACCGCGATACCCAGCGGGGACGTATCGATGATGTTTTTCGAGTTGAACGTGACGGTGTATTCGAGGTGGCCCTGTGCGCCCGACGACAACACAAACCGCACGCGGCCATCGGGGCTGGCCACGGTCACGTCCGCGGCCGCGGGGAGCGACAGGCAGAACAGGGCTAATGGATACAGAATTGTTGCTTTCATTTGCCTTCTCCTTCGACCGGGACGAGCCGCATGGCGCTGCCGCCGCCTGGCGCCAGCTTCAACTTCAAGACCGTCCTGGCATCCACGCGGCGCTTCTCCATAACCGAGTCTTTCGGCTGGGCCGCCGCATTGGGTCCGTCGGCGTAGATCTCCGCATCGTAGGGCCCACTCCCCAGAAAGCTAAGGGGCACATCGAGTTCGCGCGGGTCCCAATCCGTAATGCTGCCCAGGAACCACTGGTTCCCGCGCCGCCGCGCGATGGTGATGTACTGGGACGGCACGCCGTTGAGGACGCGGGTCTCGTCCCAGCTCGCCGGGACGGCTTTCAGAAAGTCAAGCTCCTTCTGACCGTCGTAGGCGTCGGGGGAATCCGCGACCATCTGCAACCCGCTTTCAAAAACCACAAACAGCGCGGTGGCATGGGCGCGTGTGTGCATCACCATGGGCGCCGTGGTGCGGGGCGCGAAATCCTCGCGGGTCACGTTATTGAACCCGCCGGGTGTGTAGTCCATGGGCCCAGCCAACATGCGGGTAAAAGCCAGCGTGACGTTGTGCCGGGGAGTGACTCGCGCGCTCCAACGGTTGTACTCGGCGCCCATGACGCCTTCGCGCGTCAACACGTTGGGGTAGGTGCGGGCACTTCCGTCGGGCTTCGACGCGCCGTGGAAATCTACCATGATGTGGTGCTCGGCCGCCTTCCTGGCAACCTCCCGATACCAGTTCATCATCCATTGGTCGGTGCGATCGATGAAGTCGATCTTGACGCCGGCGAGGCCCCATTTTTCGTACTGCGCCATGGCCAAGTCGAGTTGCTCACCGCGCATGTCCTTGGAAGAAGTGATCACCCAGATGCGGACGTTCTTCGACTTGGCATACGCGACCAGCATGGGAATATCGATGGCCGGGACGGATTGGGTGTTGGAGAGGCCGCCGAACTGGCCACTGCCGGCTTGACCGGCCGGCCTGGGCAATTCCGCCTGCCAGCCGCCGTCAATCAGCAGGTACTCGAAATTGTTCCGCGCGGAGAAGTCGATGTAATACTTCATGGTCTCGTTGTTCATGCCGGGCTTGGCCACGCCCTTGGCCTGGCTGCCGTTCCACCAGTCCCAGGAGGTCTTGCCGGGCTTGATCCAGGAGGTGTCTCCGATGGCGCTGGGTGGATTCAGGTTGAGCGCCATGTTGGATTCCACCAGCCGTCCGGGTTGATCGGCGATCATCAACACGCGCCAGGGCGCACGGACGGGGGTTTGCGCAATCACCGACACCTTCGATGCGTCCGCCTTGGGATCGAAGGAGGGGGCGATGTTGGCGTTGCTGTCGGGGTTCTCTTCGCGAGGCGCCAGTCGGGCCACCAGGGTCTGGCCGCCGGCGGCGGTGACGAACATGCTGGAATAGTCCTCGATGTCGGCTTCCGTCAGACCCACCCAGGCGATTCCAGGCACTTCCACGAGGACCGGAAGGTTGACCAGGTACTCGCGATGCAGGCCGCCGATCGTCAGTTCGTGATAATCGTCCTCGTTGCTGGTCTCAAAGCCGCGCGAGATCAGTGAGAAGGTGTTGGCGAACTTAGAGAAGCGGAACTGAGTGGACTCGTTCAGAATGCGCAATTCCTTGAGGGAAGGCTGCTCGGGCACGAGGTAGCGGAAGGCCACGCCGTCATCGTAAGCCCTGGCTTCCATCACCAGGCGTCGGCCGATGGCGGCGGTCTCGACCGTCTGCACGGTGACGGCGTTGTAGTGATTGCGTATGGGATTGGCCTTGCCTGCGATCGATTTCCAGGTCTCATCATGGCTGGAGGGCTGGGACGAACCGATCCGGACCGCGGAGCCAAGTGGGGGCGCGCCTTCCAATATGAGACCGAGGTTGGACCACTCGATCACGGGCCGACCGCGGAAAGCCACGCGATACGCCAGTTGGCCGCCGGCCATCTGGACGGATTGACCCTGCACGGTGGCGATGGAAATCTCGAGCGCCCCGTTCGGCGATGTGAGGACCACTGATCCGGTTTGCGCCGCGGCCGTTAACGCGGCCAATACAACGAGCGCCAGTATCTTAACGATTTTCAGATCGCAAAGCATGTTTTCACTTAGATTACTATCAATCTGGGGCAGGGTGGCATTTCAGCGAACCGGGACGAGCCGAATGGCACTGCCGCCGCCCGGCGCCAGCTTCAACTTCAAGACCGTTCGGGCATTCACGCGGCGCTTCTCGACAACCGAGTCTGTCGGCTGCGCCGCCGCGTTGGGCCCGTCGGCGTAAATCTCCGCATCGTAGGCACCGCTCCCCAGAAAGCTGAGCGGCACATCTAGTTCGCGCGCGTCCCAGTCGGTAATGCTGCCCACGAACCACTCGTTCCCGCGGCGCCGTGCGATGGTGATGTACTTGGACGGCACGCCGTCGAGGACGCGGGTCTCGTCCCAACTGGTCGGGACCGCCTTGAGAAAATCGAGTTCCTTCTGCCCGTCGTACGCGTCGGGGGAGTCCGCGACCATCTGGAGCTCGCTTTCGAAGACCACAAACAGCGCGGTCTGATGGGTGCGCGTACTCATCACCATGGGCGACGTGCGTATCTCGAAGGTCTCCTTGGTGGCGTTAGAGAGACTGCCGGGCGTGTAGTCCATCGGACCCGCCAGCATACGGGTGAAGGCCAGCGTCACATTGTGCCTGGGAGTGACTCGCGCGCTCCAACGGTTGTACTCTTCACCCATTACGCCTTCGCGCGTCAACACATTGGGGAAGGTGCGCGCACTTCCGTCAGGCTTGACCGCTCCGTGGAAGTCGACCATGAGGTGGTGTTCGGCCGCTTTCTTCGCGGTCGTCCGGTACCAGTTCATGACCCACTGATCGGTGCGGTCGATGATGTCGATTTTCACGCCGGCGATGCCCCATTTTTCGAACTGCGCGAAGGCTTCGTCGATCTGTTCGGTGGTCTCCCGAAAGCGAATAATCAACCACATGCGGACGTTCTTCGACTTCGCATACGCGACCAGCATCGGAATATCAATGGCCGGGGCGGACCTGGTGAGAATCTCGCGGCCCCCGCCATACGAGACCTGATCGGGAGGCATGGGCATGTGCTCCGACCAGGGGCCGTCAATCAGCATGTACTCGAATTTGTTCCGCGCGGCGAAGTCGATGTAATACTTGGCGGTCTCGTTGTTCATGCCGGGCTTCGCGACGCCCTTATTCAAAGCCGGGTTGTCGCTCCACCAGCCGATACGCCATGCGGTTTTGCCGGGCCTGATCCAGGAGGTGTCTCCGATGGCGCTGGGAGGATTCAGGTTGAGCACTAAGTTCGATTCCACCAGCCGTCCGGGCTGATCCGCGATCATCAACACGCGCCACGCCGATCGGACGGGGGTTTGCGCGATAACCGATACCTCCGATGCGTCCCTCTTGGGATCGAAGGCGGGGGCGACGGCCGAGGTGGTATTGGGGTCCTCGACGCGAGTTGCCAGCCGCGCCACCAGGGTCCGGTTGGCCGAAGCGTCTTGGTGCCGGGCGCCCGGAGCGGTAACGAAGAGGCAGGAATAGTCCTCGATGTCCGCTTCCGTCAGACCCACCCAGGCGATGCCCGGCACTTCCAGGAGGAGGGGAAGGTTGACCAGGTACTCCGGGTGCAGGCCGCTGATCGCCAGTTCGTGATAATCGTCCTCGTTGCTGGTCTCAAAGCCGCGCGAGATCAGAGAGAAGGTGTAGGCGTCCTTGGAGAAGTGGAACTCGGTGGACTCGTTCAGGATGCGCAGTTCCTTGAGGGAAGGCTGCTCAGGCACGAGGTAGCGGAAGGCCACGCCGTCATCGTATGCGCGGGCTTCCATCACCAGGCGGCGGCGGGCGGAAGCCGTTTCCACCGTCTGCACGGTGACGGCGTTGTAATGATTGCGTATGGGATTAGACTTGCCTGCGACCGATTTCCAGGTCTCATCCTGGCTGTAGGGCTGGGACGACTCGATCCGGACAGCCGGCCCAAGTGGGGGCGCGTCCTGGATTGCGAGCCCAAGGTTTGACCACTCGAGCACTGGCCGGCCGCGAAAAGCCACGCGATACGCCAGTTGGCCGCCGGCCGTCTCGACGGACTGACCGCGCAGGGTGGCGATGGAAATCTCGAGCGCCCCGTTCGGGGATGTGAGGACCACCGGTCCGGTTTGCGCCGCGGCCGCGAGCGCGGCCCACAGAACGAGCACGACCCCGCTGAAAAAGAGCTTTTTCTCCACCATACGGTAATACCACATTCACAATTGCCCCGAAAGACGGGCACCCGTACTTTGTCCACCCTTTTATGGTCCGATCGTCCTATACTGTGTACATCACGCCGGAGTAACAGAAAGGAGAAACGCGTGCCAAACGAAGTGGAATCCAATCAATCAACCCGCCGAGGTTTTCTCGGCTCGATGACAGCTCTCACCGCGGCTTCCTATAACCGGGTCCTCGGGGCCAACGATCGCGTCGGTATCGGCTTCATCGGGTTCGGATTGATCGGCAAGCAGCACATCTATAATTTCAAGAAGTCGTTCCCGGACGTCGACCGCGTGGCGCTTTGCGATGTGTACAAGCCGCGCGTCGACGAAGGCCTGGCATACATGGAAAGCCCCAATGCCAAGGGCTACGGCGATTTTCGCAAGATGTACGAAAACAAGGACATCGATGGAGTGGTGGTGGCCACCCCCGACCACTGGCATGCCATGCTCACCATCATGGCGTGTGCGGCGGGCAAGGATGTCTACGTCGAAAAGCCGCTCACGGTTTTCATCGACGAAGGCAAGTGGATGCTTCAGGCGATGAACAAGTACAAACGCGTGGTGGTGGTGGGCACGCAGCGAAACCACAATCCGGGCCACCAGGCGGCCAAGAAGGTCATCGAGAGCGGCGTGCTGGGCAAAATCCAGATGGTCAAGCTGGGGTCCGGCGGCCGCAATATCTATCCGGGTTTCGGAAAGACGCCGGTGGAGAATCCGCCCGCCGATTTCGATTACGATCTGTGGCTCGGTCCGTCCGCCAAGACGCCGTATCAGAAGCACCGCGGGTTGTACCACTTCCGTTGGTTCTGGAATTATTCCGGCGGCCAGTTGACCAACCTGGGCGCCCACAGCGTGGCTGCATTTCTGTTGGTGATGGGCGTGAAAGGTCCGACCAAGGTGGTGTCGTTCGGCGGACGCTACACCCTCGAGGACGACGGTGAAACGCCCGACATTCAGGAGTGCCTCTACGAGTTTCCCGGATTCATGATGACGACGGGTCTTCGCGAAGCCAACGGGTACCGCGACTCCGGGGGCTCCGTCGTCCTGGGTAACAAAGGCAATCTGGTGCTGGGCTCCAACCAGGTGGTTCCGGAGATGCGCGCCATCAACACGGAGAACCTGATTCCACGGTTCCAGGGCCAACAGCCGGTCGGCGGTGCGGTGTTCGATGACAGCAGACCGGTGCCGTGGATCGAAGCTCAGCCGGGGAGCGGCGGCAGGGGCGCTCCGGGCGGCGCCCGCGGACCGGGTGAAGCCGGCAGAGGCGCCGGCCGCGGAGAGGGTGAAGCCGGCAGAGGCGCCGGCCGTGGGGCGGCAGGCGGCGAATCGATGGAAGAGCAGATGTTCAACGCCAACAAGCGCGACTGGGTCAGTTGTATCAAGTCGCGCAACAAACCGTTCTGCGATCTGGATATGGGGCATCGAACGGCGGTCATCTGCAACCTCGGCAACATGTCGCTTCGGCTCGGCGGTCGGACCATTCACTGGGATCCCGAGAAAGAAGTGGTGGTGGGCGATAAGGAAGCCGCCGCCATGTGCAACAAGCCGTACCGTGCGCCGTGGGAGGGCGTGCTCCGCAGCATCATCAAGGTGTGACGGGTGGTCTCCGGCGGCCGCGTTGGCCGCCGGAGACTATGAGGAGTTTTATGAAGTTACTTGCCGTCCCATTCATAGTGGTGGGCATGGCCGCGATCGGTCCGCCCCAGACTCCCGCCGGACGAGCCGGCGCCGCCCAGCCGCCGGATACTCTGTTATCGCCTGAAGTGCGGCCGGACCGGACGGTCACATTCCGCCTTCGCGCGCCCAAAGCCTCCGAAGTGGCCGTGACCGGGGAATGGATGCTGGATTTCCCGTCCAACAAGACCGCGTTGACCAAGGATGGAGACGGCGTCTGGAGTGTCACAATCGGGCCGCTGGTTCCGAATATCTACCTCTACAGCTTCACGGTGGATGGCATGACCATTGCGGACCCCATCAATCCAGCAGTCAAATTGCGCGCCCGAACCTCCGCCAGCCTGGTTCTCGTCCCCGGCGGGGAGGCCTGGGAATTCCGCGACGTGCCGCACGGGGTAGTGAACATGATCTGGCACAAATCGGCGGTGCTGGATGGCGCCATGCGACAGGTCTTCGTTTACACGCCGCCCGGCTACGGCAAGGGCGGTTCCACGCGATATCCCGTATTGTACTTGCTTCACGGCAACCAGGACGTGGCGGCAGGATGGACCTGGACGGGCGCCGCCAACCTGATTTTGGACAACCTCATTGCCGAAAAGAGGGCCGTCCCGATGATCGTGGTGATGACCAACGGGCACGCGGTTCCTTACGGCACCCCGGCGGAGCCGGGAAAGAACAACAACGAGTTGTTCGAACAGTATCTGCTCAAAGAAGTCGAGCCGATGGTGGAAGCGAATTACCGGGTCGCGGCGGGACGCATCAATCGCGCCATCGCGGGTCTTTCCATGGGAGGCGGGCAGGCGACCCAGATCGGACTGGGCCACCTGGACCTGTTCGCGTGGGTGGGCGTTTTCAGTTCAGGACCAGCCCAGGGCTTCGAGGCACGGTACAAAGCCCTTCTAGACGATCCGAAGACCACGAATGAACGCCTGAAGCTGCTGTTCATCGGAGTAGGGAGAACCGATCCGGGATACGCCCGCGTGAAGCAGTTCTCGGAGATGCTGACGGCCCACAGGATCCAGAACATCTATTGGGAGACGGAAGGCGCGCACGTGTGGCCGGCGTGGCGGAAATGCCTGGTGGAAACGGCCACGCGGCTGTTCCAGAAGATTCCGCAGCGGGCGCAAGGGAATTGAGGGCGAGGCAGGCGGGGTGCCCTGGACGTCGACAAGAAATTCCTCCTAGAGAGTCACCCGGCCAGCTTCAAGTACGCGTAAATCAGCGGCAGCGAAAAAAGCGTGCTGTCCACGCGGTCGAGAAAGCCGCCGTGGCCGGGCAGAATCATGCCGCTGTCCTTCAGCCCGGCGCCGCGCTTCATAGCCGATTCCGTGAGGTCGCCGAGCTGGCCGGCGGCGTTGGCGGCAATCGTGAGCGCCACCGCCTGCGCCACGGCGACTCCCGGCACGAAGCGCAGCAGGTACGGCCCTGCAATCAGAAGGGACGCCGCCACCGATGCCACCGCTCCTTCCCATGATTTGTGCGGGCTGACCCGCGGCGCCATCTTGTGCCGGCCCCAGCGCCGGCCCACATAATATGCGCCCATATCGCCCACCCAATTGACCAGCAGCGCATACATCAGCCAATGGGGATTCAGGTCGCGCAGGGGTATGGCGCACTTCCAGCAGCCGAAGATGTAGACGATGCCCGCCAGCAGCACGGCCGCGCGCGGAAGCGATTTCGCCAGATCGTCCCCTCGCATCGCCAGCGCCAGCAGGATGAGCGCCAGGCCGAGGACCAGCAGCCAGGTCTCCTGCCGCCAAGCCAGCAACAGCAGGCCGGCGCCATAACCCAGCGGACCAGGCGCGCCGAAACCGTAAGCCTCCGCCACACCGTTGAATTCGCGGTAGCACAGAAAGGCCACCGTCACCAGCACGGCGATAAAAGCCCAGAAGTTGGCCCACAAAACTACGTAGACGACAATGGGGATGAGCGCGGCCGCGGTGAGGATCCGCTTCATGACGAGCGGAGCGCTGCGATAAAGGTCTCGTCCGTGGCCTTGGCGTCGCCGTTGACTGGCGCACTGAGCCCGCCATAGCGGCGGTCGCGTTTCTGGTATTCCAGCACGGCCTCGAGCAGGTCCGTGCGGGTGAAATCCGGCCACAACGTTTCGGTGACGTACAGCTCCGAGTAGGCGATCTGCCAGAGCAGGAAGTTGCTGATGCGCATTTCACCGGAAGTGCGGATCAGCAGATCGGGATCGGGGCAGGAAGCGGTGTAGAGGCTGGTGGCAATCAGATCCTCGTCGAGTCTCAGCGATGCGATGCTGCCGTCGAGCCGGGCCATGTCGAGAATCGCGTTGACGGCGTCGACAATCTCCGCGCGCCCGCCGTAATTGATGGCCAGGTTGACCGCGAGGCCGCGGTTGGCGGCGGTGGCTTCCACGGCGGCGTCCAGTTCTCTCCGGACCTGCGTGGGCAGCGCGTCCAGCCGCCCGATGGCCTGCAAGCGGATGTCATTCTTCTGAAGTTCGGGAAGCTCCTGCTTGAGGTAGTAGCGCAGCAGGCGCCACAGAGTTTCCACTTCGGCGCGCGGCCGCTTCCAGTTTTCGACGGAGAAGGCGTATAGCGTCAGCACCTTCACGCCCAGGCGCGCGCAGGTTTCGACGGTCGAGCGGACAGGACCGATACCGGCCTTGTGGCCGGCCACCCGTGGCAATCGCCGCCGGCCCGCCCACCTTCCGTTGCCGTCCATGATGATAGCGATATGCGCGGGCAACCGGGCGGGATCGATCGCCTGGGCGAGATCCCAATCCCTCTCACCGGGCTGGAGCGATTCCAGTAAAGCCTTCATGCAGTAATTATTTATAGTACAACACGGCCATGCGCGTGGTGCGAAGAACTGCCGGGTGTGCCACGTAGAAGTTGTATTCAAGCCGCTTGGCGTGCATCCCAGTAATCCTCAAACCGGTCGTTGAGTTGGCAGCATCTCAGAGCCAGGATGGCGTTGGCGCCCCTCACGGTCCAGAACATGCCGGACTGTTTGAGACGGGAACCGATGACGGTCTTGCAACCAGCTTCGA
>JBEKTU010000003.1:0-141702 GCA_049515735.1 Bryobacteraceae bacterium
GGGTCGTGGGCGTCTCGACCGGCAGCCGCACGCTCAAGGACGCCATCAGCGAAGCCATGCGCGACTGGGTCTCGAACGTCGCCGGCACTTATTATCTGCTGGGCTCGGCGCTGGGCGCGCATCCCTACCCCATGATGGTGCGCGATTTACAGAAGATCATCGGCCAGGAAGCGCGCCGCCAGATTCTGGAATCCGAAGGCCGCTTGCCCGATGCCATCTTCGCCTGCGTGGGTGGCGGCTCGAACGCCATCGGCATCTTCCACGCCTTCCTGCTCGCGGACGCGGTGGATCTTGTCGGCATCGAAGCCGGCGGTCGCGGCGACGCCATGGGCGACCATGCGGCGCGTTTTCGCGGCGGCGCGCCCGGTGTCCTGCAAGGCGCATACAGCTACGTTTTGCAGGACGGCGACGGCCAGATCGCGCTCACCCACTCCGTCTCCGCCGGCCTGGATTACGCCATGATCGGCCCCGAGCACGCCTGGCTGCACGACCGGAAGCGCGCCCAATACACCGCCGTTTCCGATGCGGAAGCG
The DNA here is from genome assembly GCA_049515735.1 of Bryobacteraceae bacterium. Lineage (GTDB taxonomy): Bacteria > Acidobacteriota > Terriglobia > Bryobacterales > Bryobacteraceae > Fen-178. Next base: position 534 of record JBEKTU010000003.1, read on the forward strand.
CTCGAAGCCGCGCGCCTGCTCTCGCGCACGGAAGGCATCATTCCCGCGCTGGAATCGGCGCACGCCGTCGCCGAGGCGGTCCGGCGTGCCCCCCCCGCCAAAGGAAGAATCTTCCTGGTGAACGTCTCCGGCCGCGGCGACAAGGATATCGATATCTACCGCGAAAATTTCCAGGAACTCGACCAGCCATGACGCGCATCGGGCGCATGTTCGACGGTTTGAAGCGCGACGGCCGCAAAGCCCTCATCGCCTATCTCACGGCCGGCGACCCGGCGCCGGATCGCACCCCCGCGCTGGTTGAGGCGCTCGAACGCGGCGGCGCCGATCTCATCGAGCTGGGCGTGCCGTTTTCCGATCCCATCGCCGACGGCCCCGTCATCCAGCGCGCCGGCGAGCGCGCTCTCAAAGCCGGCACTTCGCTCCACACCGTGCTCTCCATCGCCGCCCAGATCCGCGAACGTTCCGAAGTCCCGCTGCTGCTCTTCACCTACCTCAACCCGGTGATCCGCTACGGGCTCGAGCGCCTCGCGCGGGACGCCTCCGCCGCCGGCATCGATGGCTGCCTGCTCACCGACGCTTCCGTGGAAGAGGCGTCCGATTATGTTGCCGCCATGCACCGCTACGGCCTCGACACCGTCTTCCTGGCCGCGCCCACCAGCACTGAGCGCCGCCTGAAACTGGTCGCGCAATATTCCACCGGGTTTGTCTATTTGGTTTCGCGAACCGGCGTCACCGGCGAGCGCGATTCGCTTTCCGACGCCGTCGCCCCGCTCATCCGCGCCGTGCGCGCCGTCACCGATCTGCCGCTGGCCGTCGGCTTCGGCATCTCCAAGCCGGAGCACGTGGCGGAACTAGGCCGGCAAGTGGAAGCGGTGGTGGTGGGCAGCGCATTTGTCCGGCTGATCGAGCGCAACCTCGACAACACCTCGCTCGAGATTCAGCTCGAATCCTTCGTCCGCGAGCTCAAGCGCGGCTTTGGAGCGCACGCATGACCCCGGACGAGGCCCGCGACAAGCTGGAGGAATTCCGCGTCCTCGTGGATGACGTCGACCGCCGCATCGTGGCGCTTCTCAACGAGCGCACCCGCGTGGTCGAGAACATCGGCCGCGTGAAGCGCCAGACGCAGATGCCTATTTATGAGCCCAGACGCGAAGACCAGGTGTTCGCCAATGTCAGCGCCACCAATCGCGGGCCGCTGACCGAAGAGGCGGTGCGCCGCATCTTCGAGCGCATCATCGACGAAATGCGCATGATCCAGCGCGTGTGGATGGAATCCGATGGAGACAAATAAATGTTAGTCGTCATGCAGCAGGGCGCCACGGAGCAACAGATCCAGGCGGCCATTGACCGCCTGGTGGAGCTGGGCTTCGATGTGCACCGTTCCACCGGCGTGATCCACACCGTGCTGGGCGGGGTGGGCGGCAAGGAAGAATTCGACCTCGGGATCTTCGAAGTGATGGATGGCGTCAAGGAAGCGCACCGCATCGTCTCGCCCTATAAGCTGGCCAGCCGCAGCTTCCGCCCCGCCGGTACGGTGGTCAGGATCGGCGATGTGGAGGTCGGCGGTCACCGCGTGGTGGTCATGGCCGGCCCGTGCAGCGTCGAAAGCCGCGACCAGATCGAGCGCTCGGCGGAAGTGGTGGCCCGCCTCGGCGCCCAGGTGATCCGCGGCGGGGCGTTCAAGCCGCGCAGCTCGCCCTACGCCTTCCAGGGCCTCGGTGAGGAAGGCCTGCGCCTGCTGCGCGAGGCCGCCGACCGCAACGGGCTGCTGGTGGTCAGCGAGGTCATGGACCTCACCCAAATCTCGCTGGTGGCGCAGTACGCCGACATCCTGCAAGTGGGCGCGCGCAACATGCAGAGCTTCACCCTGCTGCGCGAGTTGGGCAGGCAGCGCAAGCCGGTGCTGCTCAAGCGCGGTATTTCGGCTACCATTGAAGAGCTGCTGCTCTCGGCCGAATACATTCTCGCCGGCGGCAACTACGACGTGATTCTGTGCGAGCGCGGCATCCGCACCTTCGAGACCTACACGCGCAATACCATGGACATTTCCGCCATCCCGGTGGTGAAGAAGCTCTCCCACCTGCCCATCATGGCCGACCCTTCCCACGGCACCGGCCGCCGCGACAAGGTGGCGCCCATGGCCCGCGCCGCCGTGGCCGCCGGCTCCGACGGCCTGCTGGTCGAGGTGCATCCCGATCCGGACCATGCCCTCAGCGACGGCGCGCAGTCGCTGCGCCCCGGACAGTTCGAGGAGCTGATGTCTCAGCTACGAATCATTGCCCCCGCCGTGGGCCGCAGCATGTCAGAGCCCCGGCCGTGACGAAGCGTAGGTTTTTCACATGAAGAGCGTAGCCATCGTCGGCACCGGTCTGATCGGCTCGTCTTTCGGCCTCGCCTTGCGGCAAGCCGGGTTCGATGGGCCGATCATTGGGGTCAGTTCCCCACGTGCCCTCGCCGACGCTATCGCCGCGGGGGCCATCGACCGCGGCGCGCCGCTCACCGAAGCCGTTCCCCAAGCCGATCTGGTCTTCCTCTCCCAGACCATCGGCCGCATTCTCGACACCATCCGCCATCTCGATCCTCTGGTCCGCCCCGATGCCATCGTCACCGACGCCGGCAGCACCAAGTGCGAAATCGTCGACCTGGCGCGGCACAGCATCGCCCGCTGCCAGTTTTTGGGCGGCCACCCCATGGCCGGCAAAGAGAAGCGCGGGGCGGCGGAAGCCGATGGTGGTCTTTTTCGCGGCCGCACCTGGGCGCTGACGCCGGATGAGCCATCCGAGCTGACGACGCCCGCGGCCCGCGACTTCCACTCGTGGCTGGAGCGCATCGGCGCGCGTATCATGGTCCTCGATGCGGAGGAACACGACCGCGTCGTCGCACTAACCTCGCACCTTCCGCAACTGGCATCCACGGCGCTGGCCGCCACCGTGGCGGACCGCATGGGCGCCTCTCCGCGCTGGCGGATGGCCGGCCCCGGCCTGGAGGATATGACCCGTCTCGCGCTGGGCTCCTACGATCTGTGGCGCGACATTCTGGCGACCAACACCGAGCACATCGAGCGCGCCTTGGCCGTCTATATTCAAAAGCTGGAGCACATGCGCGAGAACCTTCGGACGCGGCAGCTTCAAGAGGAGTTCGAGCGCGGCGCCGCCCTGGCGGGCCGCTTGCGGCGGACCCCATGAGCCCAGCCTCTGCCACTGGCAGGTGCTGAATTAGGATAAACTACGCATGAGGCTATTGAACGTAGCTACACCGCCGGCGGACGGTTCGCCCGCCAGCGGTTCTGCGGCCTTTCAGGCGCGGCGGACCTCGCGGTCCGGCGCACCGGGGGCCGGATTTAAGGAATTCAAAATGGAACAAAAACTCAAGATCGCCGTGTTTATCGATTTTGACAATATCGAGATCGGCGTCAAGTCCACTCTGCACCGCGAATTCGACGTGGCTGCCGTGCTGGACGCGCTAAAGGAACGCGGGGAAATCGTCACCAAGTTCGCTTACGCCAACTGGGGAAGGCAGGAATCCGCCACACGCGCGCTTTCCGAGCACGCCGTGCAGATGGTCCAGCGCGATCCCTCGCCGCGCGGCGACAAGAACGGCGCCGACATCAACCTGGCCCTCGACGCGCTCGAGATGGCCTTCACTCACGACCACATCAACGCTTTCGCCATCGTCAGCGGCGACAGCGATTTCATCGCCCTGGTCAACAAGCTGAAGCAGTACGACAAGCGTATCTTCGTCGTCGGCGGCCGCGCCTTCACCAGCACCATTCTCCAGAAGAACTGCCACGAGTTCGTGGCTTACGAATCCATCATCGATGAGCCCCGGCCGCGCTCTTCCGGGCACCAGCAGCAACAGCCACAACAGCAGCAACCGCAGCAACAGCCGCCGCAACCACAACAGCAGCCGCCGCAGCAACAGCAACCGCAGCAGCAACAGCATCAGCAGCGCCAGCCGCACAAGCGCGTGGCGCTCGATCTGGCCCAGTCCATGCCGCTGGTCGAGCGCGCGCTGGGCGTGCTCGAGCGGCGCGAAGTGCGCCCGCAGCTCGGCCTGCTGAAATCCACTATGTTGCAGCTCGACTCGACCTTCAACGAAAAGGCCTACGGCGCCGGCTCATTCACCGATTTCGTCGAGAAGTTGGAGAAGGCCGATTTCGTCGAGGTTACCGGCGGCGAAGGCCGCTATATGATCCGCATGAAGGGCGGCGGTGTCGCCCCCGAAAAGCCCGGCCACAAACCCGAGCAGGCCATCCCCCTGTTGCGCGACGTGCTGGAAACGCACCGCCTCGAGGTGGACAACGGCTCGCTGGCCGACGAACTGGCCGAATGGGTGCGCCAGGAACAGCCCAATTTCGACTGGCGCGAGTACGGCTTCCAGGAGTTCAGCGAGCTGTTGAACTATGCCCAGGATAAAGGCCTGGTGCGCAATCAGGCCGACGAAGAGAGAGGTCTCATCGTGTACCTCGGTGCCGAATTCCATCCGCCCGCGCCCCCGCCGGAGCCGGAACCCGTCGCCGCGGCTTTCGAGGAAGAAGAGGAGGACGAGCCGCAGCCCCTGGTGCCCGGCCAGCCCACCGCCACCGGCGAGATCCCCATTCCCGAGGCCCCGCCCAAGCCTCAGCGACGCCCCCGGGCGCCCCGCAAAACCTCCGGGGAACCCGGCGCCAAGAAGCGCATCTCCCGGCCGCGCAAGAAGCCGACAATGCAGTAGGGCCGCTGCCAACCAGTTTACGCTTAGCCAAAAGATAGCAGAGCCAATTCGTCGATAATGGCGTAGAATTGGAAGTAGCAAGGAGTACCAGGATGACAAGGCGGGGGATGCTAATCGGCGTCGCCCTCTTGGGTCTTACCCAGTGGACGGCAAGAGCCGTTTCCCATGTTCGAGTCTGGCAGGATGGCGTATTGGTTTCGAGAAAGACCGTCCCTGTCGGCCGCAACACCTTCCAGAACCAGTTTGTCTACCGGGTGCGAGGGGGCACTGCCCGGTACGTGGTGGTTTCCGATGAGCCGCTGAAGCTGGACCTGCACGTGCCCATGCGGTTCGCAGTGACCAGGAGACACCTCGTCATCCAGGACGTGGATGGAAGCGAACACAAGACCGCCATATTGCAAAAGCTCGAGAACACGCCCCACGGCCGCTGAGTGGCAACCCGGCCCCCACCGGCGCCTATCGTAAAATAGGCATCATGCCCGAAAATCCCGACGACTTCTATCGCATCCGGAAGCTGCCGCCTTATGTCTTCGCCGTCATCAATGAAATGCGCGCCCGGGCGCGGGCGGCGCAGATTGACGTCATCGATCTGGGGATGGGGAACCCCGACGGCGCTACCCCGCGCGTGGTCGTGGCGAAGCTCGTCGAAGCGGTGCGAAATGCGCGCAACCACCGGTATTCGCAGTCCAGGGGCATTCCGAGGCTGCGCGAGGAGATCGCCCGGCGCTACCAGGCCAACTATGGCGTGGAACTCGATCCCGACAAAGAGGCCATCGTCACCATAGGAGCGAAGGACGCGCTGGCGCACCTGCTTTTTGCCGCCGTCGGGCCGGGGGACGTGGTGGTTTCGCCGAACCCCGCGTATCCCATCCACCAGTACGGCGTGATCATGGCGGAGGGCCAGGCCGCGATGCTGCCCATGCCCGATGCGGCCACCTTTCTGAATCGCCTCGAGGATTTATACCGCAACGGCTCGCCAAAACCCAAGCTGCTGCTGATCTCGTTCCCGCACAACCCCACCACTACCTGCGTGGACCTGGATTACTTCCGCCAGATCGTGCGCCTGGCGCGCCAGCACGGCACGCTCGTGGTGCACGACTTTGCCTACGCCGACCTCGGCTTCGACGGCTATAAGCCACCCAGTATCCTGCAGGTGGAAGGCGCCAAGGAAGTGGCCGTCGAGATCTTCTCCATGTCCAAGAGCTATAACATGGCCGGCTGGCGCGTGGGGTACTGCGTCGGGAACGCCAGGTTGATTGCCGCGCTGGCGCGCATCAAGAGCTACCTGGATTACGGTGTGTTCCAGCCCATCCAGATCGCCTCCATCATCGCCCTCCGGGAGTGCGAAGAAGATACCCGGAAGATCTGCGCGGTGTACCAGAACAGGCGCGACGTGCTGGTGGACGGGCTGACGCGGGCCGGCTGGGCGGTCGAGAAACCGCGCGGCACCATGTTCTTGTGGGCGCCCGTGCCGGAGCGGTTTCGCGAAATCGGCTCACTGGAGTTCTCGAAGCTTCTGTTGGAGAAGGCGCTGGTGGCAGTCTCACCCGGTATCGGCTTCGGGCCGCTAGGGGAAGGGCACGTGCGCTTTGCGCTGGTGGAAAACGAGCACCGCATTCGCCAGGCCACGCGGTCCATCGGGCAGTTCCTGAAAGAATAGCTGCCGTGACCTCGAAACGTACCGCTGAAGACCACATCCTGGCGCTCTCCGCCCGGGATCAAGCCCGGCTAATTCGGGAACGCAGGATCTCCTCTCGCGAATTGATCTCCGCGCATCTGGAGCGGATCTCCGTGGTCAACCCGGTGCTTCACGGCGCCGTGGAAGTGCAGGCCGAGCGCGCGCTGGAGGATGCGGCCGCAGCCGACCGCGAACTGGCGGCGGGTTTTTCGCGGGGTCCTCTGCACGGTGTGCCGTTCAGCGTCAAGGATTCGATTGAGCAGGCCGGCAGCCGCTGCACAGCCGGCACCTTTGGCAGAAGAGACGCGCCGCCTTCCACCGCCGATGCGACCCTGGTCGAGCGCCTGCGCAAGGCCGGCGCGATCCCCATCGCGCGGACGAATCTGCCGGACCTTCTGTTCGCCTTCGAAAGCGCCAACCTGCTTTTCGGGCAGACCAACAATCCCTACGATGTGACCAGGACCCCCGGCGGCAGCAGCGGAGGAGAAGCGGCTCTTCTGGCGGCGTGCGGCTCGGCTCTGGGCCTGGGAAGCGATGCCGCCGGTTCCGTTCGCCTGCCGGCGGCATTTTCCGGGATCGCCGCCATCAAGCCGACCTCCGGCCGCCTGCCGCGCACCGGTCACTTTCCACCCGCGGGCGGCTGGTTGGAGACCGTATGGCAGATAGGTCCCATGGCGCGGTGGGTGGAAGATCTCATCGAAGCCATGCGCCTGCTGACTGGTCCCGATGGCATCGACCCCACGGTCCCCGATGTGCCGTACCGCGATCCCCGGCAGGTGAAGCTGGCCGAATTACGGGTGGCGTTCTTCACCGATAACGGAATCGCGGCAGCGGATGGAGAGGTCGCCGGTGTGGTTCGGGCAGCGGCTGCGGCTCTCGCCTCCGTGGTTCGGTCGGTGGAAGAATCCCGCCCGGCCTGTCTGGCGGCGGCCTACGACTTGGAGATGAAGCTGATCGGTCCGGATGGCGGCGACGGCCTGCGGGACTATCTGCGTGAACTGGGTTCGAGTGAAGTCCATCCGCTGCTTAATGCCTGGCTCGACAAGCTGGAGCCGTATCGCACCGATTTGGCCGGCCTGGCGCGATACTGGGCCGAGCTGGACGCGTATCGTGCGGAGATGACCCGGTTCCTTCGCCGCTACGACGCGATTCTTTGCCCGGCTTACATCCACGCCGCACTGCCTCACGGCGAATCCGTCCGCGACGACAATTTTCGCGGTTTCAGCCACACCATGGCCTTCAACGTTGCGGGGTGGCCGGGCGCCGTGGTGCGGTGCGGCGAGTCGGGCACAGGCCTACCCATCGCGGTGCAGGTGGCGGCTGCCCCGTGGCGCGAAGATATCGCCTTGCGTGTGGCGCTCTGGTTGGAAGGAGCCTTTGGCGGCTGGAAGCCCTCCCTCTGTTTAGCTGAAGGCTGACAGCTTCACTGGATCTGATACGGAACGGTGACCTCGGCCGTCTTGGGCGGGAAGCAGGCCCGCTCGTTGCACGCCTGGTAGCGCAGTTTCCCCACTGCTGCGCCGGGGCCGGCCGGTGCGTTGGCCGCCACCTTGAAGTTCGCCACCAATTCGAAGTTGCCCGTGAAGACCGAAAGCGGCTTCTCCGCAAACTCGTATTTCTCCATCGAGGGCTTGGGGTAGGCCACCGATCCGCTCTCCAGGGCGCCCGCGGAGACCCACGTCAGCTTCAGCGGGATGAGATATTCATCCGTGGGCGTATTGCTGTTGACGTGGTACCCCGGCCGTACGGACACTGGGATCTTCGCCTGGACGGAGGCATTCCGCTTGCCCGCTACCTTCTGCGGCTCGCCCACCGTCAGGTAACCGCTACTCTGAGCGAAGAGAGGAGGCAGGCAGAGCAGCGCGGCTAGCAGCGGCAGGCGTGGGAGACTGCAAAAGCTGTTCGACACCATCTTCGAAATCCCTCCGACTCGCAAGACCCACGTGGACCGCGGCGATCCTTCCGCCCCGGTCGATGAGGAACGTGGTCGGCAGCGCATCCACGCCGCCGTAAAGCTGGGAGGTTTCGTCGTTGCCGATCAGCACCCGGTAGTTCACGCCCAACTGCGAAAGAAACGGCTTCACCACTTCCCAACCTTCATCGTCCATGGAAACGCCCAGCACCGCGAAGCCCTTGTCCTTGTTCCTGCGCTCCAGGTCCATGAACCAGGGAATCTCGATTCTGCACGGGTCGCACCACGTGGCCCAGAAATCCAGCAGCACCACTTTGCCGCGATAATCCGAGAGGCGAACGGTCTGGCCGTTCACGTCCTTCAGCGCAAAATCCGGAGCCTGATGGCGGTCTTTGTCCGGCTTGACCGGCCCGGATCTGGCCGGACGCGTCCCGGAAGAGGAGAAGTATATGAACCACCCTACCAGGAGCGCGATTGCCAGAGCCGACGAGAGGCGGAGTGCGGACACAGATTCCTTTCCCCATCCAATTATATCGACAATTGCCCGGACTCGATCCTTTGGGCAAACCAGGCGCGGCGGCGAATGCGGCAAGCGCCAGCAAGCGTAAACTCATCGTGCCGCATGCTGCCGCAATACAGCCACGCGGCGGTATCGCAGAAACTCTCGCAGCAATACTCCCGCCAGCGGCGGTCGCGGGATCGGACATCACCGGCCGCGAGCGCGCGTTTTCGCCACTCCGCCGACCAGCCCAGCTCGCCGCGCGCGCCCGCCTGCCATTCACCCTTCACCAGGCGCTCGTAGGAGCGGCGCGCCGGGTTTCCCAATCGAACCCAAATGAAGTGAAACAGCTCGTGGACGAAGATGCGCGGAAACTCCTTCCGGCTGCAACCGAACGCCATGCGGCGTTCCCGCACAAATGTTCCGGCATCGACCGCGCCCCGGGGCCCAGAGGGCACCCCGCCCAGGGCGTGCGCGCTTTGGATGCGGACGGGAGCGCCCGAAATCGGCGGCAGACGGCGCAGCACCACCCCCACTTGCTTCCGGCGGGAGGCGTCCTCGAACAAGAAAAGGCGCGGAACCGGCACTCTCCAAGAGTACAAGAACGCCGACGCCAGGAGGACCCTCAGCGGGCGGGAGCGCCGCGGCGGGCCAGGACCCGCTCCGCTTGCTGCAGCAGCGCCTGCGCCTTGGGCAGGCTCTCGACCGCGCGCTGCACCTCCGGGTCCGCGTGGAACGCCGCGCGGTCGGCGGTCTTCTTGTCAAAGGCACGGAAGTACAGCTCATAACGAATCTGGTCGCGCAGCCAGTCGTGGTTGGCGGCCAACTCCGCATCCGTGAAGTCTACCTGCTGAGATCGCAGAAAATCCGCGAATCGTCCCAACGTCTCCTCATCCGGGACCCAGTCCTCGGCCAGGTGGGGCCGCGCCGCGCCGAAGTAACGCGAGCCGAAATGAAAGAAGGCTCCCGCTACCCGGCGCTGAAAGGCATTGGCCCGGGGGGATTCGTACTTCTCGTCGGGGGAAATCCCTCCGCCGCCGTAAACCTTGCGTCCGCTGTCGGTGGCTTTTACGTCCTCCGTGTTTTGAGCGTCGGCCCGAACCGAGTAATAGTCGAAGATCGACTGGTGCGAGTAATCGCGCTGAATCAGGCGGCCGCTGGGTGTGTAGTAGTGCGCGATGGTCAGCAGCAGGGCAGCGCCCTCCGAGAGAGGGAATTGCGCCTGCACCAGACCCTTTCCGAAAGTGGTTTCGCCCAGCAGCCAGGCCCGGTCGTGATCCTGCAAGGCGCCCGACACGATTTCCGACGCGGAAGCCGAGCGGCGGTCCACCAGGACCACGATGGGATAGCGCTGCGCGGAGGGCTGCGCCTTGGCGCGGAAGACCTGCTCTTGCTCCGCGCGCCCCCGGTGGCTCACCACCACCTGCCCATCGCGCAGGTATCGCCCCGCCAGGGCCACGGCCTCGTTCACCAGGCCGCCGGGATTGCCGCGAAGATCCAATATCATGCCGGCGACGGACAGCTCTCCCAACTTCTGCATCAATGCCTCCACGTCGCGGCTGACGTTCTGCGCTTCGAAGCTCGCGACGCTCAGGTAGGCGGTGCCCGGCTTCAGCCAGAAGGCATCCACCTGGCTGGTCTGGATCTCTCCGCGGGTGACGTTCACGGTGATGGCCTCGCCGGCGCCCTCCCGCCGCACCGTGATGCTCACCTGGCTGCCTTTTGGCCCTCTCAGGAGATCGGCCACCGCGCCCGTGTCCATGCCGGCAGTGTCATGCCCGTCCACGGCGGCAATAGCGTCGCCGCGCCGCAGATCCGCTTTCCACGCGGGCGAATCGGGGAAGGGGTTCATCACCACGATCTTTCCGCCCTCGGCGCCAATAAACATTCCCACGCCGAAATACTGCGCATGCTGTGTCCGCTGCATGTCGCCGAACTCGGAAGGGTTGAGAAAGTTCGAATGCGGGTCCAGGGTGCGCAACATGCCCGGTATGGCGCCCTCATAGATGGCGCGCTCCGGGGAGACGGGGTCGGCGAAGTTATGCTCGACCAGCGCGTAGGCTGCCGTCAGCGATTGGACGCCGCGGGCCAGTTCGTCATCGGGAGTCGAAGCCGCGCGGGCGCGAATTCCGGAAACCCAGAGCGGTGCCAGCAGCGCCACGCTGGCGGCGATCAGCGCAAGGTACGGTGTTCTTCTCATTTTCGTGGTTCCGCCGGGCCGCCGGGGTGCGCAGTCCGCATCGTTGGACTCCCTTCCCTTGACTCTTTTCTTATGATACCCGAGTTGCGGCGGCAGGGCCACTAGTACCCATATAGTACCGTTAATATTGCTTGCACTATATCAAATCCGTCAACATGGAACTGCGGAACGGGAATCTCATGCTACGAGCGTGCGCACTTCTTGGAATGACCAGCGGCTTCCTGATCATCTCTCCCGGGTTGCGTGGAACCGTCTTGAACGGGTTTGCCCAGGCAGCTACCGGACTGGACAAGTATAGTCCTTACTCTTACATCGTGGTGGCGTTAGCGCTGCTCACTGGGCTCATGGCAGCCTTCTCGAAAGCGTCGGCGCCGCGCTGAGATTCCGAAAGTGCGTCAGACTGCGCGGACCTTGCGCGCGGCCGGGGCGGCTTCGGACCGCGCCGGCTTGCGCTCGGCAATCGCGGTCAGGCGTTTCACCTGGTCCGTCACGCACACCAGAAACATGGGCTGAGATGTGTTCTTCAGCACATCGATGATGCGGCTGGGCGCCTCTTCCAGGAAGATGGATTTGCCGTCGGTGAGCAGATGAACGTCCGAAGCGGCCGAAAGAGCGTCGTTCAGGCGCTTGCCCATATCTTTTTGCAGGAACCGCAGGACGCGGCGGATTTTCTGTAGCGAGAATCCCTTGCGCCGCAGTTCGGCGATGACCGAAATCTCGACCACTTCCTCCCGCAAATAGATCCGCTTGTGGCCGTCCTGGCGCGGCGAGACGACATTGCGCTCGTCCCACCACTGCAATTGCCGCAGACTGACGCCGCAAATCCGCGCAACTTCACTGCTGTTGTAGCCCTGCGCTTCCGGCGAGGACGCCACCCGGGGTTTCTTGGCTTTGAGCATTTTAGGCTGCTTCCGTTATGGTATATGAAATCAGTGCCACTTTGGATTGTACATGCGCCACCGCCAGTGTCAATAGGGTCATCACACAAAAGCGCCATTCCCTTTCGGGGGAAATGCCGTTGCACACACCGCGCGGCGGGCGCGAGGGCAGCGTTGTGGCGCGCTTTCAGCGCGGCGCGCGCGCGGTGCCCATCACCGTGGTGACGAACGGGACCGGGAAGCTCAGAGAGTAGCGCCGGATTGCTGGCGCACCGGCGCCGTCCGAAAGGCCTGCCACCAGATGTACAGCACTACTAGATCGGCCATCAGCATCATAATGGCTCCGGTGAGAGACATGGCGTGGGAGCGGGTGCGCAGGGCGAGCTGGCGGATGGACCTGCCCATGGCTTCCCCGGTAAACTGGATTCCCAAGCCGCCGCTCAGCAGAAGCAGCCGGTGGTCCTTTTCGCGCGCAGCGATCAGCATCGCCCATAGCGCCAGATCCAGGACCGACGAGCAGAAGTTCAGGTCGCGGGTCCAGGGAGTCATGAACGACCCCATGTTCAGCGCCGGGTCCCAATGAATCAGGAACGAAATGCCGGCGAAAAGGATGGCGCCTGCAATCAGCGAAACGCGCACGATCCGGCGCGACCGGAGCTGGCCCGTAGCCTGGTAAATCAGGCTCATGACCACCGCATAGACCAGAACCTGCATAACGACTACGTTGAACCAGTGGACAGCGGGGAAGGCAAACGCGGCCCACTGCATGCCGCGGTCATAACCCACAGCCGACGGAACTTCGACCACTGTGGTCAGGAAGTCGCCGACCATGTATGCGAAAAGGAATGGAAAACGCCGGTAGCCGCCACGCAGCAGCGTACCGATGATGAGGAGCTGAAGAGGAAGCCCGATCGCCAGACCGCAGAGTTGGATCGCCAAGCGCATCCAGCTCCAATTCTAAGCCGGGTGCCTCCTCGTATGGCGGAGTTTTTGCGCTGTGTACTATGCGGTGACCGAAAGACTGCCGTCCCATGGATCGGGTTCGAGGATGGGTCCGTTGGCCATCATTACGCTGCCATCCCACGGATCGGGCTCGAGGATTGGTCCGTTGGCCATCATCACGCTGCCATCCCACGGATCGGGCTCAAGAATGGGCCCGTTGGCCATCATTACGCTGCCATCCCATGGATCGGGCTCGAGAATGGGTCCGTTGGCCATCATCACGCTGCCATCCCACGGATCGGGCTCGAGGATTGGTCCGTTGGCCATCATCACGTTTCCGTCCCACGGATCGGGCTCGAGGATTGGTCCGTTGGCCATCATCACGTTTCCGTCCCACGGATCGGGCTCAAGAATGGGCCCGTTGGCTACGCTGACTGGCTCCGCCAGCAGCTCGTGACTGGGAACAGGCGCACCAGCGCCCTGTATGGCGTTCGACGCACAAGCAAGTGCGAACAGGACACAAACCGCAGCGAACATGAATTTGCTTTCGACAAAGCGACTCATTGAAAAGCTCCTTCTACTACCTTCTTGAACCCATCACAGGTTCGGCATTGAGACTTCGGAGGTTCAGTTGCCCATCCCGATCCATTTTCTGGAGTTAGGTCTGCCCTTTTGTGGTCTCTTCCCTCAGGGTAACGTAACGTAGGCAAATTCGTTCACCCAAAGTAGGGGACTACCTAGTACTATTAGGTGATTTTGAGATAACAAGGTATAGGGTAAATACCCTATATCGAGACTAACAGGTCCGTTATGGTACTTGGGAGTGACGCAGGGTCCGCTCGGGATAATCCGGACGGAAGGGGCGTTTTTCGGGGTACTCGAGGCGCATGTCGGTGGTCACCTCATCGAGCATTTCCAGGGTCGCGATTCGGCTCTCCATGGCGAACGCGGTGAGCAACAGGTTGTCGCAGACGGCGTTGATGAGGCGCGGAATCCCTTGTGCCCGGTAGTGGATCTCTTCCAGCAGTTGTGGTGAGAACACCGCTTGGACTTTGAGCCCGGCGCGCGCCATCCGGGAATTGACATAGGCCACGGTCTCCTCAAGATCGAAGCCCCGCAAGGCGCACCGCAGGGAAATGCGTTGCTTGAGCTGGCGGAATTCGGGGGCATCCAACTTGCGATCCAATTCCTGCTGGCCGGCGAGGATGATCTGAAGCAACTTGCCCTTCCGGTTCTCTAGGTTTCCTAGCAGACGGACTTCTTCTAGTACGTCCCACTCCAGGTTGTGAGCCTCGTCCACAATCAGTGCCGTCGTGCGGCCGACGTTGGCTCTCTCGAGCAGCATGTTATTGAGGGAAAGCAGGATCTCCGTCTTGGACAGGCGGTTGCACCGGAGGTCCAGGTCGTAGGCCAGCAATTCGAAAAACTGCTCCACGGTCAAACGGGAGTTGAACAGCGAGGCGAACGCGACCTGTTGTGCGTTGAGGAAGTCGCGCAGGCATTCCAGCATGGTGGTCTTGCCGGTGCCGACCTCGCCGGTGAGCACGATGAAGCCCTTGCGGCTTTGAACGCCGTAGATGAGGTTGGCTAACGCCTCTTCGTGCTGAGCGCTGCGGAACAGAAACGAAGGGTCCGGGCTCATGTTGAACGGATTCTTGGTAAAGCCGAAGAAGGCTTTGTACATATTCAGCGGCTGCCCGGAAGCACTAATCGCATCTTAGCACGCCCGGCCGGTGGCTCGCCGGGGCTCTCCTACGCATGCGACGGCGGCGCCTGCGGCTGGGGCTTTTCGCCCGAGGAACTCTTGCCTGCGGCCTTGACCGGGCTGATCAGGATGTGGGCGTTGCGGCCCTCCAGTCGCGGTTGTCCCTCGACGCTCCCATGCGTGGCAAGATCGCCGGCAAAGCGCATCAGCAGTTTCTTGCCGAGATCGGCGTGCGCGATTTCGCGCCCGCGGAACTGGACCACCGCCTTCACTCGATTGCCTTCCGCCAGGAAGCGGATGGCGTGCTTCATCTTGAAGTCGTAATCATGATCGTCGGTGTTGGGACGGAACTTTAGTTCTTTCACCTGGACCACGTGCTGTTTTTTCTTGGCGTCGTGCTGCTTTTTTTTCTGCTCGTAAGTGTAGTGACCGAAGTCCACGGCTTTGGCGACGGGCGGAACGGCCGTGGGGGCCACCAGGACCAGATCGAGGCCCAATTCCTGCGCCTTGCGCAAGGCGACCGCGGTGGGCATCACCTCGGTGGTTCCGTCCGGGAAAACCGCACGCACTTCCCGCACGCGAATGGACTCGTTGACGTTCTCTCTGCGATTCTGCCTGCGAGGAGGAAAGTTTCTGCCTGGATACATTTGTGGTTATGCGTCGATTTCAGGATTACCAAGGTAAACGGAAAGGGGCTGGGTGCCCGGGTAGACTCTCTGGCCGAGAATCGGAATGGTGTCGCTGGAAGACAAGCGCAAGTTGTGTCAGTTTCAGTGTACACCAATTCCAAGCGAAAAAGTCAAAGAGGCCATCCTCCTCCGCAGTCCCAGGAGTCACCTGGCGGGTCGGTCGCTGTTTCAGATTTCGGGTGAATAGACCAACCTCCGCGCCAAACCTGCGTGGATTCACCCACCTTGAGGCCAGTGGGTGAGGAGTTATACGTCCTGTTTTCTGCCATTTAGCATGATCGGCGGCTGGCCCCGGAATTGCACCCTGGAAGGCATGGCATACGTAATTACGGACACCTGTACCAAGGATGAATTATGCGTGGAAGCTTGCCCGGTGGACTGCATCCACCCCAAGAAGGACGAGGCCGGCTTTGAGGAGGCCCCCCAGCTTTACGTAAATCCGGTTGACTGCATCGATTGCGGCGCGTGCGTTCCGGTCTGCCCGACGAATTCCATGTTCGCGTTGGACGAACTGCCGGCCGAGTCGGCGAGTTTCGCCGAAGTCAACGCGGCCCACTTCAACTGAGTCGAACCAGAAACGGGGCGACTATCACCCGGCGCCGGGCCCGGCGGGCCTGACACCGGGTTTTTTTTACAATGAGGTATGCGTAAAATTGCAGCCTCCTTCTTGGGATTGGCGTGCCTGCTGCGCGCCGAAGTGCGCCCCATGACGCTGCGGCAGGCCGTCGAGACGGCGCTGAAGCAGAATCCCGACATCGCTCTGAGCCGCCTCGAAGCGGAGAGCGCCCGGCAGGCGGTTCGGGTGGCCAAAGATCCCTTCACGCCGCGCCTCACGGTGGGCAGCGGGCTGGCGTACAGCGATGGTTTTCCCATGAGCATCGAAGGCTCGGCGCCCAGTATCGTGCAGGGGCGCGCCTCCCAGGATCTTTTCAACCGGCCGCAAAGTTTCGCGGTGGCCCAGGCGAAAGAGGACGCGCACGGAGCTGCCTTGGGCGTCGCGGGCAAGCGCGACGAGGTGGCATACCGCACCGCGTCGCTGTACCTGGATGCCGAACGCGCCGCGCGCGTCGGCGCTGTAGCGCGTAAGGACGCCGAGAGCCTGGAGAAGGTCCTCGAAACCGTCCGGGCGCTGGTGCGGGAAGGCCGCACCCTCCCGCTGGCGGAGAAGCAGGCGGCCCTGGATGTGGCGCGCGCGCGCCAGACCGCCGAGAGCCTGGAGGCCGACCAGGCCACCGCCGAGACGGAACTGGCGCTAGCCATCGGCCTCTCCGCCGACGAGCGCGTGCGGGCCGTGGCAGAGGAACGCCGCGCGCCGGCCTTGCCGCCATCCGAAGAGCAGGCCATCCGGGCCGCGCTCGAATCCAACCAGGAACTGCGCAAGCTGCAATCGCAGATCGTCTCCAAGGGCCTGGAAATGCGCGGCGAGAAAGCTGAACGGTGGCCCAAGGCGGACCTGGTGGCGCAATACGGCATGCTCGCCAAATTCAATAACTACGCCGAGTTCTTCCAAAAATTCCAGCGCAACAACGGGCAACTTGGCGTTTCATTCCAATTTCCGCTATTCACCGGCTCGGGCGTGAGCGCGCAGATCGCGCAAGCGCAGATCGAAATTTCCCACTTGAGAATCGAGCTGGGCAATTCGCGAAACCGCCTGGCCTCGGACCTCCAGCAATCGTTTCGGGATGTGAAGAAAGCGGAGACCTCGGCGGAAGTGGCGGGGTTGGATCTGGATGTCGCGCGCGAGCAGCTTTCCATGGATCTCGCCCAGATGCAGGAAGGCCGCGCCACGCTGCGCCAGGTGGAGGAGGCGCGCATCGTCGAGAATCACAAGTGGATCGCCTTCTACGACGCGCAGTACGCCCTGGAGAAAGCCAAGTGGAGCGTGCTGCGGCTGACGGGCGAAGTGGTGGCATCGGTGGAATCGCTGCCGGACACGGCGCCGTGATGAAGTGAAAGGTGCGGCCAATGGCGAGGTCTCCCGGACAGCGGTTGATAGCGTACCATAAGCCTGATGCCAATGAAGGTGCGTGAGGTGATTCGTCTGCTCGAGAAGTTTGGATGGGTGGAGATGCGATCGAGGGGCAGCCATCGGCACTTCAAGCATCCCAACGAGGCGCTGGTGATCACAGTGCCGGGCAACGAGGGCAAAGAACTCGCACCATGCAGAGATCCCGGAGCCACACACGTCCGTCGATTACGTGGAGGTCGCCGCGTAGCCGGCAGGTTCCAGCATTTGGCGGGTTCCAGGGGATCACACCCCGGGCCTAGAGAGTACCCAGCTGCGCGACTTGGCGACTATCGTCCAACTGAACTGATGCCGACTAGGTGAATCGAACGAGTGGCCGGTCAACGAATAGATCTCCCGGAACGCTGTAGCGTGGATGGAACTGCAATGGCGGGCAGCGCCACGCCGGAATCGCTGAGACGGGGCCCCCTTAGCTACACCCGCTGGTTCCGCCGCAGTTACCGCACTTGTAGCAGCTTCCATTGCGGGTCATGATGGAGCCGCACTCGGAACATAGGGGGGGCGGCTTTGATTTCATGGGACCGTTGGGTGTAGAGTACGAAGGACCACTGCGTGTCGAATATATGAACTTGGCGGAGCTCAGATCGAGGATCCAGGATTGGGAGGACGTGCACACCGAGTTCAAGCTGCAGGCGGTCCATCGGGACGACCTCGCAGCGGCCATTGTCGGCTTCGCGAACTCGGATGGGGGCCAGTTGATCGTTGGTGTTTCTAATGAGCGCCGGGTCGTCGGTGTCACCGATCTTGACAAGCTCCGTCAGTACGTCGAGAACATAGCACTCAACAACTGCGTGCCGCCTATTTCAGTCTTATTAGAAACCGTCGCGTACGATCCAGAAACGGTGCTCGTGGTAACCATCCCCAAAGGGGACCAACGGCCTTACAGGACTAACCGCGGGGTGTACTATCTTCGAACGGCAACTGGCCGGCGTCCGGCTTCGCGGGAGGAGCTGCTGCGTCTTTTCCAGGCATCGGAGAGCATGTTCTACGATGAAAGCCCGCTGGTTCGGTTAGGGTTGGAAGATCTCGACTTGGATGCGGTGAAGACTTTCGTGGAGCGGACTCGGCAGGCGGAAGGGCTGCCCGAGATCGCCCAAGAGCGGTTGCTCCGGAACTGGCGTTTGATGTCCGGGAACAGTCCCACCATTGCGGGCCTCATTCTTTTTGGGCGAGACCCACAACAACATCTCCCCTTCGCACAGATCAACGCGGCGCGGATTCCAGGAACCGATATCGCCAACGAGCCTTCAGATCGCAAGGACTTCACCGGTCGTTTGCTCGACCTGATCGACCAGGCGATGCGCTTCCTTTATCTTCACCTGGCTGTCCCTCATAAGATTCGAGGGTTGGAGCCGGAGCCGCGGCCGGAACTGCCGGAAGCCGCATTGCGCGAAGCGCTTGTCAATGCGGTTGCTCACCGGGACTACACCGTGCAGGGGCCAATCAGGCTGTTCATTTTTGACGACCGGGTCGAGTTCCACACTCCGGGCCGGCCGCCGAATACCGTCGACGCGGAAGCCATGCGGATGGGCATCCACGTGGTCCGCAACCCCCACATCTATGCGCGGCTTTCCGACGCGGGGTTGGTTACCAGGGCCGGTAGCGGCATCCCGCGCATTGTCAAGCTCGTAAGAGAGGCTATCGGCAAAGACGTTCTTATCGAGATTCGCGAGTTTGAGGTCTTGCTTTCGATTCCCCGAAGAACGAGAATCGAGTGAGTTGGGATGGACAACTGAAGATGGCTAAGAAGACCGCAACTACGAAGAAGGCCGGACCTGGCACAGAGGATGGATCTCAGCCGAAACGCAGTTATCTAAGACAGGCTGACATACCGCAACGAGCGCTCCGGGAGGCCCTCGCCATCCCCCAGGCTCTCACCGACAACTTCGCGGGCAAGCCCACGCCACCGCACCAGGTCGCTCTGGCCCTGGGGATATCGCCGACCTCCTCCAGTTGGAACTATCTGCCGGGCACGGCGATCGCGTACGGGCTCACAGAGGGTGGGGTCAACGCCAGGGCCATCGTGCTTACCGAACTGGGACGTAGGGCGACTGCGCCGACCGAGGAAGGCGACGACGCAAAGGCGAGGGCGGAGGCTGCTCTCAAGCCAGGTATATGCAAAGCGTTTTTCGAGAGATATAACCGCGCGAAGTTTCCACCTGACCACATTGCTCTGAACGTGCTGCGAGAGACCCTTCATGTTCCGGCCGATCGCGCCGGCGCCGTCCTCGAGATTCTGAAGGACAACGGAATTTTCGTGGGGTTCATTCACAACACCAAAACGGGGCCATTCGTGGCGCTGGATGATTTGCAGCCGATGCCAGTGGCGACGCCGTCGAAATCCCCGGACGAACAAGTGGAGTCCTGGGATGAAGGGGAGGTTGCGGAGGCTCTCGGTACTTCACCCGCCTTGCTCTCCCGAGAAATCCCGCGCAGCTTCAGGGTCTTCATTTCCCACAGCAAGAACATGGCTGTCGTCGGGCAGGTGAAAGAGATCCTGGCCCTGTACGACATTGACTACGAGATCGCCATCGAAGAGGAGACAGCGGCGATACCGGTCCCCGAGAAGATCATAGCTGCGATGCGTCGCTGCCAGGCTGCCGTTATGGTGGTCACAGCCGACGAACAAAGCAAAGTTGATGGCGACTTCGCCATCAACACGAACGTACTCATCGAAATCGGCTCCGCTTTCGTTCTCTACGACAAGAAAGTCGTGTTGCTGTGGGATAGGCGTCTCAGGGTCCCATCGAATATCCAGGGCCTTTACCGCTGCGAATTCGAAGGGAACGAACTCTCCTTTGCCGTAGGCACCAAGCTCGCGAAGGCGCTCAAGAGCTTCAAGCCGTAACTTCTACGAGCACCCGCTGGTTCCCCCGCAATTCCCGCACTTGTAGCAGCTTCCGTTGCGGGTCATGATGGAGCCGCACTCGGAACATAGCGGGGCGTCGGGCGTGAAGGGCAGAAACGGCAGTTCCTGCTGCGGGTCGGCCTCGGTGGGGCGCAGCTTGGAACTCTCGCCCACTTCGCCCCCCGCGTACTCGGGGCCTAGAAACTTCGCGCCCAGCCAGCGGAAAATGTAATCCGTGATGGACTTCGCATAGGGGATCTGCTGGTTGCCGGTCCAGCCGCTGGGCTCGAACCGCACGTGGGCGAATTTGTCCACCAGGAACTTCAGCGGCACACCGTATTGCAGGTTGAAACTGACGGCCGTGGCGAAGGCATCCATCAGGCCGGAAATAGTGGAGCCTTCCTTGGCTATGGTGATGAAGATTTCACCTGGCGCGCCGTCGTCGTACATGCCAACCGTGATGTAGCCCTCGTGGCCGCCGATCGAAAACTTGTGGGTGATGGACCGGCGCTCGTCGGGCAGCTTGCGGCGGATGGGCCGGTACACCACTTTTTCCACCGGAGCCGTGGCCCCGCTGGGGGCAACCCCCGCGGTCTTCTTCTCGCCCTTGCCCGACCCCGAGCTGAGCGGCTGCACCTTCTTCGAGTTGTCGCGATAAATGGCCACCGCCTTCAGCCCCAGCTTCCAGCTCTCGAGGTAGGCATTCACGATGTCTTCCACCGTGGACTCCTCGGGCATGTTGATGGTCTTCGAAATCGCGCCCGAGATGAACGGCTGCACCGCGGCCATCATCCGCACATGGCCCATATAGTGGATGGAGCGCACGCCGTTCTGCGGCCTGAAGCTGCAATCGAACACCGCCAGGTGCTCGGGCTTCAGGTTCGGCGCGCCTTCGATGGTGCCGGTGGAATCGATGTGGCTGACGATCTGCTCCACCTGGGCGGGCGTGTAGCCCAGCTTAATGAGCGCCTGCGGCACGGTGTTGTTGACAATCTTGATGACGCCGCCGCCCACCAGCTTCTTGTACTTGATGAGCGCCAGGTCGGGCTCGATGCCGGTGGTGTCGCAATCCATCATGAAACCGATGGTGCCGGTGGGCGCCAGCACCGTGACCTGGGCATTGCGGTAGCCGTTGCGGCGGCCGGATTCGTAAGCGTCTTCCCAGCAATGTTCCGCGCCGTGGTAGAGCGCCGTGGAAACATTGTTGCGGTTGATGCGGCCCACCGCGTCCCGATGCATCCGGATCACTTCCAGGAAGGGCTGCTCGTTCACGGCGTAGCCGGGGAACGTCCCCATGGCTTCGGCCACGCGGGAACTGGTGAGGTACGCCTGCCCGCACATCACCGCTGTGATGGCGGCGGCGTGGTCGCGGCCCTGGTCGCTGTCGTAAGGGATGCCCATCGACATCAGTAGCGCGCCCAGGTTGGCGAACCCCAGGCCCAGCGGCCGGAAGCTGTGCGAGTTCTCGCCGATCTTTTCGGTCGGGTAGCTGGCGTTATCGACGATGATCTCCTGCGCCAGAATCAGGGTGTCCACGGCGTGCCGGAAGGCTTCCACGTCGAACTGCCCGTCGGGGCCAACGAACTTCATGAGGTTCAGCGACGAAAGGTTGCAGGCCGAATCGTCCAGGAACATGTATTCCGAGCAGGGATTCGAGGCGTTGATCCGCGCCGTGTTCTTGCACGGGTGCCAGCGATTGACGGTGGTGTCGAACTGCATGCCGGGATCGCCGCACTGGTGCGTGGCTTCGGCGATCTGCCGCATCAGGTCGCGCGCCTTATAGCGGTCCACCGGCTGGCCGGTGGCTACCGACTTGGTCCACCAATCGTCGTCGTGCAGCACGGCTTGCATGAAATCGTCGGTGGCGCGCACGGAATTGTTGGCGTTCTGAAAAAAGATGGAGCTGTAGGCTTCGCCATCGAGCGAGGCATCGTAGCCAGCTTCGACCAGGGTGTAGGCCTTCTTCTCTTCCTTGGCCTTGCACCAGATGAACTTCTTGATATCGGGGTGGTCCGTGTTCAAGATCACCATCTTGGCCGCGCGCCGGGTCTTGCCGCCCGACTTGATCACGCCGGCAAACGCATCGAAGCCCTTCATGAACGAGAGCGGCCCGGAGGCGCGGCCTCCGCCCGAGAGCACGGCGTTCTCCTCGCGCAGCGCGGAGAGATTCGATCCCGTGCCGGAACCCCACTTGAACAGCATGCCTTCGGTTTTGGCCAAGTCGAGAATGGATTCCAGCGAATCTTTCACTGAAACGATGAAGCACGCCGAGCACTGCGGCTGCACCACGCCGGATTCCAGCTTGACCACCCGGTCGGCCTTCTTGTCGTAGATCCAGCCGTAGCCTCGCGCCTCTTTGACTCCCACGTTGAACCAGACCGGCGAGTTGAAGCAGGCCTTCTGCGCGATCATCAGGTGGGCCAGATCGAAACGGAAGTTCTCGCCGTCTTCATCAGTCTTGAAATAGCCGTCCTGCTTGCCCCACTCCGCAATGGTGTCCACCACGCGCTGCACCAGTTGCGCCACACTGGTTTCGCGCTCGGGCGACCCGAGTTTGCCATAGAAGTACTTGGAGGCGACGATGTTGGTGGCCGTCTGCGACCAGTCGACGGGCGCTTCCACATCGCGCTGCTCGAAGATCACGTCGCCCTTATCGTTGCCGATGGAGGCGGTGCGGGTTTCCCATTGGACCTCGTCGTAGGGGGTCTTGCCGGGTTCGAGCCGTGACATGAAATAACGCGGAAAGGAAATTCCCGTTTTAATTCTGGTGGCTGGTTTGGACTTCAAGACTTCTATTTTCGCACTTAAATCCACGGACAATTGTCCCATGCGCCGGTTCTCCTTGGGGTTCCTGTTGATAGAATCGCTTTCGTAATAGTGCCCCAATATATAGTGCTGCGTCAAGAACTTTATCTATATGAAGTGTGTTGGGGTTACGGGGATAGTGTTCTAAAGCGTACAGAACCACTGTCAAGAGGGGATGTTCCGGGGGTACGGATCCGTGCGTCCCGTCACGCCACGTTGCTGACCAGGTCGGTCTGCTGCGAGCTGGCGCGCTCGGGCCGGTAGTCGAAGTGGCGCCGCGCGGAAGCGATGACGCGCACCATTTCGTCGCGTTCGAAAGGCTGCGCCAGAACATCGTAACCGCCGATATTCAAGACTTCGGCCCATAGATGTTCGTCGGCGATGCGGGAGGTGACGATCAGCAGCGGGGGGCGGGCCAGACGGCGCAGGTGGCCGAGCATCTCCTGCCAGTTCCCGTCCGGCATATGGCTCTTGACGATTACCACGTGGACCGAATGCCGCTTCAGGCACCGTGTGGCCCGCCGCCGGTCCGGCGCCTCGAAGAACTGCCAGCCGCATTCGCGGAAGACCTCCTGTACCAACCAACGTTCTTCTTCATATCCGCCTACGAACAAGGCGGATACGGAACACTCATGAGCCGTATCGTCCATGGCGTACACCTCCCATTGGATAGCTCATCACATCAAAGGTTCACTTGAAACCGGACGAATGACCTACTCGCCCATCCAAAAAAACTTAGATTCGCAAAGTAGTTCCCCGATGCCAGTCGAATTCTCAGGAAAAATCGGCCGGCCACCGGGCTCCCACGTATCGACTTCGACCAGCCGCGTAAGTTAAAGGAAAAGCACGCTGTTCACTTCGCCAGCGTCTGGCACCGCGGTTGCAGCCATATTGATTTGTGCCGCTCTGGAACGACGCCCGCTTCGCCCTTCGCCAGCTTCGAAAGAGTCCGGTTTTCACGCTCGTGGTGCTGGCCACGCTGGGCCTCTCGAACGGCGCCAACACCGCCATCTACAGCGTGCTGGACGCGGTTCACGCCCGGCGCCCTACCCCGGCCTGGACCGCCTGGCGCTGGTGACCACTCACTGGCGCCGGAACGGCAGGGAAGGCGGGCAGGAAAGCCAGACCGGAGCCCTGTTCGAGGGCGTCTGCGATGGTTCGCGTGCTGTGGATGTAGCGGCGTTCGGGGGAGATAGCGGGGTCAACTTCGCGGCCTATGGACATCTCGAATATGTCCGGCAACAGCGCGTGTCCGCGGGATTCTTCAGGGTTTTGGGGGTCGCTCCGCAGATGGGACGGGAGTTCAACCGTGCCGACGATGCGACCGGAACCACCTTCAGTCAATATGTTCTGAACCCATGGCACTGGCGTCATCCCTGAACAGTTCCAGTTCGAACTCCGCACCTACCTCAACACCGGGAATCTCTTCGAAACAACTGATTTCAAGTATGTTGTCTCCATGGCCTCCGCGTCCATTCTCGGGATTCCATGGTCGGATTCTGTAGCCGTCCCTCCCATCGACCAGACACCGCCCAAGGATGAAGTCCTCGGGCTCTCCGATTTCCTCACCCTTTATCCTGCGGTCCTCCCTGATGGCGATCTCACGATCGACCTCCAGGTTGATAGTGCCGGGGTAGAATGCTCGTCCCACCGCCTTCTTGAACACTTCGGCGTGTTCGTTCATGCGGCGCTGGAAATCATTGCACCCTCTGACAACGCGTCCCCTGAGTAGCATGATATTCCCCGACGCTCGGCGCCGATTCGGGCCCGCAAACCTCATTGTAAGCACTTCGATTCTACCGGGGCTGTGGTGCGGCGTTCCAATCCGTCAGGGCCGGTCGGATACGTTCTTGGGACTAGCGGACATCGCCCTCTCGCTCACGTGGCGCGAAACAAGGAACAGAGCTACGCTGTGATTGAGGCTGAAGCTCGGCAGATCTGATCTAGAGGTCGGAAGATCGACTGGAGCAGGTGAGGCGTCGCTTATGTCTGAGGAATGCCCAAAGTGCAAGGTTCGTTTTGTGGATAATAGTGACCCCGCAATCGTATGGGCTGACGGACACGAGATTGCAGAGGTCTCAGCGTGTGTCTGCCCAGAGTGCGGCCAGTACATTGTTTACGCCGGCGTGCCGGATTGGACGCGGGTCTATCCTCCTGATCGAGGGCGGACAGACTTTTCGAAATATGTTCCTTCATCCTTGCTCGCGGATTTTGATGAAGCGCGAAAGGTGCTCGATGTCAGCCCGAACGCCAGCGCCATGCTCAGCCGGCGTTGTCTTCAACGTCTGATCCAGGAGTACTTGGGCATCAAGGAGAAATTTCTGGACCAGCAGATTGAATCCGCGTTGCGGTTGAGTGAGCTGCCCTCGTACCTGGCCGCGGACCTCCACGCTGTTAGGGTAGTTGGGAACTTCGCCGCGCATCCCGGGAAGAGCGAGAGTACCGGGAGCATAGTGGACGCAGAGCCGGGCGAGGCTGCCTGGACGATTGAAGTACTGGAAGGGTTGTTTGATTTCTACTTCGTCGCTCCGCAGATGGCAGTTCAACGGCGCGAGGCCCTTAACCAAAAGCTCCAAGATGCAGGTCGCCAGCCAATGAGAGCAGCCCCGGTTATTCTGTTTCCCAAGAAAGCCGCTAACGCGTGAGAACACGATGCTTTTCTGGCACGTCAAAGGATGCTAAGTACGCTTCCACAAGTGCCGAATTGAGCACACAAATACACTCACGTACCTCGCAACTACGCTCCCTGACGGTCGCGGCTCGGATCGGAGCCCCGCGCGTCAGCAAGCGGCATTTCGATACGTTGGCGAAGCTCCGAAATGGTGTGCTTCGGAACCAGCCCCAGGCCGGGCGTGTCTGACCCCTACCCCCGGAACTCCACTGAGCGCGCGAACTTCACGGCCGGGTTGTCGCGCAATTGCGCCAGCACCGATTCGGGCACCAGCTCGTCGGTCGAAACCAGCGCTACCGCCTCCAGCGGTTCGCCTGGGGCCGCCGGGGCGTCCCGCCGGCCCAGCGAGAAGTTCGCGATGTTGATCTTATTGCGGCCCAAAACCGTTCCCACGTGGCCGATCACGCCGGGCACGTCCTGGTTCTTCATGAAGATCAGAAAACCGGAAAGCGTGATTTCGCAGTAGATCCCGTCCACCTGAATCAGGCGCGGCTTATCCAGGAGGACAACGCCTTCCACAACGGTGACGCCCGAGTCGGTCTCCACCTCGAGGCGGATGGAATCGGTGTGCACGGAGCGCTTCTCGTGGGTCTCCGCGACGTTCCAGCCGCGGTGCTCGGCCATTTGCAAGGAGTTGACCAGGTTGGCCTTCCGCGTGGTGGAGCGGCTCAGCACGCCGGCCAGTCCGGCGTTGCGCAACAGGCTGGTGTTGCTGGCGGCGATCCTGCCGAAATACACCAGCCGCACGGTGCGCGGGTTGCCCGTGGCGATGTACGAGGCGAAAGCGCCGAGCCGCTCGGCCAGCGTGATGTAGGGACCCAGGGCGCGGTACTGCTCCGGCGAAAGGGAGGGCATGTTGACGGCGTTGATGGCCACACCGTTCTTCAGGTATTCCACCACCTGCTCGGCAATGCGAACCCCCACGATCTCCTGCGCCTCCTCGGTGGACCCGCCGATGTGCGGCGTGGCGAGCACGGCGTCGGAGGCGAACAGCGGGAATCCGGCGGGCGGCGGCTCGTGGGAAAACACGTCCAGCGCCACACCGCCAACCTTGCCGGATTGAACGGCTTCCTGGAGCGCCGCCTCGTCCACCAGCTCGCCGCGCGCGCAGTTGACGATGCGCACGCCCGGCTTCATCAGGCCAAAGGCCTCGTGCGAAAGGATCCCCAGGGTTTCGGGCGTAGTGGCCACGTGCAGTGAGATGTAGTCGCTGGCGCCGTAAAGGGCCGGCAAGCTCACCAGCTCGACGCTCAGGTCCTGCGCCAGCTTGGAGGTCACGTAGGGATCGTGCGCCACGATGCGCATCTCGAAAGCGCGCGCCCGCTTGACCACCTCGCGGCCGATACTGCCGAGACCGATGATGCCCAGCGTCTTGCCGCGCAGTTCGTTGCCCATGAGCTTTTTCTTTTCCCACTTGCCGGCGCGCGTGGAGGCGCTGGCCTGCGGGATACGGCGCGCCATGGCGAGCATCAGCGCCAGGGTGTGCTCGGCCACGGAGACGGCGTTGCCGCCGGGCGTGTTCATCACCAGCACGCCAGCTTCGGTGGCGGCTTCCAGATCGACGTTATCTACGCCCACGCCGGCGCGCCCGATGACGCGCAGCTTGGGCGCCTTTTCCAGCACCGCAGCGTTCACTTGCACGGCGCTGCGCACCAGCAGCGCGTCGGCTTGCGGCAGGTACTGGGCATATTCTTTGGGATTGGAAACGATGGTGTTCCAGCCGGGCTGGGATTGAAATAACTCGATCCCGGCCGGAGCGAGAGGCTCGGCAATTAGAATATTCATGATAGTTCGGTTAAGCCTTTACGGTTTGAGGTTCGACGGCAGCGTGCGCGTAAATCTCTTCGACGGCGGCCACGCCGGTTCCATACTCTACGGAATACCCGTTGGCGTTGAGAATGATTTCCAACCCGGCGACCACGCCAAACAGGTCCGCGAAATCGAAATAGCCCAGGTGGGCGATGCGGAAAATCTGGCCCTTCATGACGCCCTGGCCATTGGCAATGATGGCTCCGAAGCGGTTGCGAAATTCCTTGACGATGATGCCGGAATCCATGCCGGCCGGGGCCTTCACGGCGGTCACCGAGGAGCCCGGCGAACCCGCCGCGAACAGTTCCAGACCCAGCGCTTGTACGGCGGCGCGGGTGGCCCGAGCCAGCAACTGGGCGTTCTCGATGAGGTGCGGCATGCCGATCTGCTTCACGTAGCGCAGCGACTCGGCCAGCGCCAGAATCAGGGAAGTGGAAGGAGTCCAGCTCGATTCGCCGGCGTCGCCGCTCTTCTTTTCCTTCTTCAAGTTGAAGTAGTAGTGCGGCAAGGTAGCGGTCTCGGCGAGTTTCCAAGCTTTCGGGCTGACGGCCATAAAGGCCAGCCCCGGCGGAATCATGAAGGCCTTCTGCGAGCCGCCGATGGCCACGTCCAGTCCCCAGCCGTCGATGTCGATCGGCATGGTGCCGAAGCCGGTGATGCAATCCACCACGAAAATCGCGCCGGTCTTGGAAATGGCGCGGCCCATGGCTTCCACGTCGTGCATGGCGCCGGTCGAGGTTTCCGAAGCCTGCACAAAAACGCCCTTGGTGGCAGGTTCCTGGGCCAGCGCGGCTTCCACCCGTTGCGGAGTGACCACCTCGCCGTAGGGTGCGGTCAGGACGTTGGCGTCGAGCCCGTAAGCCTTGGCGATCTCGGCCCAGCGCTCGCCGAATTTTCCGGCGGAGCAGACAATCACCTTGTCGCCCTTGGAGAAGAGGTTGGAGACGGCGGCATCCATGGCGCCGGTGCCCGAGGCGGCAAACATTAGGAGGTCGTGGGAGGTCCCCATCACCTCCTTGAGATCCGCCAGGCACGAGCGATAGGCCTTGCGGAAGTCCTCGGTGCGGTGATGAATGTCGGACGCCATCATGGCGTGGAGGGCCGGCGGATAGAGAGGCGTCGGTCCCGGGGTTAATAAACGTTGTTTCCGAATGTACATTGTACTGGTTAGTCTTCTAGAATATCAGACATCATGCCCTTAATCGACCAGGTGGCGCAAGCCATGGTGGCGGCCATGAAAAGCCGGGACGAGGCGCGGCTCAGCGCGCTTCGCATGATCAAGGCCGCGCTTATGAAACAGAAGGTGGATTCGCCCAAGCCGCTCGACGAAGCGGCCGAGATGCAGGTGCTCAAAATGCTGGTCAAGCAGCGCATCGACGCCGCCGAGGCGTTCCGCAAGGCCGGCCGCGTGGAGCAGGCTGAAAAGGAAGAGGCCGAGCGCGCGCTGATCGAAAGCTACCTGCCCGCCGCTGCGACGGAGCAGGAGATCGAGGCCGCCGTCGCCGAAGCCCTGGCCGAGACCGGCGCGACTTCGCTCAAGCAGATGGGCGTGGCCATGAAGGCCGCGCAAGCCCGTCTGAAGGGCAAAACGGTGGACGGCAAAGCGCTGAGTGATAAAGTGAGGGCGAGATTACAATGACGCCTCCCGAAGCGGATAAGAAATTCCGGTCCTACGTGCCGGATAAAACCGATATGCGC
This sequence comes from Bryobacteraceae bacterium, assembly GCA_049515735.1. GTDB lineage: Bacteria > Acidobacteriota > Terriglobia > Bryobacterales > Bryobacteraceae > Fen-178. The sequence continues at coordinate 29,607 of JBEKTU010000003.1, forward strand.
GAGTTCACCTTTCGCGCGGTCTTGCTGGGGCTGGTGATGACGGCTGTCCTGGGCGCCGCCAATGCGTACCTGGGATTGAAGGCGGGCATGACGATTGCCGCCACCTACCCGGCGGCGGTGATCGGCATGGCGCTGCTGCGGCTGATGGGGGGTTCGCTGCTGGAAGAGAACATCGCGCGAACCGTGGGTTCGATCGGCGAATCGGTGGCCGCGGGCGCCGTCTTCACCATCCCGGCGTTCGTGCTCTCGGGCGCGTGGAAATCCTTCGATACCAGGGAGGCCTACTGGAAATCGAGCCTGCTGATGGTGGTGGGCGGCATCCTCGGAATCCTGTTCGTGACCCTGCTGCGCCGCGTGATGGTGGAAGATCCGGACCTGCCGTTTCCCGAATCGGTGGCCGCCTCGGAGATCCACAAAGCCGGCCAACAGGGCAGCAAGGCCGCGGCGCTGCTGTTCCAGGCTATGGGGTTCGGCGCGGTCCTCTATTTTCTGGGGGCCATGAAGCTCTACGACCAGAGTCGCGATTTCATGGTCCGGATCGGCACCCTGGGCCTCACCAAAGTGAAACTCGGCGCCGCCGCGGACGCACCGGCGGTGAGCGCGGGCGGCATCAGCATGGTCTCGGCTCCGGCCGTGAGCCCGGCGTACCTGGGCGTGGGATACATCATCGGCCCGAAACTCGCCGCGCTCAATTTTTCCGGCGGCGTGGTGGCGTGGGGCCTGATGGTTCCGCTGCTGATCTATTTCCTCGGCCCGCAATTGCAGACCATGCTGCCGCCGGGGGCGACCGAAGAAGCCTGGGGCGGATTGAGCACGGCGGTGTGGAAGTTCATCGTGCGGCCCATCGCCGTGGGCGGCATGTTCGTAGGCGCATGTTATACGTTGTTTCGCATGCGCGCCAGCCTGGCCATCGGCATGAAGAAGGCCATTTCCGACCTCAAGAAATCGGGTTCGCAGGCCGAATCCACGCTGCGCACCCAGCGCGATCTCAACGCCAAGGTAGTATTCGCGGGATTGGGCGTGACGTTCCTGTGCATGATCGCGCTGTACTTCTATTTCGCCGGCACGCTCTCCGGGGCCATTGTGGCGGCGGTAGTGATGATCATCCTGGGATTCTTCTTCGCCGCCGTGTCGGGCAACCTGGTGGGAATGATCGGCTCGTCCAACAACCCGGTATCGGGGCTGACGCTATCGACCCTGATCGTAGCCGCGTTGCTGATGGTTTCCATCGGCGTGTCGGGCATGTCGGGCGTGGCCGCCGTGCTGGGGGTGGCGGCGGTGGTCTGCGTCTCCTCCGCGGTGGCGGGCGAAATGCTCCAGGACCTGAAGGTGGGCCACATCCTCGGCGGCACGCCCAGGTACATGCAGATCGGCGACATTCTGGGGGTTCTGGTGGCCAGCGCGGTGCTCTATTTCCCGCTGCTCTGGCTGCACCTGGCCAACATCAAGGGCGGCGGCGTCGGTTTCGGCGACCCCAAGTTGTCGGCGCCGCAAGCGGGCCTGATGGCCGCGCTGGCGCAAGGCATCGTGGGCGGCAACATGCCTTGGCCCCTGGTGGTGGTCGGCATCTTCATGGGCTTTGCCCTGATCATGTTGCAGGTGCGCAGCCCCATGCTGTTCGCGGTGGGGATGTACCTGCCACTCGAAACTACGTTCGCCATCTTCATCGGAGGCGTAGTCCGCTGGGCCACCGACAAGCTCCGCGACCGCCGCGGCTTCAACGACGCTCAGAAGGCGCGCGTGGAGAACGCCGGTGTGCTGACGGCCTCGGGCCTGATCGCCGGGGAAGCGCTCACCGGCCTGCTCATTGCATTATTCGTCCTGAGGGACATCAAGCTGTACCAGTTTTTCGAGAAGCAACCGCCGCCCGTGCTGCTGGGCTTCGCGGTACTGGCGCTGCTGGCGATCTACATGATCCAGGTACCGCTCAGGAACGCGGGCAGCCCGGACGAGCCGGCGCCGCCGACGGCGATCATGTAGCCATGCGCCCCGCCGACACATCGCCGGAAGCGTGGCAAGTCCTGATCGACCTTCTGCGCAAAATGCCGCCCGAGGAGAAACTGCGGCGCACGCTGGAACACTCGGAAATGATTCGCCTCGCCGGCGAATCGGGTCTTCGCCAGGCCTATCCGCAGGCGAGTGAGCGTGAGATTTTCCTGCGGAGCGCCCGGCGCCGCCTGGGCGCCAAACTGTTTTGCAGAGTCTATGGCGACGAGCTCCCCGACGATGGATCCGCTCACCGAATCTCTTAGCCTGATCAAGGCCGCGCTCGAACGGCTCGGGATCCGTTACGTGGTTGGCGGCTCCGTCGCTTCGTCCACGCGCGGCATCTGGCGGTCCACCCTGGATGTAGACCTGGTTGCGGCAATCAAGGCGGCGCAGGCGGACACTCTGGCCGAGGCGCTTGGCCCGGAGTGGTATGCCGATTCCGAAATGATTCGGCGGGCCATTCGGGAGGGCCGCTCCTTTAATGTGATTCACATCCGTTCCGCGCAGAAAGTCGACGTCTTTCCGGCGACGGAAGAATTCCATGAAGCACAGTTGGAACGGGCCACGGTTATTCCGCTGGGCACTCGAGGAATCCCGTGTCCGGTGGCCACCGCAGAAGACATTCTGCTAGCGAAGTTGCAGTGGTACCGCACGGGCGGCGAGGTTTCCGAGCGGCAGTGGAGCGACATCGCAGGGATCCTCGCCGTGGCCCCCGACCTCGACGCGACTTACCTGCGCACATGGGCCGCGCGACTGGGGGTCGAGGACCTGCTGGACAAAGCCGTGGCGGAGTCGAAGCGCGATTAGCCTTTGTAAACCTTCCAGAACACGTCGCGGAATTTGACCATCTCGGCGTCGGTGCCGATGGTCACGCGCAGCAGGTTGTCGAGCGGCGGGAAGGGGCGGCCGGGGACGACTCCCAGGAGCGGCATGGCGCCGGCGAACTCGCGCGCGTTGCGGCCCACGTCGATCATGATGAAGTTGCCGTGCGGCTCGATGAAGCCCAGCTTGCGCTCGCGGAGCCAGTCGCACAACTCCCGCCGCGTCTTGGCGAGCGAGGCGCGCCGCTGAGGCAGAATGTTCTGGCGATCGGCCAGCGCGGCCAGCACGGCACGCGCGCTCACAATCGAGATGACGCCCATGCGCAAGGGCGTCATGCGCCGGATCAGGTCCGGTCTGGCGGCACCGAAGCCCACGCGCAGGCCGGCCATTCCGTACATCTTGGAGAAGGTCCGCGTCACAATCACGTCCTTGCCCTGGCGCACGTAGGGCAGCGCGCTCACCAAGTCGGGGCTCTCGCCGAAGTGGATGTAGGCTTCGTCCACCAGCAGGATGGTGTCGGCGGGCAGGTTGCCCACCAGCCATTCGAGGTCCTTGCGCGTGGTGATGGCGGAGGTGGGGTTGTTGGGGTTGCAGAGGTAGATCAGGCCGCCATGCGCTTTGCCGGCCTCTTCCGCCAGCGCGTGAACGTCGGCGCTGTAATCGGGCAGCAGCCTGGTGAGGACCACCGGCCGGCCGAGACCGCGCGCCACTTCCAGGGGGCCTTCAAAGGTCGCGTTCATGGTGATCAGCGGGCGGGTTGGGGAAGTGAACGCGTCGACGGCAAAATGAAGCACTTCGCTGGAGCCGGCGCCGACAATGGTCTGGCCCGGCTCAAGATCTTCGCTCTTCGCCACCGCGGCGTAGATATCGCCGAATTCCTGGAAGTGATACCGCCCGGATGTGGGCAGCGTTTCCCGCATGGCGGCCAGCGACGCCGGCGGCGGACCGGCGGGATTCTCGTTGGCATTCAGCCACACCACGCCCTGGGGAAGATCGCGGGCCCCGACGGCTTCGCGCTGCGCGTAGGCCATCTCCGGCAACATGCGAACGGCCGCGGCTCCAAGACCGATATGCGCGGCAAAAGCCCTTCTGGTGAGCATGGGGACCTCCTGAGTTGGTGACAGTTATCATACGCTATCCTAACAGCCGTGGATTCCTTACTCTCTTATGCCCGCGCGCGGCAATCGGAAATGGCGGCGCTGATTCGCCAATTCGTGGAGTGCGAGTCTCCCAGCGACGACCCCTCGGCGGTCAACCAGTTTGTCGATCTGGTCTCCGATGCGGTGACGCCGTTCGGCAAAGTGAAGACGTTCCCAGGCGGCGGGTTTGGCAGGCACCTGGTGTGCGAGGTGGAGTTGCCGGGCCGGAAGAAGAGCGGGCGGGTGATGGCCCTCGGCCATACGGATACGGTGTGGCCCATCGGCACGCTGCGGAGCATGCCGTTCCGGCAGGCCGATGGCCGGCTGTGGGGGCCGGGCGTGCTGGATATGAAATCCGGCATCGCGTTTTTCATTTTCGCGGTGCGCGCCTTGCGCGAGATGGAAATCCCGGTTGGCTCCAAGGTGCTGCTGCAATTGAATTCCGATGAAGAAGTGGGAAGCCAATCCTCGCGCGCGCTCACCGAGAAGAACGCCGCGCGCAGCCAGACGGTGCTGGTTCTGGAGCCGGGGACGGGGATGGAGGGCAAGCTCAAGACCGCGCGCAAGGGCGTGGGCGTTTTCACCGTTCGAGTGCGCGGAAAGGCCTCGCACGCGGGCGTGGACTTTCAGGCGGGCGCCAGCGCGGTGGTGGAACTGGCGCGGCAGATCGAGCGCATCGCCGGGTTCACCGAAGTGGCGCGCGGCATCACCGTCAATCCGGGGGTGATTGCGGGGGGCACGCGCTCCAATGTGGTGGCTGCCGAAGCCCGAGCGGAGATCGATATCCGGGTCCGGCGTCTGAAGGATGCGGCGGGTCTGGAAAAGAGATTCCGCACGTTGAAGGCGCATGACCCGCGGTGCACCATCGAAGTCAGCGGCGGTTTGAACCGGCCGCCGATGGAGCGCTCCGCCGGGATTGCGCGGCTGTGCCGCATGGCGCAGAAACTGGCGCGCGAGTTGGGCGTCGAGCTTGAGGAATCGCAGACGGGCGGCGGCTCGGACGGCAATTTCACGGCGGCGCTGGGAGTGCCCACCCTCGATGGCCTAGGCGGCGTGGGAGAAGGCGGGCACGCGGCCCATGAGAGCATTCTCATCGACCGTATGGCAGACCGCACGGCGCTGATCGCTAAGCTGCTGGCGGCATTGTGAGACTCACGCCAGCGTGAGGCTGGCTTGCGCGGCAACGTCGAGCGACGCGAAATCGCCGCGCGCCAGCTTGGGAAAGGCGGCGGCGGCGATCATGGCGGCGTTGTCGGTGGAAAGGCCGACGGAAGGGAAATAAACCGGGTAGGGCAGGGCGGCCGCCTGGGCTGCGGCGCGCAGGCCCGAGTTGCAGGCCACACCGCCGGAGACGATGAGCGAGCGCGCCGCGATGCTTTCGGCGGCGGCGGCGGCGCGCGTCAGCAACTCCGCGATCACCGCGCGCTGGAAGGAGGCCAGCAGATCCAGCGTGCGCTGCGGGGTGGCGGCCAGCCATTGCTCGGGAGTGGGGCGCGGATTTTCGCGCAGCAGGGCGCGGCGGGCGGCGATTTCGGCTTGCATGTCGTGCGATTCCACCCAGCGCAGGACCGCAGTCTTGAGGCCGCTGAAGCTGAAATCGAGCGCGTTGCCTTTCATTTTGGCGAAGGTGAAGCGCACGGCCGCGGGGTCGCCTAGCGGCGAAAGCTGGTCGACGACCGGGCCGCCGGGGTAGCTGTAGCCCAGGAGCTTGGCCACTTTGTCGAAAGCCTCGCCCGCAGCGTCGTCGCGCGTCTTGCCTAGCAGGCGGTACTCAAATCCCTCGCGGACTTCGAACAGGTGGGTGTGCCCGCCGCTCACCACCAGCGCCACGGCGGGGAATTCGACGAGCGTTCCGGCGCGCCTGGCTTCCAGGACGACCGCATGAATGTGGCCCTCGATGTGGTTGACGGCGATGAGCGGCACGCCGCTGGCGAAGCTCAACGATTTGGCGTAAGTGAGGCCCACCAGCAGCGAGCCCACCAGGCCCGGTCCCACGGTGGCGGCGATGGCGGCGAGGTCTTCGAGCCTGGTGCCAGAGCGTTCGAGAGCTTCGCGCACCACCGGCACGATGGCGCGCAGGTGCTCGCGCGAGGCCAGCTCCGGGACCACGCCGCCGTACTTGCCGTGGGTGGACATCTGCGAAGCTACAACGGAAGAAAGGACGGTTTCGGCGTCTTCCACCACGGCCGCCGCGGTTTCGTCGCAGGAGGATTCGATGCCGAGGATGCGCACGATTCTAGGTTAGCGCGTGTGTACCGGAACCCGTCGGCCCGGCGGTCACCAAATGTTTCCAGGGGGTACGGATTGGGCTTCTAGTTTTAGAAGCCACAACGCCTAGTAGCCGAGTGGGAGCAATGTTTTTCGTTGATTAGGAATAATGCTTTTAATTGCACTCCGGCCCCGAGTGTGCTAATGTTAACTTTCATGGTTCCCGGCGGCCCGTGGAACGGTGAGGCCCGATTCCGACAAGCCGCCGGTTAGAAATCCTCGGGTAAAACCTTGAGGAAGCGACGATCTTGGAAGCGCTGAGTATATGGCGCTGAGAGGTGCGAGGGCAGTCAGCCTATCTAGTGCCGACGCTGTCGTGCTTTTATAGTACCACAGCGTTTCCATGTTTGTGAAGAGGTTTTTTTGACCATGGAAGACGCGAAGTCTCATTTTGACTGGGTATTACGAACCGCCGAAACTCAGCGCGAAGAACTGGCCAGGAAAATCGCCGAGTTTCAGCGCGAACTTCGAGAGCTTGATTCGACGATAGTCGGACTCTGGAGGCTCTCTGGACAATCCCCCCCTCTCCAGGCAGGCCGCAGCATTCAGCGCACTCTGCCAGACTCCCAAAGATTCGCCTCCGTCAGCGTTCGATGGGGCATCCTCCTCCTTTTGTACGAGGCTGAAGAACCGATGTCAGCGCCGGATATCGCGGCGGCGCTCCAGGCTGGCGGTATTAGATCCAATGCCAAGGACTTCAATAACAACGTGAGCAGTGTTCTCAGCACCATGAAGGGCGAGCGGTCTGAGGTGGACGTAGCGGACGGAAAGTGGCAGATCACAGAGACTGGTCGCAGCGCCACCGAGTACATCAAGGCCACGAAGCTGAAGAAGCTTTATCCCAGGAAAAGTGCGGCAGGTGTGCCAACACCCGCCGCGCCCCAGCCGAAAGGAGGTGAAGCCTTATAGAACCGCCTTGACGCTTGAACCCTAAAACACATGGTTGGGGTCCGGGCTTGCGACCGGCCCCAACTCCAGCAACCGAGCGGTAGTGGCGGAACAGCAGACGCAGTGGATTTGGGTTCCACGGGGCGAGCCTCCAAGCATAGCCCGTGCAGGTGCAAATCCTGTCTACCGCACCATGGCGCTCAGCAGTATAGTGTATCGCATCTGTCAAGCCCCATGGGAAGTCAACCCGATCCGTGGTCGAACCCAAGCGGCCACACGAGAAAGGAGATGGGGTTTCATGACTCCAATCATTCTTCATCAGCCGGGGCGCCCACCGACAGCGGCGCCGCAGCCTACTCCTCAGACTGTGTATCTATCGTTCTCTGCGGAGATCAACGTCAACACGACCGAAACGCTGATAGCGGCTGTTTCGAACATCGTCAACCAGGGAGTCCGCGACGTGCACCTTCTCATGTCCAGTCCAGGGGGCATGGTGATGTGCGGGTTAAATCTGTACAATACCCTCCGGGGACTTCCGATCCACCTCACTACGCATAACGTTGGGAACATGGACTCCATTGGGAACACGGTATTCCTGGCCGGCGAGACCAGGTATGCCTGCCCCCATTCCACGTTCATGTTCCATGGCGTAGCGTTCCCGGCCCTGGCCGGTCAGCAGTTCGACGAGAAAACCCTACTCGAACGACTGGGTAGTATCAAGGCCGACCAAAAGCGCATTGGCTCCATTATCAAAGAACGTACACGCCTCGACGAATCGGCTATTGCTGGTTTGTTCTTGGAAGCGCAGACCAAAGATGCGGGCTTTGCCCTCACCTCCGGTATCATCCATGAGATCCGCGAGGTTCAGATTCCGGCGGGCTGTCCCGTAGTCCCGTTGGTATTCCAACGGTAAGCCCGTATTCTCCATGTGTTCCATATCGGCGTACCCGGTATTAGACTTTAGCAGAAGTTGAGACGGTTCGTGGCGCTGTCTTCGGCCAGCGTCACGAACCCATCTTTGGTTAAAGGCCGGCGCCAGTTGGCTCCTTCAGCATCAAGCGCTCCCCTGATGTGCCCTTCAGAGCAACGACACCGGCCGCCGAACAGCGGCCCGCCATCAGGGTGAAGGCCTGCTTGCGGCCTAACCACGCCCCCAAATCGAACATATCTTCGGTCTGGTTCTCTTCCATAAATGAAAAACCGCTACGCCGTAGCGGTCTCCGTATGCAGAATCAATGGGTTAGCGGGGGATTTCCGCTACACCGTAGCGGTTTTCACAACACTCTGACCAGGTGATCGAAGGGCGCGGACGCCGCCCGGCCGCCGTTGGTGGCGCTGAACTCCAGCAGGCCCGCCGCGATCCGCGAACAGCGCAGAACCGCGAGGTGCAAGTCTAGAAGATCGGGTCGCGCCGGATGTCCCGGCTCAAGCGTCGGAATGGAATTCGAGACGCTGTTGAGAATGACGGTCAGTTCATTATTCAGGCCGTGCGCCGCAGCCGCCGCAATGGCGCAAACCCGATCGGTTTTCAATAGGCGTTCCACACCCCAGAGTAGCTGGCCGGGGTTAACTTTCCGGGCCGCCGGGAGGGGCCGAGGCTTTGGAATCAGGGAGATGGCGGCGGCAAAATAGTTGTGATCGGGGTCGAGCGGAAGGTGTAAGTGCCGGAGGCCACTTCGTAGGTGGCGCCGCCGGGTTCGATGCGCAGGAACTTCACCCCGCGGGCGGTGCTGGCGGGGCGGCCGGATTCGGTCACCGTGGCGGGGTCTTGCGCGGGCAGCGTCACCAGGGCGGTGGTGTTGGGCGGGATCGTCACTTCGAGCGTGAAGTGGCCGGCGTCGCGGCTCCATGAAGTCGCAATGGTCCCGTACATGGATTTGTGCGACGCCTTCACGAAGGTCAGGTCGCCGGCCGGGATCGGGTGGATCACCGCGCGCTGGAAACCGGGCCGCGTGGAATAGGAACGGATGCCGGCCAGGTACTCGTACATCCAGACGGCCAGGTCGCCGATCTGCATCACGTGGTTGCCGGAATTCATGGCGGGGTCGGCGGTGTCGCCGTTCCATAGCTCCCAGATTGTCGTGGCGCCTTTCTCGGCCATGTAGCCCCAACCGGGATAGGTCTTCTGGATGGCGATCCGGTAGGCGAGATCGGCGCGGCCGTTGTCGGTGAGCGTGCGCATCAGCCATTGCGCGCCCACCAGGCCGGTGCCGACATGGCCGTTGCTGGTTTGCTCGATGTTGCGGGTGAGGGTTTCGAACACCGCCGCGCGGCTATCCGGCGGCACCATGCCGAAGTAGAGCGGCAGGATGCTGGAGGTCTGCGTGCCGTTGTCGTAGATGCTGCCGGCGGGCTTGAAAAAGCGCTTCTGAAAGGCGGCGTTCACCTGATCGGCGCGCGCGTCGAAATCGGCGGCATCGGCCGGTTTGTCCAGCAGGCGCGCGTAACGGGCCATGGTGCGCAGCAGTTGGTAGTAGTACGACGATCCCAGCAGCGTGTGGTCGGTGATGCGGGCGGGGTCCAGCGAATGGATCAGCTTGGGGTCCTCCGGCGGGACGCACCAATCGCCGTATTGATCTTTGGGCATCAGGCTGTCCTGGAGGAAGGTGGCCTCGTGGTCGATCCACTTCTTCATGGCCGGGTAGTTGCGTTCCATGGCGCGCTTGTCGCCGTACTCGTCGTACAACATGCCGTGAACGAAGATGAAAGTGCCGGGCCAGGTCAGGTCGTCATAATAATTCGGCCAGTAGTTGGGCGAGACAACGGGGATGCTGCCGTCGGGCTTTTGCGAGTCGGCGAGGTCGGTCATCCACTTTGTGTAAAAGGCGGCCACGTCGAACATGTAGGCCTCGCTGCGGCTCACCTGGGAGCGGTCGCCGAGCCAGCCCTGGCGCTCGTCGCGCTGCGGGCAATCGGTGGGGATGCTGCGATAATTGCCGCGGATGCCCCAGAACATGTTGTGGTGGATCTGGTTTAGCAGGGCGTTGGAGCTGGTGAAGTCGGCCGACTTTTCCATGTCGTCATGGACCACGCGGCCTTCGAGCGCTGAGGCAGTCGGTTCGCCGGGGAAGCCGGTCATTTCGACGTAGCGGAAGCCGTGGTAGGTGAAGCGCGGCTCCCAGACTTCCGTGCCTTCGCCCTTGAGCGTGTAGAGATCGGTGGCGCGCGCGGTGCGCAGGTTGGCGGTGTAGAGCGAGCCGTCGGGGTTGAGCGTTTCGGCGTGCCGCAGGGTGACTTGCACGCCCTTGGGGCCGGATACTCGCAAACGGCACCAGCCCACCATGTTCTGGCCCATATCGAAGATGTAGACGCCCGGTTTGAGCATCTTGACGCTGACGGGCTGGAGGGTTTCGGTGACGCGCAGCGGCTCGGCCATCTGCGCGGAGAGCACGCCCGCGGGCGCCGTGACGATGTGCGCCGGTTCCCACTGGGAATCGTCGAAGCCCGCGCGGCTCCAGTCGGGCAGCTCCATGCGCGCATCGTACTCTTCGCCGTCGTACTCGTTGTTGGCGCGGATGGGGCCGGCGGTGGAGAGCTTCCAGGCTTCGTCGGAGACCACGCTGGCGCGGCTGCCGTCCTGGTACTCGATATCCAGGCGAAGGATGGCCTTGGGGTCGCCGAAATTGCGGGTGTTGGCCTGGAGGCGCGGGGCGTGATAGCGGCCGTTGCCAAGCATCAGGCCGATGGCGTTGCGGCCGGCGGCAAGCTGTTTGGTGACGTCGAAGGTGACGTAGAGAACGTGCTTGTCGTAATCGGTAAGACCGGGCGAAAGGACGTGGTCGCCCACTTTGGCGCCGTTCAGATACAACTCGGACAGGCCCAGACCGGAGTAGTAGACGGTGGCACGGCGGACCTTTTTCTCCACCTGGAATTCCTTGCGGAGCAGGCGCGCGGCCAGGCGGTGGTCGGTGGTAGTGACGGGTTCGTCGCGGCCGATCCATTGGGCTTGCCAGTCTTGGGGATGGAGAAGGCCCATGGACCACTCGGCGGGCGCGCTCCAACCGCTCGAGTGGCCGTTCTGATCCCAGACTTGCACTTTCCAGAAGGCGGCGGCGCCGGAAGTGAGAGGCTTGCCACGATAGACCACGTGGGCGGATTGGTCGGATGCCACCTTGCCGGTGTCCCAGAGGTCGCCGGTGTTGGCGCGGAGGGCGCGTTCGGTGGAGGCGACGTTAACGCGGTAGGCGGTCTGGCGCAGACCGCGCGCTTTGGGATCGGTGGCCGTCAGGACCCAGCTTAACCGCGGGTCGGTGACGTCGATGCCTTGAGGGTTGGCGCGATACTCCGAGCGCAGTTGTTGCGGACGGATGGCAGCGGCGCCAAACAAGGTTGGCGCAAGCAGGATCAAAACCAGAGTGTGCTTCATGGGCAGCCTCACCGTTTAGAAACGTAACACAATCAGACGCACGACATCCGCAAGCCAATCCGTTTGCGCAGAAAATGGGTGCGGCGTTCCGGCGGCAGGGCCAGCAGCCGTTGGATCTGGTCGCGCAGCGCCAGCTCACTCTCATTCTTGAGAGCTGCCAGGGCGGCTTTTCTGGTGGCGCGCGGTTTCGTCTTCTTCAATGGTCTTCTCCAGCAGCGGCAGCACGGCTAGGTCGCGGGCGCGTCCGGCCGCCTTCTTGCTTCTGATGATATCAGCCAGGCTGGCGACGTAGAGGCGGGCATCTTCAAACCGCACTGGCGTGGCGCGCTTGCGCAGACCTTCGAAGGAGGGAATGCCGTCGATCACGGTCATGAAATCGAGCTGCAGGCCATCGGCATCGCGCGCGATGCGAAACAAGCCACTCACCGGGTAGTACGGCCGCAGAATGACGGCGCCGAGGTCGGAAGCAATGGCCTTCAGCTTTTTCAAGTTGGCGGGAGTTTTTCGGAAAAGAAAATCGACGTCCACGGTGGTGACGGGCGCGCCCTGCAAGGCGGCGGCCGCATTGCCGATGAGGACAGCTTCCAGGCCATGCTGCTCGAGCAGTTGGGCGATGCGGGCCAGTAAGGGAGAGGCATCCATGGTCAAGGCCTTCCTGCCCACGGTATCACGACGATGGGACGGGAGCCAGCACACGCTCGGCCATGGCGAATTTGAGCGCGTCGATGCCTTGGCCGGTGACGCTCGAGATCTCGAAACAGAGAAGGCCGCGCTCCGCCGCCAGCTTGCGCAAGCGCGCCACGCGGCCGGGATCCTGCGCGGCGTCCATCTTGGTGGCTACCAGGATCATGGGTTTCTTCGCCAGGTCGTCGCTGAAACTGGCCAACTCTTGCATGACGGTTTCGAAGTCGTGCACGGGGTCGCGGCCGCTCGAATCCGAAACGTCCACCAGGTGCGCCAGCAGGCGCGTGCGCTCGATATGGCGCAGGAACTGGATGCCCAGGCCGTGGCCAAGGTGCGCGCCTTCTATAAGCCCGGGGATATCGGCCACCACGAAGCTGCGGAAGTCGTCGAACTGCACCACCCCCAGGTTCGGTTCGAGGGTGGTGAATGGGTAGTCGGCAATCTTCGGCCGCGCGGCCGAGATGCGAGAAATGAGCGTGGACTTGCCGGCGTTGGGGAAGCCCACCAGGCCCACGTCGGCCAGAAGCTTCAGCTCGAGGCGCAGGCGTTTCTCTTCGCCGGGGCGGCCGGGCTCGTGCTCGGTGGGCGCCTGGTGGGTAGAAGTGGCGAAGCGCGCGTTGCCCTTGCCGCCTTTGCCGCCGCGCGCCACGGTGAAGCGTTCGCCGGGCTGGGTGAAATCGTAGAGGCGCTCGCCGGTGGATTCGTCGTAGACTACGGTGCCCACGGGCACCTGGACGTCGAGCGAGCGGCCCTCGGCGCCGGTCCGTTGGCTGCCCTCGCCGTGACGGCCGCGCTCGGCCTTGTGCTCGGGATTGAAACGGAACTGGAGCAAGGTGTTCTGGTGCTCGGTCGAGACCAGGACTACGTCGCCGCCGCGGCCGCCATCGCCGCCGCTCGGCCCGCCGCGCGGGACGTACTTTTCCCGGCGGAAGGCCAGGCAGCCGTTGCCGCCATCGCCCGCCTTCACCAGAATTCGCGCTTCGTCGATGAACATAGAAAAGCCGCCGGCTCCCTTCGAAACCGGCGGCCTCGTGAGAAGAGTTTCCGGGGCTACTCGACGGCGGTGATGCTGACGAACTTGCCCATCTGCCCGCGGTCCTTGAACTCGACCACGCCCGTCACCTTGGCGAACAGCGTATCGTCCTTGCCCCAGCCGACATTGAGGCCGGGCTTGATTTTGGTGCCGCGCTGCCGCACGATGATGGAGCCGCCGGGAACCAGTTGGCCGCCGAAGACCTTCACGCCGAGGCGCTGCGCCTGCGAATCGCGCCCGTTCCTGGAACTGCCTAAACCTTTTTTATGCGCCATGCGTCACCTCCGCCACAATCTCGCCGACCTTCACTTCGGTGAAGGACTGGCGGTGCCCGATGGTTCTCTTGTACTGTTTCTTGCGCTTGAACTTGAACACCAGAACCTTGTCGCCCCGGCCATTGCCGACGATGGTGGCCTTCAGGGCGCCGCCGGGGACCAGTTCACCGCTATCCTGGAAAGCGGCCTTGACGGGCAGCTCGATTTCGGAGCCGACGTCGCCGGCCAGTTTTTCCACGCGGATGACGTCACCCGGAGCAACCCGGTACTGTTTTCCGCCGGTTTCAATAATTGCGTGCATGCAAACCTCTGTTTGGGAGCCGGTACACACGGAGTGCGTCGGAGCCACTGGAGTAAGTATCGATTGTACTACAGATTAGCGGAGGGTTTCAAACGGCGTTAGGCTGAGAGAAGACCCATGGCTGGAATTGCAATCGCGGCCCTGTTCGCGGCAGCTTTGCCTAATGCGGTGGTGCTTTCGCCGGTAGTCAACATGTATTCGAAGCCGAGCGAAGACGCCGACGTGGTTTCGCAAGCCATCTACGGCTCGAATGTGGGGCTGGTGGAGCGGCAGGAGGGTTGGGCGCGCATACGCACGGCAGACGATTACACCGGCTGGACGCCGCTCCGGGCGCTGCTGCCGGGAAAGGCCTATGCTGCCGGCGGGCGCGTGGCCGAGGTCGAAAGCCTGTTCGCGCACATCTATCGCGAACGAAGCGTAACGGCCCACGCGCCGCTCCTCACCGTGCCGTTCGAAAGCCGGCTCGAAGTGGCGGCCGAGCCGCCCGGCCAGGCGCGCTGGCTCCAGGTCCGGCTGCCCGACGACCGCTCGGGCTGGGTGCAGGCCGGCGACGTCGCTTTTGACGCGAAGCCGCTCGGCATCCCCGAGATGATCGAGTTCAGCAAACGCTTTCTGGGACTGCCGTACACGTGGGGCGGAACTTCGAGCTTCGGCTACGATTGCTCGGGGTTCACGCAGATGCTGGTCCGCCGCCGCGGCGTGCTGATGCCGCGCGACGCCCAGCCGCAGGCCGACTGGAACGGTGCGACGCCGGTCGAGCGCAACGATCTGAAGCCCGGCGACTTGCTGTTTTTCGGCGACTCGGCGAAGAAGATCACCCACTCCGGCGTATATTTGGGCGACGGCAAGTTCATCAGCGCCACCACCTGGCAGACCCCCATGGTGCGGATCGACGACCTGAACGACGCCCACTGGTCGCGGCTGCTGGTGGCCGTGCGGAGAGTGAAATGAACCGCAGAAACTTCCTGAAGACGGCGGCCGTGGCGCCGGCGCTGGGCCCACAGGGCACCCCGCCGCCGGGCCCGAGCCTGGAAACCAAAATCGTACGCCTGAACTTGCAGCACACCTGGACCACCACCATGTCCTCGAGCCAGTACCGCGACACGCTGCACGTGGCTTACGCGCGCGACGGCATCACGGGCCACGGCGAAGGCGCTCCCATCGTGCGCTACCACGAGGATGCGGAAGGCGCGCGCAAGGCGGTGGAATCCGTGCGCGCCCTGCTCGTTTCCGCCAACCCCATGCAGTTTGCCAAGGTGATGGCCGAGGTTTTCCGGCGCGTGCCGGGCGCATGGGCGGGCAAGGCGGCCATCGATATCGCGCTCATGGACTGGGTCGGACAGAAGCTCGGCATCCCGCTCTACACCTATTTCGGACTCGATCCCAAGGACGCGCCGCTGACCACGTTTTCGATCGGCATCGACACGCCCGAAATCACCAAACAGAAAACCCGCGAAGCCGCCGATTTCCCCATCCTGAAAGTGAAGGTGGGCCTGGCCACCGACGAGCCGACGATCGAAGCCGTGCGCAGCGTGACCAAGAAGCCGCTGCGCGTGGATGCCAATGAGGGCTGGAAGAACAAGGAAGAGGCGGTCCGCAAGATCAACTGGCTGGAGAAGATGGGCGTCGAGTTCATCGAGCAGCCGCTGCCCGCGGAGATGATCGAAGAGACGCGCTGGGTCCGCAGCCGCGTGCACATGCCGATCATCGCCGACGAAGCCTGCCAGCGGGCCTCCGACATTCCCAAGTTGAAGGACGCGTTCGACGGCGTGAACGTGAAACTGGATAAGAGCGGCGGCATGTTGGAGGCCGAGCGCATGATCCAGATCGCCAAGGAGCTGGGGATGAAAACGATGCTGGGCTGCATGGTGTCGAGCTCCGTCTCAGTGACTGCCGCGGCGCACCTTTCGCCGCTGGTGGATTACGCCGATCTGGACGGCAACCTGCTCATCTCCAACGACCCGTTCCACGGCGTGCTGGTGGAGAAAGGGAAGCTGGTGCTGCCGAAGGGGGCGGGGCTGGGGCTGACGAGGGCGTGAAGTGGACATTTCAGATGACCATGAGCTATCCTGAAGTCGATGCAGCAAATCAATGCTTCGAAATTCAAGGAACAGTGCCTGAGCTTGCTGGATGACCTCAGCGCGGAGGGCATCGTAATCACGAAACGCGGCAAGCCCGTGGCCAAGGTGATTCCGATAGGCTCCGGCTGTGCTGCCCTGATTGGAAGCATGAAGGGGAAGCTGAACACCAAGGGCAATCTGCTGTCCACCGGCATGCGGTGGGATGCGGAATACTCGCGCCCCAATGCTAAATCTTGATACCCACATTCTGATCCATGCCCTGACGGGGCAACTCACGATTAAGGAACGCGAGGTGCTCGCAAACGATCAGTGGGGCATCTCGGCCATCGTGATTTGGGAACTGGCCAAACTGGCGCAGTTGGGACGGATCGATCTGGACATAGACTCTGCGGATTTTGCGCGAGCGCTTTCCAGCATCCATATCTGGCCGTTGGACCTGGCGGTGTGCAGGCAAATCCGCACCCTGGATTTTCGGAGCGATCCCGCCGACGAGATCATCGCCGCCACCAGTTTGGTACATAGCGCACCGCTGGTGACGCGCGACCGGCGGCTGCGCCGGTCGCGATTGGTCCAACTGGCCTGATTCCGAAGCCGGGCGGCGGATTATACTGACAGTTTCATGAGTCATTATCTGGCCTTCGATCTGGGCGCCGAGAGCGGCCGTGCTCTCCTGGGCAGCCTTTCCGGCGGCAAACTGGCGGTCGAGGAACTGCACCGCTTCCCGAATACGCCGGTGCGCGTGCTGGGCGCGCTGTACTGGGACACGCTACGGCTGTGGCACGAGATCCAGCATGGCATCGGGGTGGCGGCGCGGGAGCGCAAGCTGTCGCTAGACGGCATCGGCATCGACACCTGGGGCGTGGATTACGCTCTGCTGGGCGCGGACGGCATGCTGATCGACAATCCCCGCCACTACCGCGATGCGCGCACCAACGGCATGATGGAGAAACTGTTTGAAACCGTGCCGCGCGACCAGGTTTTCGGCTATACCGGCATCCAGTTCATGCAGCTCAATACGCTGTACCAGTGGTACGCGCAGAAACTGGCGGGCTCGCCGGCGTTGGGGGCCGCGCGCCGGCTGCTCAACATGCCCGACCTGTTCAACTACTGGCTTACCGGCATGGCCAAATCGGAAACCACGATCGCCAGCACCACACAGTTCTTCGACCCGCGCACGATGAACTGGTCCATGGAAATGCTGAAACGCCTGGGGCTGCCAGGAGAAATCCTGGGCGAGATTGTTCCGCCGGGGACGCTGCTGGGCAAGATGCTGGAACCGCCCTACGCGCCGGTTTACGCCACCGCGGGCCACGATACGGCGGCGGCCGTGGCGGCGGTCCCGGCGGAAGGCGGCGACAATTGGTGCTACGTCAGCTCGGGGACGTGGTCGTTGATGGGGCTGGAGCTGGATGCGCCGGTCATCAACGCGGAATCGCTAGCGCTGAATTTCACCAACGAAGCGGGGGCGGCGGCCAAGATCCGGCTGCTGAAGAACATTGCCGGCCTCTGGCTGTTGCAGGAGTGCCGGCGCGCGTGGATGGAGGAAGGCGCGGAATCGAGCTATGAGCAGCTCGCCGGGATGGCCGCGGAAGCCAAGCCGTTCGCGGCGACCATCGACCCCGATGCGTTTCTGGAACCGGGCGAGATGCCGCGCAAGATCGCGGACTATTGCCGCCAGACCGGCCAGGCGCCGCCCGAGACCCACGGCGAATTCGCGCGCACCATCCTGGAGAGCCTGGCGGTGCGGTACCGCTACGTGATGGAGAGCCTGGAAACGCTGGGGCAGCGGAAGATCGAGGTGATCCACATTGTGGGAGGCGGCTCGCGCAACGCCCTGCTCAACCAGTTCGTGGCCGACTGCACCGGGCGCCGTGTGGTGGCCGGACCAAGCGAAGCCACGGCCATCGGCAACATCCTGGTGCAGGCCATGGGCGCCGGCGAGCTGGCAAGCCTGGATGAAGTGCGCGCGGTGGTGCGGAGCTCGTTCCCGTTAACCACCGTCGAGCCGCGCCCGAGCGGCGAGTGGGACCGGGCTTACCAGCGGTACCGGAAGCTGGTGGGGTTGGGCTGATCGCCCGCGCCGTCACGCTTAGCCTTTAATGGGCACCGGCGCCATGTCGCGGCTGGTGATCACGCGGTCGATCATGCCGTACTCGACGGCCTGTTCGGGCTCGAGTATGTAATCGCGATCCACGTCCTTGGCGACGCGCTCGATCGTCTGGCCGGTGGCCTCGGCCAGCATGGCGTTCAGAATCTCGCGCATGCGCAGGATTTCGCGGGCGTAAATGTCGATGTCCGCCGCCTGCCCGGCCAGGCCCTGCATGGAGGGCTGGTGAATCATGATGCGGGAATTGGGCAGGCTGAAGCGCTTTCCCTTGGCGCCCTTGGCGAGCAGCACGGCGGCCATGGAAGCCGCCTGGCCCACACAGATGGTGACGATGTCCGGGCGGATGAACGCCATGGTATCCAGGATGGCCAGGCCGGCGGTGATGGAGCCTCCCGGAGAGTTGATGTAGATGGAGATATCCTTCTCCGGATCTTCGGCTTCCAGAAAGAGCAATTGGGCGATGATCAGGTTGGCCACCTGATCGTCAATGGGGGTGCCCAGAAAGATGATGTTCTCCTTCAATAGCCGGGAATAGATATCGTACGCGCGTTCCCCCCTGGAGGTCTGTTCGACCACCATGGGGACAAGGACTGAATGTCCCATGTTGCCTCCGGATCACCTAGATTTAGCGGGCTTCAGGCCCGCTTTGCGGCAGCCACGCGCCTGGCCTTGCGCTTGGTGGTAATCGCTAGAGACTTCTTCTTCAACTCCAGCGCTTTGACCAGATCGGCAATGGTATTCCGCCCTAAATAATCCATAATACGCGAACGGAGGGCAACCCAGCTATCGTGCATCGAGCACGGCATATCGTCGTTGCACTCGGCCAGGCCGCTGGCGCACTGCTGGAAGGGCGCCAGACCATCCAAGGCCTCGACAATGTCGAGCAACCGGACCTCGCCTGGGTCCACACGCAGGGCGAAGCCGCCGGTGGGTCCCTTGCTGGATCGGAGGAGACCTTTGCGAGCAAGCTGCTGCAAGATCTTCGCCAAAAAGTGAGCCGGAATCTGTTCCTGCTCAGCGATATTCTTCACCATGGCGTACTTACCCTCGGGTATCTGCGCCAAGTGGACAAACGCGCGAATCGCGTATTCGGCCGAACGTGAGTAAATCATGCGGACTCCCCCACTGAAATCGGAGTAACGCTACTTAGTTATCTTAAAATGTTCCGACCCCGAGCGCAAGTTGAATCTATTTCAGGTTTTTCTCGAATAGCGCCAGAATGCGCTTATACTCGTCGGCCCAACTGGCTGGTTCCACGAAACCGTGGTTCTCCGCCGGGTAAACCGCCAGTTGCCAGTTTTCCTTGCGCAGCTCGATGAGCTTCTGGACCAGCCGCACGGTGTCCTGGAACTCGACGTTGGTGTCCACCATACCGTGGCAGATCAGCAACGCGCCCTTCAAACCTTGCGCGAAATAGATGGGTGAAGACTTGCAGTAGGCCTCCGGATCGGTTTGCGGAACGTTCAGGATATCGGCGGTGTAGCCGTGATTGTAAAGCGCCTAGTCCGAGACCGGGCGCAGGGCGGCGCCGGCCGCGAACACGTCCGGCTGCGTAAACACGGCCATCAGGGTGATGAATCCGCCGCAGCTGCCGCCGTACAGGCCGATCTTCCGGGGGTCCACCCCGTACTGCGATACCAGGTAGCGGGCGGCATCCACGATGTCGTCCAGGTCCTTGCCGCCCATGTGTTCGTAGACGGCGGTCCGCCAATTTCGACCGTATCCCGCCGAACCCCGGTAACCCACGTCGATCACCATGAAGCCGCGTTCCATCACACATTTAGAGCGCAGTACCGGAATCGGTGCGTTACGCTTGTGCGTTACAATAGCGGCTTCCATGGCGATTTTGGATATCAACGAAATTCGGGCTATTTTGCCCCACCGCTACCCCTTTCTGCTGGTGGACCGCATCGTGGAGCTTGAAGCGGAGCGCATCGTCGGCATCAAGAACGTGACTCACAACGAGCCGTTTTTCACGGGCCATTTTCCCGACTTTCCGGTGATGCCGGGGGTGCTTATCGTGGAAGCCATGGCGCAGACCGCCGGTGTGCTGGTGCTGAAGACCGTCGCGGACCGCGACCGGAAACTGGTCCTGCTGGTGGCCATCGAAAATGCGCGGTTCCGCAGACCAGTGGTGCCGGGCGACACGCTGCGCATGGAGATGAAGGTGCTCAAGCGCAAAGCCAGCGTCGCCAAAATGGCGGGCGTGGCCACCGTCGATGGCCAGGTGGTAGCCGAGGCGGAAGTCATGTGCAAGCTCGCCGACAAGGAAGAAAAACCGCCGGCGGAAGCGTCGTCCTGACAATGCCCATTCATCCGACCGCCATCGTGGATCCGCAGGCGCGGATCGCCGAGAGCGCCGAAATCGGCCCCTATTGTGTTGTGGGCGCGGAAGTCGAGATCGGCCCGCGCACCCGCCTGATGGCCCACGTCTACCTGGAAGGTCCCACCTGGATCGGCGAGGACAACATCTTTTTCCCCTACAGCACCGTCGGGGTAGCCTCGCAGGATCTGAAGTACAAGGGCGAGCGCGCCGAGACCCGCATCGGGGACCGCAACCGCATACGCGAGTTCGTCACCATTCATCGCGGCACCCAGGGCGGCGGCCTCATCACCTCGATCGGCAGCGACAACCTGGTGATGGCCTACACCCACGTGGCCCACGACGTCCACATTGGCGAACGCATCGTGCTGGCCAACGCCGTGACACTGGGCGGCCACGTGACGGTGGGCGATTGGGCCATCATCGGCGCCTCCACCGGCGTGCACCAGTTCTGCCGCGTGGGGCGGCACGCCATCATTGGCGGCTACAGCGTGGTAACCCAGGACGTGCTGCCGTTTTCCAACACCGTGAGCCAGCGCGAAATCAAGGTGTACGGCGCCAACCACGTAGGCCTGGAGCGGCGCGGATTCGAGACCGCCGTGGTGGAGGCGCTCGAAACCGCGTTCCGGCTTCTGACGCGCTCGCAGCTCAATACCTCGCAGGCCATTGAGCGCATACGCGCGGAAGTTCCCGCCACGGCTGAAGTGGACGAGATCATCGAATTCATCCGCTCCTCCGAGCGCGGCGTCATTAAGTGATGCGGTACGGCCTCATTGCCGGAAACGGGCGGTTCCCGCTGCTGGCGCTCGAAAGCGCGCAGCGCCTGGGGCACGATGTGACCGTTATCGCCATCGAAGAGGAAGCCTCTAAGGAAGTGGAATCGCTGGCGCCGCGCTGCCACTGGATCTCGCTGGGGCAGCTTAGCAAGCTGATCGGAATCCTGAAGCAGGAAGGCATAACCGAAGTGGTGATGGCCGGCCAGGTGAAGCATGCCAGCATCTTCTCTTCCATCCGCCCGGACTGGCGCTTGGCCAAGCTGCTGCTTTCGCTGCCATCGAAGAACACCGACGGCCTGATCGGCGGCGTCATCAAAATCCTCGAAGACGAAGGCATCCACCTGCGCGATTCCACGGCCCTGTTGAAACCCCTGCTGGCGAGCAAGGGCGCGATGACGCGGCGCAAGCCGGATAAGGACGAGATGGCCGACGTGGGATGCGGCCGGCGCGTGGCCGATGCCCTGGCGGGTTTAGACGTCGGGCAGAGCGTGGCGGTCTGCGAGCGCGCCTGCGTGGCGGTGGAAGCCATGGAGGGCACCGACGCTATGTTGCGGCGGGCAGCCGCGCTGGTGAACGGCCGGCGGCTATCGCTGGTAAAAGTGGCGCGGCGGCGCGAGCATCTGCTCTTTGACGTCCCGGTGGTGGGGTCCTCCACCATTCCCGTGATGCATGAAACCGGGACTACCGTGCTGGCGGTGGAAGCCGGACGCACCCTGATGCTGGACCGCGGCCAGATGATCGAAGCCGCCAATGAGGCGGACATTGCCATCGTAGGAATGTAGAGTCATGCCACAAACTCGACTGGCGGTAATCGGCGCCGGGCAATTCGGAAAGAACCACTGCCGCGCCATCCACGAATCCACGCGGGCGCAACTCTGCGCGGTGGTGGATACCGACGCGGAGCGCGCGGCCGAAGTGGCGGCCCGCTACGGCGCGAAGGCGCTTACCGATGCCAGCCAGCTTGCCGGCAAAGTGGACGCAGCCATCGTCGCCGCCCCCACCAGCGTGCATGAAGAGATTGGCTGCATGTTGGCTGCCGCCGGCATCGACATTCTGGTGGAGAAGCCCATCACCCCCGATCTCGCCTCGGCCGGCCGCCTGATCGACGCCGCCGAGCGCCATGGCCGCATTCTCCAGGTGGGCCACATCGAGCGGTTTAACCCGGCGGTGGTCGAACTGGAGCGGCGCGTCACCCTGCCGCTTTTCTTCGAGATCCACCGCCTGAACATGTTCAGCTCCCGCAGCCTGGATGTGGACGTGGTGCTGGACCTCATGATTCACGACGTGGATATCGTGCTCGCTCTGGCCCGTGCCGAACCGGCCGAGATCCGCGCCGCGGGCATCTCAATCCTTTCGCCCAAGGTGGATATCGCCAACGCGCGGCTGCAATTTCCCAACGGCTGCGTGGCCAACCTGACGGCCAGCCGCATTTCCACAGCACGGGTCCGGAAACTGCGCCTGTTTCAGCCGCGCCAATACCTTTCCCTGGATTACGGGCGGCAGGACCTGGCGATTTTCTCGGTGGGCGAGGACCGCCAAATCGGCTTCGAACAAGCGCCCGTAACCAAGGCCGAGCCCCTGAAATTGCAGCTCGAAGCCTTCCTGGACTCCGTGGAAACGCGAAATTCGCCGAAAACTTCCAGCCACGCCGCGCGTCAAAGTCTAGGGGCGGCGCTTGCGATTCTTGATAAAATTGAAGAGCACTCGCAAGTTGTCTCGCGGTCCTTGGTAGCTGGATGGAAACCGTAGTCCAACCTCCGGGTGGCGCCGAACTTCACATCCTCACCGAATGGGGCGACGCTGCCGACAGGCCTCGCAAGCGGCGAGCGGCGGTCCTCTCGGTGGTGGCGCACGTGGTAGTGGTTGTTACGCTGTTTTCCCTGCCCAAAGACCTGTTCGTGCCGGCCCCGCGGACGGCGTCGGTTCAGATCACTCCGCTCATCGAACCGCCCACCGAGCTGACCCAGAACGCGCCCACCAAGGGCAAGGTCGACAAGGAGTTCAACGCCACCGAGATGCATCCCCGGCCGCGCATCCAAATCCCCATGGCGCTGCCCTCCGTCGCGGTGCCGCAGGCTCCCCGGCCGGCTGAGCCGCCCAAGCCGGCGCCGTCCCTGCCCGAGCCGCCGAAGGTCGAGACCGCCGTCAAGGAAATGCCTAAGGCGGAACTGCCCCAGGCTCCGCCGCCCCAGATTCAGCCGGTGGAGACTCCCAAGCTGGCGTTCGAAACCCCCAGCCCGCCGCCGCCCCCTGTTCCGCCCGGGCAGAGAGTGGTGCCCGTACCGGACACGTCGGTATCCGGAGCCATTCGCCAGGCCGCTCGTGGATCGGCGGGAGGACTGGTGGTGGGCGACTTCGGCGCTTCTGGCCCGGGCATTAACCTCCCTCCGTCGCCCGGCTCGCAGGGCAGTAACATGCAACTGCTCACCGACCCGCAGGGCGTGGATTTCCGGCCCTACCTGATGCGCATCCTGGCTTCCGTAAAGCAGCATTGGCTGTCGGTGATACCGGAAAGCGTCAAGCTGGGGCGCCGGGGCAAGGTAGCCATTCAATTCTCCATCAGCCGCGACGGCCAGGTCCCCAAGCTGGTGATCGCGGAATTTTCCGGCACCGAGGCCCTGGACCGCGCGGCGGTGGCCGGAATCAGCGCCTCGGTTCCGTTCCCCCCGCTCCCCTCCGAGTTCAAAGGCGAGCGCATCGTGCTGCAGATGAATTTCGCCTACAACATGCCGCGTCAGTAGGCAGCTATCGGTCGATCCGGATCATGATTTTGTCGAGCGCGTCACGGTCGATCGGATAACCCAGCCCCGGCTCGGCCGGCGCGTTGATGTAGCCGTCCTGGTCCACCCGGAACTTGTGCTGGATGTAGACGCGGTCGCTGTATTCCACCGGCCAGGGCATCTCGAACCAGTAGTTGGTGTTGGATGCCAGTTCGATCTGGAAGGCCACCGCCATGTCCACCACGTTGCCCCAGTTGTGCGGCGAAAATTCCAATCCGAAAGCCTCGGCCAGTTGGCCCACTCGTATCCCGCCGGTGATCCCGCCGATGTTGTCCGCAATAATCCGCACAATGTCGAGCGCGTCCCGCTTGATGTAGCCGGCGAAGCTGTTCATCTCTAGGAGGTACTCGCCAATGTTGAGGGGAACATCCAGCGCCCGGGCCAGTACGATGAGACCTTCAATATCCTCGCTGGGGAAGGGGTCTTCGTACCAGATGTAGCCCAGATCGTCCAGTAACCGTCCGATTTTCAGCGCCGAGTAGAGGTTGCCGGTTCTACTCGCATCGAACATGAGGGGGTAATCGTCGCCGGCTGCCTTGCGCACCTGCCTGATCTCTTCCATGTGACCCAGGTAGTTGGCGCGCGCCGGTTGCCCTCTGTCGGGGTGGATCTTGTAACCCCTGATACCTGCCGCTTTAGCCCTCAGAACGTCGGGGGCGTAGTCCTCGACCGCCTCCAGGTGCTGCGAGGTGGCGTAGGCCATCACGCGGGTTTTGGTGCCACCCAGGAGCCGGTAGATGGGCCGATTCACGGCCTTGCCGAGGATGTCCCACAGACAGACGTCGATGATGGAGTCGTGCATGTAATTCTGCCCGGCACCGGTTTGGCCAGCGCCTCCGGACGGAGGTCCTGCAAAGCCGCGGGCAGCGCCGAGCGCTCCATAGGCACTGAAACGACGCGTGTTGGGAACGGGGGTGATCGAAGTTACGTCCAGGGCGCTTTTGCCCAGCACCCGGCGCTTGGCATACTCCAGGAAGCCCGGCGGATTTCCTCGATTGCCGATGGTCATGTTACCTTCGATCCCGCTGTTGGTCACGATTGAGACAATCTCCCCGGTCTCCGGAGTGTTGAGGCGGTGGACATTGCCGATATCTGCGACGTAGACCTTGACTTCCTTGATGGTGAGGTCGGGTAGATCGGCTTTCTTGACTCCCGCTGCCTGGGCCGCCGCCTGGCCGGGATCGGCCAGGGCCGCTGCGGCCGCGGAGGCGGCGCCGAGCGCGGAAGCACCAAGCAAACTGCGACGTGATAGTTCTCGTTTTGACACTGGGTTCTCCTGACGCGTTCAGACACTCACCACCGGGCAGGGCGATTGCCGGATGATGGCGTAAGCGTTGGTGCGCAAGCGCCCGAATACGCCGGCCGCGGAACCTCGGCCGATCACCAACACGTCGGCCGCGGCGCGCGCGGCGGCGGAACAGATCACCTGCGCCGGCTCTCCGGCTTCAATCGAGAGATCGGCTTCCGCGCCCACGCCGTCCAGAAGACGGAACAACTCCCGCCCGGCCGCGGCGCGGGTCTCGGTCCTCCACTGCCATTTGGGATCGTCGCCCAGGTCGGGAACGCCCGCGGTCGCGTGCACCACGCCCAGACGGGCCCCGAACTGCCGCGCCAGCCAGGCCGCCCAGTCGAGCGTCCGGGGGCTTTGCGGACCCAGGTCCACGGCGCACAGAATGCTGCGGAACGGAATGGAAGCCAAGGCCGGCGCCGGCTCCAGATGCACGCCCGTCCAGACAGGGCAGTCGGCGTCGTGCAGCACCTTGGCGGTGTTCGACCCCAGGATGAACCGCCGGAACGGCCCGCAGCCGTGGGTCGGCATGGTGATGATGTCCGCTCCTTCATCGCGAGCGAGATCTACAATCTTGGTTGCCGGATCGCCTTCCAGCACAATCCTCCGCACCTTCAGGCCAGGCGGATCGGGGGTCATGAACGCATCGAGTTCCTGGGAGGCCTGCTCAGCCCGGTTACGATACAGTTCATCGAGCATGGACCCGGCAGTCTCGAGCGCCCCGAATTGATAGTTGGGAGGCGTCAAAACGTGCAGCAGAATGAGTTCCGCCTGGAAGTGCCGGGCCAGCGCCTGCGCATAGCGCGCCGCTCCCGTCGAGCGCTCGGAGAAATCCACCGGCAGCAGGATCTTGGAGAAAGATTGCATGAGCGTCTCCTTTGCCGGACGGCCCGGCAAGTCCGTCCTATAAACAGGATAATCCGATTCGAAACCTCGGATCGAGCCGCTCAGCCGGCTTGGTCGGGATCATTCGATGGGGAGAATACGCGCTGGCCGGCGGTGGCCGTGAGATAAAGCAAGGCCTCCCGCGCCAGCTCCGGCGTGCCGGGATCGGGGTGCCGGAGCAGCAGGATCAGCAATCGGATCCAGCGAAGCTCGTGGGGTTCGACTCCGATCACCGAAATGGTCTTATCCATTAACACTGGGATCTCAACTCTCTCTTCGACCCCCATGCGGGATCTTGCAGCGGAACCAACGAATTCCGCCGGTTCACGATTTCGGCGCCACGAACGATAAGCATCTCGTGAGTTCCTTTCTGCAAGGTTTCCCTCGGCTGTCCGATAAGAAAGCGTGAGGAGAGGCTTGGCCGGCTCGGAGTACCCTGCCGTCCGGAGACCTCTTCCAAGGAGCCGTTTATGGATGTCAACGCAGTGAATCCCAGCGCTCACACTCTTGCCGCGCCCGTGCAGCCCATTCCCGTCGACCGGGCCGCGGAGCACCGCGACGTGGTCCAGGCCGTCAAGGCGTTGAATGCCACGGAGATGTTCGGGCAGGGGAATGAACTGACGTTTCAGATGGACGCGCAGTCGAAGCGCATGGTCATCCGGGTGATCAACCGGCAGACCAAGGAAGTGGTCTCGCAGGTTCCCCCGGAATATGTTCTGCGCCTGTCCGAAGACCTGAAGAGCCAGTCCTCGCCTTAGCGGTAAAGATGTGGCCGGCATTGCCGATGAGTGATGCTTGGAGCATAGAATAATGTGGCAGAACGCACAAGACGCTTACCTGGAAACGCGGGTCCTCTCGGCCGAACCCATCGAACTGGTGCGCATGTTGTACCAGGGGGCCATCGGCGCGGTCGAGGACGCGCGGCGCCACTTGGCCGCCGGTGAGATTGCCGCGCGGTCGCGGTCGATTTCCAAAGCGCACAAGATCATGGTCGAGCTGGCCGGCGCTTTGGACTACCAGCGCGGCGCCCAGATCAGCCAGCGGTTGGCGCAACTCTACGATTACATGGAGCGCAGGCTCATCGAAGCCAATCTCCAGCAAAGCGATGCGCCTCTAGCCGAGGTGCGTGGATTGATGGCGACTCTGGCGGAGGCATGGGAGGGAATCCGGCCCCCCGCCGCGTCCGCGGCTCCAGCCGCTTACGCGACCCCAGCCACATACGAGACTCCAGCCCCATATGCGGCCCCAGCTACATATGCGGCCCCCGTTGAAAACCCCTGGGCCCAGCCGCTGCCCCAGGAACCCGCCGCCGCCTACGCCTCGCAAGCCTGGAGTTTCTAGCCTGGCGCACGTCAGGCTTCGCGCGCCGCTAGTCTTCGCGCGTTAAGCCCGCGGCGATCAGGTCCGCCAATCCCAAGCCGCCTTGTTTGGCCATGGCGGTGGCAAACGCCTGCTCGGCGAATTCGGTGGCGCAGTCCCCGGAAGGGTCGTCACCGGTACTCAGCCACCCTTTGCCGCTCTCCTCCATGGACTGCATGATCTGGCCCAACAGCAGCGCCTCGAACTGCTGCGCGGCGTCCCGAATCTTGGCGGGACTGTCCGGCTTGTGGGCCGTGCCATTGGTGGCGAGGCCGGCCGTCGCTTGCGGAAGAAGTTGCGCAATTCCCAATTCGCTCATATCTCAGATCACGTCCAGTTCGGCTTCGAGCGCGCCCGCCGCGCGCAGGTTCTCCAGGATCGCAATGATGTCTCTGGGCGTCGAGCCGATGGCCGCCAGCGCGCGCACCAGTTCCTCAACCGTGGCGCCCTGTTTCAGAATGATGTTTTTGGCCTTTTCTTCTTTCGTCGCAACCGTGGTCTGCGGAACCACCTCGGTCTTGCCTTGAGCCAGCGGCCCCGGCTGCGACACCTCGAAAGTGGTCTGGATCTCGACGTTCAGGTTGCCATGCATGATGGCCACCGGGGCGATGCGCACGTCCTTGCCCAGCACGATGGTCCCGGTGCGCTCGTTGATCACCACGCGGGCGGGGCGGTCGGCCTCCACGGTGACGTTCTCCAATTGGGAAATGAACTCCGTCGAGAGGGATACAAACTCCGGTGGAATGGTCACGCTGACCAGGCCCGAGTTTTCGGCGCGCGCCAGGGGAGCGGCCGCGCCGGTGAACTGCTTGTTGATGGCTGCCACGATGCGCGTCGAAGTGGTGAAATCCGACCGTTCCAGTTGCAGCCGCACCACCCCCTTGGGAACCACCGAAGGCGCGGCCCGTTCCACCGTGGCGCCATTGGGAGACCGTCCCACCGTGGGATGGTTCACCATCTGGGTGGTTCCGCCGCGGCCGGCGACGAATCCGCCCGTCACCACGGGACCTTGCGCCACGGCGTAAACCTGGCCGTCCGCTCCCCGGAGCGAGGTCAGCACCAGAATGCCGCCTTGCAGGTTCATGGCGTCGCCCATGGCCGCCTCGGTGGTGTCGATGCGCGTTCCCGGCTGGGCGAATGGCGGCAGCGTGGCGCTCACCATGACGGCGGCCGTGTTCTTGACGCGGATGGCCGTGGGCGAGACCGCCACGCCCATGCGCTCCAGAATGTTGGTCAGGCTCTGATACGGAAAGATGGTCTGTTGCCGGTCGCCGGTTCCCGCCAGGCCCACCACCAGCCCGTAGCCGATCAGTTGGTTGTCGCGCACGCCTTCGACGGCCACCAGGTCCTTCAGACGCGCCGCACGCACGCCACCCGCCAGCAGCGCGCACGCCATCGAAATGGTCAGTAAGCGTGTTCTCATCTCTTAGAAGGGCAGCAAGCTCAGCAGCAGCCGGTACAGAAAGAACGGCCGCTTGATGGCGTCGTTCACCACTCCCTTTCCATCGATGTGCACTTCCAGTTGTCCCAACCGGTCGGATTGCACGCTGTTGGTGGGATCGATATCGGCCGGGCGCACCACCCCGCGGACCGTAATGAGCTGGTGCTCGGAATTGACCTGGATGTCTTTCGAAGCCTCGACCACCAGGCCCCCGTTAGGCAGCACGTGGGTAATGCGAGCCGTGAGCGTGGTGCTCAAGGTGGTGGTCCGGCTGGTGGTCCCCTGGCCGGCAAGTTCCGTGTCGCCGCTGACGTTCGCCAGGTTGGCCCACGGCCCGGCAGCCCTGGTGAGGCCGGCCAGGGCGGTGACCGAGTTCTTGGAGCTGGAAGCGCGTGAAGTCTTGGTCACGCCCGTAGCCACCGCTGAAGCCTGTTCCGCCACCACGATGGTGAGCACATCGTCCACCTGGCTGGCGCGCACGTCGCGGGCCGCGTCCGCCAGGCGCGATCCGGCCAGCCAGATGGCGCCCGGCGTGGTGTGTGCGGCCTCCGCCGAGCGTGCCTCCGCTTCCGCCACGTAGCGGTCCAGCGGCGCCTTGCCCACAGGAGGAGCAACCGACTTCTTCTTCCCCGCCAGCGGCGCGGTCATCATCGTCAGAGCCAGCGTCAAACCAACCAGTCGTTTCATGGCATCACCTTGGCGACCGCGGCGTCCACGGAAACCCTGCCTTTTCCTTCCACTCGCGCCGGGAATCGCTTCTTCGAAATCGGATTCAGTACGGAAATAATTTCCCCGAACGCGCCCGAACCTTCCGCCGTGGCTTCCAGTTCCAGGTGCGCGCCGCCGTCCCGAACTTCCACGCGAACCGTGTCGCCGCGCATAACGTCGCGCGGGTTCTCGAGCAGGTCCATGCGGATATCCGTCCCGTCGCGGATGGGGAGGCGCGGCCATTTCCCAGCCACCTCGTCTATGGAGCGGGCGAATGGCTCGCTGGCGGGGTATTCCTGGCGCGTCTGGGTCATCAGTTGTGCGGCTCGAATGGGTTGGCCGGAAGGGAGGTCTCCCACCGCCACGACGCGCTCGACCGCGACCAGCACCTTCACCTTGGCCCAGATGGTGAACCTGTGGTTCCCGCCGTAGTGTACGTATCCCAGCCACAGCGCACCCCCCGCACCGCGCCGCAACTGGCGCACCGGAAACTCGATTTCGCCTTCCGGAACCGGCTGCCGGCTGAATTCCAGGATCTCGATGGTGGCTTGCGGCAATTCCTTCCGCATGGCCGCCAGAAGCTGGGCGGGATCGGGCGCGGCCACCGGACGCGTCACGCAGATTTCCCGGTCCGGCGGCGCCGGCAGGTTCAGGCGCACCGCCAGGCTGCGCAGTTCCGCCACCCGGAAGACGCGTGCCACACCCGGCGCCGGCGCCAGGGCCACGGGAGTTTCCGGGGCTGCGGATGCCAGGGAAGGAAAGGCCGGCGCCAGGTCCCGGACCAAAATCTGGTCGGAACCGGGGCTAACCGCCAGGCAGGCCAGCGCGAATAGAGTGGGCAGAATCATTTGCTCAGGTTGTTGACTTCCTGGTACATGTTATCGGCGGCCTGCACCACCTTGGAATTGGCCTCATAGCCGCGTTGCGCCACGATCAGGTTCACGAACTCATCCACTACCGAAACGTTGGACTGCTCGACATAGCCTTGCAGCAGGCTGCCCAGACCCTCCGGCCCGCCCGGCGTGCCCACCGTGGGATCGCCCGAGGCGTCGGTGGGAGTGTAGAGGTTTTGGCCCAGACTGTTCATTCCCGCGGGGTTCTGGAAGTTGGCCAGCATAATCTGCCCCGCCTGCTGGGAAGCCGTCTGGTTGGGCATGGTGTAGCTGACCGTGCCGTCGGTGGCGATCATGATGGACTGCGCCTGCGCCGGAATGGTGATCTGCGGCTGCAGCGGATCGCCGCTAGAGGTCACCATGTTCCCATTCTTGTCGAGCTGGAAGGTGCCGGAACGGGTGTACGCCAAATCGCCGGAAGGCTGGGTCACCTGGAAGAACCCGTTACCCTGGATAGCCATATCCAGGGGGTTGTCGGTTTCCGAGAAAGATCCCTCCGTAAAGACGATCTCGTTGGACGATGCGCGCGTGCCGAGGCCCACTTGCAGGCCTGTCGGCACCACCGTCTGCTGTCCCGCGGCGGACCCGGGCTGTACCATGCTCTGGTACATCAGGTCCTGAAACTGCGCGCGCCGCATCTTGTAACCCGTGGTGCTGGCGTTGGCCAGATTGTTGGCGATATTGTCGACGTTCATCTGCTGCGCTTTCATGCCGCTGGCGGCGCTGTACAGTGCTCGAATCATGGCATCTCCCCTCTTAGACCTTGGCCACTTCCTCAATGGCCTGCTTGTTCATGTCGTTGGCCAGCGAGATGGCTTTCTGCATCATTTCAAACTGCCGCATCACCTTGATCACGCTCACGGCCCCCTCCGCGGTGCCGGTGTTCGAGTCCTCCAGCTTGCCTTGTTCGACGGAAGCTCCGGAGGACGCTGTGGGCCGCATCGCCGGGTCCGAAACGCGGAAGTAATTGTTGCCTTGTTTGGCCAGCCCGGCGGTACTCGAGAAGTCCACGATTTCGAGTTGCCCGATCACGTTGCCGTCCTGCTGGACGGTGCCGTCGCTCGAGATTTGAATGGCCCGCGAAGGCTCGACCGTCAGGCCGGCTCCGCTGGCGCCGCGGACGGCGTAACCATCGGAGGTGACGATCTTCCCGCCCTTCCCCAAACGGAAATTGCCATTGCGCGTATAGATCTGTCCACTCGGCCCGTCCACCGAAAAGAAGCCCTTGCCCGAGATTGCCAGATCGAGCTGGTTCCCGGTGGGGCGCAACAGCCCTTGGGACCAATCGGTCCAGCCCTGCTCGATCACCGGCATGGAGGAAACCGGATCGTTGTCTGCGGCCTCCGGCGCCACATACAGGCTGTGGAACTCGCGATCGGCTTTGTATCCCCCGGTGGATGCGTTGGCCGTGTTATTGGCCAGCAGATCGAGCGAGTCCATTTGAGCGCGAAGCGCGCTGGCCGCGATGGCCGTGATGGGGTCCATGCCAGTATGGCGTAAGCACTCGGGGGTCCAAGCGGAGTTTCGGAGTTAAACCCCTCAAAAATCACGAGCGCAGGCCGATGAGCCTTATTGGAAGAAGTGCGGCCGGGCGACGATTTCTTGCCGCGGGGTCCATCGCGGGCAATTTCTTGGCGCGACCCGTGACACTAACCCGTTGAAAACAGCCGCGTCTGGTTTGGACTCCCATCTGCATCCAACCCCTGCGTGACTGCCTCCGCGCCACTGGCTGCTTTCCTCGCTAGCATTCGCTTGCCGCTGGCTTCCCCGCTCCAGGAAGCGGGGCTCGAGAACCGGGTTCCCGGCAAGGGCGCAGCCCGGACGGACAGTCCCCCGGTGCTGCCGGCGTTGACCTTCCCCGATGTGCTGGGAGACCTGGTCGAAACCAGCGAGCCGGCCACCCCACTTAAAGAAGATGCCGGGCCAAAAGAAACCAAACCTGCCGCTGCGGGACGTTCTTTGTTGGGCGCAGCCACGCGCGGGTTTGTTCGGAATTCTCAACTTCGCCAGGGCGAGCCGCCAGCGGCGGCTCTGCCGGAATCGCTCTGGTCGCCGCCGCCCAAGCTGTCGCCAGCCCCCGCGCTGCTGGATGGTTTGTCAACCGCGGCGAGCACTCAGGCAGCCGCGCCCGACGGTTACTCAGCCACACGGAACAAGGTTACAGCGCCCGAGGGGCCATACCGCTCTGCCAAAGGCTCTAATGTGTCGGGTGGTCTCCAGGCAACGGCCGGCCCCACGCCAGGTGAAGAGGATGAGCCTTCGCTCCTCGATCCGGCGGCGGCCCTGGCCGGGGGTTCGACGGCGCCCGAGCCGCTGCCCGCGCCGCGCCAGAAGCGAGCCTTCGAGACACCGCCGGCCACGCCTGGGGCGGCTCAGCCGTCCAGGTTGGCATCGGTGGCGCCCGGGGCTCGGTCGGATGCCAAGGCAAACCCGGAAACAGCGTGGTTCGAACAGCCGTCTGCGACTCTGCACGCGCCCGAAACGCCGTCCGCCACCGTCGAGGCGGCGGTTCCCAATGGGCCGGCAAAGCCCACCGCAAGGTCTCGAACGGCCATGGGAGAAGATCCGCCATCGCCGGACGTGCCTGCGCTTTCAGCGGCGGCGCCATCGTCGTCGGCGCCGGCCAGCCTGGGACAGGCCGCCCCGGAGCAGCGGCTCTTTGCGGCCACGGCCAACCGCGCGCTCTTCCAAGCCGCCACCGCCGAATCGACCCGGCATTCCGCTGCCACGGCAATTCAGCCGCCGCTTCCCACGGGGGCACTTGAGCCCGCCCGCTACGGGGCGCCGGACCCCTGGGAACCGGCGGCCCAGTCCGGTGGCGGGAAAGCCGCGGAACTGGCCTTCGGAGCGCGGCTGGTCCCCACGGCCGAGCCGGTGGCAGCACCCGCCATCGACCAGCCCGATCCGCTTCCGCTCCCCGTCGCAGCGCCCGCGCGTCCGCGTGTCACTGCTCCCCTGGACAGCGCTGTTCCGGAACCGGCCGGGGCGGCGGCGGCGACTCCGCTCGAGCCGGCCATCGGCCAGACTGACGATAGCGCGGAAGAGATCTCGTCCCTGCCCGCTTCTCTCGAAAAGGGGGACGCCGGTGCGGCCGAGCGATTCCGGAAATCCGAGACGCCTGCGCCCTCGCCGGGGGAAACCTCCTCAGCGGCGAGCGCGGCCCGATTGTCTCCGGACACGGCCTATGCGCCGGCCGTGCGCCTGGCCGATGCTTCCAACCAGCCCGAGCACTCAGCCGCGGCGGAGCCCCGGCCGGCGGCCGCGCCGGAAACCAGTGCGGGCGCCGAACCATCCAAGCCTCCGGCGGCGGCGCGAAACATACAGCTCGACGTCAACGGTGGAAACGGGCGTGTGGAAGTGCGGCTGACGGAACGCGGCGGTGAGGTCGAAGTGGCCGTGCGAACTCCCGACGCGCGCCTGGCCGGCGCCCTTCGCGAGGATTTGCCGGCGCTCTCGTCGCGGCTTGCCGAAAGCGGATTTCGCGCGGAAACATGGCATCCGGCGTCGCCCCGAGCATCCTCTGGGGTGCCCTCCGGGCCCGGTGACTGGCACAAGCTGACGGAGCCTTCGCCGGCAGGGACCACCTCCCAGGACCGTAACGGCCGGTCCCGCCAGAATGGCGGGCAGCCGAACGGCGATTCCCAGCCGCGGCAACCGCAAACTCAAGAACAGCAACCCAATCGAAAAGACCAAGGAAAGGATTTCGCATGGCTAATGTCATCTCTTCGGTAAGGACGGTGCAGGAGCGCCTTTTGGCCGCTTGGCAAACGCAGCAGGCGGCAGCCAAAACGCGCCAGCAGGCCGCTCCAACAGAAACTTCACGGGCAACCACCAGCTTCCGGGCCTTGTTCTCCGGGAAGGCTGCTGCCGCCCTCCCGGCGGCGCAGGGGAGCCCCTTGGGCCCGGCGACAGCGGTTGCGGTCGCCCTCCCGGTGGCGCAGCCAGCGGTGCAAACGGTCGCGGCCGCCGCCCTCCCGGTGGCGCAGTCAGCATTGCCAGCGGCTGCTTCCGCTGCCCTCCCGGCGGCGCAGCCAGCAGTGCCAGCGGTCGCGGCCGCCGCCCTCCCGGCAGCGCCGGCAACGGAGCAAGAGTCCGTGGCCGATGCTTCGGCGCAGGATGCCCCTCCCACGGCGGAGTCGGTCTTCGGCGCCAATCCCTGGATGACCGACCCCACGGTAACGGCGCCGAACGGCAACTCATATAGCTATAACCCTTTGTACTTCGCCACCGCCTCCACGGCCTCCCAGGTAGCCCAGATGGTGGGAGGCACAGTCGTGGCCAGCGACCAGACCGCCGACGCCGGCGGGTTCATACAGCAACAGCCGAATGAGATGGTAAAGCTTTCGAACGGCACGCTCATCAACCCCGGGCTGGTAGCTTCTTTCTACAACTACGGCTTTTCGCAGTCCATCATCGATCGAATGATCGCCAACGAAGTTAACGGCACCTAGGAGATACCCATCATGTCACCCAGCATCACAGCAAATACCAACACTTCCACGGCCTCCACGGCCGCCCAGAATCCGACCAGCACCGTCACCAGCTCTTCGGCCACCGTCGACCAGAACATGTTCTTGCAGCTTCTGGTGGCGCAGCTCCAGAACCAGGACCCGCTCGACCCCACGGACAGCTCGCAGTTTGTCACGCAGCTGGCGCAGTTCCAGCAGCTCTCGCAGTCCGTCGACACCGGCCAGGACGTTAGCTCCATCCTCACGGATATGAACCAAATCGTGGCCAATATCAGCGGCACCGCCACTCCTTCGAGTTCGCAAAACTAAACGGGAGAAGCAGATGTTTACTTCGTTTTCAACGGCACTTTCGGCATTAAACGCCATGGACACCGCCATCGACGTGGTGGGCAACAACCTGGCCAACATGAACACGCCGGGGTTCAAGACCAGCGAGGTTTGTTTCTCCGACCTGGTGACCGAATCTCTGGGCGCGGGACTGGGCACCACGCAAGTGGGATTCGGCACCGCCCAGCCGCTGACCATCCGCGAGTTCAGCCAGGGCGCCATCCAGACCAGCGCCGGGCTGATGGACGCAGCCATCCAGGGACAGGGATTCTTTGTGACCACGGACAGCTCCGGCAACACGCTCTACACGCGGGCCGGCAATTTTACCACCGACGAGTCCGGCAACCTGATCACCGATACCGGCCAATTCGTGCAAGGTTGGACCACCATCGACCCGGCCACCGGGGAGGTGGATACCAATGGGCCGATCGGCAACATCGTGGTTCCCGTGGGCACCCTGAAACCGCCTACCGCCACCACCGCCCTCACCGAAAGCCTCAACCTGGACTCCGCGTCGACCGCCGATTCCAGCTCCAACTTCACCACGCCGGTGACGGTCTACGACAGCCTGGGGAACAGCCACGTGCTGACGCTCAGCTTCCAAAACACGGGCAACAACACGTGGAGTTATAACGTGAGCATTCCGGGAGCCGACGTCACGGGCGGAACCGCGGGGACGCCCTCCGACATTACCGGCGCCAGCGGCACTTTCAGCTTCGATGCCAACGGAAATCTGACCAGTCCCGCCGCGGGGAGCCCCATTGATTTCAGCATCACGGGCCTCGCCGACGGGGCGTCCGACATGAATCTGAGCTGGAATCCGTACAACAGCGACGGGTCCGGACAGATCACCCAGTTCGACCAGCCTTCGGCTTCCTCGGCCAGCTCGCAGAACGGCTCGGCGGCGGCGCAGTTGGTCAGTGTGGGCCTGGCGAACGGCGGCGGGATTGTGGCGCAGTACTCCGACGGGACACAGTTGACGGTGGGCCAGGTGGCGGTGGCTTCCATTCGCAACCCCGACACCTTGGTGGCGGTCGGGAACAACGACTTCCAGCTCAGCCAGCTCACCGCTACACCGGCTATCGGGATGCCGGGGACCGGCGGCCGCGGCACCGTTCAGGGCGCTTCGCTGGAGGCTTCCACCGTGGACATCGCCACGGAGTTCACCAACTTGATTGTGTACCAGCGCGGATATGAGGCCAACGCCCACGTGATCACCACGGCGGATCAATTGAGCCAGGACACTATCAACCTGATCCACTAAACCGCCGATGACTCCTCAGGAAGAGATTGCGCCGCTGGGCGACGTCCCGGTGGAGATCGAAGTGGAACTCGACCGGCGCGTCATGAGCGCGCGCGACGTGCTGGACCTCGAAGAAGGCAGCGTGATCGGCACCACGCGCTCGGCCGGCGAGAACATCGACATCTATATCGGCGGCGTGCTGTGCGGCTCCGGCGAGATTGTGGTGATCGAAAACACGCTGGGCGTGCGGATCACCGACTTCCGGGACGACATTTGAAGGGACCTTGGGCATGGATGGGGCATGGATATGACGCAACAGATCGCGGCGGTGGCGGGAGTGCTGTTTCTGCTGGTGGCCACCTTGTGGTGGCTGCGCCGGCGCGGATTCGCCGGCGTGCGGGTGGGCCGAAGGCCGGCCCGGCGCCGGCTGGAGTGCCTGGAACGCCTGCCGCTCTCGCCGCAGCACACGCTGCATCTGGTCCGGCTGGGGGATGCGGCCTTGCTGGTGGCCTCCTCTCCCGCGGGCTGCTCGCTGATCGGCAACTTCTCCTCGGGCCAGATCGAGGGACCGCGCGAGGCCACGCGGTGAGCGTATTCCGCAGTCTCGCCGTCGTGCTGGCGGCCGTTCCGGCCATGGCCGCGGCCTCCGAACCTCTCTCCGTGGCCGGTATCTCGGTCGGAAAGGACAATTCCAGCCTCAGCGTCCCCATGCAGGTGGTGATTCTGCTGACGCTGCTGACGCTGCTTCCCGCGGCGGTCATGTGCATCACGCCATTCCTGCGCATCGTGGTGGTGCTGCACTTTCTGCGGCAGGCCCTGGGCACACAATCCACGCCTTCGAACCAGGTGCTGCTGGGACTGGCGCTGTTTCTGACCATCGTCATCATTCAGCCGGTGGCGGCGGATATGTACCACCGGGGGTGGGAACCGATGGAGGCGGGGCGGTTGACGCCCGAGCGGGCCATGGAAGAGGGCGCCAAGCCGCTGCGCAACTTTATGCTGCGGTTCGCGCGGGAAAAGGACATCCGGCTATTCGTGGAGATCGCCCATTCGCCGCCGCCGCGCACGCCGGCGGACCTGGATCTGAAGGTCCTGATTCCGGCCTATATCCTGTCCGAGCTGAAAACCGGGTTCCAGATCGGCGCGGTGTTGTTCCTGCCGTTTCTGGTGATCGACCTGGTGGTGGCCTCGGTCACGCTCTCGGTGGGCATGGTGCAGTTGCCGCCGGTCATGGTTTCGGCGCCCTTCAAGATTCTGCTGTTCGTGCTGGTGGACGGCTGGAACCTGGTGGTTGGCTCGCTCATGAAGAGTTTCTACTGATGCCCCCCGAATCCGTGGTCCATATTATCCGGGATGCCCTCATGGTCACGTTCTGGCTGGGCGCTCCGCTGCTGGCCATCGGGTTCGTGGCGGGCATCGCGGTCAGCCTGGTGCAGATCGCCACTTCCATGCAGGACAACGCTTTCAGCACCATCCCGCGCCTGGTGGCTTTTCTGGCCGGACTGGTGCTGCTCATGCCGTGGATGCTGGCCAGGCTCACCACATATACCACCACGCTGCTGGGGGACTTGAGCCGCTATGCCCACTAGCCTGACGCTCTCGGCCGCCACGCTGTACGCCTTCCTGCTGGTGCTGGCGCGCGTGGGGGGCGCTCTGGTTTTCGTGCCCTTGCCCGGGGTCAAAGGCGCGCCGGAACCGGTGCGCGCGGCCCTGGCGCTGGGATTCACGCTGGCGCTAGTGGCGCGCTGGCCGGCGATCGACGTCTCCGCGGTTACGCCGGCCAGGCTCGTCGGATGGGCGGTGGCCGAAGCGGCCATAGGAATCGCCATCGGCGTCTCGGTGGCCATCGTGCTCGAGGCGTTTGTGCTGGCGATGCAGGTATTCGGGATTCAGGCGGGCTACGCTTATGCCTCCACCGTCGACCCCAATACCGAAGCGGATTCCGGGGTGCTCCTGGTCTTCGCGCAACTCATGGCCAGCATGCTGTTTTTCGCGCTGGGGCTCGACCGCCAGATCCTGAGGCTGTTCGCAGACAGCCTGGAAAGGGTCCCCGCCGGAGCTTACATGTTCGGGCCGGCCTCGGCCGAGACGCTCATCCGGCTGGGGTCCAGCCTGTTTTCCACGGGGGTGCGGCTGGCGCTGCCGGTGGTGGCGCTGCTGCTGATGGTGGACGTGTCGCTGGCGCTGATGGGCCGCCTCAACGCGCAACTGCAACTGCTGGCCGTGGCGTTCCCGGCCAAGATGCTGACGACGCTCGTGGTGCTGAGCTGGGTGACGGCCCTCTATCCCCGCATCATGCAGCAGCTTGGCGGGCTGGCCTGGGCCACCGCGCGCCGGATGCTGGGGATATGAAGCGCGATGGCGGACAAAACCGGCAAGACCGAGCAACCCACCCATCGGCGCCTTCTAAAGGCCCGCGAGGAAGGGCAATTCCCCTCCGCGCGGGAATTCGTCACGGCCTTGCAGTTCATGGTGTTCCTCAGCCTGCTGGGGGCTGGCGGCGCCCACTGGCTGGCGCAGTTTCGTCAAACCACGCGCTTGCTTCTTACCCAGGCCTTCGCCCCCGAATTTGGGGTAACGGACCTGTTGCACATGGCCCGGCTGCTTTTCTGGCAGCACCTGCTCCCCCTGGCCATGGGCGGCATGGCGGTGGCGGTGGCCACCGTGGGTATCCGCCTCATCACCACGCGTTTTGGCCTGAGCCTCAAGAAGCTGGCGCCCGATCCGCAACGCTTCAACATGCTCAGCAGGGTGCGGGAACTGCCGCGGCAGAACCTGCCATCGCTGCTACAGGCCATGGTTCTGCTGCCGGTGTTTCTGTGGGCCGTCTATGCGCTGGCGCGCGACAAACTCGAGGTGGTGCTGGGGCTTCCGCTGGCCAGCGTGGAGAGCGGCGCGGGCTTCATCGGCAACTCGCTGATGGAGCTGTTCTGGAAAGCCGCCGGGGTGTTTCTGGTCTTCGGAGCGGTGGATCTGATCCGCCAGATGCGCCGCCACATACGCGACCTGCGCATGAGCAAGCAGGACATCCGCGAAGAGATGAAAGATCTGGAAGGAAATCCGCAAATGAAGGCGCGGATTCGCCGGCTGCAACGCGACCGGGCACGCCGCCAGATGATGAAGGAAGTGCCCAAGGCCACGGCCGTGGTGGTCAACCCCACGCACTTTGCGGTGGCCATCCGCTATGTGGTGGAGACGATGGCCGCTCCGGTGGTGGTGGCCAAGGGCAAGAACTACCTGGCTCTGCGCATCCGACAGAAGGCCGTGGAACACCAGGTTCCCATCATCGAGAACCCGCCCCTGGCGCAGGCCCTCTACCAGTCGGTGGAGGTGGGGCAGGAGATTCCGCCGCATCTCTATCGCGCGGTGGCCGAAATCCTGGCCTATATCTTCAAGCTGATGCACGGAAGGCTCCCAGGCTAGAACCATGACACCCGCCAAAACCCTCGCCAGACCGGGTGGGCTTCCGGGCGGGGTGCCAGGATCAAGGGGCACCGCGGCCGCCGCAGCGGCCGTCGCGTCGGGCGCCGGGTTCCAGTGGAAGCAGGCCGTCCCGCTCACCATGCTGGGCGAAATGGCGGTGCCCATAGCGGTGCTGGCGATTGTGATGGCGCTCATCACCCCGCTTCCGCCTTTCGTGATGGACCTGCTGATAGTCACCGACCTGCTGATGTCGGTCACGGTGATGATGGTATCGCTGTACCTGGTCCGCCCGGTGGATTTCACATCGTTTCCCTCCACCCTGTTGCTGCTGACGCTATTCCGGCTGGCCCTGAACATCTCCTCCGCCCGGCTCATCCTGCTCTACGGAAACACCGGCACCACGGCCGCGGGGGAAGTGATCGGCGCCTTCGGCAGCTTCGTGGTGGGCGGCAACTACGTCATCGGCGCGGTGATCTTCCTGGTGCTGATCGCCATCCAGTACGTGGTGATCAACCACGGCGCGGTGCGCATTTCGGAAGTCACGGCGCGCTTCACCCTGGACGCGCTGCCCGGCAAGCAGATGTCCATCGACTCGGACCTGAACTCCGGGCTGGTAGATGAGGCCGAGGCCAAGCGGCGGCGCAAGCAGCTTGCCACCGAGGCCGAATTCTACGGCGCCATGGACGGCGCCTCGCGTTTCACCCAGCGCGACGCCGTGGCCAGCATCCTGATCACCGGCATCAATATCGTGGCCGGCTTTCTGATCGGCGTCCTGCAGCACGGCATGGACTTCCAGAAGGCTCTGGAAACCTACACGGTCCTGACCATCGGAGACGGGCTGGTCACGGTGATCCCGGCGCTCATGATTTCCATTTCGGGCGGCCTGATCGTCACCCGCGCCAGTGCGGATGCGCGGCTGGGCGTGGAATTCCAGCGCCAGATTTTCGGCAACTCGCAGCCGCTGCTGCTGGCGGGCGGCGTGCTGGTGACGCTGGCGGCGCTGCCTTCCATGCCCAAGCTGCCGTTTCTGCTGCTGGGGGGTGGCGCGGTGGCGGCCGGCTGGCGGATGCGCCGGAAGGAATTGCGGCTGGCGGCGCCGGCTGCGGAAAGCAAACCGGCGGCCGCCCGGGAAAACCTGGAATCGCTGCTGCACATCGAGCCGCTGGCGATCGAGGTGGGGCTGGGCCTGGTGGGGCTGGTGGAAGGGGCCCAGGATTCGCCGCTGCTGCGGCGCATCTCCGCCATCCGGCGGCAGCTCGCGATCGACCTCGGCTACCTGCTGCCGCCGGTGCGCGTCACCGATAACCTGTCGCTGCGCAGCCGCGAATACGTGATTTCGCTCAAGGGCGTGGAAATTGCGCGCTACGAATTGCCGCAGGGCTGCGAGCTGGCCATCCCCGCCGGCGCCAGCAATGCCCCGCTCGAGGGTCAGGCGACACGCGAGCCGGCCTTCGGCATGAGCGCGTTGTGGATCCCCAGCGAACGGGCGGACCGCGCGCGCAGTTCCGGCTACACCGTGGTGGACGGGGTCAGCGTTCTGGGCACGCACCTTTCCGAGCTGATCCGCCGCCACGCCCACGAGCTGTTCTCGCGCCAGGACGCCAAACGGCTGCTGGATCGCGTTACCGCGGAGCATCCCAAGGTGGTCGAGGACCTGGTTCCCAAGCTCCTGCCCCTGGCCACCGTGCAGCGCGTGCTGCAAAACCTGTTGCGCGAGCGCGTTTCGATTCGCGACGCGGTATCCATTCTGGAGGCCCTGGGAGAGGCGGCCAGCGCCACCCGCAACCCGGTGCTGCTGACCGAGTACGTCCGCCAGGCCATCCGCCGCACGGTGGTGAAACCTTACTTGAATCGCTCCGGTGAGTTGCCGGCGTGGTTCCTCGATCCCTCCCTCGAGCAAACCGTCGAGGCGGGGGTCGAGCACGGCGAGCAGAACAGCCATCTGGCGCTCGCGCCGCAAACCATTCGCGAGATTCTGAATCGCATCTCGAGCCGCATTCAGTCGCCCGAGACCCCCGTGGTGGCGATCACTTCCGCGGGAGCGCGTTACTTCCTGCGCCAACTGGCGGAGCCGGCGATACCGAACCTGTACTTCCTGGCGCACAACGAAGTGCCACCCGGGCTGCGGGTGCAATCGCTGGGGAACATTCAATGAGCGGGATCTACTGAAAAGCGGGCTGCCTGACGATAGATCCTTGGGGGTGGACGAGCCCGCGCGGCGGATCGAGACCAGGAGCCTACCTACATGAAGATCAAGTCCTATTACTGCCCGACGGTGGAAGACGCCATGGCCCTGGCGCGCCAGGAATTGGGGTCGGAGGCCATGCTGCTGAACAGCCGCCCGACGCCCCCGGAAGCCCGCCATCTGGGCGAATATGAGGTGGTCTTCGCCACCGAGATGGCCTCCGGCGAAACGGTGGAGGCATTCCCGGCGTCTCCGCCCGCGCTTCTTGTTTCCGCCGCGCCAGGCGCGGGCGACCGCCTGTCGACGGAGGTATCGGAGCTGAGGAGGGAGCTCGAAAGCATTCGGCGCACGCTTACCCGATCGGCGTTTGCGCCGCCCCAGTGGCTGGGGGCTTCGCCGGATCTCTCCAACGCCTACGCCGCGCTGACCTCGAGCGAGGTTTCTCCAGACCTGGCCCGCGAAATCGTGCATTGCGCCGAATCCCGAGCGGGAACCCCGGGGGGGACCCCTGCGGAACCGCCGCATGCGCCCCTCCCGCGCTCGCCCCGGCACCGCGAAGGAGCGGTTTTCCACCGCGCTCTGGTGGAGGAGATGGAATCCCGCTTCACGGTCCAGCCGATGCTGGGCCGGGGGGAAGCGCGGCCGCGAATCGTGGCTCTGGTGGGACATCCCGGCGCCGGCAAGACCACCACCCTGGTCCGGCTGGCGGTGAATTACGGGCTGGCCAGCCGGCGACCCGTCCTGCTGCTGTCCGTGGACACCTATCGGGTGGGGGCGGCCGAACAATTGCGCTCCTTCGCAGCCATCCTGGGGGTCGGCTTCCAGGTGCTGGAAACGGTCGCAGCCCTGGCGCAAACCATCGAGGAGAACCGCGGCAAGGATCTGATTCTGATTGACACTCCGGGCCTGGCATTCGGCGACCTGGGCGAATCCGCCGGCCTGGCGCGTTTTCTTTCCAGCCGGTCGGATGTGGACACGCAACTGGTCCTATCGTCCTCGATGAAATCCGCCGATCTGACACGCGTGGTCGATTCTTTCGAGGTCTTTCGGCCGCAACGGCTGCTGTTTACCAAGCTCGATGAGACCGGGTCGTTTGGCCCCATCCTCAACGAGGCCGTGCGAACCGGCAAGCCGCTGTCTTTCTTTACCACGGGACAGCGTATCCCGGAGGACCTCGAGGCCGCCAGCCGCAGCCGGCTGGTGGAGCTGATCCTGGCAGGCCACTGCGGCCGGGCGCAATCCGCGGCCTAGATGATGGGCCGGCATGGCGGAGGTGTATGTACTCGAATGCGTTGGCAGAAGTAATCGGCGACGAGGAACGCGAGCGGCTGATCCTGGAGCATCTGCCGCAAGTGCGGCTCATCGCGAGGCGCATTCAGGAGCGCCTCCCGGAAAACATCGGCCTGGAAGACCTGGTGTCCACGGGGGTAATCGGCCTGATTTCGGCGATCGACAACTTCGACCCCCGCCACAACGTCAAGCTCAAGACCTACGCGGAGTACAAAATCCGCGGGGCCATTCTGGACGGCTTGCGCGGCCTGGACTGGGCGCCGCGGCAGAAACGCCGCAAGGCCAAGCAAATCGAAGCCGCCATTGCGGTGGCCGAACAGCGCCTCAAGCGGTCGCCGGCGGAAGAGGAGATTGCCGCCCAACTGAAAATACCGATCGAAGAGTACCACCAGTGGCTGGTGGAAATCCGCGGCCTCAACATCGCCAGCCTGGAATACGCCGGCGGCGAAAACGGCAGGGACATGCTGCACTACCTTCCGGATAACGGCCGGAATCTTCCCTCCACTCTGCTGGAGAAATCCGAACTGGAGCGGCTGCTGGCTGAAAGCATCGATGCGATTCCCGAAATTGAACGCAAGGTCCTCGGCCTCTACTACCACGAAGAATTGACGTTGCGCGAAATCGCGCTGGTTGTGCATCTGCACGAATCGCGCATCTCACAGTTGAAGTCGCAAGCCATTTTGAGGCTGCGCAGCCATCTGGCCGCGCACTGGCCGGCGGCGCGAGGTGCGACCATCACATGAGCGCGAGCGAAAACACCCGGCTGCTCCGGTTGGAGGAGGTCGAGAACGCGCGGCTTCTGCTCGATCAGTGGACCCAGGGTCTGGCCGAAGTTCTCAAATCCATGGCCGACCAGAAGCCGGAGGTGCGCTGGCAGGCAGTGTCCGGCCCGTTCCCGGAAACCGCTGCGCCCGGCACTCCGCCCGGCGCGGAAAGCGAAATCCTGTGGTGGGAGCAGCCGTTTCAGACGGCGCCGGAAACCGCCGTGTGGGTGGGGGCCCCGCGCGCCAGTTGGGAATACGCCGGCACTCTGGT
Source organism: Bryobacteraceae bacterium (assembly GCA_049515735.1). GTDB lineage: Bacteria > Acidobacteriota > Terriglobia > Bryobacterales > Bryobacteraceae > Fen-178. The sequence goes on from JBEKTU010000003.1 coordinate 73,985, forward strand.
CTTGAAAGCGGCCGGCCTCGAAACCGTGGCGCTGGATGAGGCGAAGAACACGTGGCTCGAAGTTCTGGGCCAGTCTCTGGGGGTGATGGCCCGCTCCATCGGCTCGTTTCTGGGCCGCGAAGTGGCCTGCCTGGCCGGCCGGGAAAACGCGCCCAGCCCGAACGTCGAGGAATGGGCGTCGGTCTCCTTGACCTTCACGGAGATTCCCCTGGCCCCGCTCCTGGCCGTCTTCAGCCCGAAGTTCTTGGCCACGATTTCCGTGCCGGACCCGGAGGGCACCGCCGAGAGCGCCTCCGGGCCCGGCGCCGAGCCGCACGGCGACGCGCGCGCGCCCGGCCCTGAGACGCCCGACGCCAGCCATGTGGCGCTGCGTTCCCGCACCCTCGAACTCCTGCTCGACGTAGATCTGCCCGTGAGCATCTCCTTTGGAAAAGCGGAGCTCCCCATGAGGGACGTTCTGAAGCTGACCACGGGGTCCATCGTCGAGCTGAACTGCGGAGCCAACGAGCCGGTCGAAGTGCTGGTCAACCACTGCCCGATCGCGCGCGGAGAAGTGGTCGTGGTGGAGGGAAACTACGGCGTGCGCATCCAGCAGATCATCAGCCGCCAGGAGCGTATTCGGAGCCTTCGATGAACCCGTTCGTGCTCCCCATGGCGGCCCTCGGCGGCGTGGTCCTGGCGGGAACGGCGGTGAGCTTCCTGGCGCTCATCCGCGCCAGAGTTTTGCTGCGTGAGGTCGAGCAGCAAGGCAGCGCCGGCCTAAAGCAGTGGGAAACCACGTTCCAGGCCATGAGCCGGGATTTGAACGCGCTGGGCGCACAACTGGGAGATATCGAGCAGCATCCGCCGGTGCCGGCGGCTCCCGCTTTTTTTCGGCCCGGTTTGAACCTGAGCACCCGCTCCCAAGCGTTGCGCATGTTCCGCCAGGGCGAATCCCCGGAACGAATTGCCATGACGCTGGAAGTGCCCCTTCAGGAAGTCGATCTCTTGCTCAAGGTCCAGCGCATTATCATCGGCAATCTTTGAATCGCACCCGCCCCAATCCGGACGATGCGCGAACCCAGAGTCCTGAGCCTTCCAATCACTGCGCAGGTCTCATCCTATCGCAGCGAGACGCGTCCGATCCGGACGACCGCAACCGCAAGGCCTAAGAGCAGCAGGCTTCTTCTAATCGAATCGCTAGCAAGCGGTTGCCGGACAACGACGCGTCCAGCATTGATCGTCAGGCCAACGAGCCAGCCGTCGGCCCACTTGAAATCGGTTATGATCGCATGCTCCAATTGAGCGTGACAGTTTGGACAGACAGCCAACAAGTTACTCGGATGATGGCCAACTTCCGGGTCGAGATGGTGTGTTTCAAAGCACGGCTCCCCGTTCCGCTTCTCGAAGGTGAAAGAGCAAAGCTGACATTTCCCATCGTGCAACTCCCGAAGCAGGACGCGGATTCCCGAAGGTACACCCTCGTGGCGCTCGGCCGCGCGCGGAACTATTCTGGGGCGAGGCTGGCGTACCGACTCCTGCGCGATACGCAACAACTCCTCTCGGGCCAGCTCTCGCCCGCGCTTTCCGGTCAGCCGTGATACTGTATGTAATTCCTGTGTGGCGTTGGTATCCGTTTGTGCGGCGTGAAGCTTCTGCCGCGCCTTTTGCTCTTCTCGCTCGCGAACAAACCGGTCCAAGGCAATCCGGTATACGCGTCTATCCAGATCTTCGAGCGTGATTGAGATCAGGTCCCCCTCTTGCACGCCCCTCCTGGAAAACCAGCGGCCAAGGCCGAATATCCGACTCTCTTTGACTGTGGGATCGTAAGGATGAAAGGTGAGTGCCTCTGCCTTTTCCTCGTCGTCAAAAACGACCTGGATTTGGACCCTCTCGCCAGGAAACATGCCCTTAAACTTTTGTGGCAGCGCGAGCAAGCCCTTCTCTAGGCGGCTGGCAGACGCGCGGATCGTGAAGCGTCGCCTCTCGGTGCTCCCACTCATAGACCTACGGCCGGGACTCTGCTGCCAATTCCGCTATCGTTCCATTCGGGCCGGTAATGAGGCTTTCACTATTCGGCTTCGCGCCCTCCGGCTATGATTGTAGCGCGCGCCGGGCACACACTCTTAGCGCAGATCGCCGATAATGAAGGGAGCCTATGACCGTCGAGATCGAAGGCGTCGCCTTGCACCTGGCCCATCCGGATGAAGTCGCCGTCCAGTGGGTCGGGCAAGATGAGCTCATGCGGCAATTGCTGGCCGCGTGGATGGTGGTGAACGAACAGGACGTGCCCATGAACCCGCGCCTGCTGGGCAAGCCAGGCGTCGGCAAGACCACCCTCGCCTACGCCGCCGGCAAGCGCATGGGGCGCGATGTGTACATCCTGCAAGCCACCATGGACACGCGCCCGGAAGACCTGCTGATCACTCCCGTGATCGAGGGACAAGGCAGCCTCCGCTACGTGGCATCGCCGCTGGTCACTGCCATGCTTCGCGGCGGCGTCGCCATTCTGGACGAGGGCAACCGCATGAGCGAGAAAAGCTGGGCCAGCCTGGCGCCGCTGCTCGACAATCGCCGCTATGTCGAGTCCATCGTCGCCGGTATCAAGATCAAGGCCCATCCCCATTTCCGGCTGGTGGCCACCATGAACGACGACGCCTCCACCTTCGAGCTGCCCGAGTACATTCACTCGCGGCTCCAGCCCCAGATCTTCATCGACTTTCCGGAACGCGACGAGGAGTACCACATTCTGAAAGAGAACCTTCCCTTCGCCGAAGAACGCATCCTGAATTATGTGACGGATTTTCTGCAAATGGCCCACGCCGCCGACGAGCGCTACACCGTCCGCGACGGCATCAACGTGGGCCGTTTCGCCATCAAGCTGAAGAGTCTGGCAACCCAGCGGACCGACGAGACCGAGGCGCTCGGAATCGCCATCGTTCAGGTGCTGGGGGAAGAAGCCCTGCGGTATGTCCGGAGAAACCGACCTTCCGCTTCCTGATCCGGGAAGCCTCGAGCGCGGGCGCTTCACCTACTTTCCGGTAGTGCCGGGCCGCCTGGAGTTCGCTATCGAGGTGCGCCAGGCGATTCTCGGCCAACGCCCGCAAGTGATCGCGCTCGAATTGCCGGCCAGTTTGCAGGGAGCCTGGATGCGCGCCGTGGCGCGCCTGCCCGAAATGTCGCTGATCTTCTACCCGGACGAGGCTGCGGACCTCGACCGGGCGATCTACGTGCCCATCGAGCCGGCCGACCCGTTTACCGAGGCCATCCGCACCGGCCTCGAAATTGGCGCGGAGATCGTGTTTGCGGATCCCGAGGCCAGCCAGCGGCCGCACTTGAAAGACGCCTACCCGGATCCCTACGCCATCCGCCATATCGGCCTGGCGCGGTATATCGAGGCGTACCGCGTTTACCCGCAGCCGCGCTCCGAGGAAATTTCACGGCACGCCGCGGGCATCGCCTGGAAACTGCAGGGCGCCGATCCTCTGGCGAATGTCCTGGTGGTGGTGTCGCTCAACCTGCTCGACCCCTTGCTGGACGCCATGGAGGAACCCCAGGCGCAGCCCCTGGCGCGCACCCACCGCGAGGGCGTCGAGCTTTTCAACCCGCACCCGGAATCGCTGGCTGAGATCGCGATCGAATATCCGCAGCTTCAATGGCGCTACGAGGCTTTCCGCCGCCTTCCGGCGGACTGGCGCCTCATCGACCGGCGGCACGCGCAACTGGCCGTCTTCCGCGAAGCCGAAACGGGGTATGAAGCCTCGGCCGGCGAGCGCATCGCCCACTGGCAGCGGCGCCTGCTGGCGCGCTATACCCGCAACCTGGCGCTGGCCGGGAATGAACTCTCGGCCGGCCTCTACGACCTGGCCGTGGCGGCGCGCGCCGTGGCCGACGACAACTACGCATGGGAGGTCTGGGAGGCGGCCGGCCGCTATCCGCCTCAGAACGCCGCCTCGGACCTGGTCACGGTTCGCGTTTCGGGCGAAGAGGTGTGGATGGATACCAGGCGCATTCGCCTCCGCCGCCGCTTGCCGAGCACCAAGCGACGCCTCCGCCCTATTGGATTGAAGCCGCGCAAGAAGGAGAAGTCTCCGGGCGAATGGGCCAGCCAGTTGAACGGCCCCGGCATCTGTTCCTATCCGCCCGAAGACCTCATCATTGAAGACTACGGCCGCTTCCTGAAGAAGAAAGGCAAGAGCATCCTTTCCGAGGAGCGCGTGCGCGTGGAGCCGTTTACGACCTCCATTCTGGACGGTATCGATATGCGCGAGACCATCCGCAAGTGGCACGAGGGGCGCATTTACGTGCGCCAGTTCCAGAAGATTCACGGCGAGGTGGGCGCGGTGGTGGTGATCTTCGATGAGGATCGCGACAACCGTTACCCCTACATGACCACCTGGCTGGGCGAGAACCAGAACGAATCGGACATGGCGTTTTACTCGACCTTCCCTTTCGACCACCTGGTGGGGCCGGGCATGGGACGCGCCGAGTACGGCGGGTTCCTGATGACACTTCCGCCGCGGCGCCTGTACGACGTTTGGCAGGACGCGGATTACCAATTCGCGGAGTCGAAATCCGAGCGGTTACTGCTCGCCGCGCTCGATTATTCGATTCATCGGCACGTAGTTTACGTCGCCGCCAAGCCGCCCCGTTCCATTTTCAAGACGGTGGCCACGCGTGCCGGCCGCACCATCGTCTACATTCCCATAGGCCAGCTTTCCCCGGTCTCTCTAAAGAAGATCCGCATGGTGCACGTGCTGGACGGCTACGACAAGCGCGAGATGGCGAAAGACTACCTGTAGCGCATTTCAATTGCACACGGCCGCCGATTCCAGGCTGCGCACTTTGGCCGAAAGCGTGGTCCGCTTCAGACGGAGCATGTCGGCAGCCGCCTTCTTGTTGCCCCCGGTCTTGCGCAGCGCCTGATCGAGAATACTGCGTTCGATAAGCGCCAGCGTCAGCTCGTAATCCAGTCCATCGTCGGGCACCGAGACCAGCGGGATTTCGCCCGGCTCCGCCGTGCTGGCGCGAGCCGTTGGCAACGGAAAATCGGCGGGCACCAGCAGGATGCGATCGCCACTCAATGCGATGGCCATCTCGACGGCGTTCTCCAGTTGGCGGACATTTCCCGGCCAGGAGTACCCACACAGCCGTTCCAGGGCTTCCGGACTGAGCGACTTGAGCGGGATATGCTCCAAACCGCAAATCTTGCCGGCGCAATGCGCGGCCAGCAGCGGGATGTCCACGCGCCGCTCGCGCAGCGGCGGCATGTGGATCGGCACTACGTTCAAACGGTAGTAAAGATCCTCCCGGAACCTGCCTTGCTCGATTCTCCGGAGCAGGTCGCAATTGGACGCGGCCACCACGCGAATGTCGACGCGCACGGTCTCGGAGCTTCCCAGCCTTTGAAACTCGCGTTCCTGGAGAACTCTGAGGAGCTTGGCCTGCAGGTCCAGCTCCAGGTCGCCGATTTCGTCCAGGAACAGGGTGCCTCCCTGGGCTAACTCCAACCGTCCGATCCGGTTCTGAACGGCTCCCGTGAAAGCTCCGCGGACGTGCCCGAACAACTCGGCCTCGAGCAGGTTTTCCGGCAGCGCGCTGCAGTTCACCGGCACCAGGGCGGCGTGGCGGCGGGGGCCGGCCATGTGCAGAGCCCGCGCGGCGACCTCCTTGCCGGTACCGGTCTCGCCGGTGATGAGGACCGTCGAGCGGCGCGCGCCCACCATGCGAATGATATGGCATACTTGCCGCATTTCCCGGCTTTCCCCGATCAGCAGGCGCTCCCACTCCTCCCTCCCGAGGCTCCCCGCCAAATGGGCCAGGCCACGCGTCCTCCGCTCCTCTATGGCCTGTTCAATCTGCGCCCCAGCCTCGGCGCCGCTGGCCAGGAATTGATATACGCCCAGCCGCGTCAAGCGCACGGCATCGGAAAGCTGCGCTTGGGGGTCCCGGATCAGCACGGGAGTGCCGGGCGCCAGCCGTTGTACCTCTTCCAGCAAAGCGGCGGGGCTCCAACTGGCTATTGGAAAATCCAACACAATGGCGCCATAATCGCATCGCCGCAACCCTTCCAGCGCCGTTTCCGGCACGCGGCATTCGGTTCTCCAGGTGGCCGCCTGACCGGGCCATTCAGCCCCCAATCCGTGTAAGGCCTCGCTAATCCACAGAACTGGTTCGGCTCTCATGGCAATTCCATAGCAGCAATCGGCAAAAACCGGCAAAGCTTTAGAAGAGATGTTCGAAGTTTTTGCAAAAGCCGCTAAAGAGCCGGAGGCTACCTGCCGATAAATAGTCTAGCCAAAGGATGGCACGCCGAATGAGAATCGATGGTCAAAATCTAACGGGCGCCACCCCCGCCGAGTCCGGGCGGGCCCTGGAAACCGAGAAATCCAACCGCAGTCAAGGGGTGCAAACTGGAACCTCCGCCACCGACAAGACCGGTGACCGGGTCGAGCTTTCCAGCACCCTGGAAACTCTTTCCCGCGCCTTGTCGGCTAGCGGGTCCGAGCGCTCCAGCCGCATCCAAGCACTGGCAGCGCAATATCAGAGCGGGAACTACTACCCCGACTCCGCATCCACTGCCCGCAGTATGATTTCCGAGGCTTTGCTGGCAGAAAGCCCGTAATATGCCGGCAACCGAGGTTGTGAAACGGCTCCTGGCGGTCCGCTCGGAAGTGGATCAAGCGTGCGACTTGTTGATCTCCCCTTCCCCAACAGCCCTGGATTCCTGCTCGCGCCTGCTTGCGACGGCAAGTTCCCGGTTGGCGCAATTGCAGCCGCATTTGCGCCAGGGAGCCGGGAATCCCGCAGCCCGGCAAGAAGCCCGCCGCTTGCGCACCGCCGTTACGTGCGCCAGGCGCCTGCTGGAAAACGCCTCCCGCTTCCATGTCAACTGGGGCCGGCTGCTCGGCTCCCTCAGCGCGGGGTATACCGAGCGCGGCGACCCGGCGCCGGTGACACGCCGGGGGCGAATCTGCGTTCAAGGCTAAAACGCCATGGTCAGCCTCCTCTCCACCCTGCTTACCTCGGCCAGCGCACTGACCGCCTACGAGCAGGTGCTGGAGGTAACCGAGAACAACGTGGCCAATTCCTCGACTCCGGGTTATGCCGCGCAGGCTCAGGATCTGGATGCCATGCCGTTCGACCCCTCGGAGGGGTCGGCCGGCGGCGTCACAGCGGGTGTGGTCCAGGATTCCCGCGACCAGTATGCCGAGCAAAACGTCTGGCAGCAATCGGTCTTGCTGGGACAAGCCAACCAGAACGTCAGTACCTTGACCGCGCTACAAAACTACTTCGACATCTCGGGCAACACGGGCATCGACCAGGCGCTCAATAACCTGTTTTCAGCCTTCTCCGCCTGGGGGCAGTCCCCCACCGACACGGAGGCGCAACAGACCGTAATCGACAACGCCACCGATCTGGCCACTGCCTTCCAGCAAACCGCTTCCGGTATACAAGGCGTCGAGCAGAATACCGACCAGCAACTGCAACAGACGGTGGCACAGGTCAACAGCCTGGTTGGGCAACTGCAGGGCTATAACACGCAGATCATGGCAGGCGACCGGAACGATGCCGGGCTGGAGGCCCAGGTTTACTCGACGCTCGAACAACTCTCCCAGTACGTGGATATCAACGCCACCCCACAGGCCGACGGCTCGGTGACGGTGCTGCTCGGCGACCAAACACAACTCTTGGTAGGGGCGCAACAGTACAGCATCAGCAGCGCCTTCCAGGTGCCCGCTGACGCCACCAATCCCCAGGCGCCGCCGCAAGCGCAGATTCTGGCGTCCGACGGCACCGATATCACCGCCAACGTCACCAGCGGCCAACTAGGCGCGCTGGTAAACCTGCGCAACCAGGTGCTGCCTTCCTACATCGGGGGATCCTACCAGGTGGGCGACCTGAACACCATGGCGCAACAGTTCGCCGACTGCGTAAACCAGGAGCTGACCTCGGGCAACGTCTCCGACGGGCCGCCCGCGCAGGCGGGCGCGCCCCTGTTCACCTACGACACCACTAACGACTCCAACGTGGCGGCCACGCTGGCCGTAGACCCCACGGTCACGGCCGGCCAGTTGGCCGCCATCGATCCGGGCCCGCCCGAGGTCGCCAACGGAATCCCCCTGGCATTAGCCCAGTTGTCGGCCCCGCAAGACGCCGCGGACGAGATCAACGGCGCCAGCTTCACCGACTACTATGGAAACATGGCTACGGAGGTCGGCAGCGCCTTGAGTGACGCCACCAGCCAGCAAACGGTTCAACAGTCGTCCGTGGCGCAAGCCCAGAACCTTCGCCAGCAGGTTTCCGGGGTCAACCTGGATGAGGAAGCCATGGAGGTGGTCGAATTTGAGAGGGCCTACCAGGCAAACGCGCAATTGGTTACGGTCTTGGACCAGCTCACCGACGACACCGTCAATATACTTTCGACCACCACCTGAGCACTGACATGATAACGAACCTCGATCCCGAATCCGCGCTCTTCCTGGCCGACATCAACCGGCTTCAGCAGACCCTCTCCCAGGCCACCGCCCAGGTCTCTTCCGGCTTGCAAATAAACGTTGCCTCCGACGCGCCCGATCAAATCGATACCCTGCTCCAGCTTCGGGCCGACGAGGCGAGCAATACTCAGATCCAGTCCAATCTGACGCTGGCTCAGACGGACGCCCAGAGCGCCGACACGGCCCTCGGCTCCGCCATCCTGCTCATGGATCGCGCGGTCACGCTGGCGACCCAGGGAGCCACTGCCACCTCCACTGCCAGCACCAACGCCGACCTGGCCCAGGAAGTCCAGTCCCTTCAGGAGGAGATGGTCTCGTACAGCCAGACCCAGGTCAACGGCCGCTACATATTCAGCGGCGACCTGAATGGGAGCCCGTCGTACGCCCTGGACCTCAACGCCCCTAATGGTGTCGATCAGCTTTCGAACGCCGCATCTACGGTCCAGATTCAGGACCCCGCCGGCGGATCGTTCCCGGCTTCAATGACGGCGCAACAGATTTTCGACGATCAAAACGCCGACGGCACTCCCGCGACGGATAATGTCTTCGCGGCATTGAACACGCTTCGAACGGCTCTCTCGAATAACGATAGCGACGCCATCGGCGCCTCCATCACCAATCTCCAGGCGGCTTCCGTGCACCTCAATTCCATGGAGGCGTTCTATGGCACGGTGGAGGACCGCCTCCAGGATGCCAGCAACTTCTCGAGCAGCTACGATACCCAGCTCCAGACCGAAATCGGCCAGACGCAGGATGCCAACGTGACCGCCGCGGCATCGGAGCTTACCCAGGCCACTACGCAGCTTCAGGCGGCCTACCAGGCGCAAGGCGAAATGCCGAAAACCAGCCTCTTCCAGTTTCTCGGCTGAGGGTCACCGTGGTGCAGGCGCACGATGCTTGTCCTGAGCCGAAATCGCCCTTGACCGCAGGGGTTTAGAGTGTAATACTAGATGCTCTAGGACTAATACCGAGACGTGAGGGAGTAGTGTGATTTGAGGCGCGGGGATTGCGATCATGACGTCATGGGTTTTTCGGGGAGCGTTGGCGGCGGTGGTGCTGCTTGTGGTGCGCGCGTCGGGAGCGAACGCCAGCACCTTGTGCGCCTCTGGCCCCGACACTGTCAGTTACTGCGCTAACATCTTCGCGACGGAGATCACCCAGCAGGAGGCCCCGTGGAGCCAGAGCGTCTCTTTGCCGGTGTTCAATCAGGCGGCCTTCTCCACCCCGGGGTATGTTGCCGTGCTGGCGAGCGTCGTGGTTACGCTGGACTGGAACATGACCGGCGATTTAGACGTCTATAACGTTGATTACTATGAGTTACCCGCTACGCCGACGCACACCTTCGACAACGGAGTTGCGAGCGTTCCGCTGAAGGTCACAGGCCCGGGTTTGGCCGTGCATGCTACCGCGATGACTGGCCCGATCGCGAGCGCCACCTCGACTCCGACCACCGAGTCCCAAAACTCCGTTCCCATAACGCCCCACTATGGCGACCCGGTTCCGGGATACTTGGGCGAAAGCACATATCAGGGCCTGATGGGAAGTGGCACCTCCTCCAGTTCCCCGCTCAGTCTCGCGGCATATGAAAGCTTCGGTCCTGGAACTCTTACTTTGACTGCTGCGGCGACTTCTTTGAATGCTGGAGGGCTGGGGGGGATTTACAGTGGGACGGAACTCAACGGATCCGGGACTCTTGCCTTCAGCGGAAAGGTGAATGCCGGCGGGGCAGTGGAGATCACCTACGACTACGACTACGATGTGCAGCCGATCCCGGAACCCGTAACCGTGCTCACAGTCGGACCGGCACTGATCGGTGTCGGCCTTATCTTTCGGCGGAAGCTAAAGAGGGCGTAGCTGGGCTCTATGCCGGGGCCCGCGGCCGGCTTCTCGATGAAAACGTCTCTGTCCTACTGCGGAGTAAACGTCGACACTGCACCGAAGCGCCGGTAATTGGCATACGCGATCCGCAAGCGGATGCGCTGCCCTCCGGTGCGGAATGGCAGGGTGTCGTCGGCATAGGTGTATACCGGGAACCAGTGCCGGCCGTCGATCGGCTTGCGGATGGTGGTGAAGCGCGGGAACAGGTTCTCCGTCTTGGTGGTCCGGATCTGCGGCACGGCCTGGCCCTCCAGCCGCACAATGTTGTACTCCTTCCTGTCCACCCAGATCATCCCGTCGAAGAACCTCTGCCCTTCGAGAATCTGGCGCGGACGCACCTGGAGCACCCAGCAGTCCACGCCGTCCATGGTCTCTTCGCCGCGGAACTTCGTCTCGTAATTCCAAAGCCGCTCTTCCGTCAGGACGAGCGGTTGAATCTCGCGGATGTCGTGAAAATCTTCGTCGCTCAAGAGGAGGTATTTCAGCCGGTTCTCGGCTCGCCCGACAGCCTCTTCGGTGCGCTCGTGCTGGGGCGAAAAGACGATATCCCGGACCTCGCGATACGCCCCGCGCGCAGCGCCGTGGTCGTCCAACTCGTCGATGGTGACAGTTTGACGGTACATGTATTCATTGCGCTCGGCCTCGGTTTCGGTCTCGCGGTGGGCCACCAGTTTCGGCAGGCCGGCGGGCGGATCTTGAGCGCGCGCCGGGGGCGCGAAAAGCACCGATGTTAGAATGAAACCGATGGCGAAAACGCTCGGCAGCTTCCAGGCGGCGGTGCCGATTGGCTGGATGGCGCTGGGCGTGGCGGGCGTTCTGTACGCGCGGCTTAATGGCATTCCAAGCTGGGCGGCGGTGCCGGTCCTGGCCGCCTTCCTCGTGGAATATCCATTTTATCTGGTTCCGGCCTTCCCCACGCTGCGGGAGCGCCTGGCCGGAGCTCGCCTGCCGGGGTTCCTGCTGGCCTCGACGGTGCTGCCTTACCTGGTATGTTGCTGCGGCGCAGTCGAGTTTCAATGGATAGGCCTGGTGCGCCTGGCGGCGCTCTCGCTGGCGCTGGGCCTGTGGTACGTGGTCCTGCCGGCAAACGCCCTGACGGATATCGCCTTCCTGTCGCTCATCGCCGGCGTGATGCTGGGCAGGTACTTCGATCCTATTTATCCCAAACCCTACCACGGCGTGGATGCGACCTATCTGGGGAAGCTGGCATTGATCCAGATGACCGTCATGACCCTGACCCTGGAGCGGCGCATTCACGAGACCGGCTACGGCTTCTTGCCGAAGTGGAATGAATGGCGCATCGGCGCGCTCCACTACCTGTATTTCATCCCGATTGGGCTTCCCCTGGCGCTGGGGCTCAAGGCAGTACGTTTCGCCGCGCCGGCGCCGCTGTGGGTCGTGGCCGGAACCTTTCTCGGCATGTTGTGGGTGCTCGTGCTTTTCGAAGAGTTCCTGTTTCGGGGCGTGCTCCAGCAATGGATCGAAGAGTGGACGTGGAGCCGGACGGCGGCCCTGGTCATCACATCGCTGCTGTTTGGCTTGGCCCACCTGTGGTTCCGGAGCTTCCCCAACTGGCGGTGGGTAGCGGTGGCGACGGTGCTTGGATGGTTCTGTGGCCGGGCGCGCAACGAGGCTGGCGGCATCCGCGCCGGAATGGTCACGCACGTACTAGTAGTCACAACCTGGCGGGCTTTCTTCGCATGAGGATGTCAGAACTATATTCTATTTACAATCAATGCGTTACAAAAATTGGTATAGTGTCCACCAAAAATTCCGATAAAAAATACATTTTTTTGTTGATTCCGGAATCGAAATCTATTATTATTGGAAGTAAGCCGGGGAGGCAACTCCCACCAAAGCGAGACTAACCTCTAAATAAAGACCCCTGAAGCAATCCTCCCCGGCGCCCGAAAGGGTCGGAGGTCTTCCAAAGAAGAAACCCCAAGCGGTGAGTTTCCGCCGTGGGCTTCCCGTTCGAACAACGATACGCGTCGTAGTCGGCACTGCATGATATGATGGCAGATTCGTCTTAGAAAGACTGCCCCGCATGAGGATGCTCACGGTTCTGGGTTCGACAGGGTCGATTGGAACCAACACTTTAGATGTGGTTCGCCGCAACCTCCACCAGTACGGTGTGTACGCCCTGGTGGCCGGCAAGAACGTGGATCTTCTGGCTGCCCAGGTCCTGGAGTTCCACCCCAAACTCGTGGTTGTTGCAACCTCCGACTGTTTGGCACGTCTTTCAGATAGGCTCACAGCGGCCGGTCTGGCTCGCACGGAGTGGCCCGAACTGCTCTGGGGTGATGCGGCGCGGGTTCAGGCTGCTACCGCAGCGGAAGTCGATACGGTGATTTCGGCGATCGTGGGGGTGGCTGGCCTGGAGGCCACGTACGAAGCTGTCCGATCAGGTAAACGGGTGGGGCTGGCGAACAAGGAAGTCCTGGTTTCGGGCGGCAAGCTCATAATGGAAGCGGTACGGGAGCACGGAGCATTGTTGGTGCCGGTGGATAGCGAACATAATGGGGCGCACCAATGCCTGCGCGCGGGCAACCGCAAGGAGGTCACCAGGCTGATCCTCACCGCTTCCGGCGGCCCGTTTCGGAACACGCCCAAAGAAGCCATGGCATCCGTGACGCCGCAGCAGGCGCTCAATCATCCAACATGGAGGATGGGGAACCGCATCACCATCGACTGCGCCACGCTCATGAACAAGGGTTTTGAGGTGATCGAAGCCTGCTGGCTGTTCGATTTCTCTCCGTTGCAGGTGGAGGTGGTGATCCATCCGCAATCCAGCGTGCATGCCATGATCGAATACAGCGATGGCAGCGTGCTGGCGCAGATTTGCGCCACGGATATGCGCATGCCCATTCAGTATGCGCTGACTTATCCGGACCGCTTCGAGGCGCCGGTGCCCAAGCTGAATTGGGCGGAAGCGCGGACATGGGAATTCCTGGCGCCCGATTTCGACAAGTTCCCTCTGCTCAAGCTGGCTTACCAGTGCCAGGAAACCGGCGGGTCCGCCACGTGCACATTGAACGCGGCGGATGAAATCGCAGTGGAAGCTTTCTTGCAGGAGAAAATCGGTTATTTGTCGATATATGAGATTGTATCGGAGACGTTGTCGAAGATGCCGGTTTGTTCTCCGCGGACGGTTGGCGATATCCTGGAGATTGACCGGGAGTCGCGAGACCTGGCGCGCGGACTGGTAACGGCCCGCGGGGCAGGCTGCGTGACGGCTTGAATCTATATGCTGCTAGTCGGTGAAAACATACTGTGGCTGCTGGTCCTGATCGGGGTCATGATCATGATCCACGAGCTCGGGCATTTTTGGGCGGCCCGTTATTTCGATGTCAAGGTGGAGACCTTCAGCTTTGGGTTCGGCCCGCGCCTGTTCGGCTTCCGCCGTGGCGACACGGATTACCGGTTCTCCTTAATTCTGTTCGGCGGCTACGTGAAAATGGCCGGTGAGCAGATCGGCGATGAGCACGCCGATGACCCAGGCAGCTTGCTCGCCAAACCCCGCTGGCAGCGGCTGGTCATCGCCTTTGCCGGGCCGTTTATGAATGTGGCCCTGGCGGTGGGGCTGCTCACCGGCCTGTTCATGGTGAAGTATCAGAAGGTATCGGACGCCGATATGCAAGCCGTCATCGGCCACGTGATGCCCGATTCACCCGCCGCCAAGGCCGGCATTCAGGATGGCGACCGCATCGTCAAGCTGGGCGCCAAGGAGAACCCCACCTGGGAAGACGTGGGGCTGAAGGAAGTCGAGAGCGCGTACCAGCCCATGTCCGTCACCATCGAGCGCAACGGCCGGCGCTTCGACACCACTGTGACGCCAACCATGGGAGAGCGCTCGGGCCTGGGATTTGCCGGCTGGGACGAGCGCGGCGAGGTCCAATTGGGTGAGATCACGCCCCATCTTCCCGCGGATAAGGCGGGGCTCAAGAAGGGCGACCTGCTGATCGCCGTGAACGGGCAGCCGATCCATTCCGTGTTCAAGTTTCAGGAGATCACGCAGAACAGCGGCGGCCGGCCCGTCGAGATCGAATTCGAGCGGAATAGCGAAAGGCGGCAGATCACGGTGCGGCCGGTCTTCGCCAGCATCGACGGTCCCGAGCGCTGGATGATCGGGGTCATGCCGCAACAGAAACTGAACCTGATCACCACCAAGCTTTCGTTTCCAGACGCCTTTCGTGAATCGGTGCGGCAGAACGCCAAGGGCGCCATGCTGATCGCGGAGTTTCTCAAGGGGGTGGTGGAGCGCCGCATGTCGGCGAAGAACCTCACGGGGCCGATCGGAATTGCCCAGCTCTCCGGCGAAGCGGCCCGTGAGGGCCCCTCGGCATTCATCATCCTGATGTCGATGGTGAGCCTCAACCTCGCCATTTTCAACCTGCTGCCCATCCCGATTCTCGACGGAGGGGTGATTTTGCTGCTGTTCGTCGAAATGGTCATGCAACGGGACCTCAGCCTCAACGTGAAGGAAGCCGTGTTCAAGGTCGGATTTGTCGCCATTATGGTGATTGTGGCCTTCGCCATTTACAACGACATTTCGCGAATCCTGCCGGCGGGATGAAGAACGCGTGAATCCTTGGGGACGGCCCATCATCTGCTAAGCTGATCCACGGCATGCATTGCACCTCTGTCCGCCAGAGCGATCTGCCACACACCTCGCAGCTTCTTCAAGACGTGCTGTATCACCCCGATCGCACGGCGGCCTTTTACCGGCATCCGATTCGCGATCTCGGGGCTTTCCAGGCTGCCGCGCGTGAAATCCAGTTCTCCGACGAGCGGCGCGCGGCGCTGGTGGCGGCTCTGCGGACGCGCAACCCGGCGAGCGCCTCCCTTGACCGCCTGGCCCAGCCCGGCACACTGGCGGTGATGACGGGCCAGCAGGTGGGGCTGTTCTCCGGCCCGGCATACACGGTTTATAAGGCGCTGCACGCAGCCAGGCTGGCCGACTGGCTGACGGCCAACGGGCTCTCGGCCGTGCCGGCCTTCTGGCTGGCCACCGAAGACCACGATTTCGCGGAGGTCAACCAGGCCTGGGTCTTCGATTCGGAGCACCGGCCCGTGAAATTTGAAATGCGGCGCCCGGCGAACGGCCAGCCGGTCGGCGGAGTGGTGCTGGCGGACCCGCCCGTGCGCGAGCTTCGCGCGGCCTTGCGCTCTCTGCCGTTCGGCGACGAGGTGGCGGACCTGGTGGAAGAGACTTACCGTGGCGGCAGCACCATGGGCCAGGCGTTCGGCGAACTGCTCCGCCGCGTGTTGGCGGAGTTCGACATTCTCCAGGTCGACCCCATGCTGCCGGCGTTCCGCGAGCTGGCGGCGCCGGCTCTTCGCACCGCCCTGGAATCCGCGCCCGAGTTGACGGCCAGCGTCCTGGATCGCAACCGGCAACTTACCGGCGGCGGATACCATACCCAGGTGCACGTCGAGGACCACACGTCCCTGGTCTTCTTGCTGGAGAACGGCAAACGCCTGGCGCTGCGGCGCCACGGGCGCGAGTACACTCTGAACGGCCGCCGCTTCACCACCGGGGAGCTGATGGACCGCGCGGTTTCGCTCTCCCCCAACGCGCTGCTCCGGCCAGTAGTGCAGGATTCCATGCTGCCCACCGTAGCCCTGATCGGCGGCCCGGCGGAGACGGCCTATCTGGCCCAGTCGGAGACCCTTTACCGTGCGATTCTGGGCCGCATGCCAGTGGCTGTGCCGCGCGCCGGTTTCACCATAGTCGACAAGCGCAGCCAGAAGCTGCTCGACCGGTACGGCCTGAAGCTTCCGGATTTCTACCATGGAGAAGAGCCGCTGGCCGAGCGCATCGCCGCGAAACTCGTCCCACCCACGTTGACGGAAGCCATGCGCGAGACGGTAGCAGCCGTGGAGAGCGCGGTGGGGCGGCTTCGCGGCGAGATGGCCGGGTTCGATCCCACGCTGGCCATGGCGCTCGACCGCGGCGCGCGCAAGATTCAGTACCAACTCGGCAAGATCGAGCGCAAAGCGGGCCGCGAAGCGCTGCGGCGCGATGCCAGCGCGGCGCGCGACGCGGCATCGCTTTATGGGCTGATCTATCCCGAGCGCCACTTGCAGGAACGCATCTATACGATCCTGCCGTTCCTGGCCACGCATGGTCTCGATCTCGCCGGCCGGATCTACCAGGCGATTCAATTGGACTCGACAGACCACCGGTTGATGATGGTGTGAACAAGCTATCAGCTATCAGCTTTCAGCTGAGACAGCGGGACCGCAAGGGTTTGGCTGATCGCTGACCGCTGATAGCTTCCAGCTACTGCAGCCTGGGGCGCATCTGTTCGTTGGAAATGAGGCCATCGAAGATGGCCAGCACCTGCTTGCGATAGGCGTACACGCGCCGCAGATTCTCGCGGAAGGAGACTTCAAAATCGCGGGCCTGCAACCACTTGTCGAGCATGGCGCGGGGCACGTCGATATCCTGGCGGAGCGTATGAACATCGTGCCCGCGCAGGAAGAGTCCATAGAAAAAAGCCGCTTCCCGCTGGGGCGCCAACGGATCGAAATCGTCTCCCGCCATCATAAACAGCAGCGAAAATGCCAGTATACCGATGCTCCCGGCTATTCGGCAAGTCCCGCTGACTGCTAGACCTTCACGAGGCTCTTGAGAACGCCGTCCCAGGGGGCGCGATAAGGCTTGTTGCACATGGCGGCGGCTTCCTTGTCGCCGATCACCTGCTCCTTATCGGGATCCCAATGGATGGCGCGGCCGATCCGCAAAGACATGTTGGCCAAGTGGCATGTGATGGCCACCCTGTGACCATCTTCCACTTCGCACAGGGGGCGTTTGCGGCTGCGCATGCTGCTCAGCCAGTCGCGTTCGTTCATGGCCATGGTGTCTTCGCCGCCGGTGCCATAGCGGGGGTCGGACTCCACTCCGCCCTTGGATGCCTGAATCCACGGTGTGGGCTTCACATCGGTATAAACGGGACCGCCGATGGGGTGTCCCAGGAATCGCGGGATGTCATTGACCGGATCGATTTTGTTCTCCGGGATGACTTCGTAATTGCCGGCCAGCACCAGGTTGCCCTTGGTTCCCAGGTAGACCTGCCCGCGCTCGGCGGTATCGCCGCGCATGGCGTTGGCTTCGCGGATGGCATAATTCACCGTGAAACCGCCCGGGAACAGCCAGATGGCATCCTGGATATCGGGGGTTTCGCCGTCGTCTTCCAAGACGAGCCGGCCACCGGTGGACATCACCAGCGTGGGACCCTTCACGTTCATGCACCACAACACCTGGTCGATGGTATGAGCCCCTAGGTTAGTCATCTGGCCGCCGGAATAATTCCAGAACCAGCGGAAGTGGTAGAGGGCGCGGTGCCTCTGGTAGGGCGTCTTAGGGGACGGACCGAGCCACATATCGTAGTCGATCTCGGGCGGCGGATCCTCGATGGGAGTCTTGCCGAATCCGGGATAGATGTTGCGATAGGAGGCGATGCGGATGGAATGGATCTTCCCCAGCAGGCCGCTTTCGATGACTTTCTTGGCCGCCGCCACACCTTTTCCCTGGCGCCGCTGGGTACCCACCGTTACGATGCGGTTGTACTTGCGCGCCGCCTGGATCATCCACTTGCCTTCGTCGATGAAGACCGTCATGGGCTTTTCGACGTAGACATCCTTGCCCGCGGCGCAGGCCATGACAGTGAGCAAAGCGTGCCAGTGGTCCGGCGTGGCCACCACCACCCCCTGGATATCCTTGTTCTCGTACATCTTCCGGAAGTCGCTGTACGATTTCGTATTGGGATTTCCGATGTATTCAAGGCCTGCCTCGACGCGCGGCTTATACACGTCGCAGAGGCCGACGATATCCACGTCGTTGAATTTCTTGAAATCGGCGATGTGCTGTTTGCCGATCAGCCCGAAGCCGATGAACCCGACGCCGATACGGTCATTGGCGCCGAGAACCCGCTTGTATTGCGCGGCTGTCAAGGCAGCCGCGCCCAGGAACCCTCGCCGGGTTGTCTGGGCAGTATCCAAGTTATTTAGCATTTGCCGGTCCTTTTGTAGAGCTACGTTCTTACTTATAGCAGATCGCGCGGGATGCGGCGGAGGGTGCCGCATCCCACGCGAATGCTCAGAACCGTTAGAAGTGGTACTTAAGCGCCAACTGGATATTGCGCATGCCTACCGCCGTCCCCGTGATCCAACCGAAATTCGACGGGGGGGCCGTGTTACCGGAGCTGCCATTCCAGCTCACGTTGGGACCGCCCAATGCCACATGGTTGAAAGCGTTGAACATTTCCACGCGCAACTGGAGATTCTGTCGGTCGTTGATGCGGAAAACCTTGATGGCCGAAAAATCGCTGGAGAAGGTGTGCGGGTTGTAAAAGTCGTCGCGGCCACAGTTTCCAAAGGTGCCGGCGAGGGCGTTGGTGAATGCCGCCGGGTTAAACCAACCGAAGATGCTGCGTTGACCGGAGGGCAAATTCGGGTCGATGCCGGTGCAGTTGAGCCGGGAGCCGGGGGGCGCGAAATTGGTCCCGCCCGAATCCCATGAAGACGCGTTTCCGGGGAGGCCGCTTTGAATGGTGGTGATGGTGGTGAACTGCCAGCCGCCCACTATGCCGTTCACGATCCCTCCATAATTCAGAAACTGCTGGCCTTTACCGAATGGCAACGCCCAGAGGATGGAAGTGACGAAACGAGCCGGAACGTTGAAATCCGAGGGGGAGTATTCGCACGTAAGGGGGCAGAGCGAGTTCTCGGGCGCGAAATCGTTTCCAGGGCCACGGATGGCGCTGGTGTTATCCAGGGACTTGGCAAAGGTGTAGGCGAACGAGGTGGTCAGGTTGCGGAGACGCTGAGTCAACCTGCCGCTGAGGCCATTGTAATTCCCAGTGCCGTCGCCGGTCAGATACTGAATTCCCGCACCTCCAAATTCCGGATAGGGCAGGCGTTGAACCACCGGTAAGCTGGCGTTGAGAATCCCCTGATTCTCATTAATCAAGTGGTCCAGGTGGCGGCTTTCCGAGCCGATGTAACTGACCTCCAGCAGGGTCGATTTGCCGAGCGTGCGCTGGACGGTCATCAGGTACTGCATGCTGCGGGTGGTGGGCAGGTTTGGATTCGCGCCCCAAGTGAGGCCGATGGGGATGGTGACCGGAAATGCCGAGGTATTGATGAAATTCGTGTAGGTCCAAACTGGCGGCGCATAGGTGTTGGCCGTCAGTGCGCCGGTTCGGCCTCCCAGTCCGCGATTCAGGTCGAAGATGGAGTTCTTGCTTTCCTGCGAGTTGAAGATGCCGATACCGGTGCGGAACGACCATTTGTCCGAGGGGCTATAGGCGATCCCGAGACGTGGTTGGTAGTTGTGGTAATCGGTGTTGACCAACCGGGCGCCCAAGCTCCCATTCCTGGTTACTTGCAAAGGAGGGGAGCCGGCAACTGTCGCGTTGACGCTTTGCCAATAGGGCTCGTATTGAAAGTTGATGCCGTCGTAGAAATTCCCGCTGCCGGTGCGGACGTAAACCGGGTGCAGAGCCATGTTCGGCACATCCGCTTGATTGGGAATCGGCTGCTGGAGATCGACATTCACCTCGTGGCCGGATACATCCTTCAGGGGCTGCTCCACATCCCACCGGAAACCGTAGCTAACGGTCAGGTGCGGGTTCACGCGCCAAGTGTCGTCGATGTAGGTCGCCCATTCGCTGGCCCTGAAATCGGCCGAAGCCAGCGAGACGGCGATAATGCCGTCATAGGAATCGCCCAACATGAAGTCCCCGCCGATGTAGCCGCCGGACCCATTTCCGTTAACCCCATAGGTGTTCGTGTACTGGCTGTCGAAATAGAACTGGCCGCGGGGGAATTCGTTTCCGAGCTGCGGAAACTCGTCATACCGGTACTCTCCACCGAAGCGCAGCGAGTGCTTCCCGATGACCCAGGAGAAGTTGTCGGTCCACTCGTAATACTTGTCGTTGATCTGGAACGGGCTGCTGGTGGGGTTGCCGAAGCCGGTCAGGTTCTGAGCATTCATGGACATATTGGGGATGCCCCAGGAATTCTTATCCGTGACATTCACCGGCATGTTCAGCTCGGCGTCCACATTCTCGATGCCCGCCAACTGCTGGGTGATATTGTTGAACATGGAGTTGTAGCCGAAGCGCGCCTCGTTCACCTTGGTCGGGGAAACGGTGCGAGTGTTGGACACCACCCACTGGCCGGCCCGGGTGTACAGAGTTTCACCGTCCGTGGTCATGCCGACGGAGGGCAAACTGGATTCGTCGTTCCAACTGTAGCGGCCGAACCACTGGGATTTCGCGCTCTCGTTGAAATCGATGCGCTCGGTGAGAGTGTCCCTGGTGACCGGGTAAAGTCCAGTCCATTGATAGTTATTTAGAGGCGCTATGGTCTGAGAGGGTATATTCGGCAAGGGATCGAACTTGCTGGCCAGAAGTATGGAGTCCGCGCTGAGGCGGCTCTGGGGAATCTGGTTGTTGGGGAAATCCGTCTGGGTCATGGTGAGGAGAGCCCCGGTGGTGGGGTTGGTTGTGTAAGCGCGCGAGTTGGGGTCGGCCAAAACGTAACCGGCAGGGAGAAGAGCGGAAAAGTCGCCGGTTCGCATGGGCGCGGTCAGCGTTGTGTTAGTGTTGTTAATCGCCTGGCGGGAAATGAACGACTCAAAGTTCGACATGAAGAACAGCCGGTTGTGTCCGTTGAATACCTTCGGAATCCGAATGGGCCCCGTCAGCGTGTAGCCGAATTGATTCTGGCGGTAAGGCTTATTCGGAGGAGAGGGATTGGTGGCACTGCGCTCGTACGCGAGGAAGTCGTAAGGCCGGGCGTCGAGAACCTGGTTGCGCAGGAATTCATACGCGTCGAGGTGGTAGTCATTGCCTCCGGGTTTGGTGGAGACGTTGACCTGTCCGGCCTCCCGGCCGAACTCCGCGGGATAAACCCCGGTCTGGACCTTGAATTCCTGAATAGCGTCAACCGACGGCTGCAAGATGTATGTGTTGAAATCGAGGTCGGTGTTGGTGATGCCGTCCAGAGTGTAGTTGGACCAGGTGGCACGCGCGCCCGTCATGGCAATGGTCAGAGTGGAGCGCAAACCGCCCAGGCGGCTGCTGGCCTGCTGGGCGGGACTGAATCCGAAGGCGGTGTTGGTACTCATCGCGGCCAGGCTCCAGAAATTGCGCCCGTTCAACGGCAGGTCCATGATTGCGGTTTCCCCGATCACGGCGCCGACCGAGGCGTTTTCAGTGGCCAACTGCGCCGCGCTGGCAGCCACCTCGACGGTCTGCGTGGATTGACCGACGGCCAGGGAGAAATCGACGCGCACCGTCGCCTCCACCTGAACCTCAACACCCGCCTTGGTGGTGGTATTGAAGCCCGCCGCCACGGCCTTCACGTCGTACATTCCGGGTGGCATATCGGGGAAACTGTAGAGTCCCGCGGTGTTCGTTTGCGTGGACCGCGCTACGTTAGTTGCGGTATTGGTAACCGTAACGGCTGCGTTCGGAATCAACGCGCCGCTCGGATCGCTGACTTCACCGGTGATCTGACCGGCGGTCTGGGCGAACGCCATGACAGACGCCAAGCCCAACAAACCTATAGCTACTAGTAGTTTTCGCATTGAATTTTCGCCCCCAAGCAAAATGCCAATCGTAGCGACATTATCACAAAAGGCCTTACGACGCAAGAGGAAATTTCTATCAATTTCTCCTATTTCAAGACCGTGCGATGTACGGCAAGGTATCATAGACTCTTGCAGATGCCCAACCATGGGTTGAGGATCGGGTTTGTCACGTGCGTCCACCCGATCTACGATCTGCCGCCGGTTGCCATGCAGCGGCAGGACGCTATCGAGGAGCTGCGACGGTGCGGATGCGAGGTGATTGCCGCCGAGACTCCCCGCACGGTCCCCGGCGCCGTTGAGGTTGCAGCCCGGCTGCGAGCCAGCGCCATCGACGTGGTGCTCCTGTTTTTTTGCACCTGGGTGGCGGAAGAAATCACATTGACGCTGGCCGGGGAACTTTGGGATGTTCCCATGTTGATCTGGGCGCTGCCGTACCTGGAGAAGGACGTTCCGATGCCATCGCCCATCAGCGGGCTGGTGGCGTCGGGGTCGAATATCCGGCGGTCGGGGAAGCGTTTCGTGTACCTGATCGGGCACGTGACCCCCGAGCACGTGCGGCAAGTGGCGCGCGCGGCCAGGGCGGGGAAGGTTGCCGGAAGCCTGCGGCGGGCGCGGTTCGGCATGGTGGGATCGGCGTGTCCGGGCATGGTGGATGTGGCGGTGGACGAAGCGGATCTGGAGAAGGCACTGGGCGCGACCGCGATCCACATCGGTCTGGACGATCTGCTCAAGGCCGCACAGGCGGCATCCCCCGGCGAGGCCGCCGCCGCCGCCGAGCGGCTCATCTCTCAAACCGGCGGCGCCAGAGGCATCAGCGAACAGGCGCTCGCGGACAACCTCCGCCTGTACGTCGGTCTGGGGGAACTGGTGCGGCAAAACAAGCTCGACGCTTACTGCGTGCGCTGCTGGCCGGAGATGCGCGACCTGCACAAGATTACGCCCTGCGCGGCGCACGCCTTGATGTCGCAGGAGGGGATACCGAACACGTGCGAAATCGATCTCCCGGCGTTGATTACCACCTACATCTTGAATCGGCTGGCAGGCACACCG
This sequence comes from Bryobacteraceae bacterium, assembly GCA_049515735.1. Lineage (GTDB taxonomy): Bacteria > Acidobacteriota > Terriglobia > Bryobacterales > Bryobacteraceae > Fen-178. The sequence goes on from JBEKTU010000003.1 coordinate 96,995, forward strand.
GCGTTCAACTTCGATATCACGGGATACCTGGCGGAGGAGGGCGCCATCCAGTTCGCGCACTGCGGCGCCGCCGCACCAGCGCTGGCGGGAGATCCCAAGAGGGCGCTGGTTCGCGTGCACATGCGCACCGGCACCGGCGCAACCGTGGAGTTTCCGTTCCAGGAGGGCATGGCCACGCTGGCCAAACTGCTGCGCCCCCGGGACGGCAAGTTCCGGCTGTTTGTGGCCCGCGGCCGGGTGATCCAGTCGGGCGACAACGTGCGCGGCAGCGTCGCCACCGTGAGGCCGGAGCCGTCGGCAGCGGCTTTCCTGGACACGATGATGCGGGAAGCGGTGGAACACCACGTGGCGCTAGTCTACGGCGACTGGACCAGCGAGCTGGCACACTTCTGCGAGTTCACCGGCATCGAGTACTTTTCTTGAGGGCGCGATGAAAACTCGATACAAGGTCCTGGTTTTCCTTTTTCTGGCTTCAACCATCAGCTACCTGGACCGGGTCTGCCTCTCGGTCGCCGGGCCCTCGATGCAGTCCAACCTCGGCCTGAGGCCCGAGCAGTGGGGATGGGTGGTCGGCTCGTTCGTTCTCACCTATGCGTTGTTCGCCGTGCCAACGGCATCTTTGGGAGACCGATTCGGCGCCCGCAAAGTGCTCACCCTGATCGTGCTGTGGTGGTCCGCCTTCACGTTTCTCACGGGCGCGGCGCGCAATTATCCAGTGCTCATCGTCACCTCGCTGCTGTTCGGCATGGGCGAATCGGGAGCCTACCCGAATGCCACCGGAGCCCTATCCCGATGGTTCCCCAAGGCGGAGCGTGCCAGGGCGGTAGGGGTGGTCTGGATGGCCGCGCGCATCGGCGGCGCGCTGGCGCCCATCATGGTGGTTCCGATTCTCAGGGCCCATGGATGGCGGGCGCCTTTCTATATCTTCGCCGGCACCGGCCTGGTGTGGGCGGCGGTGTGGTATGGGTGGTACCGGGACGACCCGGCGGAGAAGAAAGGGGTCGAACCAGCCGAGCTGGAGGAGCTTCGGAAAGAGTCGAAAACCGCCGCGGGGCTCAGAGGGCACCCCGGCGCGCCGTGGGCCATGGTGCTGCGCAACCGCAACGTCCAGTACCTGATGGCGATGTATTTCGCGTACTGCTTCGGCGGCTACTTCTACCAGTCGTGGCTCCCCACTTACCTGGTGAAAGGACGCGGCTTCACCCAGGAGCAGATGGCCATCTGGTCCTCGCTGCCATTCATCCTGGGCGCCTGCGGCAACCTGATCGGCGGCGCAACCAGCGACCATCTCGGAAAGAAGTACGGGCTGAAGATCGCCCGGCGGACGGTGGGCGCGGCGGGGTTGGGGCTGGCAGGGCTGCTGGAACTGGCGGCGGCGCCGACCCACAACGGCACGCTGGCAGCCATCTTTCTGGGCTTCGGCTTCGGTTTCATGGATTGCATGATGCCGGCAAGCTGGGCCGCCTGCCTGGACATCGGCCGCCAGTACGCCGGCACGGTGAGCGGGGCCATGAACATGGCGGGCCAAGCGGCCTCATTCCTCTCCTCGATTGTCTTCGGCTACATGGTCAGAGCGTTCCACAGCTACGATCTGCCGCTGGTGCCGATGGCGATCACCCTGTTCATCGCCTCGTCGCTGTGGTTGAAGATCGACCCGACCAAGCCGCTGGTTCCGGAAGCGGTGTGAGCCCTTCGGCGTTGTCGCTACTTGTATCCTTCCATGAGCTTCCAGCCCGCCTCGACAAAGAAGGAGAGGGTACGCTGGGTGACGCCGTAGCCGATGAATTCCTGCGGGGACATGCCCTCCGGCTCGTAGGCCTTCAGGAACTCGGGCATCCGGCGAAGCCGATCCAAGGCGTCGGGCGGCACCGCACAATTAATTCGCGCCTCGCGAGGATGGTCATCCTTCACGAACCAGACCTGCGGTCCCGGAGCAATTGACATAATAAGGTTAGCGCCGGCCAACTCGGTTAAGTGGTAGGGCCCGCGCAACGCCGCAACCAGCAGCTCCGACTCGTAGCCTCGCTCCAGGTAGATCTGGTAAGCGCGCTTGGTGCAGGCCAGGCCGGACCAGCGGATGTCGGACTCGGTGACATCGGGATAGGCGTCCTGCGCCACCTCGCGGAGGTAATCGTCAAGGCGGCCGATCATGATCACGGAGTAGCAACGGCCCGGCTTGATCCCATTCGCCTTGGCCCGTGCAATGCCCTTGCGGTGCCGCTCGGCGATGGCCAGGACCTGCGGGACGGTGAAGCTGACCGTGATGGTGGTGGTGATCCCCTCGGCGATGCAGTCCTCCTCGACGTCGAGGCCTGAGAGTGCGCCGGGCAGCTTGACCGCGATGTTGGGCGCCCACTGGTGGAAGCGCCTGGCCATCGCCAGCATGGCCGCCCGGTCCCCGGTGCGCGACGGGTTGACCTGAGCGCACACGTATCCGGTGGCCCCGCCGGTCCGCTGGTACTCCGGAAGAAGCATCTCGGCGCATCGCGTGACAGCGATCTTCATGAGGGCCTCGGCCTGCTGTTCCGCCGGCAGATGCTGCGCGATGACGGCCTCGAATTCCTGGTCGCCCTTGGGCCGGCACTTGGCAATGGCGACGCTGGACAGATAAGGATTGCATGTGACCCCCACCGCCCCGCGCCCCAGAGCCACGGCCAGCTCGCCGACATCGGCCGAGTCGTGCCACCAGCTTGTCTTGGTATTGGTGATAACCCAATTCAGGTATGTGTTGTCATTCATAATCGATGTCTCGTCGGAACCACCTCAACTACATGTCGAGTTCCTTGTGCGCGTAAGCGATGCACTGGTTGTTCAGGTCGTCCTCAAGTTTCACCTGTTCCGCTATGCTCAGCCCGGCGGTCCTCGGCAGCGGCTGCTTGGGGGGATTCTTGCGCACCAGATTCAACATGTGGGCTAAGTCACGGCCCGGCAGCGGGCTGACGGTGTCGTCGAACGTGGCCCAGTACTTCTCAGTGTAAACCGGAATCTTCAAGGGTTCCCGCGTGATCATCTCCAGGGCGAAAAGCATGTTGGGGTCCTTCTGCCGCAGCATTTGGACCATCCCCTTCAGATCCAGCATTCCCGTTCCCATGACCACTTCGGAGAGCAGGTAGCCGTCCTCGTAAGCTTCCACCGCCATGTCCTTGATGTGCGCGAATTTCACATAGGGGAGCAGCGTCTTGCAGGTTTCCATGGGATCTTCGCACAGCGACATGTTGTTGCCGAAGTCCAGGCAGACGCCGAGCCATTCACTTCCCATGCTCTTCAGCCAGGCGGCCTGCTCGGGGGAGCGATAGCCCTTGTGGTTCTCGTAAGCCAGCGCCACACGGTGCTTGCGCAGAACAGGCTCGATCAGGGCGGACTGCTTCTTGATGCGGTCGAACATCTGCTTCCAAGGCTCGAAAGTGGCGAATTGCTCGTAGCGGCGGTCGGTGCCGGCGGCGTGGAAACAGCGCGCGCCTGCTTCCTTGTAAGCCTGCACCTGCGCCTCAAACGCCGGCAGGCCGCTCTCATCAGTGGGCAGGCGGGGATCGCATATGAGCCACATGTCCAACGATTCCAGGCGTGCCCGGAACTTCTTGATGGCCTCCGGATCGATGGACGGGGGATTGGTCTGCACGCCCGTCAGGCCGATGTCATGGCAGTGCTGGATAATATCGAATCCACCCGGACCGGGACCCCGGCCGGGAGGTTCGCCGCCAGCGCTGCGGCCGGCGTCCGGACCCCCGCGTCCGCGACCGCCGCCGGCCGCGCGGGACCGCGCGGAGAAAGCCGTAGGCGCGCCGCCCATGCGCGGCTTCCCGTTGATCTGCGCGTTCAATGAAGACGCGGTGGTTGACAACCAGGCCGGTGCGGCGGCGGCCATTGCGATCATCTGCCTGCGGGTCATGAGAAGACCTCCTTGAATTGCGGAATGTCCAACTCCTAAAGAGTAGTCCAATGCGGAGCCTTTTGCACCCTCCCCGGCGGTTCGCCATGGGTCTCAGTGGACCACCGCCAACAGGGCCGCTGCGCGTTCCGCCGCGGCTGCCCGCAAATTGGCTTCCCCCTCGGTGAATCGCATCCGCCCCATCTCCGCGTCCTGGATGTCGCGCCACGTCAGCAACGCCTTCATGATCCCGTCCGGGCTGTGCCCCATTCCCAACAGGTGCCCCACCTCGTGAACCATCACGAAGGCCAGAGCCGCGGAGACCGAACGCTTGGCGCCGGCCAGCGCTTTCACAGGCTGGTAGAACGCATAGGAAGTGACGCATCCCGGGCACATCATGGCATAGCCCAGGGCTTCGCTCGAATGCAGCCGGCCCTGCATTTCCGGCGGCAGCACTTTCACCTCGATTGTCCCGACCGGCGGAAGAGCGCAGTGTTCATCGGGAACGCGGCAGATGCTCCAATCCGTCTCCACTCCGGCCCTCTGGAACGTCTCGCGCGCGGTGTCCGCCGCGGCTTTGAGTATGGCGCCGGGTGCCCCGGCGTAATCGTAGATCATCACCGTAAGTTTAGGCTCGGCGCCGAAGCAGGCCGCCGCCATCCAGGCCGTCGCAACCACCAGTTTCTGAGTTCTCATTTCGCTGCTCCCGGCCGGAACGCGAAAGAAGCTGGTAATCGGGGCAAAAATTTTCCATAATCGAAGCCGGACCCATAAGCCGCTGGAAAGGTTGGCTGGTATGGCGGACGCTCGCGGAGAAGTTACCGAGCTGCTGGGGGAGCTGAAGCTGGGCCGGAAGGACGCCCTCGAGCGGCTGATGCCGCTGGTGTACCGGGAACTGCGCCGTATCGCGGGCCATCAAATGCGGGACGAGCGGGTGGGCCACACGCTGCAACCCACGGCCCTGGTGCACGAAGCTTTCCTCCGCCTGGTGGACCAGAGCCGGACCGACTGGCAGAACCGGGCACAATTTGTCGGCGTGTCAGCCCAACTGATGCGCCGGTTGCTGGTGGATCACGCGAGGCGACGCCATGCCGCCAAACGCGGCATTCCGATCACGCTGAACGAAGGGATTTTTCAGCGAAGTCCTGGCGCCGACCAGACCGAGGAAATCCTGGCGGTGGACGAAGTCCTGGCGCGGCTCGGTGAATTGGACCCGCGACAGGCCCGTGTAGTGGAGTTGCGCTACTTCGGCGGGCTATCGGTGGAAGAGACGGCCGAGGCCCTGGGCATCGCAACGCGCACGGTCAAGCTAGACTGGGCCATGGCCAAAGGGTGGATGAAATCCCAGTTGAGTCCCGGAGGACGATTGTGACACCGGAGCGATGGTCTCAGATCAAGGAACTTTTCAGCGCGGCGCTGGAGACTCCGGAATCGGAACGGGCGCGATTTCTGGAGTCAGCCTGCGGCGGGGATGCGGAGCTGTGCGCCGAAGTGGAGCGGATGCTGGCGGGGAACGAAGAGGCGAGCTGGCAAAGTCCGGCGGCGAAGTTGTTGGCGGTGGCTGCCGAACTGGCGCCTGGGGACACGGTGGCGCATTACCGCATCGAAGCCAGGCTGGGCGAAGGCGGCATGGGCGTGGTCTACAAGGCCAGCGACACGCGCCTGGGCCGCAGCGTCGCCTTGAAATTCATCAAGGTCCAGTTCAGCCGCCATTGGGAGCGCGAGGCGCGGGCGGTGGCGGCGTTGAACCATCCCCACATCGCCACGCTCTATGAAGTCGGCGAGCACGAAGGGGCGCCGTACCTTGCCATGGAATTGGTCGAGGGAAAGCCGCTCAAAGGCCCGCTCCCGGTGAAGCAGGCGATCCAGTACGGCGTTCAGACAGCCGATGCCCTGGCGGCGGCGCACGCGGCGGGCATCGTGCATCGCGACCTGAAGCCCGGCAACATTCTGGTAACGGAAAAGAGGTCCGTCAAGGTGCTGGATTTCGGCCTGGCGAAACTGGCGGATTCGGAGGGCGTGCCGGCCTCCACCCAGACCGTTGGCCTGGCGGGCACGCCAGGCTACATGGCGCCCGAGCAGTTGGAGGGCGAACCCGCCGACACGCGCAGCGACATCTTCGCCTTCGGCTGCATCCTCTACGAGCTGCTGAGTGGACGCCGGGCGTTTCCGGGCGAGACCATCACTGCCGCGCTGACGGCCGTTGCCACTACGGAACCGAAGCCGCTGGACAGCGTGCCGGAGCGGCTGGATGAGCTGGTGCGCCGCTGCCTGCGCAAAGACCCCGCGCGCCGCTTCCAGCACATGGACGACGTGAAAGTGCTCCTGGAAGAGCTAAAGGAGGAATCGGACTCGGGCAAGCTAAGCGCCCCGGCGGGCCTGGCGCCCCCGCGGAGGAGAAAGCCGCGGATTCTGGTGGAGGCTGTGGTTGTGGCTCTGCTCCTGGGCGGCGGCGCGTGGTACTACCTCCGGGAGAAGCCAGCTTCGGTACCGCCGCGCCCGGCGCTTACGCGGCTGACCTTCGACACCGGACTCTCTACGTACCCGGTTCTCTCGCCGGACGGCACACGGGTAGCCTATGCCTCGGACCGCGACAGCGACGGCAACCTGAATATCTGGATCCAGCAGGTCGCCACAGGCGACCGGCTCCGCCTCACGCGGAATAATGCCGATGAGTACGAGCTGGATTTCTCTCCCGACGGCAACCGCATCGCCTACCACTCCGGGCTGGAAGGCGGGGGCCTCTACGTGGTTTCGGCCCTGGGCGGGGAACCAAGAAGGATCGTGCGGGGAGGCCATGGGCCGCGCTTCTCACCCAACGGCGAGACGATCGCTTACTGGGAAGGTGGACCCGAGGGCCCCCGGCTGGCGGGCAGCCTGTTTGTGGTCCCCTCCGCCGGCGGGGAGCCGCGGCCGGTGCGCGCGGAGTTCAAGCGGGCGGGGTACGCGGAATGGTTGCCGGATGGGCAGCACATTATCTTCTTTGCCGATACCGGGCGTGCAACGACCGCCGATGAGGACTGGTGGGTCACGAGTCTGGTTGAGGATGGCACTCCTGCTGTCCGCACGGGATTGATGGAGATTCTGAGGAAGCCGAAGTTCACAAACTGGGGCCATCGGTGGGCCTGGATGGCAAACGGCTCTGGCGGCGGGTACCTGTTGGGTGCAGCTCAGTCTGGGGGCACCGTGAACGTCTGGCGGGTCCCCATCTCTCCCCGGACCTTTCAGGTCAGCGGTACCGCCGAACAGTTGACCTTCGGCACAAACACTGACGTAGCCCTCGGGGCCACAGCGATGCCAGGTGGTGGCGTGCGCATGGTGTTTGCCGACTTGAGAAGCAATTTGGGCATCTGGAGTCTGCCCTTGGACGCGAACCGCGCCTTGGTGAAGGGACCGCCGCAGCGGATCACCGATGAGGAGACCGTGGAACTTAGCCCGGCCATCTCCGAAGATGGCCGGAAGCTGGTGTATGCGTCGGATCGGGGTGGCTCCTATAACATTTGGGCCAGGGACCTGGTCAGCGGCAAGGAAACACGCGTAAACAGCACTCCGTGGGCTGATCCCGCACACATCAGCCGCGATGGCCGCCGGGTCATCTATAGGATAGACCCGCCTCGACCGCAGGAGTTGCTCCAGGTGTACATGGTAGCTGAGGGCGATCCGGTGCTGGTCTGCAACGACTGTTTCATGCCAAATGACCTGACTCGCGACGGAGAGATGTTGATCGACGAAACCAGGCCCCCCACCCGCCTCCGGGTGGTGATGACCGCTCGAAAAGAGGGGATAACTATCCTGAAACATCCCACCTGGGGAGTGTTCGCGGGCCGGCTCTCGCCCGACGAACGCTGGATTGCGTTCCACACCATGCCGAGAATCGATGCTCGCCAAGTCTATGTCGCCCCCTTCCGCGGTCCCGTCCCGATAGAGCAGAAGGAATGGGTTCCGGTGACCGATGACCGGGGGATGGAGCGCTACGCGTCCTGGTCGCCCGATGGAAACACGCTGTATTTCCTGTCCGAGCGCGACGGCTTCCGCTGCATTCGCGCCCAGCGGCTGGACCCCGTCTCAAAGCATCCCGTGGGCCCGGCGTTGGATATCTACCACTTCCACCAGGCACGGCGGTCCCTGATGAATATTACCGACACGGTCTACATCGGCTTCCAAGTCGCGGTTGACAAGGCCGTCTTCGAACTTCTGGAGACGACGGGAAGCATCTGGATGACGGATCTCCCCGCGGAATCCCGGTGAAGCGTCGAAGGCCGCGGTGCCATCATGCTTGTCCCGCGCGACGGACTTTAGATCGCCGGGCCGGGCTGGGGCACGATGCGGACGTACGGCCGCGGCGCTTTCCAACCGCCGGGATACCGCTGCCTGGCTTCTTCCTCCCCCACCGCCGGCAGGATGATTACATCGTCGCCCTGCTTCCAGTTCACCGGCGTGGCTACCTTGTGCTTGGCCGTGAGTTGTATCGAATCGAGCACTCGCAGCACTTCATCGAAGTTGCGGCCGGTGCTCATCGGGTAGCTGAGCGTCAGCTTGATCTTCTTGTCGGGACCGATTACGAACACGGTACGCACGGTAGCGTTCGTGGCCGCGGTGCGGCCTTCGGAAGTATCGCCGGCATCGGCCGGCAGCATGTCATAAAGCTTGGCCACCTTGAGTTCCGGGTCCCCAATCATGGGATAGTTCACCTTGTGACCTTGCGTCTCTTCGATGTCCACGGCCCACTTGCTGTGACTGCTCACCGGGTCCACGCTCAGGCCGACGATCTTGCAATTGCGTTTCGCGAATTCCGGCTCCAACCCGGCCATATAACCCAGTTCCGTGGTGCACACCGGAGTAAAGTCTTTGGGGTGCGAGAACAGAATGGCCCATCCGTTGCCGATCCATTCGTGGAAGTTGATGGTGCCCTGCGATGTTTCGGCGGTAAAATCGGGCGCCTCGTCGTTTATGCGTAACATGGTTTGTCTCCCCTCACTGTGTGAGTAAACGTAGCCACGAATCCCCTCGCGCCTTCGCGGCTATGCTCGATCATACCACGTCCAACCGCCTCGATAACGGCGGCTCAGGCGCGCGCGGCGGGTGGGCTGCCGAACCACCGCTGGAGCCGGCTGGATCCGAAATGGGCCTTCTCTGCGACGAGCGTTTCAGATGGCTCCTGGAAGGTGCCTGTAGGTTTCGGGCCGCTCAAAAAGTCCACGTCGACGCGGCCGACCTGGTCGTGGCCGAACTCCACATAGCAGGAGCCAAACCCCTTGTAAGCCTCGGGTGACGGCCCTCCGCGGATCTGCGCGATGATCGCGGCGGCGACCACGCGCGCCGCGCCTTCAGCGAACACACCCGCTTTGGGAGTGCCCACGCCGTTCACGTCGCCCACGGCGTAGACACCGGGAAAGTTGGTTTCCAGCGTCTTCTTGTTCACAGGCACCCAGCCATAGGCATCGGCGGCAAGCCCGGACTCGACGACGACCTGCGGCACACGATGCACCGGCACGCCGAGAAACAACTCGTATGGCATCTCGGTGCCGTCGCTCAACACGGCCACCTTCCTGCCTGGGTCGAGCGCCTTCACCAGGCTGTCCTTCACGAACCTGATGCCGCGCTCCGCGAACGCGGCGAGGATCGCTCGCGAGGAGTCGGGCGAAGGGGGGATGGGCGTACCGAAGGGCATCACCACCGAGATTTCGGTGGCCTCACGCCGCCCGCGAGCGGTGAGGTAATCGTGCAGCAGAAAGGCCGCCTCGCTGGGGGCAGGCGGGCACTTGAACGACTTCCCCGTCACGCCGACGATGGTCGGGCCCCGCTCGAAGCGCGGGAGCGCGTCGCGCAGTGCGAAGGCTGCTGCAACCGAGTAGAACTCGTTGCCGCCTTCCACCAGCCCCGGAGTGGCCGCCGGATCGAGGTCGGCGCCAAGTGCGACCACCAGCACATCCGCCTCGAACGTTCCATCGTCGGTCACCACGCGCCGGGCGGCCGGGTCGATGGATCGCACCGTGGACTGCAGAAACCGAACGCCCGGTTTGACGATGTCGCTATATCGGTGACGGACATCGGCCGGCATCTGCCGTCCGAACATCACGTCGAGTTTGGAGAAGCCGAAGACGAAGGTATCGCTCTTGTCGATGAGCACGATGTCAATGCCATCGCCGAAGGCGTCGGAGAGAATAGTCGTCAACTCGAGGCCGCCAAAGCCGGCGCCGAGCACTACCACGCGTGTGCGCATGACCGCAGGATATCAATTCTAGGAAGAGCGAGGCGGTTGAAAAGGGCGTCAGACGTTCCGCCGGCTGGGGTCGATCCAGCCCCAGCAGACGGCGCCCGCGACGTATAGCGCGGCGGTCAGGTAGAGTGGCGCGCTCCACGAGCCGAACCACTGGACGCACACGCCCACGATTATCGGGCACAGGACGCCGGCGATCTGGCCGGAGGTGTTCATGACGGCGCTGAGAGTGCCGGCGTGCCGCCCGCCGAGATCGACGCAACAGCCCCAAGCCGCCGGCAACATGAAGTTCGCCACCGCCGCCCCCAGAGCAATCAGCAGCGCCGACGCATAGGGGCTCGCCGTGGATGTCCCGGCCATCAGGCATCCTCCGGCCGCCAGCAGCGCACCCGCGCCCACCGTCGCGCGGCCGATGCGCAACCCGAATCGCCTAGTCAGCCGGTCCGTGGTGAGACCGCCCAACGGGCTGGCCAGGACTCCGAGCGCCAGCGGCAGGCCGGCGAAGATCCCCAGCGAGACGGATGCAAATCCGCGCACGTTCTTGAGGTAAGTGGGTAGCCACGTCACATAGAAATTAAAACCATAGGCCTGGGCGAAGTACATCGCGCAAATCAGCACCGCCGTGCGGTTGGCCAAAAGCGCCTTCCACGGCGTGCCGTCGTGGCTGTGTCCCGCATCGATCATCCGCCCCTTCTCGATCCATTCCAGCTCCTCGGCCCGCACCGCGGCATGTTGCGCCGGTTCGTCCCGGAACCAGTAGCGCCAGAAGACGGCCCACACGAAGCCGACGGAACCGAAAATCACGAACAGCCACCGCCAGGACATGTGCCCTAGCATGACGGTGACCAGCAGCGGCGTGAAACCGCCTGCCAGGTTGGTCCCCATGAAGAAGAAACCCTGCGCGGTGCCGCGCTCAGACACGGGGAACCAGCGCGAAATGGTCCGGGCCGCATTGGGCCAGCAGCCGGCCTCCCCGGCGCCGAAAAGAAAGCGCGTGACCAGCAGCGAGGCGTAGCTCCACGCGGCGCCGGTCAGCATGGTAAACGTGGACCACCATGTCACGATGCGGGTCAGCACCCGCCGCGTGCCGACGCGGTCGCCCCACCAGCCGCTGGGGATTTCGAATATGCCGTAGGCCAGCGTAAATGCGCTGAAGACGAAGCTCATCTGGATCTGGGTGAGACCGAGATCCTTCATCATGTTGGGCGCGGTGACGGAAATGCAGGTCCGATCCAGGTAAGTGATGACGCCCACCAGAGCGGTAAGGGCTGCCACCCGGTGTCGCACGCGCGAACGTCCGGGCGCAGGAGCACGGCGCTCCTCTTGAACAGGCGTCATTTACGCGAACTTCACCAGGTCCCACGGCTTCCGGTAAGGCCGGAAGGAATACTTGTTGGCTTCTGCGTCTCCGGGGAACGTGCGGGCCTCGCCGTCCCACTTCAGCTTGCGGCCGGTCCAATAGGCCACGTTGCCGATGCAGGCGACGATGGTGGCCCGGGCGCCGGTCTCGATGTTTGGGGACGGCTCGGTGCGGGCGCGCACATGGTCCACGAAGTTCTTGGTGTGCAGGGGCGTGGGTTCGTCCTCGTTCACCTTGATCTTCTCCATGCGCGGCTCCAAGGCCATGCCGCGTCCCCGGCCGCCTCTGCCCCCGCGACCTCCAGCCCCGCGACCTTCGGCCCCGCGGCCGCTGAAATCCGGCATCTTCAGTTCGGGATACAGTTCCATCCCAATCCGGTCCACGAACAGGGTCGCCTCGGTGCCATAAAACGCCATGCCGTGGGGCCGATCTTCGGTTCCCATGGTGCCGTAATACCGCATGCCCTCCGTCCGGCCTCCCACGCCGTGCCCGTTGCCGTTGTAGGCCTCGTAGGACATGATAAAGGTCGGGTATTCATAGGTGGCCTGCTGAAAGTCGAAGATGTCGCCCGACCTAATCTTGTTCCACCGTCCCGCCGACGAGGAAACCTTCAAAGGAATCTCCTCCCCCATGATCTGGTGCACCGAATCGAAGCGGTGATTTCCGTAATCGGTGATGAGGCCGTTGGTATACTCCATGTACGCCCGGTAGTTCAGCCGGTTGCGGTTGAACTGCACCATGGGCGAGGGGCCCAGCCAGAAATCCCAATTCAGGTCGGCCGGCGGATCGCTGTCCGGCACCGGAATGTTGCCGTAAGGCACACCCATGTAGTTCCACACTCGCACGAAATGTACTTCGCCGATCTTGCCGCCCTGGATCATTTTGGCGGCCTCGGCGATGTGGTCCGCCGAGCGGTGCTGGCTTCCGATCTGCACGATGCGCTTGTTGCGGCGCACCGCCTCGATCATGGTCTTGGCCTCGCCAAAACGGTAGACCACGGGCTTCTCGAGATAGGCGTCCTTGCCCGCCTCGCAGGCCAGGATCAGGATCTGCGCGTGCCACGGGTCCGGCGTGGCGATGATGACGGCATCGACGGTCTTGTCCGCCAGCAACTTGCGGAAGTCGTTATAGGTCTGGGCCTGTGGAGCCCACCTCTTGGCGGCATCCAGCCTGGAGCCGTAAACGTCGCACAGCGCCATGATGTCGACGTTGCGCGGTTCTTTCAGACGCGGGTCCATATTCCCGTCGTGATAGTTTTCGTTGGCCACCGCCTGAATGTCTTCAGGGGTGCCGCGCATCAAGCGCGCATCGAATGTCCCTCGGCCACCACACCCAATCAGACCGACATTGAGCCGGTCGTTAGCGCCCAGCACCCTGCTGGCGGACACGGCCGTCCAAGCTGCGACGCCGGCTCCCGCGCTTTTCAAAAAGTCCCGTCTCTCCATGGCTTACCTCTTCCCGACCGGAACCTGCACTTCCCGTTCCGGCCCAAGGCAACTATAACCCTCCCCACCTCTCCGCGTCAACGCAGCGCCGGGCCGCTTGAAAGGGTTGATAATGGTTTCGGACATCGTCCCTACCATGAAGACCAAAACTGTTGGTGCTCTAATCCTGTTTGCGGCATCCTGCGTCCCGGTGCTTTCCGGACAAGGCGCAACCGGGGCGAAGGGCGAGTGGCTCGCTTACATCGGCACGTATACGGAGGCGCCGAGCAAGGGAATCTACGCCTGGCGGTTTCAAGCTGCCAGCGGCAAGCTGGCGCCGCTCGGGCTGGCCGCGGAAACCAGCAACCCGTCGTTCCTGGCGGTCGCTCCCGACCAGCGGTTCCTGTACGCGGCGAATGAAGACAAGACAGGGACCATCAGCGCGTTCGCCATCGATCCGGCCAACGGGCAGTTGAAGCTGCTGAACCGCGTGCCGTCGCGCGGCTCGGGACCGTGTCACGTGGCGGTGGATCGGGGCGGCAAGTGGGTATTCGCGGCCAATTACAACAGCGGAAGCGTGGCCATGTTTCCAGTGCACCCGGACGGCACGCTGGGGGAAGCCACGGGGTTCGTGCAACATGCCGGCTCGAGCGTGAATGCGCAGCGGCAGAGCGGGCCGCACGCACATTCCGCCAACCTGTCGCCGGATGGCCGCTGGCTGCTGGTGCCGGACCTGGGGCTGGACCAGATTCTGAGCTACCGCGTGGACGCGGTGAAAGGCGCGCTCTCGGCCGGCGACCCGCCGTTCACGAAAGTCGCTCCCGGGTCGGGGCCGCGGCACCTGGCATTTGGCAGGGACGGGCGGTTCGCCTATGCGATCAACGAGCTGCTCGCGACGGTGACGGTGTTTCGCTACAACTCAGCCCGCGGAAGCCTGGAGGAGTTGCAGACGGCGCCGGTGACGCCGGATGGCTACACGGGGCCAAAAAGCAGCGCTGAGATCGCGGTCGATCCGAACGGCAAGTTCCTCTACGGCTCGAATCGCGGGGACAGCACCATCGCGGTATTCCGCATCGATGGCGATAAGGGCACGTTGACGGCGGTGGAGCGCGTGCCGACACAGGGCAAGACGCCGCGCAATTTTGCGATAGACCCGAGCGGAGCGTTTCTGTTCGCGGCGAACCAGGATTCCGGCAACGTGGTAGTGTTCAGCATCGACCGAGCGACGGGGCGCTTGGGTCCGGCGGGAAGTGTTTTGGAAGTGGCTTCTCCCGTGTGTGTCGTTTTTGCGGCGGCGCGGTGACCGCTTAAACGGACATCAGCGCCGCTTGCATCATGGCGCGGGCATAGCCGACCTGGAAGGCGTAGGACGCATATGCGCCGCCGCCGGGATAGCCGCCGATGCGACCGCGGTCGCGATCGTAGTCTAGGGCGCGGGGGTGCTCGGGGTAAATCTCCCGCGTGTACTTGTGCTTCACCAGCTCCTTCATGACCAGGAACATGTTGTTGTCGCCTTCGTCGATCATGACTTCCGAATATCGTTCGTTGGGCTTCTTCACCTTGACGTTGCGGAAGTGGACGTGGTTGATGCGGTCGCGCGAGGCGAAATACGCGCACACTTCGACCGGGTTGTGGCCCATCTCGCGGGTGACGCCGCAATCGAAGGTGATGCCGTTGGCGGGACTCTTGACGATTTCGATGAGGTGCTTCCAGCCCTCCACGCTGCCCATGATCTGCTGCGATCCGCGGCTGATGGGCGCGGGGGGATCGTTGGGATGGAGCGCCAGCCGGACTCCCGCTTTTTCGGCTTCGGGAACGACTCGTTTCAGAAAATAGGTAATGGTAGCCCACATTTCTTCGAGCGTGTGGGCGCCCTCGTTGGGCAGGGGAGGCAAGTCGCGGAACTTGATGCCGGCTTCCTCGGGGCGGGGGCTGCCTGAATATTGAGTGCCGGGAGTGCGCACGAGGTCGTAATCGAAGCCGGTCCAGCCCACGCCGAGGCGGACGTCATCGGTCTCCTCGAAGTAGCCCTCCATGGCGCGGTGGGCGTACCAGTTGTATTCGACGACCGGGAGTCCAACCTTGCCGGCCGCGCGGATGGAGGCGATTACTTTTTCGATTTCCTCATCGCGTCCGGGCCGGCCATAGATGGCGTTGTTGAAGCCCGCAATCATGAGATTGCCGAGGGTGAGGCCGCTGGGCTTGAAACGGTCCATCAGCTCTTTGAGGCGAGCTTCGTCCCAGGGGATGGGTGGCCCGCCGGCGAGCACCCACTCGACGCCAAGCTGCCGGATGCGGCGCGCGGAGTCTACGCCGGCGCCGGGCCCAGAGGGCATGCCGCCGTCGCCGGCGGAGAGAGCGATCTTGGGCGTGTCCTTGCTTTCAAAGCGAGGCGCGGGCATAACAGCCTCGGCGCTGGCTGGAGATGCGAAAGCCGCGATGCCGGCGGTTTCGATCAATCTTCTTCGCGAAATTTTGCCGTTCATGATCCCTTCTCCTTGAAAGCCATTGAGGCTTCGGAGTGCTATGCCTTGGCTTCTGCGTTGGCCCGGTTCAACAGCGCCCGCATGTATGCGAAACCGTAAGCGGTCTGGGCATTGCCGCCGCCCGCGAGGCCGGGCGAGTGATCGAGGATGGCGATGCCATCGAAGTTGACGTCGCGCATGGCCTTCATGATCTGGTACATGTCGTAGTAACCGTTGTCCATGAAAGTCTCGACGAAATGCGGCAGCGGCCCGCTGACGTTGCGAAAATGGATCTTCCAGATTCTGGCCGCGCCGAAATAGTGGATCATCTCCTGGGGATCTTTACCCGTGAGTTCCCGGCCACCCTCCAGCCAGGTGCCGCAACACATGCAGATGCCCACGTTGGGGCTGTTGGCGATCTCCATGGCGCGGCGATATCCGTCGAAATTCGCAAAGATGCAGCGCGGCACGCCGGCCAGCACCGGCACGGGAGGATCGTCCGGGTGAATCCCGATGCGCACGCCGGCCTCTTCCGCCACCGGAGCCACCTGTTTAATAAAGTAGGTGTAGTTCTCCCAAATCTCTTCCTGGGAGAACTCGCGGCCGTGGGATAGCGGCTCCTTGAACACCGCGCCATCCCAGACACCCTGTTTGTTGGGACTGGCCATATCGAACTCGCGGGCGGGGGCGCCCCGTGTGGTCGAAGTGCCGCTGCTCCAGATGCCGTTGCCCATGTGCGCGTAGGTGGTGTAGTAGATTCCCGCCTTCCCTAGGTTGCGCAGATACTGCTTGTACTCCTCCACCTTCTTGTCGCGCCCGGGAAGGTTCAGGGTGACCTCCGGCATGTTGTGCACGCTGGTGTTGCCGATGTTCCAGACGGTGATGCCGGCATCGGCGTAACGTTTCTTGATCTGCAGGAATCCTTCGGCGGTGCGCAGGTCGGGGGTGGAACCGACACTGACGTACTCCGCGCCGAGCTGCCGAAGGAAGAGCAGGTCGTTGTCGGAAGGCTTGGCGGAAGCCTGGGCGCACAGTTTGATTCCGGGCTGCGGTGTGTGCACGGCCGCCGAAGCTTTGCCGGCTGAGCCCAGCCAGGCTGCCGTCCCCAGGGCGCCGCCCAGGGCCAGCTTGCCGAATTGTCTACGGTCGGGGTTATCCATTTTCTTATCCTCTTACTCTGAACGGCGGCGGAGAAGCCGCGCGCCGCTGCCTGCGCATGGCGGCGAAATCGAACATCACCTCGGCGATGGACGCGCCGGCCACTTCGATCCGCTGGAGGTCGCGTGTGCCGATTCCCGCCGCTTCGGCCAGTTTCAGGGTGCTGTCGCAGCTCTCGAAGGGCGGCGTGCCGCGATCGGCCATGGGATCGAACCCCATCACGGCCATGGCGACCGCGTCGGTAGACACCGGGTTGAGGCCGGCCAGGATCACGCCGGGAGACACGGGCTTGAGGTCTCCTTCGACCCACGGGCCTTCGCCGCCGGTCATGGTTTTGATGCCTTCGACAATCGCGAGGTCGACCGGGCGGGCCGCCACCAGGTCCACCACGGTGCGGGGCACGCGCCACGTATCAAGGCGCGGGGAACGCGGGTCCTTTTCCGGCGGAGCGCTCCTGGACGGCTGGCGGTCTCCCGCGTGGACCGTGGTGCGACTGCCTTTGGGCGTCTCCGAAGGCTCGTCGATGCCGGCGTCGGCGCCGTAAATGGTGCATGGAGTCAGCCCGAAGCAATTCTTCATCGACAGCGTAATGCCCGCGGTGGCGTGCTCCTTCATCTTCGTCAGGCTCACGAAGACATCGCAGTCCGCATAGGAGTGGTTCAGATCGAAGGCTGGAAACACGTAGCCGCCGAAAGGAACGGTGAGGCGCGTATACTTCTTGCCGGTACCCAGATAGTTGGTGTTTTCGAACTCGACGTTGGGCGCCGCCGCCAGTATGTCGCGCGGCTCCCAGTTGGCGCGCAGCAGGTATTCTTCCACCGGGTCGGCGGTGGACCAGGGGCTCTCCAGCAGACGGATGCGGCGGGCGCCGGCCTGTGCCATGAGGCTTGCGGCGGCGGCGATCACATGGGGATGGGTGTAGTGCGTGTCTTCGAGAGGCAGATAGCCCAGCCGGTAAGTGGGCGAGCCGGTCAGGTTGATCTTGATGGCAACGGTCTTCCCCTTGACCAGCCGTCCCAGGCCGCCCAACTGGTCGAACATCTTCCGCATGGTGGGCAGCAACTCGGCGGGGTCGTAGGTCTTGCACCGGGCCAAGGCCACGGGCGCGGTAGGTGCGCCGGCGGCGCGTCCGAGCGATGCGCCGGACACCGCCGCCGCCGTCTTCCACAGCCATTCTCTGCGTGTGTGAAGGGTCTGCATACCTGTACCTCTCTCCTAAATATCGAGCTCCAGCGCAACGTACTGCGACACCGGTGGCAAGTGGATCTCCACGGCGTCGGTTTGCGGCGCCCATTCCACTTTCGCGGCCGCGGGATGGCCGGCGGTGTACGCCCGCGCGGCGCGATACCGTCCGGCGATGCGCACGGTGGCCGAATCGGGCCCGCGGTTGGCGTAAAACAACAGGTGCACCACGGCCTGCTTGCCATCCGGCGCCACGGTGCAGAAGGAGCCTGCGGCGCCGCTGTTCCAAAAGCGGACCAGGTCGTAGCGGTGGCTCACCATCACCACGGATTCGTTGGCCCATAAATAAGGATCGTCGGGGCCGGCCATGGCCACCGCGACCTTCCCTTTTCCCAGCGCGCGCAGGGAGTAGCGAGGGTGCCCATCGCTCTGGATGAGCGTACCAGGAACCTCACCCCACTGGGGCACGGTGATCAGCATCCCTCCCGCCGCGACAAACGCCAGGATCTGTTGGCGGAGAGCGGACGCCGGCGGCTGGGCATCGGCGTAGATCGCGGCGCGCAGCCCAACCAACGAAGCATCGGTGATTCTGTCCTTGGGCAGAATGCGGCAATGCTGGCCGGCGCGCGCCAGCAGGTTCAGCAGTTCCCGGCTGAAGAATTCATTGTCGCCGGTGAAGTCCGAGACCACCCCCACCACGGCCATGGGCACATACGCCGGCCAAGCCTGGTGCGCGGCAAAGAAACCGGCGGCAGCGGTGACTCGCCTCCATGTGGCCAGCGCGTCTGACTTACCCGCGGCCAGCGAGACGGCGAGCGGGGTATCGAGCGAGACGATCCAGCGGCCTCCGTACGCCGCGCTATCCGCCACCGCGATCAGGTAGGAGGCGGCGGTGACGAGCGCGTTCCCGGCGGGTGCGGCATCCACCCACACGGCGGAATCGGAATGGAGGGCGGCGGCCAAGCGGATGGCCCAGCCGTTGGAATCCACCCAGGGGTTGCCGGTCGGCCCGGCGCTGACTCCACTACCACCGCCGCGGCGCTCCACTTTCACTCCCGGCCATTGACCTTTGACGATCTCGACCCCCGCGGGAGGCGCTCCGGGCTGCGATAGGTGAAACCCGTCCTGCGCGGCGTGCGAACGCACGGCCGACAATTCCGGGCCCATGCCGATGAGCAGGTGGTCGATGGCCGTGCCCTTCAAGAGAGCAAGCGTGGCCGGATCCTTCCACGCATCCGGCCATCGCATCGGCGTCCATGGAGCTGTCATGTTATCCCAGTTGTACCACGCGGGGCCGGCATGGAAGATCGCTGAAAATCTCCCCACAGGCGCCGGATTCTGGCAGAATGGTCAACGGAACGTATTTGGAGTGACCCAACCGACCGAGAGGAGAAAACGGCAATGTTCAAAAGCAATGGCAAAATAGGCCGGCGGGATCTGTTCAAAACCTCGGCCGGGATTATGGGCGGCGCGCTTCTGTCGCGGGAAGCCGCGGCTGAACAGCCGGCCGAACGGAATGTCAACACCAACTCCAGCCCGTCCGCGCTCAAGATCACCGATCTTCGCGTGGCCATCGTGGCGAAACCCGGACCAAGCCCGTGCCCCATCATCCGCCTCGACACCAACCAGGGCGTCTATGGACTGGGCGAAGTCCGCGACGGCGCCAGCCCCACTTATGCGCTGTTTCTGAAAAGCCGCCTGTTGAATGAGAACCCGCTGAATATTACTTATCTCTTCGAGAAGATCAAGCAGTTCGGCTTTCACGGGCGGCAGGCGGGCGGCGTGGTAGCCGTCGAAGAGGCCCTCTGGGACATCGCCGGCAAAGTGTACAACGTGCCCATCTACCAGATGTTGGGCGGCAAGTTTCGCGACCGCATGAGAATCTACGCCGACACCGACGAATCCCAGGACCCGAAAGTCTTCGCCCAACGCCTGAAGGCCCGCAAGGAAGAGATGGGCATCACCTGGCTGAAGATGGACGTGGGCATCAACCTGGTGCAAAAGATTCCCGGCACGGTGACCCAGCCCGCGGAGCTGACCCCATGGGACCACAGAATTCCCCACCCCTTCATCGCCACCGAGGTCACCGATAAGGGCATCGAGAAGCTCTCCGAATATGTGCAGGCCGCGCGCGAGGCCGTGGGAATGGAGATCCCCCTCTCCATGGACCACCTGGGCCACATTGGGGTGAATTCCATCATCCGACTGGGGAAGGCTTACGAAAAGTTCAACCTTTCCTGGATGGAGGATGTGATTCCCTGGCAGTACACCGACATGCTGAAGCACATCACCGATGAGAGTCCGACGCCGATCTGCACCGGCGAGGACATTTACCTGAAGGAAGGCTTCATCAACTTGTGCGAGAAGCACGCCGTCAGCAAAATCCATCCCGACATTTCCACTTCCGGCGGAATTCTGGAGACGCACAAAATCGGCGAAGCCGCCATGGAGTTGGGCGTGCCCATGGCCATGCACTATGCCGGCACACCCGTCGGCGCCATGGCCAGCGTGCACTGCGCCGCGGCCACCGCCAACTTCCTGGCCTGCGAGAACCACTCGCTGGATGTCCCCTGGTGGGGCGACCTGGTGGAAGGCATCGACAAGCCAGTCATCAATAAAGGATGGATCACCGTCCCGGACAAACCCGGCCTGGGCATAACACTCAACGAGGACGTGGTGAAGCAGCATCTGGCTCGGGGAGCCACTTACTTTGAGCCAACCCCGCAATGGAACCAGGAGCGCTCGAGCGACTGGCTTTGGAGCATGATTCAGTCCGAGAATTCGTCGCACGTGGGTTGAGACCCGCTGCGGCGTTAAGGTAACGAAAGGAGTACGAAAAGAATGATTCGCAGATACGGTTTAGTCACCCTTTGCGCGGCTGCCCTGGTGGCGTCCGTGCTGGCGCCGGCGGCCAAGGCGCAACTGTGGACGTGGACCAAGGACCAGATGGTGGAGTACACCAAGGCCTGGACCGGCGAGCGTTTCCCGGACGGACGGCCGAAGGTCCCGGACGAGTGGCTGGCAAGAGCCAAGGACATGTCCCAGGAAGAGATCTTCATCCCCAACACCGGCGGCCGGGGCGGCCCCGGGTATAACCACTACGAGGGCGACTGGCAAGTGCTGCACCCGGAAATGAAGATGACGGGCCGGGCGGTCACCATGCAGTTCATGCCCGCGCGCCCCGATCTCGACCAGGTAGTGATGGCCAAAGCCAAGGAGAGAGGCATCCAGACCCTCAATAACCAGTACGGAATCGACATGGTGCAGCCCGGAGACGTGCTGGTAGTGGATCTCTACGGGAAGAGGGAAGGCGGTACGATCGTCGGCGACAACCTGTTCTATTACCTCATGAGGGCCACCCGGAGCGGAGGGCTGGTGGTCGACGGGGCGTTGCGCGATCTGGATGGTATCTCGCCTATGCTCATGCCGTGCTACTACCGGTCGGTGCATCCCAGCGCCATCGGCGGCGTGACGCTTTCGGGGGTCAACGTTCCGATTCGAATCGGCAATGCTACGGTGATGCCCGGCGACCTTGTGGTGGGTGATCGGGAGGGCGTCTCCTTCATTCCGGCGCAAAGCGCGGAGGCCATTCTGGACCGGGCCGACGAGACCCACATCCACGACGAATGGACCCGCAAGAAGTTCGACGAAGACAAGTACAAGTCGAGTGAGATCTACGGCAGCCCGCGCGACCCGGCGCTAAAACAGGAATACCAGGATTATCTGAAGAAGCGGCTGGAGGAAATCAGAGCCAGCCGGAAAAAGTAACTGCGAACCAGGAATTCACCATCCTGGGGAAGGAGGCTGTTTATCCCCTGGCAGGAGACCGAACTGTTGAAAAAGATCGCCGACGCCGTCGATATTCCTGTTTGCACGGGCGAAGATATTTTCCTCAAGGAGCCCTTCCAGGTGCTCTGCCGCGAGCACGCGGTGGACATCATCCATCCCGACCTGCTGACCACGGGAGGGATCCTGGAGACCAAGAAGATCGGGGATATGGCGCAGGATTACGGTGTCCCCATGGCCATGCACTGCGCCCACACGCCCATCGGGGCCATCGCCTGCGCCCACGTGGCCGCCGCCACCGAGAACTTCCTGTGCCTCGAGAACCATGCGGTAGACGTTCCGTACTGGGGCGACCTGGTGGATGGCGTGGACAAACCTATAGTGAACAAGGGGTACATCACCGTTTCCGACAAGCCGGGCCTGGGGATTACCCTGAACGAAGCGGCCTGCAAACAACACATGGCTGAGCCAGGGTGGTTCGAGCCGACCGACCAGTGGAACGATATCGGCCGGCCCAACGACCACCTCTGGAGTTAGCTTCCGGGAGATTCGTATGTCAAAAACTATGCTAGCGCGCCGTCGGTTCCTCGGCGCGGCGGGCGCGGCATCGGGGACGCTCTTCCCAGCGATGCTGCGCGCCCAGACGGCCACGGCGGCGGGATCGAAGTCCGCCGACCTGCCCAACCTCACCATCAAGGAGGTGAAGGTCTATGTGACTGCCTCCGGACGCCTGGCGTCGATCACCACGGAAGGCGGGGTGGAGGGCATCTGCACACTGCAAACCAGCGTGTTCCACGCCAATTGGGACAACTCCGGGTGGCTCAATTACGCCAAGCGAACGTTGGCCGGCAAGAACGCCCTCGCTCATTTGCAGTTTACGTCCCAATACTCGCCGGTGCGGCGGCACTACGGCCAGGTGCCGCAGGCCGCGGCCATCGACGTCTGCTTATGGGATCTTCTGGGCAAGGCGGTGGGGCTGCCGGTCTACCAGATGCTGGGAGCGTATAAGGACCGCGTGCTGGCGTACGCCAGTTCCCAGCACTTGGAGACCAAGGTAGTCGACCCCTACGTGGAAGCGGCGTCGAAGGCCAAAGCGGAGGGGTTCAAGGCGTTCAAGATCAATCCGCCACCGGTGGGGGCCGACGGCGACAGTCACCATCGGCTCGACATGGAGATCTGTAAAGCCCTGCGCAAAGCTTTGGGCGACGATTTCATGCTGATACACCACGCCGTCGGCAACTACACCCGGCCCGAGGCCATGGAAGTGGGGCGGCTGCTGGATGATCTCCACTTCCGCGGATACGAAGACCCTCTGCCCTCGACCGATATGGATGGAAACGCGCAATTGTGCCAGGAGCTACGCGTGCCGGTAATTGTGGGCGAGTTTGTCTTCTCGCTTTACGACTACCCCGAGTATATCCGCCGTGGCGCCGCCGATACCCTGCGTTTCGTGACGGATAACGTCGGCGGTATCACTCCCGGCCTGAAGATCGGCGTTCTGGCGGAGTGCCACGGCATGGAGTGCATGCCGCATGGCGTGGGGAGTATTCTGCACCAGGCCGCCCACCTGCATTGCGAACTGGCGATGCCGAACAGCGTTTTTGTCGAGGTGCCGTACCCGCAGGGGGCGCGCGACGCACAGCCGTACATCAAAGACCTGGTCCGCATCGCATCCGACGGATACGTTCACGCCCCCACCAAGCCAGGGCTCGGCTATGAGATCGATCGCGCCGCGCTGGACAAGGCCATCACCCAGATCGAGCGCTGAGGCCTCGCCTACACCTTGTAATCCCACTCCTTGCGGTAGGGGGTGTCGACCAGGGTATTGGCCACGTCGTCGTTGGTGAATTTCATGGCCTTGGAGTCCCACGCGAGGACTTTGTTCTCTTCTCGCCGGCCACGGAAGCCCCCTCCGCCACGGCCACCACGGCCTCCGGCTGCTTCAGGGGGCGGCGGGGTGGGCATGGCGCGCCGGCGCTGCGCCAGCGTCCCCAGCAGGGCGAATTCCGTAAGCCCGCAGGCCCACTCAATGGGCGTGATGGACTTCTTGCCCGCTTTGCACATGCGCACCCACTCCGTATAATGATCCGGTTTCTCGCAGCGCGACAAGGTCGCCGGGGGTTGCTGGAAGTCCTTGAACCGGCTCTCCGGCAACAGGTAGCCGCCGGGCAGACCGCGAGGCAACTGGGCCGCAGTGGGGTTGGCGACGAACGCCGCCCAGGGATTGCCGCCGTAGTACGCGGAAATCTGAACGCCCTTATCACCTATAAACATGATGCCGCTGCCGGGCATAGAGACGTCCTTGGGCATGCTCGGGGGCCGAGGCGGGGTCAAGGAACCGTCGTAGAAGAACACCATCGTCTCGGGATGGTTGCCCCGGGCCGGGAGGTGCCACTGAATATGGTTGGCGATGCTCATGCACTCGTTATTTTCCACACGGCCTGCCAACGAGAAAGCCTGGCAATTCTCGGCGACCACCCAATCGGGCTCGTGCATCTCGAGTTCGTCATGAAACATCTGGAGCGTATGGCAGCCGAAATCGCCGATCGTTCCGGTGCCGAAGTCCCACCAGGGGCGCCAGTTGCCGTAGTGATAAGTCTTGTGATACGGGCGGAACGCAGACGGGCCGCACCACTGGTCCCAATTCATCCCCTCGGGCGGCGTCTGGGCCTCGGGACGCGCCAACCCGCTGGGGCTGTAAGTGGGGGTCCAGATATGCACTTCATGAATGGGGCCGATGGCGCCGGAGAGCAACAATTCGGTGGTGGCGCGGGCATAGCTGGTGCGGGAATCCTGGATGCTCGCCTTGGTTGTGCGCTTGGAAGCGAGGCAGGCCGCCTTGACCTGCCGGGCCTCGGCAACGGTGTGCGTGATCGGCTTGGCGCAATAGACGTGCTTGTCCATGGCCAGGCCGGCCACCACCAGGTGAGAGTGCCAGTGATCCGGCGTAGCGACAATCAAGGCATCGAAGTTCTTCGACTCCTTGTCGAACATTTCCCGGAAATCCTTGTAGGCCTTGGCGCTCGGATAGGTCTTAAATACCGGTGCGGCAAACTGGTGGTCAAGATCGCACAATGCGACGACTTGTTCGTCCTTGCAGCCGGCCAGGTAGTTCCTACCCATACCGGCGACGCCCACCGCGGCGATCGTCAGCTTGTCGCTGGGCGCCTGATAGCCAGCGCCGCCCAGGACGTGACGGGGGACAATGAGAGGTGCGAGGCCGGCAGCAATCGCCGTTCGCCGGGACAGCGTGACTTTCGATGACTCGTTGGCACTCATGAGAAAAATCTCCTTCTCAACTCGGTTCAATACTTCATCAGTTTAACTCGTATCGGGGACCCCTGCGCGGGCAGCCTTACCGCCGGGCCGGTGTACGCCGAGGCCTCGCCTAAACCTTGTAATCCCACTCCTTGCGGTAGGGCGTGTCGACCAAGCTATTGGCGGTGTCGTCGTGGGTGATTTTCATGGCCTTCGAGTCCCAGGCGAGGACTTTGTTCTCTTCTCGCCGGCCACGGAAACCCCCTCCACCACGGCCACCACGGCCTCCGGCTGCTTCAGGGGGCGGCGGGGTGGGCATGGTGGCGCGGCGTTGCGCCAGTGTCCCCAACAGGGCGAACTCCGTGAGCCCGCAGGCGAATTCGATGGGTGTGATGGATTTCTTACCCGCTTTGCACATGCGCACCCATTCGGTATAGTGATCCGGTTTCTCGCAGCGCGGCAAGGATGGTTCGGGCTGCTTGAAGTCCTTGAACCGGCTCTCCGGCAACAGCCAGCCACCCGGCAGACCACGCGCCTGCTGGCCCGGTCGGGGCTGAGCTCCCATCGGCAGAAACGGGTTGCCGCCATAGAACGCGGAAATCTGAACGCCCTTCTCACCCACAAACATGAGGGCGTTGCCGGGCATGCTCACTTCCTGGGGCATACTCGGGGGCCGAGGCCCGGTCAGGCCGCCGTCGTAAAAGAACACCGCCATCTCGGGATGGCTGCCGCGGGCCGGGAGGTGCCACTGAATATGGTTGGCGATGCTCATGCACTCGGCATTTTCCACGCGGCCTGCCAACGAGAAAGCCTGGCAATCCTCGGCGACCACCCAATCGGGCTCGTGCATTTCGAGTTCATCATGAAACATCTGGAGACAATGGCAGCCGAAATCGCCCACCGTCCCCGTACCGAAGTCCCACCAGGGGCGCCAGTTGCCATAGTGGTAAGTCTTGTTATATGGGCGGGCGGGAGACGGGCCGCACCACTGGTCCCAATTCATCCCCTCGGGCGGCGTCTGGGCCTCGGGACGCGCCAACCCGCTGGGGCTGTAAGTGGGGTTCCAAATGTGCACTTCGCGAATGGGGCCGATAGCTCCGCTCAGCAGTAATTCGGTGGTGGCGCGGGCATAGCTGGTGCGGGAATCCTGGATGCTGGCCTTGGTGGTGCGTTTGGAAGCGAGACACGCCGCCTTGACCTGCCGGGCCTCGGCGACGGTGTGCGTGACCGGCTTGGCGCAATAGACGTGCTTGTCCATGGCCAGGCCGGCCAGCACCAGGTGAGAGTGCCAGTGATCCGGCGTAGCGACGATCAAGGCATCGAAGTTCTTCGACTCCTTGTCGAACATTTCCCGGAAGTCCTTATAGACCTTGGCGTTTGGATAGGTCTTGAATACCGGTGCGGCAAATTGGTGGTCGAGATCGCACAATGCGACGATCTCTTCGTCCTTGCAGCCGGCCAGGTAGTTTCTGCCCATACCGCCGACACCCACAGCGGCGATCGTCAGCTTGTCGCTGGGCGCCCGATAGCCAGCGCCGCCCAGGACGTGACGAGGAACAATGAGAGGCGCGAGGCCGGCAGCAATCGCCGTTCGCCGGGACAGCATGACTTTCGATGATTCGTTGGCACTCATGAGAAAATTCTCCTTCTCAACTCGGTTCAGTACTTCATCAGTTTGACTCGCATCAGGGACCCCTGTGCGGGCAGCCTTACCGTCGGGCCGGTGTAGTCGCCCTGCGACGTGGTGCCGCTGACGGTCGTTTTCCAAACTCCGTTTTCGTAGACCCCTTCCTCGACCTCGAGGAATTGAGCCGCGGTGTAATCCGACCCCTGGACCGGCCGCCACTCGACCGAGGAATCGAAACCCATGATGAGGAACTCGTCCGGACCAAGTTCGGCAACCATCGCGCGAGCGGACGGCCCGGAGGGTGCTGCCGCGGCCGGCTGACCGATGGCGCCGGCCGGTGTCCGCCCTGGGGGATTGAAGCGAACCAGTAGATCGTAGTTTTGGAAAATCAGATTGCGGGCTCCGATTCCGGTCTCCTCGACGGCCGCCTTCAAACGCGGCGTGCCCTGCAGCTCCGCAATAATCGGAATCGCGGACTTGAAAAGGCGGAAGTCCGCCGCCACAGCAGCCATGTCCGGCCGCAAGTCGCCGCCGCCACCATCGACCCCAAAGGGGCCGTAGCCGATGGCCGAGAAATCCGCCATGGCATAAAAGAAGGCGCGTCCGGCAATTCCATTGCCGGTCTCCACGATCAGCAGCGGGTTATCTGGCCGCCTGTAATTGTTCAGAATCTTCAAGTAGGTGATCGGCGACTGGTGATAGATGTCGGATGCGATCGCGTCGATGGCCGGCGCGTTGGCTTTCCACAAGTCCAACATGTACGACACGGCCCCGCCGCTGGGATACGTCTCGCCGGGGCGGTCAAAGCGCTCCCAGTTGTCATTGGTTCCGTAGCCGCCGTTCCACACGTTGACATACGCCGGCAAGGGATAGACGTCTTTTCCGGCGCGGGCCACTTCGTTGATGTAGCCGGAAACGGCGTAGGCGCTGAATGCCTCTTCGGCCTCGCGGCCAAAGACTTCCTTCCAGGATCCCGGCTTCTTCTTCAAGGCCGTCACCAGCTTTTCGGGAACCGCGCCGCTGAACAGCTTGTTGGACTCGGGTGAGTAGTCGCGGGGGCTGCCCAGCAGTCCCGGTTCGTTCTCCACCTGCATCATGATGACGGTGCGGTCGGCTTCGTCTATCTCGCGCAGGTGCTTCATCATCGTGATGTAAGCTTTCTTGTCCGCCTCCAGGGTAACCCTGGAATGCGGCGAGAGCACGCGGATGGGCCTGCCGCCGCGGTCCAACACCCTGGGGAAGCGGGCGGGATTAGACTTGACCCAATTGGGGCTCCAATCCATGGCGCCATTCTTCCAGGTGCCGAACCAGAGGATGACGGCACGCAGCCCCTGCGAGCGTATGCCGCGGAGAATCTGGTCGAAACCGGAGAAGTCGAACTTGCCCTCCTCCGGCTCGATGACGTTCCAGTAGACCGGGTACTCCACGGTGTTCAGGTTCATTGCCCGGAAGCTGTCTCGGGCGCGGTCCATGCGATCCGGGAACCCGCTGAAGTTGCCCACCTGTCCCCCCAGCATGATGAACGGCTTCCCGTCCACCAGGAGGGAGAACCTGTCGCCCGTCTTCACGAGTTGTGGAATGGGCTTGCCCTGGGCAAAAGCCAGCGATACGGCGCAGGCCAGCAGTCCGCAGAGCTCAACAGCCCGATTTGGAATTGAAGGAGCACAAGCTCTTATCATGGTGAGCTTCCTTTCGGCTGTGCGGCGCTACTGCTGCGGTGGCGCTGGCGGCTGTCCGCCTCGCCCGCCTCGTCCGCCGCCCTGCCCTCGGCCCCCTCGTCCGCCGCCCTGCTGCACTTGCGGGGTCGGTTGCAGGTCCCCCGTCATCCTGTCTGAGAATGGCTGTAACGGCCGGACATAGATATTGC
This sequence comes from Bryobacteraceae bacterium, assembly GCA_049515735.1. Classification (GTDB taxonomy): domain Bacteria; phylum Acidobacteriota; class Terriglobia; order Bryobacterales; family Bryobacteraceae; genus Fen-178. The sequence continues at coordinate 125,210 of JBEKTU010000003.1, forward strand.
GGAACGCCACCGCCCCGTGATCGCCCTGGAGTCCAATGGGATTGGTGGGCGCCTCGGGGATGTTCAGCGTAGCTACCGTCCGTCCTAGCCGCTCCACGTTCTCGTGGATAATCTGGCCATTGTGGAGAATTCGGAGGAACTTGGCATTTGCGATCTTCTTACCCGACGCGTCGAAGCGCGGGGCTTGGAACCAGTAGTGAAACGACTGCCACTGGCCGGGGGGCCGGTCGGCCCGCACTTTGGGCGTAATCCCGCCGTCCTCGCCATTGATAGGGCCGCCGTTGTAATGGTACATGGCGCCGCATTGATCGGTAGCCAGCCGCGGTGTGAACCCCCAGCTATCCCAGATCTGGGTCTCATAGAGTCCAGCCATGAAGAACCCGGAATTGGAATGGGCCGCCACCATGAATTCGACGTACACTTCGACGTCGCCGAACTTTTCGGTGGTATAGATGTTCGACGCGTTCCCCGCCGGATCCACATCGGTATTCACGATGCGGTCGCCGGGACTGTTGGGCACACCTGTCAAAGACGTCGGGTCATTTACGCCGCCCCAAACGACGCCGCTAGTCACAAGCCACTTGCCTTTCTTGGTGGGATCGACCAGGTTCCAGCCATCCAGGTTCTTGCCATTCAGCAAGGGTTTCCACCCGCTCTGAGTCAGGAACGGAGGATCGCCGTGCTCACTTCCATCGTTCGCCGGAGGAATATCCGCCGCCGCTACCACGAAAATAAAACCCAAGGCCAAAACCATGGCCGCAGCCACGCCAATCATGAAATGTCTCACTTATGCAACTCCTTTAAGATCTGAATCAACTAAACTATAACACCACTTCGCCCCTTCGGAAGGCACACCACCACTTCCTGGCCGCCTGGGCTCATACTGGCAGCCAGCGAAGGGTAATGCGTCGGAGGTTGGCTTGATTATAGACCCGGAACCTTTCGCCAAGGCTGTTACGGACCGCTACTTAACCGTTACCTGAATAATGCGCACGAGGAAAGGCGCCACACAATCCCCCAGCGCACTGTGGTAACCTCTTCGATCAAACGATGAGCGACTCGCGCGCCGGGCGCAGGACTACGCCGCGCAATGAGCCAGTTTACGAGGTGAAAATCCGATATGCCTAATGCACTTCTGACGGTGGTTGCCGAGATGGCGGCCAAGCCGGGAAAGGAAGACGAACTGAAACGCCGCCTGTTTGCCCTGATCGAGCCCACGCGCAAAGAAGACGGCTGCGTGCAGTACGATCTGCACCAGAACGCAGACGAACCCGGACGCTTCGTTTTCTACGAAAACTGGCGATCGCGTGAAACGCTCGAACGCCATCTCCAGTCGCCGCACCTGCTCGCGTTCGACGGCGTCGCAGAGGAACTGCTCGCCGAGCCGGCTCGCATTTTGACCTACACCCGGATTGCGTAAGGCCGGAGCGGCGGTCAGTTGCGTCCCGGTGGGAGCGAGGGGTCGGGCCCTCCTTTTTCACCAGGCTGCCCTCGCCCTCGCCCCCGGCCCCCGAAGGGCCGGTTGTTGGGGTAGCTATCGTTAGGCGGCAGCGGGTCCTTGGCCATCCTCATTACCGGCGACGTGCCTCGGTTGTAAAAGATGTACAATCCCGCCTGAGAGGCCACGATGATCTCGGGCTTGCCACACCCGTCCACGTCCACGATGGCCAGCTTCCGCCCCACACCGATGACGCCGTTGGGCGGCGGGTTATCGGTGGCTTCCGGATACCACTGCATGTGGTTGAACGAGAGAATATGGCGATAGAACGAGCCGCCCCCGATGTCGTACCAGAAAGCAAACGAGGGATCGAAGGTTCCGGGGTCCCGGCCCTGGTGCGGATACAAGATCTTACCCGTCACCAGTTCCTGCTTGCCATCGCCGCGCAGATCGCCCAGCTCCATGGTATGGAACAGCGAGAAGTTCCGCTCGATCCAATGTTCGACAAAGGTGCGCTTGCCGCTGCTGTCTTTCTTCTGTTCCACCCACTTCAACCCATAGTCCTGCGCGGCGCCGATAATGACGTCGTTCAGCCCGTCCCCATTGCAGTCGTAAACCAGGACCGGGAGCGCGCAATTCCCCTTGAACAGGTTCCAGTCGGGGTGCCAGATCCACTTGCCATTCCTGGGATCGGGCGGCGATTCCCACCAGCCAACGCCGGTGACCAAATCGTTTCGTCCATTGCCGGCTATATCCCCAATGCCGTTGCCATGCTGCTGGCCCTCGTCGCCGATTACGTGCTCGACCAGCCAGGGCTCCTTGTCGATGTGCTCGTACCACGAAAAGTGTTGACCCGGAACCGGGTCCCAGTGATTGATCAGGATATCCTTGTCGCCGTTGTGATGACCGGCAATATCGCCCAGCACGAACCCCTCCATATTACGGGCCTTGTGAATAAGGTGGGCTTTCCACTTCCCCCCGGCCTTGCCCGGGTTCTCGTACCAGTAGACTCCCGACATTTGCAGCCAGCCCGAGGCGATGACGTCTATATTGCCGTCGCGATTGACATCCAGGGCCGCCTCGCCCCCATCGTCGGTGATGGGTCCAAAGACGTCGGCATCGTCGCGATAGTTGGCGTGCTTCACCCACTTGACGGTCTCAAAGCCGGGGGGGCCGGACCTCCCCATGTTCTCGTACCAGTTCTTGCCGCAGGTGATGTCCAGACGGCCGTCTCCATTCACATCGAAGACCGCCACGGCTTCGGCAAACGGGCCAAACCAATAGCTGTGGTTGGCTGGGTCCTGCGCCGGCCCGTCAATCTTGACAGGCGAGTATATCAACTCGGGCTGTGCCGCGAGATCGGGCGCCGCGGCGGCCGGTCCGGCGTTCTGGGCGGGCAGGAATAAGGGCGTAGCCGCAACCAGGACCGCTAACAGGATCCCGAGCGGCACAAAAACCTGTAGTCTCGTTTTCAGCATAGACAACTCCAAGCCGGGTGAGCTGACCCAATCACGAAGTAAGACGCATTATCGAACACGCCAGTAACTTTCGCAATATTGGAACCGCGGACGGATTTTTGCGGCACTTCGAGCCGGAAGGTGCGCTCCCGCAACCGTCGTCGGTAGCTGTTAACGAATGGGTGCCCGGTGAGCTAAGCCCGATAGCCCAGGATGGTCCTGGCGCTTTCATTCAAAGTGAGTTGCGAACTCCCATCCGGCTTGACTTTAGTCTGCGAGAAATGCCATAATCCGGGCCGAGTGAAGACCGTGAGCGTTAACAGTGACTCCCTTGCCGGCAGGGGCGAGGAGAAGGATACAACCGCTTTCGCCGAGGAGCAATCCGAGCTCGAGGCGGTTCTGGAGTCGAAGACTTTCACTCGCGCCCCCAATCTTGCGGCCATCCTCCGATACGTCTGTCAGGAGTATGCCCAAGGGCGGGCAAACCTCATTAAGGAATACAACGTCGCGGTTCAGGCCTTGGGAAGGGCTGAGGACTTTGACCCCTCTCAAGACAGCGTCGTGCGGGTTGAAGTATCGCGGCTTCGGAAGCGTTTGCAGCAGTTCTACGAAACTGAAGGGGCCTCTCACAAGATTCATCTCCACCTTGCCGACGTGGGCTACGTGCCCCGGTTTGTTCGCCAGCCTGAGCCTCAGAGTAACGGACTGGAAACGGTCTCCGAGGTTGCCCAGGCGGTGCCTGCGGCAATCGATGAGCCTGCAGACCAAAGCGCCGGTTTGGCAGCCTCCGCGCCCGCTGCGGCTCCCCAAAAGCGGCTGGTGCTCGTCTTGGCTGTGCTGGCGGTACTGTTGACGGTCGCGGTTCTCGTAATGGCTTTGCGGGACAGGTCCTTGAGCGCAGGTTTCGCGCTTCGGACTCCGGCTGCGGCGGCTCCCGTCGCGGCCCTACCCGCGGATGTGGTTCGGATCAGCGTCGGATCTCTGGAACCGAAGTATGTGGACCAGTCCGGACAGATTTGGCTTAGTGACCGCTATTTCACGGGCGGCGCGGTGATTGAAAAGCCGGATCGCACGATTTTTCGCACGCTCGACCCCGACCTCTACCGGAAAGCCCGCGAAGGCGATTGCCAATACGATATCCCGCTTAAGCCGGGCGTCTACGAATTGCATTTGCACTTCGCGGAACTTGCCCGCCGCGGGAGTTCGGGAGTCGGCGAAGAAAGCGAGCGGAGGTTTTCCGTCAGCCTGAACGGCGAGCCGATCCTGCCCACCTTCGACATCGTGGCTGATGCCCCGGGATCGGAAACCGCCGACGAGAGAGTTTTCAAGGACGTGTCTCCCGCCGAGGACGGCCAGCTTCACCTGCGATTTTCGTCACTCAACAACAAACCTCTGTTGAGCGGCATCGAGGTGCTGCCCGGAATTCCCCACCGGATGCTTCCAGTCCGAATTCTGACCGGATTCCGGACATTATACGATCGCAAGGACCAGTTTTGGGGCGCAGACCGGTATTTCTGGGGCGGGCGGACCATTGTTTCCCGCTATCCCGTGACCGCGGACGATGAACCGGCACTCTATAACGGCGACCGTTTCGGGAATTTCACCTACTACATCCCCGTCGCCGCCAACGGCCAATACGCGGTCACGCTGCGTTTTGCGGAAACCAACTTCGGCAGAGAGAACCCAGGCGGCGTAGGGAGCCGGGTGTTCGACGTTGATTGCAACGGGACGGTACTGCTGAAAGACTTCGACGTGTTCAAAGAGGCCGGCATGGCCTGCCGAGGCGTTAAGAGAACATTCCACCGCCTGAAGCCCAACGCCCAGGGCAAGTTGGTCCTGGCGTTCGTCCCCGTGGTAGATTACGCCACAGTCCGCGCGATCGAAGTCGAAGACGAGACGCGGTAGCGCGCCGTTAACTGTTAATTCTCCGGGCTTAACGAGCCTCGCGGCAGCGCTCTTTTTCCGACGGCTGGCTGCCACGATTTCGCGTCCATTCGCTGATTTTTCATAGATTTGCCTCTTCCAGGAGCGGCCCAGCCGATTGCCGGGCGACCACGCCGGCCAAGGCTAATCGGTTCATTTCGCAAGTGAATTTGATGTCCGAACCGGCAAGGCGACTGGACTTGCCGTACTTCCAATTTCCATAGGCTTGCCTCCTTTCGGCGTATCCGGGTTGCAAGGAGGAACCTCAAACTTGGTGCAACAGCACAGGTTACAGGAGTAACCTTGACGGCGAGCCGGAGTTCGACGTACCATCGCTCGTCACCAATAAATTTCGTGGGTGAGATTCCTCAGGACTCCGGTCGTAAGGTGCCTGGCGGCGATCCCGCTACGGAATTGGGGGAGATTCTTTTCAGGGGGTACACCATGAAGCAGGCGAGAAATGTAACGGGCATCGGCAAGCGAGTCCCAGTGGCGATCATAGTTTTGATCGTCGCAGTCTTCGCCATGGCCCAGATTGCGTTCGCGCAGACCGACCGCGGGACGATTACCGGAACGGTATCGGACCCCACCGGCGCGGTCATACCAGGCGCGCAGGTGGTAGCTACCAACGTCAGCAGCGGCACCCACTCCGAAACCACGTCCACGGCGACTGGAGACTATACCATTCCGTCGCTTATCGCCGGTACGTACACCGTTACGGTCGAAGCGAATGGGTTCAAGAAATCGACCGCGACCGATGTGGTCGTGCAGGTGGCCAACACGGCCCGTGTCGACGCGAAACTGGAGGTTGGCGCGGCCACCGAATCAATCTCGGTAACGGGTGAAGCGCCGTTGCTGAAGATGCAGAACGCGCAGCAGGATCAAAACGTCTCAGGAGACCGGATCAATGCACTGCCGATCAATTTCGGCGGCGGCGGCGGGGCGACGGGCGCAGCGCGCGATCCCATGGCCTTCATCACTCTGTCTCCGGGCGTGCAGCAAACCGTGGGCTATGGCGGCCCTTCGTCGCCCAATGGCAACTCGGCCATTAATGGTTTTGGGGGCGGCAACTACCGGGTTTACCTGGACGGCCTCGATGAGACCAGCGGCAACGCCAATGCCCGCGCCAACGAAACGCAGGGTTCGGTCGACCAGATCGAGGAATACACTCTCCAGACTAGCAACTTTGCGCCGGAATTCGGGCAGATCACCGGCGGCATGGTGAACTATACCACGCGCTCCGGCACCAATCAGATCCACGGCGGCCTTTACGAATACTTTGTGAATGAGGATCTGGACGCCGCCCGGCCGTTTACATACGTCAATCCGGAAAGCCGCAAGAACGATTTCGGCGGCACCCTCAGCGGTCCGGTTTACATTCCAAAGGTATACGACGGCCGTAACAAGACCTTTTTCTTCCTCAACATGGAGGAGTTCATCAACAAAGCTTCGAGCGCCGGCATTACTGGCAACATGCCCACGCCGGCGGAGCGCATCGGCGATTTCAGCGCGGTTCTCACCGCTACCGGCAATAAAGCCATCGGTACGGATGTCGCGGGCAACACCATTTTGAACCAAGAGATATACGACCCGGCGTCCAACTACACGCTCAACGGCAACATCCTCCGGACCCCGTTCCCGAACAATGTCATCCCGCAAAGCCGGTTGGACCCGGTGGCGGTGAAGGTCATGGCATTGGTGCCCCAACCGAGCTACCCCAACCTGGTCGTCAACAATTGGAATGACGTGGCCTTGACGCCCAAACGTTCCAAGATCCCCGGCATGAAGATCGACGAGATTTTCACGCCGTCGCAGAGGGTTTCCTTCTATGTGGCGGAGGAGCGGATTCACCAGTACAGTTCTGCCGATGGCCTGCCGCCACCCGTCACAGGCATCCGCGATCAGCAGATCCATTCCTGGACCTTCCGGCTCAACTACGACTATACCGTTACACCGACTTTTCTGGTTCACGCCGGCATCGGCTATATACGCTACCTGAACCCCGACAGTGCGCCCCCCAGCGTGCTGGGCTACCCCGCGGTACAGAACCTCGGACTCGTGGGCGGAGCGGTGAACGGCTTTCCGCTACTGAACGGTCTGAGCCAAACCTATGGCTCCGTTAACGACACCGTCAGCGGCTTTGGGCCGACCAACGCGGATCACTATTGGAACGACAAGCAGAGCGCCGTGTTGAACGGAACCTGGGTTCGCGGAACCCATACTTTCAAACTGGGCGCTCAATTCGCCAAGGACATTTGGATTGACGACAATTCGCGCGGCTCGACCGGCATCTTCAGCTTCTCGGCCGCCCAGACCGGCCTGCCGTATTTGGGCACAACCAGTATTGGCGCCGGCACCATTGGCAATCCGCTGGCGAGCATGATGCTGGGCCAGTTCACTCAGGCGACCGTCAATCCGGTGGAAGAGCCGGAGTGGCGCCGGCCCACCTGGGCGCTGTACCTCCAGGACGGTTGGAAGATCACTCCCAAAGTAACGCTGGAGTACGGTCTCCGATGGGATTATCAGTCTGAAGGCCACGAAATCAACTACCGCATGGACGAGTTCGGGCCTTACACTCTGAATCCTGCGGCGGGGAACCTGCCCGGCGCGATCGTCTTTGAGGGCTATGGCGCGGGCCGGTGCAACTGCACATTTACGCACCCCTATACCTATGCCATTGGCCCCAGGTTGGGCTTGGCGTGGCAGTTAGATCCCAAGACCGTGGTTCGCGCGGGGTGGGGTCTGGTTTATGGAGAACTGTCGGGATATAGCTACGTGACTAATCAGTCGGGAGCCGGAACCGTCGGCGTTGGCTGGAACATTCTGACATTCGCCTCGCCCGCGTACGGTATAGCCGGCGGGACGCTGGGCCAGGGATTGCAGTACAATCCCAATTTGCTGACCGCATTGAACCTGAACCCGGGAATCCTGCCGAATCCGGGTACGACGATTGCGCCGCAGTATTACTTCGACCCCAACGGAGGGCGGCCTCCCAGAGTCAGCGAGTGGAGCATAGGCATACAGCACCAGGTCACCAGGGACATCATGGTGGAGGCCAACTGGGTGGGCAATCGCGGCGCGTGGGAAACCGCCAGCAGCCGGACCGCCCTCAACTACATCACGCCGCAAATCCTGGCCGCGCACGGTTTGAGCCAAAGCAGTCCCAATCTGACTTCGTTGCTGACCTCGCCGGTCAGTTCCCCGCAGGCGGGTGCGGCGGGCATTACCGCGCCTTACGCCGGCTTCCCCACAAGCGCGACCGTCGAGCAGGCCCTTCGGCCGTATCCGATGTACGCCAGCAACCTGACCGCTCAGTGGGCCCCCGAGGAGTCCAGTTGGTACGAATCGCTGCAGACTAAAGTCACGAAACGGGCGCGGTGGGGTCTGACCGCCACCGCCGCGTTCACCTGGTCCAAAACGCTAAACACCGCAGACGGGACCCTCAACTACTGGAACTGGAACCTGAACAAGTCGCTCTCGAGTTTCGATCAACCCGCCATTTTCGTTACGGGTTGGACGTACGAAGTGCCGAAGTTCGCCCGGTTTGCCTCGAACAAGGTGGTCAGCCAGGTGGTCTCCGGTTGGACCTTCGGCGGGCTTCTCCAGTATGCCAGCGGCTTGCCAATCGGCTCGCCCGGGTCGCTCAACAACCTCAGCAGCGTACTGGGCTTCGGCACGTACATGAACCGGGTCCCCGGCCAGTCGTTGTACTTGCAGAACCTCAACTGCCACTGCCTCGATCCGAACAAGCAGTTGGTGCTGAATCCCGCGGCATGGACTGACGCGGCCCCAGGCCAGTTCGGAACCGCCGCTCCCTATTACAGCGATTACCGCTTCGAACGGCGTCCCGGCGAACAGATGAGCATCGGACGCACGTTCCGCCTCACAGAGAGCAAGTTCCTGATGATTCGCGCAGAGTTCTTCAATGTCTTCAATCGGACGTTCCTGCCGAACCCCTCGACGAGTAATCCATTCGCCGCGACGACCTACGCATCAAACGGAAATTTGAACGGCGGATTTGGTTATATCAACCCGTTAGCCAGCCTGTTCTTCCAGCCGCGTAACGGCCAGCTTGTAGCGCGTATTTCGTGGTAGCCGCGCTCTGACGAAGGGCAGCGACCGCTGAACTTCGTGGTGCGCCCGATCCGTTGTAGTTGTAAAGGGGACGAAAGTCCCCTTTACAATTTATAGACCGCCGATCGGCCGGTTATGGTTAATGCACGGTCCCGCTCTCCCGCTTCAGCCGGGCGTCGGTGGGGTGCGCGAGTGCTCCTCGGCGCCCTTTTGGCGTTTCCTCTTGCTGCGAATCCCCCTCTCGCCACGCCCGACCGTCGGCACGTGAAGAACGCCTGGGAAATCCGCAATGAAATCACGGTGCCGCCGAGCTCGGAAATGGAGGTAAAAGACTACTTCCTTTCCTTCCGCGATTACCAGGAATTGGTGCTGTACGATTCCAAAGCCGGCTATTACTCGAGCGGGCGCGTGAATTTCGTCCAGGACTACTTTACGTTTCCGAACACGCTGGCTCCCTTGTTCGAACAAATGGTCGCGGTACAAGTGTTTAAGATGTGGGACGGAATGCGGCGCGCCGGCACATTAGGCCCGCGGGACCGGTTCACCATCGCCGAATTCGGCGGAGGCAACGGAGAGATGGCGCGATCCATCCTCGGTTTCCTCAACGAGGCGCAGCAGAAGGATTCGAGCGGAGCGTGGCTGGAGTTGTGGCAGCAGGTACTGTACGTCAGCTACGACCGCTCACCGGCCATGGTGGCCGAGCAGCGCGTCCGGAATTCCCCGGCGGGAGGGAAGTTCGAAGTGCGCGAGGGAGATGCGACCAATCCGGCCTCCCTGATCGCCGCCGGGAGCATCAAAGGGGTCATTCTGTCCAACGAAATGCTGGACAACTTCTGCGTCCACAAGGTGGTTCTTTCCCTTGACGGATCGGCCGAGGTGGCGTTCGTCGCTCCCACCCTGCCGCCGGCCCTCTGGAGCCGGCTGGAGAAGCGTGCTCCGGAATCCCTCCGGCGGCTCATAGAAAGCGACGATCGAATCATCCGGGACCGGTTCTTTCACGATGAGCCGGCGGGAGCGAGATGGCTGAGCCGGGCTTCCTTCGTGGCCTTGCTCGAATGGCTGGCTTCGTTGCCTGACTATCCGTCGCTGGTGAATTCAATACTTTTCCATGAGATCTACGTCCCGGCGCGCGCGATTCCGGAACTGGCCGATCACCTCCGACGCTATGCGCGGCCCTACGCCTGCGAGCTGGCCAAGCTGGGCCGCGATGTCGTGACCTACATCAGCCTGGACGAAGGGAAATTCATGGAGGGGATTGGGCGCATTCTCAAGGCGGGCTACGTGCTCACCATCGATTATGGCTCGAATTGGGAAGGAATACTGGCCCCCGCCCCTTACAGCCATCTCCGCTCCTACGGTCCGGGACACCGGCGATCCGATCCGTATCGCGATGCCGGTCTGAACGACATCACCACCGACGTGAATTTCAGCGTGGTGGCGGCTGAGGGGCGATCTGTGGGGCTGAACACCGCATTCTACGGCCGGCAACGGGAGTTGCAGGCGGGGACACCGATCAAGCTGAACGAACTGCCGCCGGACCAGCTCGTGGATGCCCATGCCCGCCAGTACAACACTTGGTTGGAGTATTTCAAAGGCAGCCAGGCTTTTAAGCTGCTGGTTCAGCAAAAAGAGAATACGGATGCTGCATACGCCTACCCGGACCTTCACCGCGTTCCTTTGGACGTGGATGAGGCGGGTCTCCGGCCGCCCGTTCGGAATAGAGCGGCGGAGATCGAGAAGAAGCTGAGCGCCGCGGTCGCGTTAGCGAGCCGTTAACTGTTAATTTCGGGGATGTAACGGGCCGTGCGACGACCGGAACGCCAGAGCGCAGTGTGGCTTTCTTGATCGCTCTTCAAGGAATCCGTTACAATCAACGGCATAGGTAGATGGTCCCCGGGAAGGAAACGCAGGGAGGGCGCCTCGCCGGGCAAATCATTCGCGAATAGAGGAACCGTATGAGTGAGCAAGCGATAATTCCGGCGATGGACATTAGCGCGCTGGAGCGGACGCCGGATCAGGCTCGTCTGATGCGTCAGGGCGTGTTGAAGCTGCTGGATATCAAGGACTCCGATATCCGCATTCTCTCGCTGGAGCAATGCCGCGACGCTGTGGACAAGGGCATTCACGCGGGGGGCGCGTTCTCCGCCACGATTCCACTGGTGGCCCTGTATTACGGCGGGTTCATCGATGCGGATGTAGCGAATCCCACCAGGCGGGGCCAGGACATGTTCGTGCTGAGCAAGGGACACGCTGTGGCCACGCTGGCTTCCATCTATGCGGAGCTGGGCTACTTCGATCGGCGGGTTCTGGTCAATTCGCGTTCCTACGAAAGCATCCTGAACGGGCATCCCGGGCCGATTCTGCCGGGCATCCATATCTCCACGGGTCCCCTGGGGCAGGGTCTGTCCGTGGCGCAGGGCTTTGCCTTGGCCGGCAGGATCTCTCCCCGGTTCGACGTGTATTGCATGACGGGCGACGGGGAATTGCAGGAAGGGCTGATCTGGGAAGCGGTGATGTACTCGGCCCATAAACGTTTGGACAATCTGTGCGTCCTGGTGGACAACAACCTCGGCCAACTGGACATCGTGGACCGGCTGATCTACCCCTTGCCGGATCTCGTGGCGGTCTTCCGCGCGTTTGGCTGGCGGGTCGAGAGTGTGGACGCCACGCAGTACGATGGCGTTTTTACCGCCTTGGAGGCGTTCAAGTACGGGGACCGGAACGGCCAGCCCACTGCCATCATCTGCCGGACCACCAAGGGGCACGGCGGATTCTCGAGTTCCCTGAACGTGCATAAGGCAACCATCGCCGACGATGTGATGGGGAAGGAGTTGGCGCTCCAGGAGGAGCAGCGCCGGAACCGGGTCGACGCCTTCGCGGGCTTCTTCGACAGGCTCGGAAGACACCCGCAAGGCGAGCATTTCCAGGAGGCGCTACTCGACAAAGCGCGGCAGATGCACATCCGCGTTGCCGTGGACCCGTCAGGGAGATTCGCCGTTGCTCCGATGATTGGACCGCTCCTGACCCAACGGGCTCCGCGGCGCGAGAAGAAGATCCGGTACAACGCGAAAGACTTGCCGCGTATCGACAAGACCAAGCAATACGGCGCCGGCCCCATCGTAACCGCCGCCATGAAGGTCTTTGCCCTGGATTCCCGCGTGGTTTCGATCGACGCGGACCTGAGCACCACCAGCGGCTTGCAGGCGGGCGTGGCGGCCGTAGACCAGAACCGGGCGCTCAATGTCGGCGTCGCCGAGGCAAACATGATGCTCATCGGCGAGGCTTACGCCGCCCTGGGCTACAACGCCTGGGTCAGCACCTTCTGTCCTTTCTGGGATTGGAAGGTCCTCCGCCGGATCGCCGTGGGCCATCAGGAGCGGATCGAGGCCATCGAAGCGGCCGACGGCTGGTTGAGCGATGGGCACGGTCTGGACCTCACCTTCCTGGCCACTGCGTCGAATTTCGAGACCAGGACCAACGGCGCGACCCACATGGGCAACGACGATGTCACCATCTTCGATGGCCTGGCGCACTTGCGGATCATCGATGTTTCCTGCCCTCGGCAACTGCTCGCCGTCATGCAGTGGATCATGGAAGGTAACCGGGGGCTGGTTTACGTGCGGGTCATGCGCACTCCTTCCGCGGTGCTCTACGACGACGATTTCTCATTTGAATTCGGGAGAGGCTACTACCTGCGCCGGAGCCCGGCCGACGCGGCAGTCATCGTGAGCAGCGGCCGCGGCGTCCATGAGGCGCTGGCTGCCGCCACTCAGTGCGCCAACCGCGGGCTGAACGTCAGTGTAGCGGATATGCCGTCGATCGATGAGCAACTCTTGCTGGATTTGTACAGCTCGGGCAAGGTAGTTTGTCTGGCCGAGCAGAACAATGGCTACATCTGGCAGAACTTTCTGAAGGTCCTGGGCCGAAACAAGGAAAGCCGGTGGGGCGACCTGAAAAGAGTCGTCTCGGTGAACGCTTTGGGCGCGGATGGCAAGCCCCGCTTTATCCATTCCGGCACGTACGAAGAGTTGCTGGCGGCCTTCCGGCTGACGCCCGAGGATCTGGCGGAAACCATCACGGAAAAGGTGCAGGCGATATGAGCGTACCACTGGTCCATGAAGATGACGTTGAGGAACTGGATTTGCCCGGCCGGCATCTGCGCTGGCTGGTGAATCGCGAGTTGCTGAATGCCCGGCATCTCTCGGTTTGCATGGTTCGGATCGCCCCGGGCGCGACGGTCAAGCCGGCGCATGCCCACCCCAACGGGGAAGAGGTGGTCTACATCATCCGGGGACGCGGGCGGGTGATGGTCGATGGCGCCGTCGATGCGGTCGAGGAAGGAACCGTGATCCTGTTCCCTCAAGGGTCGGTGCACATGGTGCAGAATGACGGCAGCGAGGAAATGAAGGCGATCTGCTTCTACGCGCCCGCCTCGGACTTGTCGACGTACAAGTTCTTTGAGGGCGTCGAGTTCCCAACATAAATCTGCGAGGTACGGCCTCACATGACCCCCAATCCTGTATTGGATTTCGAGATCGATAAGTCCTCTGTTCAATATATTGGCGATGACTTGCATCGGCCCGAGTGCATCCTGGCGGAACGGGACGGCACGCTCTGGGCCGCCGATGCCCGGGGCGGCGTAACCAGGATCCAGCCTGATGGCACCCAGGCGATCGTCACACAGAAACGGTCGGGGCACTTTGACGGCGCCGGAGACGAAGCGACGCGCTATTTGGAAGGAACGCTGCCGAACGGTCTGGCCTTCGCCAGGAATGGCGATCTGTTGATCTCGAATTTCGGCACGGATTGCCTGGAAATCATGTCCCGCGACGGAACCACCCGAGTGCTGGCCGACAGCATCGACGGCCAGCCGATCGGCAAAGTGAATTTTGTGCTGCGGGATTCCAAAGACCGGATCTGGATCACGGTCTCGACCAAGATCAGGAATTGGATGCACGCGCTGCGCACCGACCTGCCCGATGGGTACATCGCCCGCTACGAAGATGGGGCCTTTCGCATCGTGGCCGACGGGTTCCGATTCACCAACGAGATCCGGTTCGATGCCGGGGAGCGGTTCCTGTATGTCGCGGAGACCACCGGTGGCTGCATCAGCAGACTTCGCGTGGATGAGAACGGCAGCCTGTCCAAGCGGGAAGTCTTCGGGCCGGCCAGCCTCGGCAAAGGCGCTTGGCCGGACGGAATAGCCTTCGACAGCTACGGCAACCTGTGGGGAACCATGGTGTATTCGGACAAGCTGTTTGTGCTCACGCCGGAAGGCGACCTCAAAATCCTGATGGACGAGGGTGACCCGGACAAGGTGGATCGGCTGGAGCAGGCCTTTTTCAACAACCACGTCACCGAAGACGTGCTGTTCGTGACGGGGCAGGGCATCGCACCCTGGATGGCCAGCGTCACCTTTGGAGGGCCGCGCCTGGAAACGGCATATATCGGCTCCCTGAAGGGCAAGCGCATACCTTATTTCCGCGCGCCGGTGCCCGGGTTGCCGATGGTGCACTGGAACGACCCGTATTCGTAGGTTCCCGTCCCGGTGGCTGATGTATACTGAATGGGACCCGGTACTCCAAAATGCAAGTTGTGGATAGTATTGGGGAACCGGGCGTCTAATTACAACACACCCAGCTAAGGAGCGTGGCATGGATTTTCAGGTGAAAGGTAAGTTGGCATACATATCCGCGGGCTCGACCGGGATCGGAGAGGCGATCGCGAACCTGCTTACGAAAGAGGGCGCAAAAGTGATTGTGTCCGCCCGCAATCCGGACACTCTCAAGGAGAAGGGGGGCGCATGGCACGGGACGGTGTCCGCGGACATTGCCACGGCCCAGGGAGTCCAGAAGGCAGTCGATTACGTACTCGGCAGTTTTGGCAGAGCCCCGGACATCCTGATTAACAACCTGGGAGTGGCCGATGCCACCCCGTTCGAACAGATGACGGATGAGAGGTGGGAACACTCCCTCAACGTCAACCTGATGGGTAATGTGCGCACACTCCGGGCGCTGCTGCCGCTCATGGCGAAACTGGAAGGCTCCGCCGTGGTCAACACCGGCTCCGACCTGGCGAAGCAGCCCGAGTTCACACTGACCGATTACGGCTCGTGCAAAGCCGCGCTGCTGTACCTGACCAAGGCCCTGTCGAAGCAGTACGCCGGGCGCCCGCGGATCAACGTGATCTCGCCTGGCCCGGTCTGGACCGCGATGTTCTCTCGCCCGGGCGGGATTATCGACCAGGTTGCGGCACAGTACGGCGTGGACCGGGACACCGCCAAGATACGGTTCCTGGAAGACCGGCAGATGCCCATGGGGATGCCGGATCCGGAGGATGTCGCCTACGCCGCCGTCTTTCTGGCGTCGCCTCTGGCGAAGTTCATCAACGGCGCCAACATCGACATCGGCGGAACGCTGCGCGGCCTCATCTAGCCAGTCGGCGCGGAAGCCCCATCGCGATTAGTGGATGGTCCAGCCGCCGTCCACCAGCAGGACGTGGCCGACTACCTGAGCCGACAGTTGAGGCGATGAGAGGAATAATACGGCTCCCACAAGATCCTCGGGTTGATTCCAACGCCCGCTCGGCAACTTATCGCTAGTAACCCATTCCTTGTAACCAGGCTTCTCCAGGATTGGCTTGCGGGAAGGGGTCTCCGTAATACAGGGAGCAACCACGTTCACCACCACTCCCTGCTTGGCCCACTCCAAAGAGAGGGCCCGGGACAACTGGTGCACGGCCGCCTTGGCCGCGGCGTAAATGGCGCGGGTTCGGAAAGCCGAGATGGCGAAATTCGAACCGATGTTGACGATTCTGCCGCCGCCCTGGGGGATCATGACCCGAGCCGCGGCCTGGCACGCAAAGAAAACACTCTTCACGGTCGTGCTCATCGTGTCGTCGTAATCCTTCTCGGTCGCGTCCAGGGCCATCCCCGTGCAGGTCCAGCTAGCGTTGTTCACCAGGATGTCGACGCGGCCAAAGGTCTCCTTGGCTTGATCGACCATCGCACGAATCTGGCTGACTTCCGACACATCCGTGGGGACCACCAATGCCTGGCGGCCCAGGCCTTCGATCTCGCGCTTCAATTCCTTCAGCGCGTCTTGGTGGTAAGCCGGATGTTCCGCCAGCACCAGGTGGGCGCCAGCCTGTGCCAGCCCCATAGCGACTGCCCTACCGATCCCTTGGGATGGGCCTGTCACAATCGCAATCTTGTCCTTCAACTGAAAGCTCGAATAGTCCGTACTCATCAATCCCTCCAAATCAGCCGGTCACACACTTGTTCATGGCCGTGGATTTCTTTCATTTCTCTTACGAGTGCCCTCTACGCGTCTTGGATGGCTCGATCAGGCAGTGTAGCGGGTGTTGTACTTCACACCGAATTCTATTCCTGCCATCAGTGAAAGTCAACCTGCCTGCTAGCCCTGCCTGCTAGCCCGGATATCTCACAGGTCCGGTAGGCGATCCGGCAGGCGGGCGTACGGTGAGCTTTCGGTAAGGCGGCGTATGGGGTGCTATATATAGCGGCCGGCATCTGAGCTTTTCCAGCATCCTTTCGTCCTTTGTTTGTCTCCTGTAAATACCCGCAAACGACGAAAGGACGA
>JBEKTU010000004.1:0-139609 GCA_049515735.1 Bryobacteraceae bacterium
AAAGCTTGGAGCGTTGGGCCTCCAGAGCAGCAAGATCGTCGGGCATAGGCCTCCATTCCGAGCGTATCCTCTGCACGTATATATACGCTCAGAATTATGGCACAAAAAAAGAAAACTCGTCACACGCAACTCTCAGGTCGCGCACCCGGATCGAGTGTCTGATCCGCAATCCCGTCTCCCCATTTGCTACCCTGAAACTGAACTTCAACCCAAACGATCCCAGGCGGTATGATGGGTCCGAAGGTGCTCGGTGGAATCACTGCTAGTCAATAGACCCGCCTACGGCAAGGGCTTCTCATGGCGCCTGATAGTCTACAGTTTAGCCACCGGCTTCTCCGCCCTCGGCGTCGTCCACCTCCTGATATCGGCTTTCCTCAATACGGAACAGGAGACCCTCTGGGAACCCCAGTTGCGCGTGCTCAAGTTTGCCGCCTTCCTGGTGCCCGCTCTTGGGGTCCTGATCACCCTCGCCATCAGCAGCCTCGGTCGCGGGAAACGCGCCGCCCAGCTCTTCGGCACCGCTTCCACCCGCAAAGACCAGGAGCCCGGACAGAGCAAGCGCGAAATCCGAATCGTCGTCTCCAGCTACCACCACACCCGCCCCTACGACAGCGAAGTGAGAGAACGCTACTACAAACCCGACGCCGACGCCGCCGGAGGCAAGCGCTTCGTGCGCGGCTCCCGCGAAGCCGTCGTCGGACTCATCACCGTCCGGAGTGCCGTTTTCGCGTGGGAGCAGGCCCAGAAACTCGTCGGCTTTACGGTCAAGCTCGACGGCGATTCCGATGCCGCAACCTTTTCCGACGTCCAAGGCAAAACACTCATCTGCCTCGGCAGCCCCGGCACCAACGACCTCGCCCGCGCTGTGTATAAAGCCCAGGGCCTCAACCAGTCCCACCTCTATCACTTCGACGACCGGGGCAACCTCGTGTGCGCCAACACCCCCACCCTCACCGCCGACCACGACTGGGACTACGCCGCCCTCACGAAACTTTCGAGGGACGGCGCCATCTATTTCGTATGCGCGGGCATCGATGAAGAAGGCACCATCGCTGCCGTCAGCTACCTGCTTCAGGAATGGCAAAGCCTCGCCAATAAGGTGGGTGACAAAGACTTCCACCTCATCCTCAAAGTTGAGAAGAAGAAAGTCCCGAAGACCGACGCCGTCGAGGTTATGGACAAGATCTACGTAAAAACCGCGCAGGAGCTGTATTTCAACCCGCTCACCACATGAGAATCTCTCCCCACGTCCTCGCCCCCGTTCCCCGCGAATGGGCCGATTTTCGGGGCATCGTCCCCGTAAATCTGAACCAAATGGAGATCATCTTCCCCGGTTTCAGTGCCGCAGGTGAGATCTCCCTCAAGATTCCCGTCGCGCCGTTGCTGGGGCATATGCAGTTCTCCGAGCTCGCTATCGTCGTTGCCGTCGTCCGCACCCTCGGCGCCACGTGCTTTGCGGAAATCGGGACCTTTGACGGCCTCACCATCCTTAATCTCCTAGAGAACTGTCCGGATCTGCGCACTATTTATACCGTCGATCTGCCCGATGGGATTCAGGCGCACAAAGGCGCCGGCTCCGTCTTCCACATCGATTCCGTCAACGCGAGCATGATCGACAGCGTCAACATCGGTCACCGCTTCGCCACGCACCCGCGCCGCAACATCGTCATTCCCATCCGCGAGGACTCCGCGCTCGTCAGCCCGCTGCACTTCCCCGTCGAGCCCGAGGTGTTCTTCATCGACGGCTCCCACACCTTCGACTACTGCTGGTCCGACACTCAGCTCGCTCGCAAAGTGACCAGCCCCGGCGGCGTGCTCATCTGGCACGACTACGGCAACCCGAAATATCTCCCCGGAGTTACCGAAGCCCTGCTGCGCCTCTCCCGCGAAGGGGAAATGAAGCTCTACTGGCTCGACTGCCCCCAACTCCGAACCAGCCTCGTCTTCGGAATCAGTTGCATCTGAATGGAGTCACGTGACACGCAAGCTACGCAGTCAGGAGTGGTGGTTCGGGAAGGACTACTACAACTTTACACGCCGCGCATGGATGCGCTCGGAGGGTTTCACCGCCGACATCTTCGAGAACCGGCCGGTGATCGGCATCTGTAACTCCTGGAGTGAGCTAAACAACTGCAACGTGCATTTGAAGGGCGTGGCCGAGGCCGTCAAGCGCGGCGTCTGGCGCGCCGGAGGATTTCCCCTGGAGTTCCCGACCATATCGCTCGGCGAGATGCTGATGAAACCGACAACCATGCTGTATCGCAATTTGATGTCCATGGATGTCGAAGAATCCATACGCGCCAATCCCATCGACGGCGTGGTTCTTCTGTGCGGTTGCGACAAGACGACCCCGGCGCAGATAATGGGCGCGGCCAGCGCCGACGTGCCCGCCATCGTCGTCACCGGCGGACCGATGCTCAGCGGCCAGTGGCGCGACCGGAAACTCGGCGCGGGCACCGATGGGCGCAAGCTTTTCGAACTCTTCCGCACCGGCAGGCTGACCGAAGAAGAGTGGTGTGAGATCGAAGGCGGCATCGCGCGTAGCGCCGGACACTGCACGGTGATGGGCACTGCGAGCACGATGGCCGCCGTTGCGGAGGCCATGGGCATGACATTGCCCGGCTGCGCCGCCATACCGGCCCCTGATTCGCGCCGCCTCGCAATCGCCGAGATGAGCGGGCAACGCATCGTTGCCATGGTCTGGGAGGATCTCCGGCCTTCGAAGATTATGACGCGCGAGGCGCTCGAAAACGCAATTACGCTGGACATGGCCATCGGAGGCTCTACCAACGCCGTGATTCATCTCCTTGCCATCGCAGGCCGGCTGGGCATCGATTTGAACCTCGACGAGTTCGACCGCATTTCGCGCCGCACTCCCTGCATCGTGAACCTGAAGCCATCGGGCCAGTACCTGATGGAAGATTTCTTCGAAGCCGGTGGCGTTCCGGCGGTTATGAACGAGATACTCTCGTTGCTGCACGCCGGTGCGGTGACAGCAAATGGAAGAACGGTGCGCGAGAACGTAGAGGGAGCGCCATGCTGGAATCGGGACGTGATTCGAGCCGCATCCGAGCCTCTTTCGGCCGAAGGCGGAACTGTCGTTCTCCGCGGGAACCTGGCGCCAAGGGGCGCGGTCGTCAAGCAGACCGCAGCCACGCCCCGCCTGCTCCAGCACCGCGGTCCGGCGTACGTCTTTGAGAATCGGGAGCAAATGCGCGAGCAGATCGATTCGCCCGATCTGCCGGTTTCTCGCGACACGGTGCTGGTAATGAAAAGCTGCGGGCCGCGGGGTGCGCCCGGGTTTCCCGAATGGGGCCAGATTCCCATGCCGCGCGTCTTGCTCGACCAGGGAGTCGAAGACGTGGTTCGAGTCAGCGACGCCCGCATGAGCGGAACGAGCTTCGGAACCGTAGTCCTGCACGTTGCGCCGGAATCGGCCGCCGGGGGACCACTGGCTGCTGTGAAGACCGGAGATGAAGTGGAACTCGATACGGCCGGCCGCAGACTGACTCTGCACGTGGCTCCTGAGGAGATCGACCGTCGCTTGAGGTGCCGCTCCGCAGCCCCGCACCACTACGAACGGGGCTACGGCTGGATGTTCATGCAACACGTGAATCAGGCCGACGAAGGTTGCGACTTCGATTTCCTCCGCAAGCGGGCCATCTGAGAGCTCCTAATGAGCATTCCCCTGTTCAGCGGTAGTGGTATAACGTGAAGCGCTGGATGCCCACATAACGGTCCGGGATACGATCTGCCGGACTACTCCGCAAGGACAGCTGCTGCCCCTGTCCGGTTTCATCACCCGCGAGCTGCCGGCTGGGAGTCCAACGGCCGTTCACGAACGTACCCTCTTCCACCGTGCCGAGTCCGGCATGTTCGGGTCCCGGCGTGTTGGGAGCGAATGTGACCCTCGCGCTGTTGCCCGCGGCATAGTACTCGTCAGGCCCCGTGTTAATGAAAAGTGCCACCCCCGCGGAGAAGGGTGGCTGCGGTGCCGGTGCCCCAGGCAGACCGCGGGGCGCCGTGAACGAGACCTCGAACGTGTAATTCCCCAACTGGACCTTCTTCGGCGGGTCCTTCTCGCCAACCATGACGGCGGACATGGTGCCTTGGCCCTGGTGTTTCGCAATCAAGGGCGCCAATTGCCTGATCGCCTCGAAACCTCTGATCATCTCAGTCTCGGGAGCCGGCAACCTTTCAATCCCCATAAGCGAGAGACCGATCGCGTCATGGCGTCCGAAGGCGTAAAGCAATCGGGCTTCCATGTCGCCCCTGTTCTCGGGTCCGAACAGGGGGTTCCCGGATCGGGTGTAGGATGCCGTGGTCGAGACAAAAAAGTCGGAGCTGCCGTAAATGTCGGGCGAGAATATGTCGATTTGCGGCCCTCCGGCCCTCCAGACGTCCATCAACTGAGCCAGAGGGCCGCCGCTATGTGCGTTTGCGGGTGGCCCTACTCTCGCAAATCCCATCACCGCCGCGTTCACGTACATCGGCAGTGGGTATTCGGCTTTACCCGCCTCGGCCACCCGGCCGATGTAGCGCGCATAGTTCCAGGCCATGAAGATCTCATCCGTCGCGAGGCCCTTCCCGAACACCTCTTCCCACGTTCCGGATGTCTTGAAGCCGGCTTTCTCCCACACCTGGCGCAACTCCGATATGAGCGCGTCCTTGTGCTTCTGAAGGTAGTCCATCAGCTCCTTCGGCACCGGCTCCGCGAATGCCTTGTTGGCCACGGGCGAGCGGTCGCGGGAGTCCCCTATCACATTCACTTCGTTCTCCACCTGGATCATGATAACGGTGTGCTGCTGGCCATCCACTTCCTTGACGTGCCGCATCAAGGCGGCAAAGGCGCGTGCATCGGCGTCCCGATTCGCATCGCTGAGCGTGGAAAGGAGTTCGATGGTCTCACCATTCTGTACCTGGATGCGCGGGAAGCGGTTGAAGTCCTTCTTCACCCAGTCGGGCGGGTAGCTGGACAGAGCGTTCTTCCAACTTCCGAACCATAGAAGCACCAGACGCAGGTTGTGATCCCGCGCGCCCAGGATCACGTTGTCCAGCACACTGAAGTCGAACTTTCCTTCCTGTGGTTCAATCTGGTTCCAGGAAACGCCCGCCAGGACGGTGTTCAGTCCTGTCTGAATTGCGAGCCTCTGCCAGACCAGCTTCATGTAGTCGACGCTGGTGGCGCTGCTGTTGCTCAGTTCGCCTGCCAAAGCCAGGAACGGCTTGCCGTCCACGATCAGTTGTGTGGCTGTCCCCTGCTTCCGCAAATGCGGGATTGCCGTTGCACCCGCGGTTGAGACCGGAGCGCTTTTTACCTGACCCGCAACGAGGGTCAGAGAGGACATTAGAACGTAGCAAAATAAAGCGCGAAATTTCATGAATATCTCCTCTGCATTTTCCTCAAGCCGTTTTACCGGAGCCGGCCAAGCTCATCCTATCGACTCTGTTCTTTGCCCAATCGTACCACTGGTTTTGGATACCTTGACGTCGTTGCAGCTTGATATCCTCTGCTCCGCGCGCCCAAGTTCCGTGAAAACGGGTGGAATCCGAATGTACCAAGCTGTGGACTATAGTAAGTTGTTCGGAACACAATGCACCTGCCCATTGCCGACAAGCTGCGGCTGATTCTCTCCCAAGGCGGTTGGGACCAGGTTGTCGAGCTGTTGCAGCGCATCGATCCCGCTGTCGCCGCCGATTTCCTCATGGACCTCCCCATCGAAGACCAGCAGGTCCTCTTCGGTAGATTCCCCATCGAGTTCGCCGCCACGCTGGCCGGCATCTTCCCCTACTACCACACCTATGTCTTGTTGCACTCGCGGCCGCTCGACGAAATGAATGCCATCGTCGACAAGATGAATTCCTACGAGCGCCTGCAATTCATCGACGATCTGCCCGAAGAAGCCTGGCAGCGCCTGATGGACGAACTTTCCGCGAAACCCACAATATCCCGCGAGGAAGCCGCCGGGGCGCCCTCTGGGCCCGCCGGCGAAGAGGTCGGAACCCCCGCCACCCCGCCGGTGCCGCCGATTATCGAGGCCCAGCGCATTTCGAAGGGCTTCGAGCGTCCCGCAGGCGGCCAGGTTCGAGTCATCGCTCCCACCGACCTCTCCCTGGAACCAGGCGCCATCGTCGCCCTGCTGGGGCCTTCCGGCTCGGGCAAGTCCACGCTCCTTCGCATCCTCTCGGGTCTCACCCCGCCATCCGGCGGCGAGGTATTCTGGCACGGTGAGCCGCTGGCCGAATCCCACCCCAACGTTGCCATCGTCTTTCAGAGCTTCGCTTTGTTTCCATGGCTCACCGTCCAGGACAACGTGGAAGTCCCCCTGCTCGCGCGCGGCATGAAGCACGCCGAACGCCATCTCCGGGCCTTCCAAGCGCTCGGTTCGGTGGGGCTGAAAGGCTTCGAAACCGCCTACCCGAAAGACCTCTCCGGGGGCATGAGGCAGCGCGTGGGATTTGCCCGCGCCCTGGTGGTCGAGCCCGAAATCCTCTTCATGGATGAGCCGTTTTCGGCCCTCGATGTCCTTACCGCCGAGAACCTGCGTGGCGAGCTGATGGAGCTCTGGCTCGAGAAGAAAATCCCCACTCGCAGCATTTTCCTGGTCACGCACAACATCGAAGAGGCGGTTCTCCTCGCCGACCGCATCCTGGTTCTCGGCCGCAATCCGGCCAGTATCCGCGCCGATTTCCGCATCCCCCTGCCGCAGCCCAGGGACCGCCGGTCCGACGCGTTCCTCCTCTACGTGGATTACATTTACAAACTCATCACCCAACCCCAACTCGAGCCTGGACCGCCCTCGGCCGCCGATTTCGCGGCCAAACCGCGATACCAGATGTTGCCTCACGCCCGGCCGGGCGGCATCGCCGGGTTGCTGGAAATGCTGAATGATCACGGCGGCAAACAGGACCTCTATCGCGTGGCCGAGGAGCTGCGCATGGAGGTGGACGACCTGCTGCCCATTCTCGAAGGCGCCACCTTGCTGGCTTACGCTAAAGCCGAGCGTGGCGATGTCGAGATCACTCCCGCCGGCAAGGCATTCGCCGAAGCCGATATTTCCACGCGGAAACAACTGTTCCGCGAAGCCGCTCTGGCCCATGTCGCCCTCATTCAACAAATCAGCGGCGCCCTTGCCGGCAAGTTGGACCATGCCATGCCGCTCGATTTCTTCCGCGGCATTCTCGAGGAGCACTTCCCCGCCACGGAAGTCCAGCGCCAGATCGATACGGCCCTGAATTGGGCCCGCTATGGCGATGTCTTCCGCTACGATTCCGATAGCGACCGGCTGTCGCTCGATGATCCGGCCAGTTCCGCCGGGCCCGAAGGGCACCCCGGCGCAGGCGACCGGCTATGATGGCGCAGAGGCACCCGGCAATGTCTACCCGCATTCCGCCCTGGGGAATGCTACCCGCTTCGGCGTGGACCCTTCTGAAAGATTTCCCCATCGTTTTCGCCGCATTGGGTTTGTTCTACGGATTGCTGGCGCTGGCTCGCTACTGGGCCGGCCCGGTCAACACCCAGCCCGAGATTCATCTCAACCCGGGCGCGTTGCCGGGGTACGCCTTGTTCTCGGTGGCTCGCATCACCGTGGCTTACGCTGTCAGCCTGGCCGTCACCTTGATCTATGCGTACGTTGCCGCGCACAACCCCAAGGCCGAACGGTTCATGATTCCGCTTCTCGACACCTTGCAGTCCATTCCGGTCCTGAGCTTCCTTCCTCCCGTGATGGTCTCCATGGTCGCGCTCTTCCCTTCCCGGCAATTGGGCGTCGAACTCGGATGCATCCTGCTGATTTTCACCGGGCAGGTCTGGAACATGACTTTCAGCGTCTATGCCTCGCTCAAGAGTATCCCCACCGAGATGCTGGAAGCCGCCCAGGTGTACCGTCTGAGCTGGTGGCAGAAGTTTGTGCAACTGGAGCTGCCATACTCCGCCATTGGCTTGGTTTGGAATTCCATGATGTCGGTTGCCGGCGGCTGGTTCTTCCTGATGGCCTGCGAGATGTTTGTGCTGGGGAACCGCGACCTTCGCCTTCCCGGCCTCGGATCCTACCTGCAAACCGCCGCCAATGCGGGCGACACTCGCGCCATCGTATGGGGCGTGGCCACCATGGTCGCGGTCATCGTCCTAATGGATCAGATCGTCTGGCGTCCCGTCATCGCCTGGAGCGAAAAGTTCAAGTTCGAGCAGGTCGAGGCATCCCAGCCGCCCCGCTCGCCGGTCCTCGATCTGCTGCGCCGCTCCAAGATCCTGTCGCGCGCCACCCGGGCTTCCGTCGAGCCGGTCCTCGAAGCCTTGACTCTGCACTTTGCCAAAAAGCGCGAGTCGCCTCATCCCCAGCGCCGGCGCGCCCTGTGGAAATGGGCCGCGCGTGTGCTGTCGGTAGCCGCCCTGCTCGGCATCCTCTACACCGTTGTAAAGATGGGTATCATGATCGCCGCGCTTTCTAAACCGGAGCTGCGCGGCATCTTCTGGGGCGCCGGGGCGACGTTCCTCCGCGTCGAGCTGGTTCTGGTGCTGGCGGGCCTCTGGACCATCCCCGTGGGAGTTTATGTCGGGCTCCGGCCAAGACTCTGCGCCGTCGCCCAGCCCATCGCCCAGGTCGCCGCTTCCGTGCCCGCCACCGCTCTGTTTCCCATCGTGCTGCTGCTCCTGATTCGCCTCGGCGGCGGGCTCGGCATCGGCTCCATTGCGCTGCTGCTGCTGGGCACGCAGTGGTACATCCTGTTCAATGTGATTGCCGGCGCCAGCGCCATCCCCACCGACCTGAAGGAGGTCTGCGGCGTCTTCCACCTGGGCCGATTCGAGCGTTGGCGCAAATTACTTCTGCCCGCCATCTTCCCCTACCTGGTCACGGGTTTCGTCACCGCATCCGGCGGTGCCTGGAACGCCAGCATCGTGGCGGAGTATTTCCGCTTCCAGGGCAAGACCTATTCCACCACCGGCCTGGGGGCCGTCATCAGCCGCGCCACTGACGCCGGAAACTTCCCCGTCCTTCTGGGAGCAACCGTGGTCATGGCGGTGATGGTTGTCATCATCAACCGCCTGCTCTGGCGCCGCCTTTACGCTCTGGCTTCCACCCGCTTCCGTCTGGAAAGCTGACGCTCCTCGTGGGATGATCCCAGCATTCCGGAAGGCCATAAAGCGTTGGGCTGAGGGCCTGATGCTGTGACCTAGGATCGCGACCAGGGGGGCGCCGCACGCGAACTATGGCGTCCGGCCCACTTTGTCCTATTTAGTCAGCGCGATGATGAAGCCGTCGCTCAAGCCTCCGCCGTAGCCCTGGAGCGCATCGCCGGTACTCGGCAGGCCGGAGGTACCCCAGCCAACCAGATAGATGGTTCCATCGTGTCCCAGCGTCAAGGCAGTGGGTGAAAAAACGCCGCTCTGGCCGATGTAAGTCGAGGATTGGAGGCCGGCCGGCCCCGGGATGCCGGGCTTCAACTTGGTGAGGAACAAATCGATGCCATCGCCCCAGTACGGCTCGAACGCGTCGCGAGTGGTAGGAAAGTCAGGCGAAAGCGTGTATCCGGTAACGTAGATGTTGCCCGCGCTATCGCCCGCGATGCCATATGCCACCTCTCCTTGCGAACCGCCAATATAGGTGGAGTACACCAGAAAATTCGGGTAGGCCATGGGATTGACCACCGACACAAACCCGTCGCCATTGCCTCCCGCTTTGGGCTGGACGGCATCCGGCGTGACCGGAAAATCCGTGGCCAGGGTATAACCCGTCACCAGCAGGTTGCCGGCGTGGTCGAATGCAATGCCGCGCACTTCCTGTATGTCCGAACCACCGAAGTAAGTGGAGTACACCAGCGAAGCCGTCCCCACTTGAGTCATGTCCATTACGCCAAGGACCATGCCGATGGGCGAGGTCAGGTTGTAATTGTAGGCAAGGCCGGCCATGGGGAACTCGGTGGAATTCGTGGAAACCGCGAAGTAGACCAAACCGTTGGGAGCGACCGCGATGGCGCGGCCTTGATCGGCGTTCTCGCCGCCGAGGTAGGTGGAATAATCCAGTTGGCCAGCGATGGGGTCCACCTGGCACAGGAAGGCGTCCTGCGGTCCCCATGTCACGCTTTGGTAGGCGCTGGCGGTGAGCGGGAAGTCGGTGGCATTGGTGGCGCCGATGACGTAAATCAAGCCCTTCTTATCCAAGGCAATGCCGTAGGCGACACTGTTTCCCGTGGTGCCGCCCAGAAAAGTCGAATAGATGAGGGAAGTTGGGCCGGACATGCCCAATGGATTCAGCTCCAACACGAAGGCGGCCGTCACGGCGCCGCCTCCCGTGGTTTGCACGGCATTGACGGTCGTGGGGAACTTGGTCGAGGTGGTAGAACCGGTGAGATAAACGTTTTCCTCCGCGTCCACGGCCATTCCCAGGGGAATGTCAATGCCTCCTCCACAGATATAAGTGAAATAGAGTATCGGGTAACCGGCGCCTGGAGTGGTATCGAGGATCGCCACAAAAATGGCAGTCACGCTGGTAAAGTAGGTCGAATATGCGTTGTTAGTGGCCAGCAGGTCTCCGGTAGTAGTGGTGCCCGCCACGTAAAGATGGCCCTGCGAATCCACTTGCACGGCGTTGATCTGGTCGCTACCGGAGCCGCCCAGGTAACTGCAATACACCAGGGTCGGATCGATCACCAGTGGCCGCTTGCGATCATAGCCATCCACGCGAAGCCCTACCACGTTACGCGCCACCAGAACGTAGCGGCCTCGAATTTCGCGGCGGGTCGAAGTCGCCGGGTCTTCCTGGTAAATCAGCGGCTTTTTCTGAACCATGCGCCCGTTTCCGAATTCGAACGCCAGATCGCCCTCGGATGTGATGCTGAGATGCCTGGCTCCCCGGAATCGCAGGCTGATGGCATGGGGATCGGCGCCCGGCTGAAGCACGAAGTCGAACTCCAACTGGTTCTGCCGTCCGTAGTAGACCACATCCACCCCAGGGTAGACCGCGCCATAACGGATGCGCGAGTAGTTCGCGATGTTGGTATGCCAGTGCTCCCTGGTCCCTACGAAATAGTCGGTGCGCGTGGGAAGCTTGCCGAGGGCTTCGATGGTGGGCTTCGGATTGGAATTCGGCAGCGAGATATCGACGCGGTGGGAGCCTGCGAGCGTCAAGGCCGGCCCGCTCGCGGTGAACATCAGATTGTAACCGCCTAATCGTGCGGCGTAAAGTACGGCCGAATCCCACTGGCCCTGGTTGGCCTCAAAACGCATCGGCGTCTTGGCCAGCGTGGCCTTGGCCTGGGTCATGGCGGCTTCGCGCGGCGCCGCAGCCATTGTCAGAGCGGCACACAGAGACAGGGCCAGGCGAGAATTCGCAAGCATTGCCGAGGTGGAGATTGATAAACGGTGAATTCCCATCAGAACATTCCTAGGGCTGCGACATTACCAGGAAGAAACCGTCGCTATAACCGCCGTCGAACGCGGGCTGGGTGGCGCTCGAGCTCGCCGGAAACTGGCTTCCCGCATAACCGCCCACGTAAACGGTACCGTCCGACCCCAGCACCAAAGCCAAACCCGAGTTGCCGCTGCCGGCGCTGAGATAGGTCGACCATACGAGGCCGGCAAGCCCCTTCACACCCCGCTGCAGCTTGGTAATAAAGATGTCGGTGCCCGGCCCCCATACTGGTTGGGGCACGTTCACCGTGGTCGGAAAATCCGCCGATAGCGTGTAGCCGGTGAGATACAGGAAACCGGCGCTATCGGCCTCGATATCGAAACCCACCTCGCCATCGGATCCGCCCAGATAGCTGGAATAGAGCAGGAACGCCGGGTTGGCAGGGTTGACCACCAGGATGAAGGCATCGCTGTTCCCGCCGTAAGCCGGCTGGATGGCATCCTTCGTAACCGGGAAATCGGACGAAAGGGTATAACCCGTCAACAGCAGGTTGCCGTTGGCGTCGAGCGACAGCTTGCGCGCTTCGTCGTTGTCGGAACCGCCGAAGTAAGTGGCGTACACCAGCGACGGGGTTCCGGACTGGGTCACGTCCACGGCGCCGATTATGATGTCGTAGTTGCCTATAGGGTTGCTCTGGTAGGAAGCGCCGGCCAGGGGAAACATGGTGGAGTTGGTATTGACCGCGAAGTACACCAGGCCGTTGGCCCCTACGGCAATGCCCCGGCCATCGTCTTCGAGCTCGCCACCTAAATACGTGCAATAGAGCGGAGTGGTCGAGGTGGTGCTAATCTCGCACAGAAAGGCGTCCTCAAGTCCCGCCAGTGTCGACTGATAGGCGGTTGCCGTGACTGGAAAGTCGCTGGAACCGGTGGTGCCGATGATGTAGATATTCCCGCTCGGGTCCAGGGCAATGCCATTTCCACTTTGATTTCCGGTGGTGCCGCCGAGGTAGCTGGAGTACACTAGAGTGCTGGCGCCGGTGGAAAGTCCGGGATTCAGCTCAAATATGAAGGCCGAGGCGAGACTGGATCCCGTCCCGCCGGTTTGCACTGCGCCGCTGGTGGTCGGGAAATTAGTCGAATCGG
Source organism: Bryobacteraceae bacterium (assembly GCA_049515735.1). Taxonomy (GTDB): domain Bacteria; phylum Acidobacteriota; class Terriglobia; order Bryobacterales; family Bryobacteraceae; genus Fen-178. The sequence continues at coordinate 12,497 of JBEKTU010000004.1, forward strand.
TGCTTCCGGTAAGGTAAACGTCCTGTGACGAGTCGAGAACCATGGCCAGCGGAATGTCCGTGCCCGACCCGCCGGCATAGCTGAAATAGAGGATCGGATAACCATTGCCTGGGGTGGTGTCGATGATGGCAATGAAACAATCGGTCAAGCCGGCGTTGGCGCTCTGGTAGGTATTGGTGGTGGCCACCAGGTCGTTGGTGGCGGTGGAACCCGCAAGGTAAAGATTACCGTAGCCATCCAACTGCACCGCCGTGATCTGGTCGGCTTGCGAGCCTCCCATGAAAGTGGAATAGACCAATGTGGGATCGATGACCAGCGGCTCGGTGCGGTCATAGTGCTCGAGGCGGATACCCACCACGTTCCGCGCCATCATGACGTAGCGCCCCTGGACCTCGCGGCGCACCGCGGTCCGCCCGTCCTCCTGGTAGATGACGGGTCTCTCTTGCACCATCCGCCTGCCGGCCGATTCGTAGGCCACATCGCCTTCCGCGGTGATCCTGAGATGGCCGGCGCCGCGAAACTTCAAACGGATGGCGCGAGGGTCGGCGCCGGGCTGGAGCACGAAGTCATATTCCAGCCGGCTGGGGTTCCCGTAGTAAACCACGTCAATGCCCGGATAGACCGCGCGATAGCGCACGCGCGAGTAGTTGGGGACGCCTGTGTGCCAGTGTTCCCGGCTGCCTATGAAATAGTCCGTGTGCGCAGGAAGCCGGTCGAGCGGCTCGATTCGGGCCGCCCGATTGGAATTCAGCAGATTGATGTCCACGCGCCCGGAACCGGGAAAGGCGACGACCGGGCCGCCCGCCGTCAGCAGCAAGGCATAACCATTGGCGCGCGCGGCGTAACGCACGGCCGGGTCCCACTGTCCACGGTTGGCTTCGAAGCGCAGGGGCAGTCGCGTCAGGGCCGCCTTGGCCTGCGAGAGCGCGGCGTCGGTGCGGGCAGCCCCACCCGCGGCGGCCAGCGCGGAAGCGGCGCAGACCAATAACCCCAAGCGGGACGAACGCAGCATATGGGTAGCGAGCATGGAAGAGCGTTAAGCTCTATTAAAACATGAACCGCCACCCCATAGTAGTGGGCGCTTTCTTCACAGGAGTGAGGACGCATCACGAGCGCGATACGGCCGCGCATGCCAAAAGGCCGCCGATACCATCGGCCTGGCATCGCGCCAGCTATTCGGAGATCTTCGAGCGGACGCTCACAGAACCGCAGCCCATTCGCCACTGGTGCGGCTTTCGGCATTCAGGGGAGATGAGCCTTCGGAGATTTGCGGCGCGATTAGGCCCGTGCTTGTCTCAAGTTTATTTGCCTGAGAATTTACGAAAAATCAAACGTCGCCTGACGTGTTTGATTTTCGAGCGCCATTTCAAACAGATGTTTATGATACGCCACGATCAGATTGTAGCGGCTTCCGACGCCCAGACGATGATATATTTCCGAGAGGTAGACTTTTACAGTGCCTTCCGTGATGTTCATGCGATAAGCAATTTCCTTATTGGCGTGACCCTCACAGACTAAACGGGTCGCTTCCATTAGACGCGGACCAAGATGAAGTTTCTCGATTGTGTCTGTACCGCCGAATAGCTGGGGTGGCAATGATACCGGAGCCGGTGCTTGATTTAACTGCATGATCTACAAATATCACAACGGTTGGACGAAGCGCAAATACATTTTCCCTTACTCCACTTCCATCTAAAGTACCATAAGCTAATTCAAAATACTGATTACTTTCAACTTATAAGTCAGCTTGTCAGTGAGCTTCACGCGTCGACGGTTTACGGTTACCAGCGGCAAATGTCAACGCCGCTCGAATCGCCCCATGTACTCGGCTTCGGCCAGCACGTGCCCTTTGAGCGCGCCATCCAGCGCGGCGCGCTTCACGCCCGACGGAAGTCCCAGCGTGGGCACATCGAGCGCGTACAGCCTGAAGAAATAGCGGTGCGGGCCATGGCCTTTGGGCGGGCACGGGCCGTTATATCCTAACTTTCCGAAATCGTTCTTGCCGCTGACACCGGGCCCTCCCGGCCGGTATCCCTGCGGCAGGTTGCGCACATTGGCTGGAATGTCGTAGAGCAGACAGTGATTCCAGGTTCCGCCTGGGGCATCCGGATCGTCTACGATCAGGGCAAAGCTGCGGGCGCCCGCCGGCCCTGGGCTCCATTCGAGCGCCGGGGAGATATCCGCTCCCTGGCAGGAGTGCAGGCTGGGTATCCATCCGCCATTCTCAAATGCGTTGGTGAACAATTGAAATGCCATATCAGTTCGATCGTAGCGCGGGACAGGCTCGAAAATCCCAGTGGGTACGAACTAAAATGAGGGGTGATGATTGCATCCATCAACCCTGCCACCGGCGCGACATGGCGCACATTCCAGCCGCTTACGGAAAGCCAGATCGAAGACCGGCTGCGGCGCGCCGCGGCGGCCTACCAAACGTATCGCAGCACTTCATTCGCCGGACGCGCGCGCTGGTTGAACACGGCGGCCGAGATTCTGGAATCGGAGAAAGAGCGGCTGGGGCGCGTCATGACGCTGGAGATGGGGAAGCCCATCGGCGGGGCGCGGGCCGAGGCGGCCAAGTGCGCGCTGGCCTGCCGCTACTACGTGGAGCACGGCGAGCGGCTGCTGGCGGACGAGCCGCTGGAGGCCGCGGCCGGGCGCAGCTTCATCCGGTACCAGCCGATCGGGCCGGTGCTGGCGGTCATGCCGTGGAACTTTCCTTTCTGGCAGGTGTTCCGGTTCGCGGCCCCGGCGCTGATGGCGGGCAACGTGGGGCTGTTGAAACATGCGTCCAACGTGCCGCAGTGCGCGCTCGAAATCGAGGACATTATCCGCCGCGCGGGGTTTCCGCTGGACGTGTTTCAGACGCTGCTGATCGGCTCCTCGCAGGTAGAGCGCGTGATCGGCGACGCGCGCGTGAAGGCGGTGACGCTCACCGGCAGCGAGCCGGCGGGCGCGCAAGTGGCCAGCCAGGCGGGCAAGCGGATCAAGAAGACGGTGCTGGAGCTGGGCGGGAGCGATCCGTTCATCGTGATGCCCAGCGCGGACCTGGAACGGGCGGCGCGGACGGCGGTGGAGGCGCGCACCATCAACAACGGGCAGTCCTGCATCGCCGCCAAGCGCTTCATTGTGGACGCGCGGATTGCGGCGGAGTTCGAGCGGGCGTTGGTGGCGGGCATGGCGGCGCTGCGGGTGGGCGACCCAATGGACGAGAGCACGCAGATGGGGCCGCTCGCCACGGCGGATATTCTGGAAGGGTTGGACGAGCAGGTGCGCCGGTCGGTGGCAATGGGCGCGCGCGTGCTCACCGGCGGGAAGCGGCTTGAGGGGCCCGGCAACTACTACGCGCCTACGGTGCTGACGGATGTGCCGCAGGACGCGCCCGCATATGGCGAGGAGCTATTCGGACCGGTGGCGGCGCTCTTCCGCGTCAATGGAATCGAAGAGGCCATCCGGCTGGCGAACGATACCGAGTTCGGGCTGGGCGCCAGCGCGTGGACCAACGACGAAGCCGAGCAGGGGCGGTTCATCGACCAGATCGAAGCGGGAATGGTGTTCATCAACGGAATGGTGGTCTCCGACCCGCGCCTACCGTTCGGCGGCGCGAAGCGGTCGGGATACGGGCGCGAGCTGGGCGCGCAGGGCATACGCGAGTTCGTGAATGTGAAGACGGTGCGGGTGGCGTAACGCGACGCGCTATTGCAGCGTCTCGATGGCGTCCGCCAACTGCCGACGGTAGGCCGCCCAGTCGTCCACTCCGAAAAGCGGATCATGATCCAATTGGCCGAGGTGGAACGCGGCCATGCGGTTGCGGACCAGCGCCTCCGCCTGCCTGGCGGCGGGCGTGCCCTGTTTGGCTTTGGCCAGCCGCGCCAGCGTCATCAGGTGCCGGTAATCGTCCAGTCCGGCGGCGATGCGCATGAACTCCACGGAAGGCACAAGCCGGCGGTCCGGAGTGGCATTGGCCCAGGCGTAGTCGTCCTCGCGGCAATCCAGAGCATAATACGGATCGCCGGCCACCAGATTCCAGTGCCAGGCCAGACGGAACTTGAGCCCGAACTCCTTGACGGCTTTATAAAGGTAGATGCCGTAGGTCCAGCGACTGGCGTTGTTGTAGTATGCCCAGGCGCCTCCCGCGGAAGCCAACAGCTTGAGGCCGGCTTCGTCGTGGTGAGCCAGCGTGGCCACGTGCAGCGTTTTGGCCAGCTCGAAATTCGGATCGTTGGTGACGTTCGTGTAGAGACTGGTGGCGGCGGTGAAGAATGGCGGCCCGTTGGGGAAAGCCTCCCGGTAAGCCTTGGCGTTTTCGATGGACGCTTTGAGATCATCGCCGAGCGGCTCGTCGCCCAGGTTCCAGTAAACCGGCAGCCATTCCTTCTCTTGCGCGTGCCGGTCGATGGCCGAGTAGATGGCTTTTATGAAAGCGCTGTAATCGGTGAAACCGGCTTCTTTCATCTTCCCGAGGTCCGGGTGGTACGCATCGATGCCGGTCACGCCGGCGCCATAGGAATTCACGGCACGGAATCCGTACCTTCTGGCATCGGCCATCTGGCGGTCGGCGGCGCTGAAGTCGAGCGCCGGCTTTCCATCCTTGAATCCCTGGTAGGTCACGTAGGGAACCCCGGTGAACATGGTGAATCCGTGCGCGCGCAACATGAGCAGGCTCTTTTGTGTCATGTCAGCGCCAAAATCCGCGGTGGCCGGGTCGTCCTGGAACCACGGCGTGCCAATGCGCCCGCCAAACGGTCCCACCGGGATATCGACGGCATCGAGAGTGCCCTTCCGGACCGTGAATCGCAGCGCAACCGACCGGGCAGCGCCCTGTTGCGGGGTGAAACTCACTTGGCCCGTGTAAGCACCCGGTGCGGCCCCCGCGGGAACGTGCACCGTGAGCCAAAACCGCCGTGCCACGCCTTTGGGCAGCGCCACGCTGTTCTTCGGAACGATGAGCCGGGGGATGATGGTGTACACGCCGCCGTCGTTGGTCACGCGGGCCAGCCGATAGGAAACGTAGCCCACGTCGATGGCGCTGGCCGGTATCGAGCCCTGCGGCCCGGCGAGCGCGCTCACGCTCAGGGTTCCCTGCCCCAAGTCTTTCAGAGGAAGAACCGACATGGTCACGGGAACCATCTGGCCGGCGAATCCATCGGCCGCGAGCGGCTGGCCGGCTTCCCCGCGATAGGGCGTATCGTTATAGTAGACGTCCTTCATGAAATCGCGTTGGAAGAGCATGTAACCGCGCGTGGTGTCTTCAGCCGCGGGCTGAAGCGGGTCGCCCGCGGGGCTGTGGAGCACGCGCTTGAAGGCATTATCGAAGTAGAAGCGCCGCTTCTGTTTCACATACTCCAGAAAGCGCGTTCCCTCCGCCGCCTTTTCGACCGGGAACACGATTACCGCCGATACGCTGCACGCCCAGTTCTCGCCCTGGAACTCGAGATAGAGCTGTCCGTTCTTCACGTCTACATCGAAGAGCTTCTCCGAAAAATAAACGCGCAGGTATTTGTCGAAAGTGTTGTCGGACGGCAAATCCTCGGTATCCCAAAATCGAAAATATTTCTTCTGGAAAGTTTTGAAATCCAGGTGCTCCGAAAACACCGTTTTGCCCTGCGCCAGGATGGAGCGATCGCGGTAAACCTGATACTCGCCCCAGAAGCCGGAAGGACTGTCGATATTCACAAACACGCGGTACCTGCCGTTGGGCACGTCCAGGGCCAGACCGCCGGATTCGATGCAGATGAAATCCTGGTAGAGCGGGTCCGGTTGCAGCTCGTCGAACGCCCGCCAAACCCTGGCGTTCTTCAGACCATAGCCGCGGCCGGGGGAGTACAGCGTGGCCGGCGTAATCTGCGTGAAGCCGTCCATCACGGGGCTGGTGCCGGTGCCGAAATCGAAGGCATAGAGCCCGTCGAGGAACGCGCTTTGCGCCGCCGTATCGCGCTCCAGGCGAAGATTGTCGAGAAACAGCGGCCCCGCATCCCCTACCCCAAAAACCAGCCGCGTGATACCGCTCAGGATCAGATACCGGCCGGGACGCGCTTTCTCTCCGACATACAACTGCCGCAACGGCAGAATCAGCGTGCTCGCACCGGGAGGCGCGACGGTGTTGTAATTGACGCGCGTCCAGTAGCCTTCCGTAGCCGTATCGTGGATTTCCACGGTTACCGGAACCGGGCGCGCTCCCTCCACGTAGGCATCGGCTTTCAAGTAGTCGTAACCTGCCCAGTTCTGCGCGGCAACCATCGCCGCGTAACCCTTGTCGATGCGCAGCGCCCTGGCGCCATCGGTGGCATGCGCCGCCACCACCGCTCCGCCCGCGAACGGATTGCCCTGCTCGAAGGAAGTAATGGGCTTGACCGCCGGCCCGGAGGGTTTTTCCACGCTCTCCGTCAGAGGGCTGCCGCAGGCATAACACTTCTTCCACTGCGGCATGTTGCGGTAGCGGCAGCGCGGGCAATGCACGGCGCCGGCGGCCAGCGCCCCCGGCGGCGCGATGGGGGCTTCCTCGCGGCCCAGCACCGGAACGCCGGTGAGCGCGACTTCGGTGCCCACCCGTTCCATCGACACGTCGTCGATCCAAAGATAGCCCGGCGCCCACAATCCGAAAGACGGCCCGGTCTTGGTCCGCTTGGAAAGGTCTGCCACGTAAGTGAGGCGGGTCCAGCCGAAGGCGCCGTTCTTGTTCAGCGGGATGTACTTCTCGTCGAACATGAACTCGGTGGTCTGGTTCCATATGCCTGTGCCGATGTCCAGCCCGCGAATGTAGGCCGTGATCCGGTAGCGGCCCGGTTCCAGGTCCTGCGGCTGCGCGATGCGGATTTTGCCGGGCGAAGAGCAGACCAGCAGCGCCGAGGTTTTGCCGGTGTGCGGCACCTCGCCCACCTGGAACGAGCAATCGCCCTCATAGTTCCATCCCTCCCACTTCGCAAACACGCGTCCGAACTGATCGCGATTCTTGACCATCTCGAATGACGGGTCGGCCACCAGGTTATCGGCGCGCACGCTCTGGATCGGTCCGAAAATCGTCAAGAGGACGACCAGAAAAAGCAGCCGGAGGCGGATGGAAAGCGAAGCTCGCATTTCAGTCACAAGTTTATCGCACGAATCCGCCGCTACTGAACGGCTTGGTGGCCAATGGGGTGATGCAACGCGCTCAGGAACGTCGCATAATAGGGTCGATGAGCGACCGCCTGATAATGGAACGGCTGACACGCGGCCGGGCGCCGGGACGCGAGTTCGACATCGAATTCTGGCAGGCACTGGGTCCCAGCCGCATCCTGGAGGCCGCATGGGATCTTGTGATCACAGCCGCTTCAAAAGAAGGCATTCATGAGGATCAGCTCAGACTACAAAGATCTGTTGAGAAACTTGAACGCGGCCGGCGTGCGGTACCTGATCGTCGGAGGCTACGCCGTGATGATTTACACGGAACCGAGCTTCACAAAGGATCTCGATCTCTGGGTTGACCCGTCGGAGCGCAATGCGCAGGCGCTGTTCCGGGCGCTGGCTCAGTTCGGCGCTCCCCTCCAAGGCATCCGGCCAGCGGATTTCACCGAGTCTGAGGTGTTCTACCAGATGGGCGTCGACCCGGTGCGCATCGACGTTTTGACATCCCTCCCCGGCCTTGATTTCGCTTCAGCTTGGAAACGCAGGCTTGTCGTCGATTTCGATGGCGAGCCTGCTCCCGTCGTTTCGCGCGAAGATCTGATCGAGTCAAAGAAGGTAGGTGGTCGAACGCGCGACCGCAAGCATGCACGCAGTCTGCGAAAACCGCGAAACGGCAAATAGCTCGTGCGAAGTTATTGAGAAATTGCAATCTACGACTGCGCCAGGGCGAGCAGCGGGAAGTAGTCGCGGTACATGCCGTAGGTGAGGTAGAAGACGTTGGGGAAGCCGGTGCCGGTGGTGGCTTGCTCGGGCCATGTGCCGTCGGGCCGTTGGCGATCGAGGAGGAACTGGATGCCACGGCGGACGGCGACGCCCTCGCGGTCGCCGGCCGCCAGCAGGCCGAGAACGGCCCAGGCGGTCTGGGAGGGGCAACTCGGGGCGGAGACGAAGCCGTCGCGGTCGTAACTGGCGCAGGATTCTCCCCAGCCGCCATCGGGGTTCTGGATGGTTCGCAACCACTGTGCGGCCTTGGCGATGGCATCTTTGGCTTCGGGAAATCCGCTGGCAGCCAGGCCGCGCATGGCGAGGAATGATCCGTAAATGTAGTTCACACCCCAGCGGCCGTACCAGCTTCCATCCTTTTCCTGCGCCCCGAGCAGGTAAGCCACGCCGCGGCGCACGGCCTCGTGACCCGCCAGGCCGCGGCGGCACAGCGATTCCAGCACGCGGCCGGTGATGTCCGGGCAGGTGGGGTCGAGCATGGCGTTGTGGTCGGCAAAGGGCACCTCGTTGAGCAGGGCCCAATCGTTATCGACGTCGAATGCCGCCCAGCCGCCGTCGCCCGATTGCATGGCGAGCAGCCAGTTGATGGCGCGGCGCTCGGCGGCAGCTTGGGCCGCGGGATTGGACACCTTGGCGTGGAGCAGCGCCAGCAGCACCATGGCGGTGTCGTCGATATCCGGATAGAACTCGTTGGCGAATTCGAAGGCCCAGCCGGAGGGTTCGGTGTCGGGGCGCTTGACGGACCAGTCGCCTTTGCGGCGGACCTCTTTGCTGATGAGCCAGTCGGCGGCGCGCGTCATGCGGGCGTCGCCCGAGATGCCGGCTTCGCCCAGCGCGAAGGCGCAGATGGCGGTATCCCAGATGGGCGAGACGCAGGGCTGGAAGATGAACCGGTCCCCGGTTTCGATGAGCAGGGATTCGAAGTGGCGAATGGCCTCGACCAGGTCGGGGTGATCCTTGGGATAGCCCAGCGCGTCGAGCGCCATGATGAAGTACATCATGGCGGGGTAGATCGCGCCCAACCCTTCGGTGTGGCGCGTGCGGTCGAGAATCCAGTGCTCGGCCTCGCGGATGGCGGAGTTGCGGATGCGCTCGGGACCGCGCCTTTCCCAGAGCTTGAAGACGCGGTCGAGGTGGTGAAACAGCAGCGAAAGGCCCTTCCCCTTGGGAAGCGCGAGGCTGACGCCGGGGAGCAGGAGTTCATCGAGCGTGAACCCCGCGGGCGCACGGCGATTCGAGCCGCGGGCCTGCACGATGGAGAGCGGCACCAGGATGGAGCGCGTCCACGAGGACATTTCATAGAGCACATTGCCGGGGAGTATCACGATTTCCGGCGGGATGGAGGGCACGTGCTCGTGGGGATAGAGGCCGAACAGGCTGAGGTTGGTCTTGACGTAGCTGTTAGCGGCTTGCAGGCCACCCAGGGCCAGGATGCGCGCGCAGGCGCGGCGCAAGGGATCGCTGTCGGCGCCAATGCCCGCAAGCTTCAGCGCGCAGTAGGCTTTCACCGTGGCGCTGATGTCGGCGGGCCCTCCGGTGTAGATATTGAAGCCGCCATCGGGCAACTGGCGCTCGAGGATGGCGCGGGCGGCCTTCCGGATGCGCACCGAGGTGGGCGGATTCCAGGCGTGGTCTTCGGGCTGGTACAGGAAAAGTTGCAGCAGAATGTAGTCGGATTCGAGGGTGGAGTCGGCGGTCAGCTCGCCGCACCAGAAACCCTCGGGCGCCTGCTGGGCAAGCAGGGCTTGGGAGGAGCGCTGAAGCGCGGAGGCGAGTTGCCCGGCCGCGTCGCGAGCGGCGTGTTCCACCTGGCGGTGCTGGCGCCGCCGAACGGGTTCCGTTAATTCTAACGACATCGCTGACTCTTCATGGTAACAACGTACACTGGAAATATGGATTGGCAACTGGACGCCGCCGAGGCGCGCGTGCTCGGCTCACTGCTGGAAAAAGAGATTGCGACGCCGGATTACTATCCGCTTTCCTTGAACGCGCTGGTGAACGCCTGCAACCAGAAATCCAACCGCGAGCCGGTGGTTTCCTATGATGAAGACATTGTGGAGACGGCGCTCGAGGGGTTGCGCACGAAGGGCCTGGCGGTGCGTATGACGGGCGGAGAGAGCCGCGTGCCGAAGCACGGCCAGCGTTTCACCGAGAAGTTCAACCTGGGAAGGCGTGAGGCGGCGGTGCTGTGCGTATTGATGCTGCGCGGTCCGCAGACCGTGGGGGAATTGCGCGGGCGCAGCGAGCGGCTCTATCAGTTCGACGACCTGGAGGGGGTGGAAAGCACTCTGAACCGGCTGGCGGAGATGGAGTTCGTCAAGAAACTCCCGCGGCAGACGGGGTACAAGGAACAGCGCTGGGCGCAGTTGCTGAGCGGAGATGTGGAGGTGGCTGAGGAAGCGGTGCCAACCACGGAAAGGGGGCCATCGGACCGCGAGCGCATCGCGGCGCTGGAGCGAGAAGTGGGCGAGTTGAAGCGGGCGTTCGAAGAGTTTCGGAAGAACTTCGAGTGAGCGGGTGGTCACTGTAGGGTGCTATTTTTGAGCTATGAGTAGTTTCGCCGTCGTAATTCACCAGGAAGCATCGGGCGGGTTCTGGGGCGAGGTCCCGGCCTTGCCGGGATGCTACTCACAAGGTGAAACCGTCGAGGATCTTTTCGCCAACCTCCGCGAAGCTATCGTCGGAACGTTGGAGGTCATGAAAGAAGAAGGCACAAAGCCTGAATCGAATGTCTAAATCCTGGAAGTAGCGGTTTGAAACCCATCACAGGCCAGGAACTCTGCCGCAAGCCTGAGAATATTCATAGGCGGAGATAGTCCTTGCCCCACCATCGGGTCCTATGCGGATTCAAGGCCCTTCCAACTTTCGCCATCTTTCCGACCTGGACGACGATCAGATGTTCTGGGTTGCTTTAGGACGCTGAGTTCGCTAGGCTCGAAGAGCATGGACTGGAACAAAGTTCTGGAGAACTCGGTCGGCCCGCTGTTCGGTTCCTTCGCTGGCGCTGGCGCTGCGTTATCCAGTTTGTGGATCAAAGACCGGCTCGACCGGAGCAGGTCTGTCCAGGAGTGGTTTGAGCAGAAATACGTTCTAGGAGCAATCAACCCGGTGATTGAGTTGCTTCAGCGATGGACGCAGATGATTCTCCATCAAGAATCTCAGACGTCGCTGCGAGTCGATTTTTTGGAACTGCCGCACTTGGAGATCACCCGCCTAAACAGCATCCTGCGGACATCATCCTTCAACTCTCTGTTCTACCTACTTTCCAATATCGTCTTTCAAACTGGGGCGAACATCGAAGATGATGATGGGCCAGTGATTGACTGGGCGCACATCGCAGGCAAGATACAACTTCTTCTCATCACCATCATGGAGTTGCAGTCGCAACTTCTGGCGGTGAGAATCAGTCGGAAGACTGACATAGCGAGGTTACATCTGAGGAAAGAGATTGCAGCCGTCCGTCACAGGATTGACGACCAAATGGTCGGCCTTTTGAAAGGTTACGATGTTTTCAGATTGCGGACTGAGACTTCCCAAGCGTTTAAAGAACTGGCGAACTGGCGTCAGCGACTTCGGGATTCGATGACATCGGGTTTAACACCAGCAATGGCAACTGCTCTCCGAGACGAGTTAAACACCTTGAAAGAGAAAGCGAAACGAGAAATTCTTCCTCATTCTATGCAAGACAACCTCGACGTTCTCTCCGGGCTTCTCGACCAGTTCCTCCTCTACTCGGGCAACCATCCGATGAGGTCCGAGCCGCCCGGGAGTGACGCGTGATTCTACTTCAAGGCCGCCAGAGCTGTCCTGGCGCCCAGCAGATCGGGGCTGGTTTGGATGGCCTGCGATAGCTCCGCCTTCGCCTTGGCCGCGTCACCGAGGCCCAGGTAGCCGAGGCCGATGGCGTAATGCGCGCTGGCTGAACGGAGGCGCGGCGATTGTGATTGCCCTCGGCCACCGCGGCCGGCTTCTGTGGGCGCGGGATCGGTGATCGCACGCTGGCCGGAATCCACGAGAGCCTGGAACATCGCTTTGGCCTTGTCGTTCTGGCCGAGCTTCTGAAGACACAACGCCTGGTAGTAGGATTGAGCGCCGCCTGCTGTGGCAGGCATTCCGCCGCGCCGTCCCGGCCCGAATTGCGCGGGGGCCGCGGCCGCGCGATTCCAGGACTCAGTGGCCTTGGCATGGTCGCCCAAACCTTCGTAAGTGAGGCCAGTCAGGTAGTCCACCTCGGCGTTGCTTGTGCCGGCGCCGCCAAACTCACGCGGCAGGTTGTCGGGCACTGTGACAGCTTGCTCGAAATCCGCGAGCGCGTCCTTATACCGTTTGGCTGCGAGGCTTTGCTGGCCGCGCAGGATGTGGGCGGCGGTCCACTGCTCGCTGACGTTGAGGTTGGCGCCTTCGGCTACCGCGAACTTGCGGCCGGTCATCATCGTGATGGCCTCGTCGTACTTGCCCGCGGCCACCTTGAGCGCCACGGCGCGGTTTTGCGAGTCATCGCGCTGCGCCACCACGTCCTGATTCTTCTCGAACAGCGGAAGGCGCTTCTCAATGGGAGTGCCGGCCTGCTCGTAGAGTTCATCCAATTCGGCGAAATGCAGGGCGTACTTGTGGTTGAGCGAGACCGCTTTCTCCAGCTCCGCGATGGCCCGGTTGAGGTCGGGCGTGGGCTTCTGGTGGGCGTAGGCTATGGCCAGGTTGCGATGGACGATGGCGAAGGCGGAGTTCAGCGCGGCAGAGTCTTCCCAGAGCCTGGTAGCCTCCTCCGGCTGCCAGTCGTACAACAGATTGCCCAGGTAGTAAGAGGCGTGAGCATCGCGAGGGTACACCTTCAAAGCGTCCCGCAACACGTCGATGACCTCGGCTTCGAAGGGGAAGACGTAGTCCGGGGGCTGGCTCAGAGCCAGCTTGTAGTAATCGGAAGCCTTCGCCGCCTGGCCCAGTTGCTCCGCAAAGTAACCCAGATAGTAATAAGCCATGGGGTGGACCTTGGACTTATCGTGGACCGCGGCCACCATTTGCAGGAGCACGTCCGTGCCGTCCTTCCATAAGCCGGCGTCGAGATACTCGGCGGCGGTCTCCTGGAACGTTTGCGGATGATCGATCATGGTGGAGGTGAGCGTCTTGGCTGCCGCCGGGTCCTTCGAGGCCAGCCAGTGTTCGGCCATGGACCGCACGTCGAGCGGATCGATTTTGTGCGCGGCGGTGGCCAGCAACTGGAGAGCTTCCCTCGAGCGCCCCGTGTGCCGCAATACCGCGGCCTTCAGGTTCTGCGCGCGGATGTTGAGCGCATTGGAGTCGATGGAGCGGTTGACAAAATCGAGAGCAGCGGCCATATCGCCTCGCGCGGTGGCGATCTCGGCCAGCGAATAGTAGCCGGCAGCCTTCCACGCCTGGCTCCAGGTCGCCTTATAGAAGTTGGTGTAGGCCTCGTCGGTCTTGCCCTCAGCCTTCAGCGTGGCGCCCAGGTAGTAGATGGCCTCGGCATCCTTAGGAGTGGTGAATTGGGCCGTGACCCGCGCGATGGCGGTGCGAAGATACTTCTCGGCCTCCGCGTACCTGGCCTTGGTGAACGCGGTAATGCCCATGACGGTATTCACGCGGGAGTCGCCTGGATCGCGGCGGAGCGCTTCTTCCCAATAGGGCATGGGATCGTTGACCGGATCGTGGAACTGCTGCGCGCGGAGACCGATGAGATATAGCTCCTCGTTGGTCTTGACTTCCGCCGGCGGGGGCGGGGCGGTCACACCCTGAGGGACTGCCTCGGGCGTCAGCCGGACGGGCGAATAGGAGACCAGCTCCTTGCCGCCGTCGGAAATGGAAGCCACCAGATCGTGCTCGTCGATGCCGGCCGGGACGGCGACCTGATTGGTGTAGGGCTTGCCAGGGTTGATGGCCACGGTCTCCTGGAGCAGGACGTTCTGGCCCGCCTTGAGCGTGACTTTCGCCGCGGCATGGGCCGAGGTGGTATAGAAGCCCAGCTTGGCGGTGCCGTTGGCCACATCGAGGTTCACGGCCGCGTCCAGATTGGCTTTCTTCACGCCGCCGATGTCCCGGAATGGGTACCAGTTCATGGAGAACGAGCGGCCTTCGTAAGGCTGGAGCCAGCTATAGTCGGGCTGGTTGTCCGAGTAGGCTCCCGCCATAAGCTCGATGTAGGGACCATCGGAGTCAGTGAGATTGGCGTCCCAATTGCGCGCGCCGGCATTGGTGCCCCACTCGAAAAACTTTTTGCCGGGCACGATGTTGTGGTCGGCGATGCTCATGGTTCCCGCCTGCTTGCCATGGTCGTAGCCGGCGAAGAAATCGTCCTGGTAGTTCCAGGCAAAGATCGAGGTTCCTCCAGGGTGGTTCTTCCACCAACTGACATCGATGCCCTGATTGCTGATCGGCCACTTGTCGAATTCGCGTTTGAAATGGCCGGTGCTCAGTTGCGTGGCGGGTGGGAAGATGACCTGGTACTGGTCGTTCACGTGAACCGCCAGGTTGGCGAAGCACAGCATGGTGTTCACTTCGGGAGTGCGGTTGAGGATTCGCACCGACGCTTCCAGGTAAGATTTGCCCGGCCGGATGGTGTATCCCACCGCCCAACGCATGCGCTGGCGCACCTCCAACTCGCCCACCCATACGGTCTTGCTGCCATCGGCGTTCTCTTCCACCTTGTACTGCACGGGGAGGAAGGTGGTGGCGCGATGGTGGTGGTTGACGTTCCACTCGACGCCGCCCGAAATCCACGCGCCGATGATACTGATGAGCGTAGGCTTGATGACGTGCTGGCGGTAGATGAAATTGTAGTTGTTGGTCTTGTCCAAACCTTCGAAGATGCGGCCGCCGATCTCCGGAAGGATGCCGATGCGGAGATACTCATTCTCGAGGTACACGATCTTGTAAGTCTTGTCGGCCTTCTTACCCGTGAGAATGTCATACATAGGATACGGATAGACCGGCGCCTGGGCCCCCTGCGATTGGCGCCCGAAGTAGAACATCGGGTTGGGCTCCGGGTCTCCGGCCAGGTAGGTGGGGATGACTATGGTGGTCTCCCAGACCTTCGCCGCCGGGACGTCGGCGGCGGCCAGCGGAATAGACAGCGCGATTAGCGCGGACAGGCGGATTTGGCTACGCATGATGAATATTGTCCTCCAAAAAAGACTATTGCACCTTGGCTTTCTGACTTACAGGGGCGGACTTACCCGAATGCACGGCCAGCAGCCGCTTGTGGGCGGCGATTACGCCTTGCAGAAACTCATCCGACGCACGGTCGGTAACATCAATGAACCCGAAGCTGTAGTTCTCACCATCCATGCGTCCGGTGACGGACTCGTCCAGCCAGGCGAACCAGTGCGCTCCGACGAAAGAAGGCATGGACGCCACCTGCTCGACGTAATAGCGGTACGCGATGCCGCGCTCTTTCTCGTTGGCCACCTGCATCAGGGCCGCGGCCTGCCCCCGGGTGGGAGTTCCGAAGTGAAACTCCCCGATGAGCAACGGCTTGCCAGTGAGCTTGTACAGTTTCGCCACCCACTCGCGGTCGGGCGCGTACTCGTAGATGTTGTGGCTGTAGACGTCAAAAAAGCGCCCCATCCGGATGACGTCGTCGGGAGGCAGCGACCCGAAGCGGATTCCCAGGTTCAGGTGATTGGGATCGTACTTGCGGGCGGCCTGATTGGTGATCTGCAATTGGCGTTCGAAGGCGGCCAGCACGAATTCCTTGCGCCGCGCCGGGGTGTCGCCGCCGGCCAGAAAGGCCTTCAACCGGCGCTGAGTTTCGGTTTCCTTGCCGGCCAAAATCATATCGGCCAGTTCAGACTCCCGGCCCGGCCATGCCGGCTCATTGCCGATGAAATATCCCAGCAGATAAGGATCGTCCTTCAGCGAAGTCAACTGGGACGCGGCCGAGGAATCCGCGGTGCGGGCAAATTCCTCGGAGTAGACGTCGGGCATACCCATGTAAACCGGCGCGGTCTGCGGGGCGCGCAACATGGCGGCGTAGGGCATCAACTTGTCTCTTGAAAGCACGCTGCGGGCCGTGTTCAAGCCCCAGGCTTCCATGCGGCGGACCGCCATGTCGTCGGCCTTGGAGTCCCAGCCGGCGCCATACCGCCGCGCCAGGTTCCATCCGTAGAAGTCTCCCGCCGCGGGGCGCCGGCCCGATGCTCCCGCGGGAAGATCGGCGGGAGGCTGGCCGGCGAAGTAGGTTTCGCGGCCGGTGACGCGCGTGCTGGCTCCGCCGGGTCCGATGCCATTGACTCCCATGGACAGGAACAGGTGGCCGTCGGGATCGACAAACCACCATTTGCCATCGATCTGCTCGACGCGGAAAAAACCCGTGGCCTTGGCTTTAGTGCCGGCGAAGCCTCCGTACTTGCAGTAGCCGAACTCGCCGGGGTGCAGGGACTTGTCCTCGCGGTCCCACTCGCTCTTGAGTTGATCGAGGCTCTTGATCTTCCCCGGATATTCCGCTGGAATCCACTGTCCGAACTCATCCACCACCGGCAACTTGTCGATGACCTCGGAGCCCGGGTCGTCGTTGGAAAGGCGGACGTTGCGAATCTCGAGCGTGGGATTACCGACCGGCGCCACCATGGCCACGGCCAGCGACTCGACTGCCTTGATGGGGCCGAAAGGTCCCACCACCGCCATCCAGAAGGGGTTGCGGGACTTGTTGAAGACCGCAGCCAGATCCTGGCCTTCCTGGCTTTGGCTCTGGAAGTAGCTCAACGGGACGGCGGCGCGAATCCACGCGCCCCCGCCAAACTGGTGGAAGCGCAACGCGCGTACGCCGTCCGCAGTGTAGAGCCGCAGGAGGAAGCGCTGGGCGGTGGATGACTTCACTTCCATGACCAGGAACTTGAAAGACGACCAGTCGGACGGCAGATCCGGGTTGAGTTCTTTGAGCGCCCACTTGTGCTCGGAGACGGGGAACTCGTGCATCAGAGTGGGAACGTACTCAGTGGCGAACTTCTCCCGGGTGCGCGCGTGCGAATCAAACACAACGCGCTGGGGGTCGGCGCCTTCCAGCCCGGTTGCGCTGAGGAAAACCAGGAAGGCGGAAATCGGAAGGGGAGTCATTTGTCGAAATCACCTTTGTCATTGTATGCGATTTCGCTACCGCGTTCGGCCAGGTCACTGCGGATCGCGGCCTCCGGGTGGTACAGTTTGCTTTGAGAGGAGGCAAGGAGTTCATGAGAATCAGCAGACGAAATGCCATCGTTGTCATGGCCGGAGCACCCGCGCTCCTTCTGCCGCGAAAGTCGCTCGCGCAGGACGTTATTCCGGAAATCGAGAAGGGCCCGTTCGACGGGACGCGTGAGGCGCTCAAGGCGTACCAGGTCCCCCAATGGTTCCGCGACGCCAAGTTTGGTATCTGGGCACATTGGGGACCGCAGTCGGCTGCCGAGGATGGCGACTGGTACGCGCGCAACATCTATATTCAGGGCAGCCCGCAGAACAAGGATCACGTCGCGCGATTCGGCCATCCTTCGAAGTTCGGCCACAAAGATATCTGCAAGATGTGGACGGCCGATAAGTTCGACCCGGATCATTTGATGCAGCTTTACAAGAAGGCGGGCGCAAAGTACTTCATGAGTATGGCTGTTCACCATGACAACTTCGACCTTTGGGACTCGAAGCACCAGCCAAGGTGGAACTCTGTCGCCATGGGACCGAAGAAGGACATTGTCGGTCTCTGGGAAAAGGCCGCACGGAAGCAGGGCTTGAGGTTCGCCGTGAGCGAGCACCTGGCATTCAGCTACCTCTGGTGGCCGGTTTCTCACGGCAGCGACCAGACCGGGCCCATGGCCGGCGTGCCCTACGACGGAGCAGACCCGCAGTATGCCGATCTTTACCACGAATACTCGAAGGAATTCCTGGCGTCGGAGCCAGGCGGACGGGCCGGCGCAGTTGGCAGACGTGAGGCCCCGCTCGCGTGGAGACAACACTACTACACGCGCATCAAGGACTTGATCGACCACCACCAACCCGACCTGCTGTACAACGACGGTGGGATTGTCTACCCGGAGGTCGGCTACCATTTGGTGTCCCATCTCTACAACGTGAGTGCGAAGGTCCACGGTGGCAAGGTGGAGGCTGTCTACACGAGCAAGGGACGGACCGACTGCGACACCGGCACCTGTATCTTCGACATCGAGCGCGGGGTTGCCGACCAGCTACAGGCCAATCCCTGGCAAAGCGACACCTGCATTGGCGCCTGGCACTACAAACGGGACATCGAATACAAGACGCCGAAGCGCGTCATCGACATGCTGTGCGACATAGTCAGCCGCAACGGCAACCTGATGCTGAACTTCCCCCTGCCCAACAGTGGCGAGTTGGATGCCAAGGAACTCAAGATCCTGGATGAGATCACCCGTTGGATGGCGGTCAACAGCGAAGGCATTTACAGCACGCGGCCGTGGAAGATCTTCGGCGACGGCCCAGGCACGAAACCCGCCGCCGCACCAGACCAGCGGTTCAACGAGAATAGCCGCAAGGATTTGACCGCCGAAGATGTTCGCTTCACCACCAAGGCCAACGCGATGTACGCCTTCGTCATGGGTTGGCCGGGCAAAGAGGCTGCGATTCCCGCGCTCGCCCTGGGCGGCAAGAACAGCGTGCCCAGGATTCGCAATATCGAGTTACTGGGCCACAAAGGAAAGCTCAAGTGGACGCAGGATGCCGGGACTCTCAAGGTCGAACTGCCGGAGGAGAAACCGTCGGATTACGCCGTGACGTTCAAGATCGCGTTGGCCTGACGGCCGGTCGGTCCGATCTGGAAGTCAGAGCGGTGGTGGAAGCGTCACAGTAAGGGTTCGCCAGCCTCCTCCGGGCGTGCCCAAGTCGTTTCCTTCCAGTGATAGGCGCAAGCCGGATAATATCGCCCGCCAGCGCCGGCGATTCTTCGTCGGCGCGATCTATGGAATCTGGGCCGTCATCGCGGCCGCGTTAGGTCTGCCGGCCCTGCTGTACCTGCTCTTTCCTCCCAAGGCGTTGGCTGGTCCCGGTGGGCCGCGTCATTTACAGGACTTTAACCTCAGTCGCACCAATGAAACAGGCCTCCCATCCTACTCTGGCTGCAGGAGGGCTTACTGCTTGGGTGGTTACTCAGAAATCGACCCCGAGTTTCAGCCGGTCACGCTCGACTTACAGACCAGCGTAACTGAGGGGCGGACGCATGATCGGTGGACGATCGGCGAGCAACCGGCGAGTTGGGACGCAGTAATGTTCGGAGAGCGCGTTTTCGCGTTGCTGCTCCTAGCCGCGCTGCTGCCATTTCTAATCGTGGCCGGAGTCATTGTGGTCCTGCTTTCGCGCAGGTGTCCACTGGTGTCACATGCCAGAGTGGGACGGAATGGCAAAGATATCCGGGTGCTGAAGCTGAGGACGATGTGGTCCCGCGTGGCACCGAAACCCGGCCCGTCCCCGTACTTCGTGGAGCACCTGCGGCGGGAACCCGTGCCCGAGGTCAAGAAGAGCTACGATCCGAGGGTCACGAGCGCGTTTGCCGCTGTTTGCCGGAAATACTCCATCGACGAACTGCCGCAGCTATGGCATGTGGTACGCGGCGACCTGGCCCTGGTGGGCCCGCGGCCTCTGACTGCCGATGAACTCATAGAACACTATGGCGCCGCGGCCGGCGAAGTGCTTCGCGTGAAACCTGGTCTCACCGGCCTTTGGCAGGTTCGAGGCAGAAGCCACCTGACTTATCCTCAGCGCCGCCGGCTCGATCTGTTCCTGGTTCGACACTGGTCGTTCCGGCTCTACGCGGGCATACTCCTGGCCACCGTACCAAGCGTCCTGACGGGTAAAGATGCCTGGTAGCGACAGGAAGCCGGCGACGTGATCGCTCAGGCCTTGTCGCGGACCAGGGTCCGGAACAGAAATGCCGCCGCCATCGCCACGCATCCCGACGCAACCAGGACGGGCGAATAGCCGAATCGCGAGATCGCAGCCCCTCCGGCGAACGCGGCGAGGCCACCGGCGAGCGACGTCACCAGGAAGTAGAGTGCCGATGCCCCGCTGCGCTCCCCCGGAGCGACTCGGTTCATGAGCAGGTGAAACAGCCCCGGCTCGCTCATGTACTGAAGGGACATGTAGCCGATGTAGACCGCCGCCGCTCCTGCGCCGGTGGAGCTGAACGCCAGAAGCGCCAGCGCAACTCCGGTAGCCAGTTGACACCAGGCGATGCCCCTGATGTCCCCAAGCTTTTTCAGAATCACGGAGGCCGACAGCAACGCCAGCACCTGCGCCACGTGCGAATACGAGAATATCGCGCCGATGCGTTGCACGCTCATGCGCAGGCGCTCGGCGAAGAACGCGTTGAAGAACGGGTTGAAGGAGGCGGTGGCCGCGCTCCAGCAGCAGAGGGCGATCAGGAATCCCGCGACAATGCGCGCTCGCGGATAGGTCTTCGCTGCGGTCCGGGAGATGCTTTGGAAGCGCAACTTCACGGCCGGCAAGGCGCCCAGCGCGGCCACCCCCGACGCGGCCACCAGCGCCCAGCGCAGGGGTTCGAGAGATCCCGGCGAATCGAACAAGTGCTTCATCACTCCCGGCAAACGGCCGGCCACCAGGCCGCCTGGGATTCCGATGGCAATGCCCGCCGCGCAGGACAGGCTGAACCCGAAGCGGCGATTGCGCTCGGTGGTGAGCCCCGCAATCGACGGACAGAACGACACCGCCCATGACGCCAGGAAGATTCCGTTGCAGAAAGCCCACGCTATCAGCCAGGCTTCGCCGGCGTTCCAGGTGCGGAGAAGCGCGGCGGCCGCGTTCCCCAGCACCGCCGTCAGGAGCGTGGCTCGCAAACCCGCGCGGCGTGCGAGTTCCGCGGCGGGAATGGTCCCCAGAAGCGATCCCACGCGCATCGCGCCGGCTATCCGTCCCAGAAGATCCTCGTGATACCCCAGCTCGATCAGGTAAAGATTATAAAGAACCAGGAAGACCAGCACGCCGAGATTGAAGAGAGCCGAGGTTGCCTGAAACCGCAGGAATCCGCCGCCGAGACGAGTTCGTCTCCAGTACCATCTCGCGCCTCCGTACACAGTGGGAAGAATGGCGCGCGCGTGGTGGACAAGCCGGGAACCGGCGAAGCGGAGCATACGCTTGATTTGCACCGGAGTCGGCCGGGCATTCCTCAGCGTTCCCTCGTGGGCCATCGGCAGCGCGCGCATCGGCAGGACGCGCCTGCGGAAGATCGCCAGTTTCTCGCGAGCCGATTCTACCAGGCTCAGTTGCAACCAGAGCTCGTCTTTGTTCGGACGAAACAGCGCTTCCACCGGGGACCACGCGTATTGCTCGATCCAGAGCCTGACATCGTCCGGCAAGCGATCGACTTCTTCGGCCGCCACTGGCAAAAGACCGCAACCGAACCATTCCGCGACCAACTGAAAAATGATCGCTTCGAGCCGGCGCAGGGAATCGGCGTGGCATTCCCTCCACCAGGACCAAAAGGCGTCGTCGGAAGTATGGGTGTCGAGAAAATGCGCGATTTCCCAGGCGCGCTGCGTGCGCAGGTCGCCGTGAAGCAGATGCATCAGAAGATGCAGCGCGGCGAATGCCAGGGTGTCCGGCGCGGAAAGCACCGGGAGCGGACGGCCATCCACCATTTTCGTTGCGCGCCGGTCCCAGAAATCCACTGCCCCAGGCGGCCGGGATCGATTCCATCTTTTCGTCCCAAAGCTGGTAGTGCAATTCGACGGCGATGGGAAGATCGGAGGCGTAGAAGTCTCCCCGCCATTCCCATTCGGCCGGGCGAATCATCGGCGGCAGATGACGTCCTTCGGAGCGGCCGAGCGGAAGGTAGCCGAGCGCCAGTAATTCGTCGCGTGCCGCTACGATGGATTCAGGTTTGCACCAGATGTCGATATCCCCCTGCGCGCGCAGCAGCGGATCGGGCGTGTAGTCGGGCGAATGCGTCAGGCCCTTCAGAACGATGAACTCGATCCCGCGGCGTTCGAAGGCGTCCGCGATCTCAAAGAGCGATGCCTTGAGGCGGGCGAATCGCTTCGAGTAGTCGTGGAGGTTTCGCTCGAGGCGGTCGCGCACCCAGCCGGGCATGGCGTCGCCGTGGAAGTGACCGAGCGTCAAGGCAAGGTGGGCCCTGTCGCAAAACCACAGCAGGCTGCGGTATTCCGCGTCGTCCAGATCCCGCAGCAGGCCGCTTCCGGCGCCGTCGAAGCCCAGAGCCTCCAGGGCGGCCCGCGCATAGCGGGGAATCCGCGCTTTCGAAAGGTCCCGGCGCCGCGATGCGGGCGGGGCGCCGTTCGGGCGCGCCCAGGATTCGATTTCTGGATAATAGAGCGCCATCAAAAATCGATTCGCGTCGCGAACTGTATGCGCCTGGGCTGGCCCGCGAGAAGAAGCCTGCCGAAGTACGGCCCGTTGTCCGGGAACGGATCCGGGTAGCCTAGATTCGGATGGTTCATGGAGTTAAACGCCTCCGCCCGCACTTCGACTCCCCACCGCTCGTTGATGGAGAAACGCTTGTGCAGGGCGAGATCCGTCACCTCGATTCCCGGCCCCGGAACGATGTCGCGGCCGGCGTCACCGAACGTGTATGGCGCGGGAGCGCTGAACGCGTTGGTATTGAACCAGTGTTCGGGCGTACGCTGGCTGGCGGGAAGGGTGATCGGCTGGCCTAAGACGACGTTCGGGCGTGTAAACGTGCCTGCATTGGCGGGGTCCGACGCGACGTACATCGGATCGAGCGGCGTGCCATCCTGGACCGTAAGGATGCCGCTAAGTTGCCAGCCGCCGAGCAGCGATCTGTGCCAACTCGCGCCCGGCAGGTTATACACGAAGCCGGCGCTGATTCTCCGACCAACGTTGAAAGTGGAAAGACCCCTTTCGAGGTTCAGATTATTTTCGTCCTGCGCTCCGCCGCCGTCGGTCAGGCCGGGAATGACGGTCGACGAATCGTCGATGGACTTTGACCATACGAAGCTTGCAAGGAAGGTGAGCGACCGGCGCAACCGCTTCTCCGCCTTGATTTGCAGCGAATTGTAAGAAGAATTGGCGATGTTCTCGAATTGGTCGATGCCTCCCAAGCTAGGCCACGTACGCAGCGATTGCAGATTGCCCGGACGCGGATTCAGGTCCTCGCCGGTTTCCGTGTGCAGCGCCGTGTTAAAGCGCCGGAAGCGCCCCAGATCGGTGCCTTTGCTGCCAATGTAGGAAACATCCAATATTACAGCCCCCGGAAGCTCGTGCTGAAAGCCGGCGTTCCATTGCTGTACATACGGCGTCGGAAGATGACTGTCCAGGCCGTAATAACTCGGAAACCCGGTGCTGGAGGTGGAAGGAAAGCCGTTGCGCGTGGTCAGCACCGGCATTACCGTGGCGTCGGCGGTGTTCGATTCGTTTTGGATGTTGTTCAGAACCAGGTCGTAGCTCTCCGCCGAAATCTCCGGGCTGTAAAAGATGCCCCAGCCGGCGCGGAACACCGTATCGCCGCGCGACGAAAGGAAGCCAGGGACCCGCCAGGCGAGGCCCGCCCGCGGCGCGAAGTTGATTGGGTTCGGATCGTGGGCCTGGCCCACATGGACCAGCACGGGCGGCGGCGGGTTTGGAAGCGTGGAATAGTCGAGGTTGAGGAGTGCGTTGCGGGCCTCGGTGAACGGAGCGAAGTAGTCATATCTCAGACCCAGCGTCAGGACCAGGCGGCTCGATATCTGCCAGTCTTGCTGCGCGAAGCCCCCGTAAGTGTTCTGCCGCATGTATGCCTGCGAGTCTCCGACGCTGCGCTGGGTGCTCTGCGGATAGCCCAGCAGAAAATCGGCGAGGGCGTCGCCGGTGTCGGCGGTGCCGTTGCCGGTAAACGCGCCGCTGTACACGTATTCGCCGCGAACGGTGTTGCTCTGGCGGTAGTTGAGCTGGAAATGCGTCCAGTTGAAACCGAATTTGTACGTACGCCGCCCGCGCACACGGGAGAATGTTTCGGAAACGCCCCACGTATTGTCCCGCTGAATTTGGGGCAGCGTAGGATCGTCAGTGACCGTGGCATAGTTCGGAAGATAGAAGTAGGGCAGGCCGAAAGTAAACGCATCGGATGGCGGATTCAGGATTCCGAGGTCGGCAGCGACGTTCTCCTGCCCGGCGCTGAGCGGAATGTCAAACAGCCGCAGGCGGGTGAAGGACGCGCGCAGTTCATTGCTCCAGGACGCGCCGCCCATGGTGTGGCCGAGCGTGGCCTGCTGCGCGCGGACATCCTCGGTTGTGGGACGCAGGGGAAAGTTACCGCCCACGCCGCCTCGTTCGTCGTTCATGGTGTAGCGGGCGAATAGCAGGCCGCCGTTCCTCAGTTGGTGATCGAAGCGCGCCGAGACTGCATCGTTGTTGGTGCTACTGGGACTTGTGTCGAGATAGTTGCCACCGTTTCCGGAGCTGTTCGGCAGCGGCTCGAACTGGGCCAGGTACTGCCGCGCTATAGAGTCGATCTGCGGGCCGGGAATCGTGTTATTGGGAAACGGGATTCGACCGGCGGCGCTGGCGCTGCTGAGCGGGTCGTAGATGACGTTGCCGCCCCGGAAATCGCCGGCGCGCACCTGCGCATCCGGAACAACCTGCACCGAGGGTGATGCCGATTGGCCGCGAACCCCTTCATAGCTCAGGAAGAAGAAAGTGGAAGGCAGCGGCAGATGCCCTCCCAGCGAACCTCCAAATTGATTGCGCCGGAAGGGCGGCTGCGGCAGGTTGGGATCGTCGAAGTAGTTCCGCGCGTCGGTAACCTGGTTTCGAAGATACTCGAACGCGGAGCCATGGAACTGCTGGCCGCCCGATTTCGTCACCATGTCCACCACCCCGCCGCCGGCCTGTGCAAACGCCGCCGGCGCCAGCGAAGATTGAATCCGGAATTCCTGCACCGAATCCATCGGCGGCAGAACCACGATGGCGTACGTGTTCTGGTCGGTATTGTAGGCGCCGTCCAGCAAGTAGGAGTTCATATACGAGCGCCCGCCGTTAATCGGCGCGTTGAGGGCCACGGAGCCGCGCGAGCCTTGTTGAAGGTCGTTGGCGGCATCGTGAACGAAGCCCGAAAGCTGCCGCGGGATTGCGCCGGGTCCGAGGGTGATCAGGTCGGCCACGTTGCGTTCGTCCAAAGGCAACTGCGTAAGGGTCTGGGCATCGATGCGATAGCCGGCGGTGGCGTCTTCGGTCTGGAGCGGCGACACAGCGGTGGTCACGGCGACGGAATCCTCCATTTCGCCGACTCTGAGCTGGACATCGATTTTGGCCTGCTGGTCGACCTCCAGGGTTACGTGGGGTACCACCGCGGTTTGAAATCCTGGGCGTTGCGCACGGACCGAGTAGATCCCCGGGGCCAGCGGCTCG
Source organism: Bryobacteraceae bacterium (assembly GCA_049515735.1). Lineage (GTDB taxonomy): Bacteria > Acidobacteriota > Terriglobia > Bryobacterales > Bryobacteraceae > Fen-178. The sequence goes on from JBEKTU010000004.1 coordinate 37,709, forward strand.
ATGCGGTAGGCTCCGAACTCGTCGGTCAAAGCCATGCGTGTGAAGCCCGTGGTCTCCTGTTGAGCGATCACCTGCGCTGAACCCACCACGGCCCCGGATTCGTCGCGAATCTCTCCGAACAGCGAGCCCGACGCGACCTGGCCCCGCGCGAACGATGCGGCCACGCAAAGAAGCAAAACGATTCTCATCCTCGATCTCCATCAACAATCTGTTCCAGTTTGTCTGCCGCCGCGTCCAGGTCGCGGTAGCGCATCTCGTGAACTCTGGTTCCCGCCAGGCACTCCAACGCCGCCTGCCGTTCCCCAACTGTCGGTAAATCAGCGGGCCACGGGGAAGAGGACAGACGCTTCATCGCGTCGTCCCAGGCAACGGGAAGAAGTTCGGCACGTCCGTCCCGGCCGTCGCGCCGGTTCAGAAAGACGACCGCATCGACGCGGGTCTCTACAGCCGTACGGATGGACGGCAAGGAATCGGCACGCACTTCGATGGTAGGCTTGCCGCGAGCGTGCGGGCTCTCTTCGATTCCCTGAAACTCGGAGAACAGCGCGCCGGCGGTAGCCCGAAACCGGAACAGGCGCGGATCGCCGAGCACGGTGCGCGTCCGGCTCCTCCTCACCAACTGGCTGCAATCGTCCGCAATGTAGGTCCAGCCGCGCCGTGCACACGCATAGGCCAGCGACGACTTGCCCGAACCGGAATCTCCTGCGAGCAGCACGCCGCAGCCGTTCCGCGCGACGCATGCGGCGTGCAGGGGAACCACGTGAAGCGATCCCAAGAGGCTATAAGCCATCGCTTCCAGGACGTGGTAGCGAAGGTAGCGGGTGTTTTCCACCAGACGCCCCGTAACCCACGCGGACCCAAACCCAGTGGCCATATCGCAGCACCAGTGGTTCTCCGCGTCCACCGTCCAAACGGTAAGGTTGCGTTGCGCGCGAACCACGGGAGGAGGCGGGCATTCCGGCCCGGCGCCTTCGGACACGATGCAGCGCAGCTCCAGCGGCGGCTCATCGAATCGCCTTGGCAGCCCTGCCCAGCTTTCGCGAGCCGCGTCCAAAACCATCGGAGAGTTGGATGCTACGGACACGGCGAACCCATACGGGTAAAACGCCGCGCGGTGCGGCAGGGGCGTCAATGCCAATAGAGGATCGCATTGCGACGTGACGCCAACGCTCTCTTGCACGGTGCTCATCTTCGACGAGCATAGCCGGACGCCTCGCGGGAGTAATCCGTAAGTTGTAAAGGAATCGTAAATCCGGCGTCGTTTTGCGCCAGACGCCTGCGCTGGCTCCGCGACTTATCTCCGTGCCTGTAAAAGGATTGTGATTTTCCTGTTTGACGCGGCGAAACTGCATCTCAGTGGCAGTACACTGGCGAATATCGCGGGAGAACAAGTTACACATGCGCTCGGCAATTGTTCACTATTGGCTGCTTAACATGCGCGGAGGAGAGAAGGTCGTGGAAGCGCTCTGCCGTCTTCTGCCCGATGCCGACGTGTTCACACTTTTTTACGACGCCGAGAAAGTGTCCGCGGCGATCCGGTCGCACAAAGTCACAGCGTCTTTCTTGAACCCTTTGCGCCGGCATTACCGTTCGCTACTACCTATGTTTCCAATGGCTCTCGAATCCATGGACCTTCGTGGCTACGATCTGGTGATCAGCAGTGAGTCAGGCCCGGCCAAGGGCGTGCTGACTTCTGCGGACACGCGGCATATCTGTTACTGTCATTCGCCCATGCGCTACCTGTGGGACTTATATCCTACTTACCTGCACGACTGGACGCGTTCTCTGTGGAAGAAGACGGCGATGGCGGCGTTTGGCTGTCTGCTTCGAGCCTGGGATTACGCGACGGCCGCGCGCGTGGATGAGTTCGCCGCTAACAGCCGTAATGTTCAGAAACGCATCTGGAAGGCTTACCGGCGAGAGTCACAAGTGATCTATCCCCCCGTCGCCATCGAAACCTTCCGGTGGGCGCCCCCTGGAGACAGTTACCTGGTGGTGGCGGAGTTGGTGGCCTACAAGCGGATCGGGGACGCCGTGCGCTGCTTCACCAGGACCGGGCGGCGGCTGAAGATCGTAGGCGACGGTCCCGAGTACGCTTCATTGAAAAAACAGGCTGGGCCGAATGTGGAGTTTTGCGGCCGTGTCTCGGCGGGCGAGCCGCGAGACCTGTATGCGCGTTGTCGGGCGCTGCTTATGCCGGGTGAGGAAGATTTCGGAATTGTCGCCGTCGAGGCCATGGCGAGCGGGAAGCCGGTGGTCGCCTTGGGCCGCGGAGGAGTGCTGGAGGCCGTGCCTCCCGAGGGCAAGGGCGCCGCCGTTTTCTACACCGAACCGGGCGACGCGCCCTTGGAACAAGCGTTGAAGCGGTTTGAGGAAGTCGAGGCGCTGATCCGGCCCACGGAGCTACAGGCCTGGGCACGGCGTTTCTCGGAGAGCCGGTTCCGCGAACGAATGTCGGACCTGATTGGAAGATCGGCCGGTGAGAGAGAGAGTGAGGCGTTTCTCCCGCGAGCGCTGGAACGGATGGGAGGGTGAGAGTGCGGTTACGGATTGTAAGAATGCTGGCGCCTCTGCCGCTGCTTGTCCAAGCCGCGTTCGCGCAGCAGGGCGAGACTCGCGCAACAGTCGATTGCAGCTCGCAGGCCAGCACCGTTGACCCGCGTTGCGTCACCGGCCAGAGGTCTGCAAGCGAGACCGGCATCGACGGGATGGATCTTCCACGCATCCCGGTGATTCGCGATCAGAATTCGCAGCAGTACCAAAGCGGCCAAACTCAACGCGGGGAAGCCCAAGGGCAAACCGCTGCCGATTCCCGTTTTCCATACGCAGCCGAGGAGCCGACCGCATTCCAGAGATTCGTCGAGCAGTCGGTCGGCAGGCTGTTGCCGATTTTTGGCGCCGAACTGTTCCGGGAAGTTCCCAGCACCTTCGCCCCGGCCGACCGCGTTCCCGTGACTCCCGACTACGTGGTTGGGCCGGGCGATCAGCTACTGATTCGCGCGTGGGGGCAGATCGACCTCAACGTCTCCCCGGTTGTAGATCGCGCCGGCTCCATCTACATCCCGCAAATCGGCTCGGAGACCGTCGCCGGGCTTCAGTTCGCGCAGATCCAGGATTTCCTCAAGACGGCGATCGGCCGCATCTATCGCAACTTCGATCTGAGCGTCAACATGGGTCAACTGCGCTCGATCCAGGTATTCGTTTTGGGACAGGCTCGAAGGCCGGGCGCTTATACCGTCAGCTCTCTCAGCACGCTTGTGAACGCCATTTTCGCTTCCGGCGGCCCTAACACGCACGGATCCATGCGCCGGATCAGGCTGATGCGCCAGGACCAGGCGGTATGCGAGTTCGACCTTTACGATCTGCTGCAGCGCGGCGACAAATCGAAGGACCAGCGATTGTTATCCGGCGACGTGATTTACATTCCGCCCGTGGGTCCGCAGGTGGCCATGGCGGGAAGCGTGAATACTCCGGCGATCTATGAGCTGAAGGAAAGCGGCACGCTCGAAGAAGGCTTGCAGCTCGCCGGAGGACTTACTCCGGTCGCGGCAAAGCGCAAGGCGATCATTGAACGAATCGAAGACTCCACGCGGCGCGTGGTCGAGGCGTCGCTGGCGGGCTCCGACGCTGCCGCCGCGAAGTTGCAGAGCGGCGACGTTGTCAGCGTACTCTCGGTTGCGCCGCGCTTCGAGAATGCCGTCACGCTTCGCGGCAACGTGGCTGATCCGGTTCGTATGCCGTGGCGTCCCGGCATGAAGATCCGCGACTTAATCCCCGACCGCGAAGCGCTTCTCACCCGCGACTACTGGCAGGCGCGCAACCGCCTGACGTTTCCTGCCAGGTCCGGCGAGCCGTCCGGGAACGGATCTCGCGATCTGATCGCGTCCACCGGGGTGGTGGTTTACCCGCCGCCCGGAGGCGGCTTGGAGAGCGGCCTGGATGGCGCGCGAAAGACCGATGCCGCGGCGAGAGTAGGGCCCGGTTCCATCGGCGCTTCGCGCGACCAGGTGCCGTCCGCCAAGAACCACGTGGAGCGCAACGCGCTCGAGACCAACTGGAGCTACGCCGTCATCGAGCGCCGCGATCCCAAGGACCTCACCACCACGCTGATTCCGTTTCGCCTGGGTAAGGTTGTCATTGACGGCGATGAAACCGAAAACCTGCCGCTCGAGCCGGGAGATGTGATCACCATTTTCTCTACGGCCGACTTGAAGCTGCCGCAGAACCTGCAATCCAGGTACGTCCGGCTGGAGGGCGAATTCGTATCGGCGGGCGTCTATAGTGTCCGGCCCGGCGAAACCTTGCGGCAACTGGTACAGCGTGCCGGATCAGGGCCGTTCTGCGCCGCTCGACTGCCGAATCGCGGAAGGTCCTGCACGTCGGCGAGATCGAGGTCGATCTCGAACGCCGCCTCGTGACGCACGGGGACCGCGAGATCCGCCTGACACCGGCCGAATACAACCTGCTGGCCTTCTTCCTCAACCATCCGGACAGGCCTCTCACGCGGGAGATGATTCTCAACTCGGTCTGGGGCTACAGCTTTACGTCCAACACCCGCACCGTCGACGCGCACATTCTCAAGCTGCGGCAGAAGCTGGAAGCGGACCCCAACGTGCCGCGCCACTTCCTGACCGTCCACGCCGTGGGCTACCGTTTCTTGCCCTGAGCCCGCGCGGGTACTTCCCATGAGTGACCCGAACGGCTCTGGCGTTGCGCTCCGCGGTGGAGCGCGGGGAACGGTTCTAATCGTCGACGATACGGAGCTCAACGCGGCCGCGCTCGAGATGGCCTGTTCAGGCATCCCGGGGATGGAGGTGCGGTCGGTATCCTCCGCGCGGGAAGCTGTCCGGATTCTGGACGAACGGGACACGGCGGTGCGCGCCGTTCTTACCGACATTAGGATGCCCGCGATGGATGGCTTCGATTTGATCCGATTCATTCGGTCGCACCGTACGCACGTCAGGATTCCCATCATTGTGGTCACCGCCGATACCGACCCGGAGACGCCGGAACGCGCCTCCCGTCTGGGTGCAAATGCCTTTTTTGGCAAGCCTTTCTCGCCCAGGGCCGTGCGGCGCACCTTGGAGGATCTTCTCTATGTCGATGTCAGCTCGGAATGAAGTTCGGCGCCCGCCGCGGCGGCGGGTGGGCACGGCCTGGCGTCTCGCCGCAGTCGCCGGACTGTGTGTGCTTTCCATCGGGCCTGCATGGTGCCAGGCGTCGCCTGAGGTGCGTCAGATCCTGGATCGCCTGGACCGGTTAGAGGCTCAAAACCAGGCTCTGACGGCCGAGGTGCATGCGCTGCGGGAGGAGTTGGCCGCGCGCGGTGGCCAGCCGGCGCCAGCGGCGGAAGCCACGGCGCCTACCGTTGAGGAGCGGCTCGAGGTGCAGGAGACCCGGACCGCCGAGCAGGCCGAAACCAAGGTGGAAGCAGCCCATCGGCTGCCGCTCCGCATCACTGGAATGGCCCTCTTCAACAGCTATTACAATTCGAACGGCGGCGGAGGCGCCGAGTACTCCACCACCGTAGTCGCCGGGCAACCCTCATCCGGAGGAGCCACATTCCGCCAGAGCATCGTGGGGCTGGACTACAGCGGCCCGGAGACGTTCGGCGGCGGGAAGATTAGCGGATCGCTGCGGCTGGACCTGTTCGGCGGCACGGCGGCAGACCAGTATGTCAGGCTCCGCACCGCCTCCCTCGGAATCGATTGGGAGACCAGCAGCTTCCAGGTGGGTGTGGAGAAGCCCTTGATCTCGCCAAGGGAACCCGAGTCGCTGGCGCAGGTTGGCATCTCTCCTCTGTCCGGAGCCGGCAATCTTTGGAACTGGACCCCGCAAGCGCGTTTCACTCAGGATTTTCAGTTCAGCGCACAGAGCGGAGTGCGAGCCCAGATCGCCGTCGTCCAGACTCAAGAGGCCGCTGGGAGCGCGGCAAGCGCGTATGGAACCACGTCGACTTCCTCCTTGTACTTCGAATCCACGCGCCCGGCAGTGGAAGCCCGCCTCGAGTTTTTTGACGGAGCGGACCAGAGAATCGAGATTGCGCCCGGATTTCATCACAGCGTTTCTCATGTCGCGGGAACATCCGTGCCTTCCGATGTGTATTCCCTGGACTGGCTCCTGCGGCCTTGGCGGCTGCTGGAGTTCAGTGGTGAAGCTTTCGCGGGCCAGAATGTCGCGCCGCTTGGCGCCGGTGGACTGCCGGGCATCGTGGTGGCGCGTTTGGGATCGGCCATGGCCGTCCACTCGCTGGGAGGTTGGGGGCAACTCACTTTCCACGCGGCCCCCCGCTTGTGGTTCAATGTCTTCTCGGGCCAGCAGGACAATCGCAACTCGGACCTGCCGGCCGGCGGCATCGGCAAGAATCTGGCGTACGGCTCCAATGTCTTCTTCCGCCTGGCTCCGAACGTGCTCACGAGTTTTGAAGTGTCTCAGGTCCGAACCAGCTATATCGGTTCCAGGACGCTGGGGTCGAACCACTATGACCTGGCATTGGCGTATCTTTTTTAGCCTGACCTTGCTGTGGCCCGCGGCGGGCGCGACGGTGTTCGGCCGGGTGAGCCTCTCCGATTCGCCCGTTCCAGCCGTTGGCAAGCGCCGGGACTGCTCCGGCGTGGTGGTGTGGCTGGAGCCAGCCGGTGCGGCGGCGCCGCCGGCCGCGCCGGCGCGCACGGGCGTCGCTCGCGTGATCCAGAAGGACAAGCAGTTCATTCCACACGTGCTCGCCATCCAGGTCGGAACCGGAGTCGCCTTTCCCAATCTCGATCCGATCTACCACAGCGCTTTTTCGACGTTCAGCGGGCAGATCTTCGATCTGGGGCTGTACCCGCCCGGAACCAGCCGCACGGTCGCCTTCCAGCGCCCCGGAATCGTACGCGTGTTCTGTAACATCCACCCCACTATGAGCGCGGTGATCGTCGTGTTGAAGGACCCCTGGTTCGCCGTGTCGGATGCAACCGGGGCGTTCTCCATCCCCAACGTTCCGGCGGGCGAATACCAGATGCACGTGTTTGACGAGCGGGCCTCGCAGAGAACCCTTGAAGCGCTCGAACGGCGCGTCACGACCGGCGATAAGGACCTGACGCTGCTCCCCCTCACGATCTCCGAAACGGGGTATGTCGAAGCGCCGCACAAAAACAAGTACGGCCAGGATTACCCCCCCGTGCCCGACGACCACGCCACATATCCAACCCAACGGAAATGAAGAACCCGCTATCGCGAGTCTCGCTGCTTTGGAAAATTCTCCTCTCGACGTCCGTCGCCATCACGCTGCTGTTCGCAGTGACCGGGTGGATAGCGGTCTATAGCGCCACGCGGGCCACATCCTACAGCGTTGAGCACGAGGTCCAGGCCAGCTTCCAGGCTTATCAGTCGTTGTGGAAGTCCCGTGCCGACCGGCTGGCGTCGATCAGCTCGATTCTCAGCGCCATGTCCGACGTGCGAGCGGCCTTTGGTTCGGCCGACGCAGCGACCATCCGGGACACCGCAGGCGAATTGTGGGCGCGCGTATCGGATGAGGATGCGTTCTTCCTCGTCGCCAGCCCCGGCGGCCAGGTGATCGCCTCGCTCGGAGGATCGCCCGGGCAATCGCTGCCACCGGACTTGCAGGTTGTGCGGGATGCCCTCTCGCACTTTCCCGCGCAGGCATCCGGCTTCCTGGCGCGCGACGGCCGCCTCTACGACATTGTGCTCACGCCGGTTTACGTTCAAAGCACCGGCGGCACGGCTCTGCTCAACGTCCTAGTCGCCGGCTACAACGTCGGCGGCGGCCTCGCTGGACGCCTGAAGGACGCTACAGGCGGGAGCGAGTTCCTGTTTCTCTCCGAGGGGCGGGTGATCGCGGCTACGGTTGGGAACAGGGAAGGGGACCTGATCGCGTCCCAGCTCTCTAGCTCCCCCGCGCGGATTGTCTCTGGCGGCATCCAGTACGCACCGCTGGTCACGCCTCTGCTGGATATCGACGGACATGCGGTCGGCCGACTCGCCATCCTGCGGTCCTTCGAGGCGGCGCAACGCCAGATTTCCGCATTGCGGCGGAACATCAGCCTGCTCTGGCTGGTCTCCATGGCCGCGGGCCTGGCGCTGACGTATCTGCCGGCGCGGCGCATCGTCGAGCCGGTGAAAGCCCTGGACCGGGCCGCCGCCGAAGTGGGCCGCCAGAACTACGATTGCGAGGTTCCGGTCAAAAGCCGGGATGAACTGGGCCGTCTGGCGGCGACCTTCAACGCCATGTGCGCGTCCATCCGCGAGGCGCGCGAAGAACTGATTCGCTCCGAGCGCATCGCCACCATCGGGCGCCTTGCCGCCTCGATTGTCCACGACCTGCGCAACCCACTGGCCACGATCTACGGCGGCGCCGAGATGCTCCTGGACTCGCGGCTCTCAGACGAGCAGATCCACCGGCTCGCTGGTAACATGTTCGGCGCCTCTCAGCGAATTCAGGAATTGCTACAGGATCTTCTGGAGGTGGGGCGCGGAAAGGCCGGTGAGATTCGCCTGTGCGACCTCCGTGAGATTGCCGCCGCCGTGGCTGGTTCGTTGGAGAGCGCCGCAGCGGCGCAGCAGGTGCGGATCGTGCTGGAGGCGCCGGAGGGCCTGGAGCTTCCGCTCGACCGGCGCCGCATCGAGCGCGTGTTTCTGAATCTCATGGGGAACGCCTTGGAGTCGATGACCGGCGGCGGCGTTATCACTGTCTCCGCCGCTGCCGAACCGGACTCCGTTGTCGTGACCGTCAGCGACACCGGACTCGGCATTGCCCCGGAGATTCGCAGCCGGCTTTTCCAGCCCTTCGTCACCGCGCGCAAGAAGAGCGGACTAGGCCTTGGGCTGGCGCTGGCTCGCCAGGCCGTGGTGGATCATGGCGGAGACATGTGGGCGGATTCCTCGGAAAGCGGCGCGAGTTTTCTCTTCCGGCTCCCCAGGCGTCGCGGCCACGAAGCGCAACCGGCTGCGGACGAGAGCTGAATCCGCACAGCCACCTACCGGTCGAGATCCCATAACGGACCTCGCATTGAAGCGGTTCCGCTCAGGGTTCTCTCACTCTGTTGTGTCGCGCTTGAGGCGTTCATCGAGAACATCGATCAGAAGGTGTAGCTGACGCCGAACAGAGGAGTGAATTGTTCAAAGACTCCGCGTGCCGTATTGTGCAGAGCAGGAACGATCTGCTGCCTGGGGAACGTAGTGAGATAATCTCGGAATTCCGCCCGCAGGAGCATGTGCGGCAGCAGACGGAGCTTCACGCCTCCGCCGACGCTGAAGACGACTTTCCATACGTCATTCGCAGTGAGGCTGGCGATTTGCGGAATCGGCTGCGGGAACGGCTCCGGACCGGCGATGACATATTCCTTCGCGCCGGAACCTCCGGCGACAAAGGGCCGCAAACGATGTTCGCGCGTCTTGAAGTGGAACAGTAATTCGACTGTCAGCGCATCAGACTGGCCCTGTATGTCGGATTTCACACCGGGCGCCTGAAGGAAAGGGTGGCCGTCTTGATAAAGGTAACGAAACTCGGCCGAGACGTAATTTGAAAACTCATCCCCTAGAATAATGCCGGCTGCGAAGCGGTTTCGAATGCCTGCTTGCGCTGTTTCAGAGGCCGAATAGATTGTGCCGTTCCGGTAGAATCCGTACCCGACGTTGGCCCCAATTTCGTACTGCTGCCCAAAAGCGGCGCCAGCGAAAAGAATGACGACTACAAGCTTCATTGCGGTATTCTATTTCCGCTTTCATAATAGCTGACCATCGCCGCACACCACGGGCTCGCCGGTCCGCGGCTGGCGTTTCATTACGAGGCGACTCAATTCTTCGGCAGATCCGGGCGGTTCCACCAGCCACCGCCTAGAGCTTGAAACAACGCGGCTGTGTCGGCATAGCGATTCGACTGCGCCTGCACCAGGTTGATCAAGGCTTGCTGATAGGCTTGTTCCGCGCTCAAGAGCGCGAGGTAGTTGGCGTAGCCGGCGTCGAGCTGCTTTTTCGTCAGGTCGAGCGTAACGGCGGCGGCGTCCCTGGCGGCAGACGCGGCCCCTAAACCGTCGGCATCTTGCCGGATCGCATGTAATGTGTCGGCCACATTTTGAAAAGCAGTCAACACAGTACTGCGGTATTGTTCGTCGGCCTGAGTGTAAGCTGCTACGGCAGCCCGTTCCCGGTGAAGCAGCGTCCCGCCTTGAAACACCGGCTGAGTGAGGCCTCCGCCCAAGTCCCAAAAACCTCCCTCCGTGAAGAAATGGCTGAAGATGAGCGCCATGCTCCCGGCATCCGCCGTCAAGGCAAAGCTTGGCAGTCGGTTCGCGTGCGCAACCCCGATCAGGGCGCTCGCCGAATGCAGATTCTCCTCGGCTTGGCGCACATCGGGGCGTTGTTCCACGAGTTGTGAAGGAACGGTCAGGGGCAGCTCCCGAGGCAGTTGGAAGCTCGAAAGCTCAAATCTCTCCGGTAGCTCCTGATTGGGAAACTCGCCCGCCAGCACCGCCAGCAGGTCGCGCTGCTGAGCCAATTGCTTAAGCAACGGAGGCAACGTGGCGGCGACTTGCGCGAGCTGCGCTTCCTGCGCCGCTACGTCGAGCTGGCTCGCATATCCTCCGGCATATTGGCTGCGCAGAATCTCCAGCGCCTTTGCGGCGATGGCGATAAGTTCATTGGTGGCGTCAATCTGTCCTCGCAATGACGCCTCTTGAATGGCGGCGGCGGCAATGTTGGAACTCAACGTGATATGCGTCGCCGCCAAGGCAAATCTGGCCTGCTGTTCCTGCGCTTTCAGGGACTCCATTGTTCTCCGGTTCAAACCGAAGACATCCGGCACGAAGGAAACGCTAACCTGCGGAGTAAACAAGCTGTAGGTGAGATTGCCTGAGGCGGTGAAGGGCGAGACTTCGGAGGATGTCCTGGCGCGGCTGGCCGAAAAGCCGGCCGACACGCTTGGATAGTAATAGCCACGCTGCGCCAGCGTGTTCTCTCTGGCAACTAACAGCGCCTCTTGCGCCGACTTCAAGTCGGGATTGGCTTTGAGCGACCGCTCAATCAGATCGTCGAGCGGCTTGGAGTGAAACACGGTCCACCAGTCTCCCGGAATATCCCGTCCCTCAAAGAAGCTTTGCGTCTCCCCGCCGGAAACGTTGGGAGTGCCGCTTGTGGCCGTTGGCGGCGCGGGCGTATAACCGGGGACCTGCGGAGATGCAGGCTTCTTGAAGTTTGGCCCCACCACGCAGCCCACATTGAGCAGCAAAGCTGCTGTGACCGCGATGAGACCAAAAGCGCGCGATTGGCGAATGAGATTCATAGAAATCCGTTTGTTAAGGCCTCCGGTGCACTTGTCTCCCGTCAATCGCGCCGGTACTCCTCTTACTCAGCTCCGCGGATCCCGCAATGACTGGCGGATTGGGACTGAGATGGCGCACGTTGCTGAGCGGCGGCACCGCAGATGCGACTCGCGCCTGGCGCTTTGGGAGTTGCTGCGGAGGTTTTCCCACCGCCGGACCTCTATGGCTGGAGCGCTGAGCCCTTGGAGAAGCGTGGCCCCTCTGGTTTCGAGGCTCAGCGGAGGCTGTTCCATCCGCGTAACCGATACCACAAAGCAAACCTACGCAAGCAAGCATCGCGAACACAAAATGCGTCTTCACCTCGACTCCTCTCCCATCGGGTTTCTCTCACGGCCCAGGAGGATCAGTCGCAGCGCAGGCACGGCGAGGAGCAGCATGACCGGGCCGACCAACATGCCGCCTACGATCACCGTGGCGAGTGGACGCTGCACCTGGCTGCCAATACCCGTTGAAATCGCCGCTGGAAACAGGCCGATGCAGGCGGACAGCGCCGTCATCAGGAGAGGGCGCATGCGCGTGGTTCCGGCGCGGTACATCGCGTCCGCAGGCGCCAGACCGTGAGACCTTTCCTGGTTGTAAAAGGTGATCATCAGGATGCCGTCCATGACGGATACGCCAAACAGCGAGACGAAGCCGATCGCGGCCGAGATGCTGAAGTTGAGACCGGAAACGTACAGCGCGAGGATGCCTCCGACAACGGCGTCGGGAATGCCCGCCAGCGCCAGCACGGAATCGCGGAGATTGTTGAACAGGCTATAGAGCGCCCCGGCTATCAGGATGAAGCTGATCGGCACGATGATCTCCAGACGTTTCTTGGCGTCCTGAAGATCTCCGAATTCGCCCGCCCACACGAGACGGTATCCGGGAGGAAGTGTCACGTTTTGGGCGATTCGTTGTTGCGCCTCCTCGACGGTTCCGCCAAGATCCCGGCCCCGGACGCTGAATTTCACCGGGATAAAGCGCTGCACGCTTTCGTGATAAATCCAGGCCGCTCCCGTGTCCAACGAGATCGTTGCGAGCTCGCTCAGCGGGATATAGGCATTCGTGCCGCTGGCGGTTGTATATCCCACTCTGATGTTGCGGATTTCACCGATGTTGTTGCGGTGTTCCGGCGTGTAGCGGACGACTAGATCGAACTGCCGGTCGCCCTCCAGAACCTCAGTTGCTACAGCCCCGCCCATGGCGGCTTGAACCACCGAATTCACATCCCCCGAATTGAGGCCGTAGCGCGCGGCCTTCTCCCGATCCACTTTGATGTTCAGGTTTGGCTGGCCGAGGACCGGGAAGATGCCGAGATCGGCAACGCCGCGAACCTGGCTCATCTGGTCGCGAACCTGATCGGCCAGTTTCGTCAGCTCTTCCAGGTTGGGACCGACGATCTTGACCGAGTTGACGCCTTTGACGCCCGATATTCCTTCTTCGATGTTGTCCTCAATGTATTGGGAGAAATTGAAGATGACTCCCGGCAACTCGTTCTCAAACTCCCGTTGAATTTGCTCGGTCAGCTTGTCCTTGGTCAGACCCTTGGGCCATTCGTCAAAGGATTTGAGCGGGGCGAATAACTCGACGTTCGAAAATGGCGCGGCATCGCTGCCGTCGTCGGGCCGCCCATGCTGCGAAACCACGGTAAGAACTTCAGGGTGCCGCAGGAGGATCTCGCGCATTTTTCGCGCGGCCGCCTCGCCGTCTTGGAGCGAGAGCGTGATGGGCATGGAGGCTCGAATCCAGAAGTTGCCTTCCTCCAGGTGCGGAAGAAACTCACTGCCCAGCCGCGGCGCGATAAAGAAGAAAGTTCCCAGGGACAAGGCCAGTTCCATTCCGACCACCAGGAAGCGGTTTTTCAGCGTAAAACGGAGGGCCGGGTTGTACAGACGGTGCAGCACGCGGACAACGATTGTCTCCGTCTCCTTCACGCGCTGAGGGATCAACATCGAGGCGATGACAGGTGTGACCGTGAAGGTCGCGATCAGCGCCCCAGCCAGCGCATACCCGTAGGTGCGCGCCATCGGGCCGAAGATCTGTCCTTCGACTCCCTGCATGGTAAAGAGAGGCACGAAACCGGCCACCGTGATCAGCGCCGAGAATAGGACTGCCTTGTCCACCTGGAGCGCGCTGATCAGAATCAACCGCAAGCGATCCGTCCAGCGGAAGGCCGGCCCCGCCTCCGCGTGCTCGATGGTCGTCGGGTCGGGACCCCAGTAGCCCCGCGCGAGACGCTGCAACAGACCCTGTCTGTCTTCGGGGTCTCGCTGAAAATTCCGGAAGACATTCTCGACCAGGATCACCGCGGAATCGACAATGATGCCGAAATCGACTGCGCCGACGGAAAGCAGGTTCGCGCTTTCCCCCGTAATCACCAGGAGGATGGTGGCGAAGAACAGCGCGAAGGGAATGTTCAGCCCGACGATGACCGCGCTGCGAAGGTTGCCCAGGAAGATCCATTGGATCAGGAAAACCAGCATGCATCCGAAGATCAGGTTGTGCAGAACGGTATGCGTGGTGAGGGCGATCAGGGACGACCGGTCGTAGAACGGAACAACCCGGACTCCCCGCGGCAGGCTCCCATCGTGATTCAGTGTGTCGATCGCCTCCTTGACCTTGGGAATCATGTCGGCGGTCTTTTCCGTTCGTCTTTGCACCACGATGGCCCCGACGACATCGTCCTGCCGGTCGCGGCCCAGAATGCCAAGCCTTGGCCGGTAGCCCACCGAAACCGTTCCGACATCCTTCATCAGAATCGGAACACCGTTCTCCTGGCTCAGAACCACAGCCTCGATGTCGTTAACCCTGTAACCTTCGGTCAAATCGTCGCTGCCGCCATCGTCAATCAGGCCGACTCCGCGAATATTGATGGATTGCTGGCCTATGCGGATTTCGCGGCCGCCCACGTTGATGTTGGCGTTTCCGAGTGCGGTCAGAATCTGGGGCACGGTAACGCTGTAGGCTTCCAGTTTGTGAGGGTCCACCTCGACCTCAAACTCCTTGGTGGGGCCTCCCCAACTGTTGACGGCTGCGATGCCGGGGATGGTCAACAGCCTGCGCGCGACGATCCAATCCTGAACGGTACGCAGATTGGTGATTCCAAAATGCGGCGGGCCGACGACCTGATAGCGGTAGATTTCCCCAGTCGAACTGTTGGCTTGGATAGTGGGCACCAAATTGCCCGGCAGGTTGACATTCTGCGTCATTGCCACCGACGCCTGGCTGTAGGCGAAGAAATAATCCACGCCATACTTGAAGCTGACGCGGACAAACGACAGGCCGTAGAACGAAGTCGAACGGATAACCTCAATGCCGGGAGTGGAGTAAAGGCCGATCTCCATGGGCCGCGTGTAATAGCGCTCCATCTCCTCGGCGGATAGGCCCGGTGCCTGCGCGGTGATTTCCAGAATCACCGGGGTCGGGTTCGGATAGGCCTCGATGTTGAGCAACTTGAAGGCAACGAACCCAGCGACGGCAAACAGCAGCAACCCCGACACCACAATCGCCCGCCGGCTCAAGCAAAATGCAAGAAGAGACTTGAACATGGCTGGGTCCTAGTCGGTCGGTGGCGCTGACAACATGCTGCTGAGAAACACCGCGCCATCCGATACGACCAACTCCCCACGCCGCAGACCGCTGAGGATCTGAACGCGATCGTCTCGTCGCAGGCCCGTTTTGATAGTTCTTTGCTCAAAATGGCGGCGGTCGGTTGTCACCCAAGCGGTCATCGTGCCATCGGGTTCGCGCACCACGCCGTTGGCCGGTACCGCGATCCCCGCTGTCGGACCTTCAACACGAATTACGAAATTCGCGAGCATGCCCGGACGCAGCTCATCCTTGGGGTCCTCGATTTCCGAACGGATCGTGCCTCGGTGGGTATTCGGATCGACCATCGGGTAGATTTTCGACACCTTGGCTCGAAAGACGCGGTTGGGATAGGCCATAACCTTGACTTGAACCGGCTCTCCCAAATGGAGCAGCGCGATGTCGCTCTCGATGACATTAGCCAGCATCCACTTGATCGTCATATTCGAAACTGTGTATGGCGCCGGCGGGTTCCCCGGCTGCACCATCAGCCCCGGCGGTGCGTTGTACGATGTGATCTGGCCGGAAATGGGACTATGAACGACAAGCGCAGGGTCAATCTTGCGGGACGCGATCATTTGGTCGATTTCCGCGTCGGTCTTGCCAAAGACGCGCACGGCGTCTCGCGCGGCTTTGAGAGCTCCGTCGGCAGTCTGTTGATCCGAGGTCGCCTGCTCCAATTCTCGCAGCGCAATTCCGGGAAGGCCCTTGACGCGCTCCAGTTCCTTGTTAGTCAATTCGAAAGTCGCCGCCGCGCCGATGAGCGTTGATTCCGCCTGGATGAGGTCGGGGCTCTTGATCGTATAGAGCGGCTGGTCCCTCTCAACTTCAGCGCCGAATTCCACAAAAGCCTTGATAATGGTTCCTTGATAAGCCGGAAAGACTTGAACCGATTGCTCATCTGCGAAGCTGATGTTGCCAACCGTCTCCCTCTCAACCGGGAACTCATAGGTCCCCACCGGCTCGATCTTGATTGAGTTCAGTTGGCTCGGGGACAAATCCACGGCAGGGGTAGCTGCTTTGGAGTTTGCGGCAGGCGCATTGGATGTCTTGCCCGATTGCTGGGGCGTATTCCCGTCTGCGGCTTGCCCACGGCTGTGGCAGGACCCCAGAAGGGCCGCGGCGACAACAATTGTTACGGCAGCCCAGCACACGACAACAACTCGTTTGCTGATGTGAATCGAATGCTTCTTCATTTCCCTTCTTTGGCCCCCAAGCGTTCGCCAATTACCAGAGCTTCGCTCGTTCTTACACTCTAGCGCGGAGGAAACTGGACAACCACGAATCTTACGCTCGGGCCGGAAGGTCTTTTGATTATTCGCATGATCGACCTGGAGTTCACGTCTGCGGCGTTTAATCTTTGCACCGACGTGGTGATCTTTTGGCTAGATCTCTGGCGTCATTGAGGCAGTCGCCATAATATTGACTAAGTGGGCCGAGGCGGAGGCCGAGCGCAAAGCTGGTGATCTCCCAAACGAGGATGTTCGAAAGTCGCGGACACAACGTGGCTAGAGCAGCAGCACCGAACTAAACCATGCACGATCAAACAAATGAGAATCGAGTTCGCTTAGTCGTACTCGATAACCACGGTCTGTTCCGGGCCAGCCTTGCGAGGCTCCTGGCGTCTGTGAGTGGCTTCGAAGTTGTCGGTGAGTGCGGTACCTCCGCTGAAGCGTTGGAGATGCTCAACGGTTCTCCCGTCGATGTCGTACTGTTGGATTTCGATTTCGGGGCGGAACACGCGAACGATCTCATATCAGCAGCCCGCAAAGCTGGCTATCGGGGCCGGTTCTTGATTGTCGCCGGAACGACCGACGCGGAGCGTTCAGCCAATGCCTTGAGGTTCGGCGCTTCGGGTGTTTTCCTGAAATCGGAGGTTCCGGAACGACTAGTACAGGCGATCAGGGTCATTGCGAGTGGGGCAGTTTGGATCGATCAGAAGATTATCCAACTCCTGGCCGATCAGTGCCTCAACCAGCCTCGACGTGGAGATCAGGAGTCCGGCAGCGCACTGGAAATCCGCGAGCAAAGGGCGCTCCTGGGCATCCTTGGCGGTCTCACGAATAGGGACATCGCCGAAGGCATGGGCGTCTCGGAGAGTTCCGTTAAGAACATATTGCAGGGTCTGTTCACCAGGACGGGTGTCAGAAAACGAAGCCAACTTGTCCGGCTGGCCCTCGAAGGTTCGCTCGGAAACGTGCATCAACTGGTGCAGCAGCAGGGAAAGAAGAACGACGATGGAACGCAAGCCCCAAGTCCGGCAGAGTCTCACGATGCGGCTCCGCCACCACCGGCGGGGAAGCAATCGCTCGGTTAATCGTCCGATTGGCCCGTTGGAGATCCTGTTCGGGAAAACGGGAGTCCGCACCCCAAGCCAGCTTGTTCGGGTTGCGCTCGAACACTACCGAATCCCCTCGGTATGATGTGAGAAGGAGTGAAGACAAATATATGACGAATCGTATCGGTAGTTCCGGCAGGCGGGATTTCTTGCGCATGATGGGCCTGGGGGCCACCGCCCTCGCGCTCTCGAACACCGGCTTGGGCGCTGCTACCGCCGCCAAGCCTTTGCGCGGGCTTTTTCCGATTGGATTCACGCCCTTCACCCCGGACGACAAGATTGACCTCGACGGCCTTGCCGCTCAAGTCAAGTTCTGCAATCGCGGGAGCGTGCATGGCCTCATGTGGCCCCAGAATGCCAGTGGTTGGAACACCATGTCCGAAAAGGAAAGGCTGGATGGCGCTGAGGCGATCCTCTCTTCCGGTAAAGGCGGGAAGACGGCGATTGTAATCGGCGTCCAAGGCACGGATCTCGACACCGTTACCCGATACGCCCAGCACGCTGAGGAACGGGGAGCGGACGCGATCGTATCGCTTCCTCCGACGGGTGTGAGCGACGAAAAGGCAATCCTTGCCTACTATCAAAAGGTCGGAAGTATCACAAGCCTTCCTTACTTTGCGCAGGCCGTCGGGAACATTAGCGTGGACTTGCTGGTTGAAATGTTCAAGACGATCCCCACTTTTCGTTATGTCAAGGACGAAGCGGGCAACCCCCTCGAACGCGTCGCGGAACTGCGCGAGAGGACCGGCGATCAATTGAAGGTATTCTCCGGAGGCGGTGCCAGCACGATGATCCTGGAAATGGAGCGGGGATTCTCCGGCGCCTGCCCGTACGTCGATCTGGCTGACGTTTTTGCGTCTGCCTTCGACTTGTGGCACGAGGGGAAGAAGCGGGAGGCGTTCGACATGTTCGGAAGGATCCAGGCGTTCGCCAGTATCACGCCCGTCAGCTCGGTAGACATCATGATCGCCCGGGGAGTGTTCAAGCCGGGGACCAAGCTCCATACCGCGGCGCCGGCGGCCGCGGCGGCTGGAGGACGCGGTGGTGGTGCTGGTGGCGCCAGGCCGCGCGGGATACAGTTGTCAATCGAGGAAATCCGCAAGGAGCTCGATGCGTATCTGAAGCCCTACCTGAAAGCTTGACAGCATCAAGCTTGCTGCACGTGCCTGGCGGTAGTTCGATGCGCCCTCGCCGAGGACCGCAACGAGTGCCGGGCCTATCGGAGCTGTCTACGCATTGAAATCAGTCCAACTACGGGGCTGCTACCTGGCCAGCACCACGCCGGGCGGGGACGTGGACGCCCGGGCAACTACCGCCAGGGCGGCCAGGTAGAACAGGCCGCCGATGATCAACGTCTGGATCAGGCCAAGATAGATGGAGCACACCAGCGCCCCCACCGAACCGAGCACGCTGGCAGCGGCATTCAGAGACCAGGCCCAGCGCACCGAAGGCGCGTGCCACTCCTCCAGCCGTCCGAGCCCGGTGGGAAATTGCATGCCCATCACCAGGCCCAGAGGCGCGATCAGCAACACGGCGATGGCCACTTTCAACGGGATGGGGAGCCACACCAGCGCGCCCAGCAACCAGGAAGCGACCAGCGCCAGCAGCGCCGCCAGCAATGCCACCGTGCCGAGCGTTTTGATGAGGCGGCCTTCGTCCTTCCCCAGCACGCGCCGGCTCAACGCGCTTCCCACCCCGCTCGCAACCAGCATGGAGAAGATCACCACCGTCAAGGCATAGGTGGGATGGCCCAAGAAGAGCACGAATTTCTGGATCAGCCCCACTTCGATCAGGATGTAGCCGGCGCCGATAAACAGGAAGTACAGCAGAAATCCGAGCACGCCGCGCTGGCGCGGGAGGCGCGTGCCCAAGACCAGCGGCGGCAGCACCAGGATCAGCAGCGTGGCCACCAGGCTCACGCCCATCAGGCCGAACAGCAGCGGCACGGCTTTGTTGACCTTGTAGTCGGCGGTGTCGTGAGAGGCGGTACGCACGAAGGTCCACAAATCGCGCGGCTGCACCGAGTAGAAAAAGAACGGGCGGTTGTCGCTGACGGGGGTGATGTCGAAGGTGTAGTTCCGCTCGTAGTCGTCGGGATTGGGACTGTGGAGCAGATCGTAGAACTGATTCCGGACGTCGCGGCCGGGAAGGTAGAGGGCTTCCATGCCGGCGGCCGATAACAACGCGCGCGCGCGCCCGATATCGGCCTCGCTGAAGGGCTTTCGGGAAATCAGCACCGTGTCGCGCGCGCCCCAGCCGGCGGTGGAACCTTCGCGGCCAATTATGAAATGACGCCACGCAGCGGCTTCACCCAGTTGGCGGAGCGCTTCCATACCCAGCGAGACCAGGCGCAGAGATTCGCGCGGCGGCTCGAGGCCCCAGCGGGTCACGGCCACCATGCCATCGGCGGTGAGGCGCGAGAGGTAATCGCGAAAGGCGTCGGTGGTATAGAGATTGTTCTCGGAAAGCGCGAAGGCTCCGGCCGCGGTGGCCGCCCAGGTATCCACCAGGGTGGCCTGTAAGACCTGGTACTTATCGGTGGTGCGGCGCACGAAGCTGCGGCCATCCTCGACGAAAATGTGGACATCGGGGCGAAGGTAGAGACCGCGGCTGAGCGCGGGGAAGCGCTGGCGCATGATGGTGGTGGCAATGATGGGATTGATCTCGACTCCGGTGATGTCGTGGCTGCCGGAAGCGAGAGCGCGCGCCACGTCCCAGCCGCCGCCCGGCCCAATGATGAGAGCCTTGGCGCCCGGCCGGACGGCATAGGGAAGGCTGGGGCCTTGCTCGAGCAGGTCGCGGCGATCGCGCGGGGTGAGGTGGTCGAAATCGAAATCGGCGATGGCGGTGGACGCGTCGGCATCGATGTAGATAGTGTCCCGGCCTTCATCGGCGTTGTGGATAATGGCCACGCGCGAGAAGTTGTTCCACTTGACAAACCATTCGTGGGCCAGCGTCTGACCCTTGGCGTGGCTGATGTCAATCACCGGGTGGTGCTGGTTGTAAGCCAGAAAGGCCACCAGCACCAGGGCCAGCACCACCGAGCCGCCGCGACCGGTCACCGACCCGGCCATACTGTACCAGATGGCCGCCGCAGTGGCAAAGGTGATGGCTGCGCAGACCACCGTGCTGGGACCGCCGAACTGGTTGAGCAGGGGAACCAGCAACAGGCACCCGCCGGCGGCACCGAGAAGGTCGCAAAAGTAAACACGGTTGACGCGCTCGATGGTCTCCGAGATGGCCAGCGAAAGAATCGTCCCGGAGAAGAAGAACGGCAGCGCGGTGGTGAAGTAAATGAGGGCCAGGTCCCAGTTCGAGGGGTCGTTCTTCTGGGCCAGTATCACCCCCAGCGCCAGAAACACGAAGAAGCTGTTGATGGCGCTCAGAAGGCCCAGACGAGCGAACAGAGGAGCCTTCCAGCCGGCTACGACGTAAGAGAAGACGCCGCCCGCACCCAGGCCGAACAGCGCGATGGAGATGGCCAGGAAAGCAAAATGATAGTAGAAGACCACCGAGAAGATGCGCGTGAGCGAGAGCTCCAGCAGCAGAGTGGCCATGGTGGTAAGGCCTACGCACAAGTAGACCTGGGACCAGGGCGTGGGCGGCGTTTTTACCGGGCGGGAGGAGTCAGGCATGCCTGGCCCCTACTGAACGGCGATCTGGACGGTGTTGCTGAGGCTGTCGGGGAACAACAGGGCCACGTCGACCGTGCCGCTGGGAACACCCGCCGGTATCGTCACGTTGACTTGGTACAGGCCCACGGAGCCCGGGCTCAGACCAGCGTAAGAAGGCGTGGCCGCGAAGGTTCCAAAGATGCCGCTGCCGAATTCGACTATGGGCGCAAGGCAGGGTGGCGACGCGGGACAGGTGGTGAGGCGCGCCAGCGGTTCCGCCCCTGGCGCCGGCACGTTGGTGCCGACCGCCGGATTCGTGGGTCCCAAGCCAATCGCGTAAATCGTCAGGACGTCGCCCACTTGGGCCGGATGCGATGTTGCGCCGGGCCCAAAGTACCCCACCGGCGCTGGATAGCTCAGGTCTTCGGCGTTCTGAATCGCTCCGAAACTGGTGCCGCCGGCCAGCAGCAGCCGCGGCGCCCGGCCGGCGACCTGCACCGACACGGTATTGCCGGAGATCCCGTCGCGCTGGACTTGAACCAGCGCCGTTCCCACGGGAGTCTCCAGGGGGACCTGGAACGCAATCTGGTAGTAGCTTGTAAAGTACAGCGGTGCGGCACTTCCATTCACCAGCACCGAGGAGGAGGAACCGGAAGCGGTGATGTCGGTGTCCAGGGGCACGCTGGGGCTGAAAGCGATGGGGCTGGCAAACCAGAACTGCTCGCCAAACACGTCTACGATGTCGCCGGGCGCCACGGCGTCTCCGCTGCCGAAGATGGCGTTGTCCACGACTCCCATATAGTTGGCAAGCGGCGCGCCCTTGGCGACCACCTGAAAACTGACGGGGACGCCGACCGTGCCATTGACGGCGTTGGAGGCGATGGAAACCGAGCCGGTATAAAAGCCCGGCGCCAGTGTGCCGGGATCGAGGGTGATAGCGGCCCATCCGCCGGAATTGGCCGAGGCCGTCAGCCATGTGCCGCCATCGGTGGTGGTGGAGCTCACCGCTCCAATCGTAAGGCTTCTCTGCCCCGGGTTGTTGAGCGAAATCTGCATGGCGAGCGGCGCGGCGCCTTGGGCGAGCCGCTCCGTAACCTGGCTGGGAGACGCCTGGGCAATCGGCTGGGTGGTGAGGTGCATGGTGACGGGAATGGTCTGGTTATCGGGCGCGAAGCTCGAGCCGCTGGTAACCAGCGATCCATTGTAGGTGCCCTGCGCCATGCTGGCGGGCGGCGCCACGTGTACGTTGTACGGATAGGTGAACCGGAAACTGCCAGCGCCATTCACGGTCAGGCTGAGCCAGCGGTTGCCATCCTGAGTGGTTGCGACCCCTGCCAACGGGCTATTGGTGGAGAACGAAACATCGCTGGTTGAGCCGGGCGCCACATACACACTCAACGCGCCGATGCGCACGGTCACGGTGATGGTCTGCGGAGCGTCGACGACGTCGGCGGCGCAGTTCACGGTTACGCTGGCGGTGTACGTGCCGGCCGCCAAGGTGGATGTGTTTAGCGCCAACTGGAGAGGAATGCACGTGGAGCTGGCGGTTGTCGTGGTGCAGGCGCGGGAAGGCGCGAAGGATGTAGCAATCCATGAAACGGACGACGCGGGATTGCTCAGCGAGAGCGAGCCATCCCCGGCGTTGTAAGCTTCCACGATCTGGGTGCCTCCGTTGGCGCCAACGGGCAGGGGGACGGGGACCACGGCGCTGTTCACAAGGCGCAGCATCGGCGCGGCGTGGAGGAGCGTGGCGAAGCCGAGAGGGACCAACGCGGCGCGCAGGAAACGCCGCACCATCAGACCCACTCCAGGGCACCTTTCTTGTAAGCCCAGATGTAACCGACAATCAGGATGGCCAGGAAGACGGCGACTTCCGCCACTCCAAACCAACCCAGGGTGCGATACCGAACCGCCCAGGGGAACAGAAAGATGGTTTCGACGTCGAAGATTACAAACAGGATGGCAATGAGGTAGAAGCGCACGGTGTAGCGCCCGCGCGAGTCCGAAGCGGCTTTGATGCCGCACTCGTATGCCTCGAGTTTGATGCGGGACGGGGCCGAAGGGCGTATGAGCATGGCCGCCACAATCAGCACCACGGGGAAGAGAATCGCAATGACCAGAAAGATTAAGATGGGGACATAACCGCTCGGCATGCGACCACTATAACATGCTGATACGGCTCCCCAACGCGCGTGGAAGCCGCGGCCAGCGGGTTCAGCGTGGCCGCCGCGTTTGCCGGCGGATGCTCACCATGGGGCCCGACTCCGGGATTGATTCCGAGAGACAATGGGATGGCCGATGCCTTCCGATCCGCGCCTGATTTACTCCCGGCTTCTCGACGAGCGCCGCGCCGACATCGCCGCGCGCGAGCGGCGCCACCGGATTCTCGGATATAGCCGGTTGGCGGCCGTCACGGGCGCGGCGGCAGTGGTGTGGCTGGCGCTGGCGGGCGAACTCTCGATCGTCTGGGTGGCCGTCCCGATAGCCGTATTTGCGGTGCTGGTGGTGATTCATGACCGGCTTCTGCGGGTGTTGGAGCGGCGGCGGCGCGCGCAACGGTTCTTTGAAAGAGCGCTGGCGCGGTTGGATGGCAAATGGGCTGGAAGCGGGGAGCCGGGCGACCGGTACCTGGATGCGGCGCATCCTTACGCGCGGGACCTGGACCTGTTTGGGCCGGGATCGCTGTTCGAGCTTCTATGCACGGCGCGGACGCACATTGGCGAGGATACGCTGGCGCGGTGGCTGCTGGCCCCAGCCAGCCCGGAAACCGTGCGCGCGCGGCAGGAGGCCCTCGACGAACTGCGCCCGCGCGTGGATTTGCGCGAGGACTTGGCGGTGGTGGCGGAAGAGTCCCGGACGGGAGTGGACCCGGTGTCGCTGGCGGCCTGGGGCGAACCGCCGGGGTTGCTGGAGCGAGGCCGGTTGCATGCCGCAGTGCGGGCGCTCACGGTGCTGGGGATGGTGGGGGCCTCGGCGCTCATCGCGTACGTCTTGAGCCTCATGGGAGCGGTGGGGATCTCGGAGACGGCGTCCATTCTGCTGCGCGATATCTTCCTGGCGGCACTGGCGGTCAACGCCACATTTCTATATCGCACGCACCAGCGGATCGAAGCCGTGGTGACGGCGGCGGAAGAGGCCGCGCACGAGCTGAAACTGCTCTCGGAGGTGCTGCTGCGGCTGGAACGCGAAAGTTTCCAATCGCCGCTACTGGCCGCGCTGCGGGCCTCGCTCGATACGGAGGGCGCGCCGCCTTCGAAGCGAATTGGCCGGCTCAACCGGCTGATGGAGCTGATGGATTCCCGCGATCACCTGCTGGTGCGGCTGGCGGAACCGTTTGTGCTGTGGACCACGCACCTGGCCTTCCACGTGGAGGCGTGGCGGCGGCACTCGGGGCCGGTGGTCCGCAGATGGCTCACGGCCACCGGCGAGATGGAGGCGCTGTGCTCGCTGGCGAGCCATGCCTTTGAGCATCCGGACGACCCGTTCCCGGAGTTCACCGCAGAGGAGGCGTTACTGGAAGCGGAGGCGATTGGCCATCCGCTAATCGAGGAAAGCCGCCTGGTGCGCAACGACGTGCGCATCGGCGGGGCGGGGTGCCCTTTGGGCCCGGCTGGGCCGCGGGTGCTGGTGGTGAGCGGCTCGAATATGTCGGGCAAGAGCACGCTGCTGCGTACCCTGGGAGTGAATGCGGTGCTGGCCCAGGCAGGCGCGCCGGTGCGGGCCAGGCGGCTGCGGATGTCGCCGCTGGCGGTGGGCGCGTCCATCCGGGTGACGGATTCGTTGCAGGGCGGCGTATCTCGGTTTTACGTGGAGATCCTGCGGCTGCGGCAGATATTGGATGCCACTGCGCGTCCGGGCCCAGAGGGCGCCCCGGTGCTGTTTCTGATCGACGAATTCCTGCACGGCACGAACTCGCACGACCGGCGCATCGGCGCGGAGGCGGTGGTGCGCGGGCTGGTGGAGCGGGGCGCCATCGGGCTCGTCACCACGCACGACCTGGCGCTGGCGGATATCGCCGGCGTGCTCGGGGAGCGGGCCGCCAACGTGCATTTCGAAGACCACATCGAAGGCGGGCGGATGGTGTTCGATTACGCGATGCGGCCGGGGGTGGTGCGGAAAAGCAATGCCATCGAGTTGATGCGCTCCGTGGGGCTGGAGATATGACGGCCGAAACCATTCGGGAGCTGGCGCGCGAATGTGGATTTGAGCTGGCCGGAGTGGCTGCCGCCAACCCCCTGCCAGAGCGCGCCTGGTATCGCGAGTGGGTGGCCTCGGGTTTTGCCGGCGAGATGCGATATCTGACCGGCCGGGGCGCGGCGGCGCGCGACGATCCGCGGAACCTGCTGGCTCCGGCGCGGTCGGTGGTTTCGGTGGGCAAGCTGTATAACACGCCGTGGCCGTACTCCACGCAATTCGACGCCGGCGGGCGGGCGTGGATCTCGCGCTACGCCTGGGGCGAGGATTACCACGGCGTGGTGCGCCGGGGCCTCGCGCGGCTCGACGCCATGCTGCGGGAACGCGCGGGCACGGAATTCGAGTCGAGGATTTGCGTCGATACGGCGCCGCTGCTGGAACGCTCCTATGCGCGGATGGCGGGTCTGGGCTGGATCGGGAAAAATACCTGCCTGATCAACCAGGCGGGCGGCTCGTGGTTCTTTCTGGGAGAGCTGCTGGTATCGCTGGCCATTGACGTGGGCCCGGAAAATGCTCCGCCACCAGACCGGTGCGGGACGTGCAGGAGGTGCATCGACGCCTGCCCCACCGCGGCCCTTGTGCCGGCCGGGCCGGGGTTTACGGTGGATTCCCGGTTGTGTATTTCGTACCTTACCATCGAGCTGCGCGGCGCAGTGGCGGTGGAGCGGCGGGCGGGCACGGGCGGGCACGTTTTCGGGTGCGACATCTGCCAGGACGTTTGCCCGTGGAACCGGCGCGCCGCGGTGACGGGCGACCCGGCGTTTGAGCCGCGGCACTTTGCACCGCCGCTCGAAGAATTGGCCGGCGTGACCGGGGACGAGTTCCGCTCGATCTACGGCGGCACGCCGGTCATGCGCGCCAGATACGCGGGCTTCTTGCGCAACGTAGCAGTTGCCATGGGCAACCGGAAGTTGGAGAAGTTCCGCGCGCCGCTGGAGAAACTGGCGGCCTCCCAGGACGCGGTGGTGGCGGAACATGCGCGTTGGGGTCTCAAACAATTACGATAGAAGTTGTGAGACTCCTACTGCTGGCCCTGATCGCACTGGCGCCGCGGCTGGTGGCGCAGGAGACCGTGGTGGCGGAGGGCTTCGACCACTTCTACAATTTGGAATTCGACCAGGCCATCGCGGATTTCGAAAAAGCCATCACGCAGAATCCCAATTCGCCGGACCTGTATAACCACCTGGCGGAGAGCATCGTGTTTCGCGAAATGTATCGCGACGGAGCGCTCGAAAGCGAGCTGGTGTCGGGCACGAATTCCTTTCTGCGGCGGCCGAAGCTGAACCCGGCGCCGGAAACCGAGAAACGGTTTCTGGATGAGATCGGCAAAGCCATGGCGCTGTCGGAGGCGCGCCTGGCGAAAAACCCCAACGACACCGGCACCCTGTACGCGCTGGGCATCTCCTACGGGCTGCGCTCGAATTATTACTGGGTGGTGAAAAAGGCGTGGCACGATTCGCTCAAGGACGCCACCGCCGCGCGGCGCCTGCACAATCGCGTCACCGAACTGGAGCCCAACAACGTGGACGCGCGGCTGGTCGAGGGCTTGGACGATTACATCGTGGGCAGCCTGCCGTGGGGATGGCGGATGCTGGGGTTCCTGGTGGGCATCCACGGCGATCGGGAAAAAGGCATTCGCACGGTCCAGGAGGTTGCCCGGAATGGCACGCTCGACCGCGTCGAGGCCGAGGTTTTTCTAGGCGCGCTGTACCGGAGGGAAAACCAACCGCGCCAGGCCATCCCGCTGGTGACGGACCTGATCCAGAGATTCCCGCGAAATTTTATATTGCGGCTGGAGCTGTCACAGATGTACAGCATGGCGGGCGATAAGACTCACGCGCTGGAGGCCGCGGAAGAAATGGCCCAATTGAAGGCTCATCATGCCCCGGGCTACGACCGCGTGCCGTGGGAAAAGATCTACTTCCAGGAGGGCACCATCGAGTTCTGGTACAACGACCTGGACCATGCTTTGGAGAATATGAAGAAAGTGGCCGCCGCTTCCGCATCCGAAGAGGTGGACCTCAACACGGGCGTGTCCGCGTACCTGCGAATGGGCCAGATTTACGACATGACCCACCGGCGCGCGGAGGCTCTGGAAGCATACAGGAAGGCCATTCGGTACGCCCCCCAGGCGGAAGCCGCCCAGGAGTCGAGGAAGTACCTCTCGACGCCCTACCGCCGGATGTAGCGGCGCGGCGCCGGAATGCCCGGATCAATCCGGGTCGATGGTCACCTTGACGGGCTGCTCGATATACTTGGCATCCTTGCCGGCGGTCAGGATCATGAGCGCCAAACGGCCGGCGGCGGCCTTGGCGGGGATCTTGAACTTAATGGAGGTGTCGGTCTGTTCGGTGACCTCAACGATGAGATCGTTCTTGCCGTCGGTGAGGTACACCTTGGACACCAGGTCTTTCTGCAGGTTCTCACCAGTGATGGCAATCACATCGCCCTTCTTCCCGTTGGGGGGATCGACGGATACCATCCGAGGCATTGCCTGTTGAGCGTAGGCTGCGAAGCTGGCGGCCACGAGTAGCGGAACTACAAAAGACAGTTTCATCTCAATATCCGGTCCTCTGACATCAATGCTATGTCCATTGAGGCGGAAATTCAAGCGCCGGAGTGGGGGCGGGATGGGGAAAAGTCCGGGGAAGGAAGCGGGACGTGCTAAAATGCTTCTCAGGAGCGCGTTTGCGATGCCGACGCCGGTCCACCTATTTTGATCCAACATCATCAAAATAGGGGGTTCGACTCGATCATTACGCGCTGGTGTGCAAGCTCCTGGTCCGTTACGGACAAGGGAGAAGCCTAAAGGCGCTCGGCGGACGCCCACCCCGTTTACAAACGTGGGTCAATAACGGGGCCGGCACGGCCCAGCGGCGCGCTCCGCGACGCTCCATCCAGAACATACTATCGTTGGATAGCCTTCCGCTATTCGCCAAGGCCGGTATGGGTGATCGGAGGAATACTGCACTCGGTTAGCGTTGGCGTGATATCGAATGGCAAATTACGCCCATGACAGTACTAACTTTCCGGTTAACCCTTGCGCAACACCGGGTCATAGGGTTTAATTGGCCAGGAGGCCGAAATGGCGCAGTGGCTGCATGATTTCTGGCTGGATGAGCAAGGGCAAGACCTGATCGAGTACTCCCTTGTGATCACGTTCATTCTGCTTACGTGCGCCGCGTTCGTTTACAGTGGCACACCCATCGTGAACAGCCTCTGGATCAAGGCGAACACCCAGTTGGTCTCCGCCAACTCAGTGGCCAGCGGCAATTGACCGCGAAACATCCCTTCCACTTGGCCGCGCCTCAAAGCAGGCTAGAATAGTAGCGCATACCCAAAACATGAAGACCCTGGCAATGATTCTCCTGCCCATGCTATGCGCGGCCGCGGGCGCGCCAGCAGGGACGGATGCGCTGCTGGATGCGGCGCGCGCGGCGCCGGCGGAGTTTGCCGCCGATACCATGATCCGGATCGCGGCTCTCGACCAACTGGAAAAGGCGCGTCGAATCGAGCTGCTCGAGCAGGCGTTCCAGAAGGCCTCCGGCGCCCAGCAGCCTTACAAACGCCACGCCACCTTCGGGCGGCTGAACAGCTCATCCGTTTTTTTGAACCGGGCCTACGGGCTGGATCTGGATGCCATGTCGCTGCGCTTGCGGGCCATCGAGGCGCTGCTGCCACTGGATGCCCAAAAGGCCCGGGATCTGTTCCTCCAGACGCCGCCTCCCAAAACTCCGCCGCTGAAGTGCGACGACTTTCTGGTTTACGACGTGGGAAGGTTCTACGACACGCTGGGCAGCATTGCGCGCCAGTCGTACACGGCCCAGGAAACTCAGGCAGGCGAACCATTCCGGCTGCTTGAACGGTTCGCCGGCGCCATCAAGTCCCCCGTCGAGGTGGGGCCGGTGGCGCGGATGCTGGCGGCGGCGAGCGTGAAGGACGCCGATTTCCGGGCCCTCGTGAACTCGTTCGCGCAGGCAGTGGGCAAGATTTCGGGCGACGACCGCTCCTTTGCCGGTTCGATAACGGCGGGCCAGCAGATCCTGGCGCTGGTGGAGGAGTTGAAGCGGCGCCAGTTGTCGCCGCTGCCGCTGCTGGAGGCCTACCGCCTCTACCTGGTGATCAACCTCTCCGCGCCGCGGTGCGCCGACGACGATTCCATGCAGGGCAGCGCATTATCTTTCGGCCTCTTCACGGGGCAGACTATCGATCAGGAGGCCCAGGACGCTGTCGCGTTCTTCAATCAACGGCTCCGCATGGCGCCGCTACAACCGATTCAGGAGGAGGAAGCCACGCCTTCCCGGTTGGAAGGGGTGGCCACCGGTCTGCGCTCGTGCGAGGACGCCGAATGCCACGCCATCGCGGAACAATACCGGGGGCTGGTATTCGACGAAAACGGCTCCCCTTACCCGGCCGGCCAGCAGTACACGCCGGCATGGCGCGGAAAGCTGCGGGAGTTTCTCGCAGCCTTGGCAAAGTGGCAGGAGAGCGCCCCCGGCGAGCGTCCCACCACCGAGGAGCACTTCCGCATCAAATCCACGGCTTACGGCGAGCTGCTGGGGCTGGCCTCCAATGGCCCGGATCGCGAGCTGGTGCTGCGCGCCATGCTCGACTACCTGAAGCAGAACCGGTTTCAACAGGAGAACCGGATGGAGTGGTTCCTGCCGGTGAGCGCGCTCATCGGGCGAGTAGCGCTGGACCCGCAGGCGCTGGGACGCCTTGGGGAGGAACTGCGCAAGGTGGATGACCCGATCATGGCGCTCTACGCGAGCCTGGAAGCGGTGGCGCCGCGCACACCCGAGCAGATAGTGCCGCTGCTGCTATAGCACGTCGGCGAAACCGCGCTTCATGTGGCGGAAGAAAAGTCCTCCGGCGATGAACAGGGCGATGCCGTAAGCCGTCGCGATGGCGAGATCTTCCAAATCGGGGATGCCGGAGCTGAGCAGAATCGTGCGGTAGGCGCGAACCACATAGTACAAAGGGTTGGCCACCAGCAGAAAGCGCGCCCATGGCGGAAACTGCTTTTCGGTAATAAAAATGGGAGTCAGCCAGAACCAAAAAATCAGGACTACGCTTATCACTTGCGCGGTATCCCGAAGAAACACGTGGAGACTGGCGACGATCCATCCGAAGCCGACGGCGAGCAGTCCGAGGACTACGAAATAGATCGGCAGCAGGATGAGAAAGACGCTGATCTGGTTGATCCAAACCGCGGTAGCGGCGATCATCAGGACCAGCGCCAGCAAGTGACTGACCAGGGTGGAAAGAAAAACCGAGACCACAATCATCTCGGAGGGAAAGACGGTTTTGGTGATGAGGCTGGCAGAATCCAGCAGGCTTGAGGCGGAGCGCTGCACGGTCTCGCTGAAGAGCAGCCAGGGAAGCATGCCGGCGAAGATGAACAAGGGGTAGTTGCGAACACCGGGAGGCGGCGGCACTCGCATGCAGACCTGGAACACGAACATCCAACTGATGAGCAACGCGAGGGGATGGATGAGGCCCCAGATCCACCCTATGGCGGAACCCACGAAGCGCTGCTCGAAATCGCGGCGCACGAGTTGGAAGAGCAGGCTGCGCCGCTCGACCAGATTGCGCAAAAAAAACGCACCGGGAATTCGCCTGGGCACAATAAAATTGAACAATACCAATTTTTTCAATAACTTGCAACGGAAAATAAGGTGTTGACACCGGTATGTCCGAATTGCTACAGTTTGAGATTCGCCAATTCGATAGTTCAAATAGCCCCACCGGGTCTCGGAAGCGGAAGTTCGTTCCGAATCTCAACTGATCCGGCCGGAGAAGACTATGAAGCAACAGTATTTTATTGTGGTGGTGGCGCATTCGCTGCGTGGCAGGCTGCGTCGCATCCACATCCCGCACCAGGCAGTTTACGCCATCCTGGCATTGGCCCTCCTAGGATGTTTCTCGGTCTTCGGTTTCGTCGCCAGTTATGCCCGCATGGCGTGGAAAGTGGCCAACTACAATGCGCTGGCGCGAGAGGCGGATGGCCTTCGCGTGCGCTACCAGAGTTTGCAGAAGGTGGTCAGCCAGACCAACGAACAGCTCGCCAGCCTGCAGCTTTACGCCAAGGAGGTTTCCGTGGCTTACGGCATCAAGCAGAAGCTGGAAGGGCCGGCGGATATATCGGCGGAAGGCAAGCTGGTGCCGACGTTCGCGGAAAGCATGCAGGATTACGACTTTCTGCGCACCACCAACCTGCTGGCGCTG
Source organism: Bryobacteraceae bacterium (assembly GCA_049515735.1). Lineage (GTDB taxonomy): Bacteria > Acidobacteriota > Terriglobia > Bryobacterales > Bryobacteraceae > Fen-178. Next base: position 68,971 of record JBEKTU010000004.1, read on the forward strand.
CCCAGCCGCAAGTCCGGCCGGCTGCGGCCACCGGGCGCACAGCCGAGCATGTGGCCGGTGCAGGGCCTGATTACGGGGCCGTACGGCAAGCGGTCGGACCCGTTCTCTGAAGAAGGAGCGTTCCACAAGGGAGTGGACATCAGCGTTCCCAGCGGCACCGCGGTGCACGTAACCGCGGACGGCATGGTGATTCAGGCCGAGTTTGTGACGGGCGGTTACGGCCGGCTGGTGGTGGTGGACCACGGCGGCGGCATCCAGACTTACTACGCGCACCTCTCGCGCATCTACGTGCATGCCGGACAGGAAGTGCGGCGGGGCGACCTGGTGGGCGCGGCGGGGAGCACGGGGCGCGTCACGGCGCCGCACCTGCATTACGAAGTCCGCGTGGGCGGCACTCCCATGAATCCGCGCCGGTATCTATCGACCGCCGCAATATACCAGCAGACTCCGCGGAAAGATTTTCCGTTCTAGGGTGAAGCGCCTCCGGTTGCGGTACCCTGTACGTAATCATGCGAGTTTTCATTGCGGCAGTGCTGTGGGCGGGGTGCGCGTGCGGTCCGGCTTCGCAGGCGGGCGGGATTCCCGAGTATGGCTATGAAGTGGTGCACACGTATCCTCACGATCCAGGGGCCTTCACGCAGGGCCTGTTCTACCTGAACGGATTTCTGTACGAGGGCACGGGTCTGCCCGGCGAGTCGTCGATTCGCAAGGTGCGCCTCGAAACCGGCGAGGTGCTCCAGAAGCGCGATGTCCCCGACCCGTACTTCGGCGAAGGCATCATCGCCTGGAAAGACCGGCTGCTGGAATTGACCTGGCAAGCGCAGGCGGGCTTCATCTACGACCTTGGCAGCTTCGCGCCGCGGGGAGAGTTCAAGTATCCCGGCGAGGGGTGGGGGCTGACCGAGGACGGCAAGCGGATCATCATGAGCGATGGCACGCCGGAACTGCGGTTCTGGAACCCGGAGACGCTGAAGGAACTGGGCCGCATTACGGTGACCGACGAGGGGCGTCCCGTGAGAGATCTGAACGAGCTGGAGTGGGTGAAGGGCGAGATCTACGCCAACATCTGGCAGACGGACCGGATCGCGCGTATCGACCCCGCCACGGGCAAAGTGACCGGATGGATCAGCCTGGCGGGACTGGCTCTGCCCGACGGACGCTTCGTGGAAGGCCAGGGCGACGTGCTCAACGGAATCGCCTACGACGCCAAGCGAGACCGGTTGTTCATCACCGGAAAAAAGTGGCCCAAACTATTTGAGATCAAGCTGGTGAAGAAGACGGGCGTGCAGTAAGCATCCAGCCATCACGCGAGATCCGGAATTAGAAAGCGGGCGGGTGTGCCGGCGCTTTGCGCCACGGCTTCGGCGGCCAGGTAGCCGCTGCGGACGGCGCCTTCCATGGTGGCGGGCCAGCCGGTGCGGGTCCAATCGCCGGCCAGAAAGACGTTGGGAGGCCCGGATTGAGCGGCGGGCCGAAGGGATTCGGTTCCCGGGGCCGCGGAGAACGTGGCGCGCTGCTCCTTGACCACGTGGGCCTTCACCAGGTTGGCCTCGTGGACGCGTGGAAAGTAGAGGCGCAGGTCGCCGATGGCGATATCCACGATCTCGTTGCGCGGAACGTTGGTCAGTTCGCGCGAGGCGCTGACCACCAGTTGCAGGTAACGGCCGCGATCCTTATTGAACATCCACTGCATGGTGCGGCCGAGCAGAGTGGCATGGGGCAGCGTGGTGACCTCGCGGTCGAACCACAGGTGCACGCCGGTGATGGGCGAGTGGTCGAACGCGGGGGCCGGCAGCCCGACGGCTTCAAGACGCTCGAAAGGCAGGGCGCAGATGTAGTGATCGGCGGCGTGGCGCTCACCGGCCACCGTGAAGCCGGAGCCATCGATGCGCTCGACGGGGGAGCGCAGGTGAAAGCGCACGTTGGGCAGGCACTGCCAGGCGCCGGCGGCATAGAGTTGGGCGAGGGGAACGCTGGGAATTCCCAGCTCGTAGGAATCGGCGCGCGCCAGAAATCCCAACCAGAAAACCTGGAAGCCGTGCACGGCAGCCATGCGGTCGAGGTCCTCATTGACGGCGCTGACCAGGACCTGGCGCCAGAAACGGTCGATGGCGCGCGGCGTCTGGCGTTGCTGGAGGAGCCAATCCAACATGCTGATGCGGTCGAGATCCTTGCGGCGGGTATGCTCGCGGCGGATGGCGAAGAGAGCGCGCGCGATGGCGAACTTGTCGGCGCGGCCGAGGCAGCGCATCCGCAGAAACGAGCCGGTGAAGTGAAAGGGCGCAGGCAGGCGGCCGCGGCGCAGGACCGAGAGGCGGCCTCCGGGTTCCAGAAAGTAGACCTCACGATAGAAGCGGATGCGGTCGCGGACGCCCAGGCGCTGGTAGAAATCCAGTAGGTTGACGCAGCAGCGCAGCAGGAGGTGCTGACAGTTATCGATGGTCTCGGCGGAATCCTCGTTCGCGCCGGGAATCGGGTAAGACGTGGCGCGTCCGCCCAGGAAGGGGCGCGCTTCGAAAAGGTCCACGTCGAAACCAGCGCCGCCCAAAGCGGCTGCCGCGGAAAGGCCGGCGAGGCCGCCACCGGCTATCAGAACCGAGGGCATCAGCAGCCAGTATTACATGCCGGGGAAAATGCGGAAACGCCGGGCCGGTGCATCGGCTCGGATTAGAATAGTGGTGGGAGCCTGCCCTGCTGCCGGTGGTGACGAAAACGATGCCCGCAACGAGTCGGTTCGCAATCCTGATTCTGTTGTTCTTTCCGGCCTCCTCACTCACCGGGCAGATCGTCTTCAGCCGGCGCGTTTACAAAGAGCGGGGCCCAAGTTATCAGCAGATTTGGATTTGGAATCCGTCAAGCGGTGTACTGAAAGCTCTGACTCACTCACCCCGTAACCATTTTTTTCCGGCCTGCACGGGCGGCAAGATCACCTTTGTCTCATCCCAGGAAGAGTGGGACGACAACTCGAAATTGTGGATCTTCGATCCGGCGAGCGGGGAGGAGCGCGAAATCGGCCCGCCGCCCATGCCGCCCGGCCACGAACCATCGCCGAAGAATGGGTGCTCTATATTCGCGAAAGCCGGGAGCCTCGAAGCTTGCAGTAAGGACGAGGACTTGTCCGTGTCGCGGGCAGGCAAGGTGATCGGTCACTTTGACATGCGGACGAACGAGTGTCCGATCGACGACCGCGGGACGATTGCGAAGTGCGACACACCGATTTTGTCCCTTGAATGGTCTCCAGACGCGAAATGGCTGCTGGTGGGGGGAGTGATTGATTTACACGAGGCCGACTACAGCGTGGTCGAAGCTGCCACGATGAAGCGCACTAAGGTTGCGATCGCGAGCCAACATGACATTTTGTGGCTGCCCGGAAGTGACGAGCTTCTCTACACGACACCCGAAGATCTCGCGCCATTGCCCGGCGCCCGCCGCGAGCGCAATGTCCGGGTCCAGCACCTTGTCTTATTCGACCCAGCAACCGGAAAAAGCACGGCAATTACCTCAGGCATCTCCGATAACTTTGACGTGTCGTTGTGCAGCCCCTGACCTGCCGAATCGCCGCTAAAGCAAGGCGCCCGGTATCGCCCGCCCCTGCTGCCGGGCCAGCGGCTCTTCGGCTCAAAAAATGCCGCTTTCCGTAAGCGTGCTTACGGTCCTTGATGGCGAAGTCCTTTGTTTCCACCGTCCGCCAATCGAAAACCGAAAGCCTCTTTACGGCTTGGCCTCGTTTCGTCACGACCGGGCTGACCGGAGACGGGCAGCGTACTTGCAGGCGGTGAGTGAGCCAACCGGTTAGGCACTGGCAGCCACTGGCAGCCGGGCACGACCACCGGCGCTGGACTTCGTGATAAAATTCAAGAGTCCCCTCCTACTCGATCTCAGAGACACGGGTAACTAAACACATTTATGCAGCCACAGGAACCTAAGAGAGTACTAGCAGTAGTCAGCGATCTGTTCTTCTCGGTGAAGCTGGCGGATGCGGCCAAGCGCGCGGGGCTGGCGCTGGAATTCGTCAAAGAGTCCAAAGAAGTCCTGGCCAAGGCGAAGCAGCGGCCGTCGCTCATCATTTTCGACCTGAACTTCGAGGCGGCTCAGCCGCTGAAGGTGATTTCGAGGCTCAAGGGAGATGCGGAAACCAAGGGGATCAGCTTGCTCGGGTACCTGTCCCACGTGCAGGGAGAACTGAAACAGCAAGCCCATGAGGCGGGATGCAACATGGTGCTGGCGCGATCGCAGTTCTCGCAGAACATGCCCCAGATTTTCAGGCGGCACGCAGCGTGAAGCGGGCCAGGGCCTCGACCTTGCCACGGGCGGCGCCGGAGTCGATGGATACAGCGGCCACGGCGATCCCTTCCAGGAACGTGGACACGCGTCCGGCGGCCACCAGGGCGGCGGCGGCATTGGCCAGGACGATGTCGCGGTGAGGGCCGCGCTCACCGGATAGAACGGCATGGGCGATGGCCGCATTGCGCGCCTGGCCGCCGCCCTTCAGATCCTCGGGGACGGCCGTGGGGAGCGCGAAATCCGCCGGCTCGAGCGTGCGGCGCTCCACCTGGCCATGGCGGATCTCGAATACCAGCGTGGGGCCGGTAGTGGTGATTTCATCCAGACCGTCGGAGCCGTGAACCACGAAACCGCGCGTCAGTCCCAAAGCGGCCAAGGCTCCGGCGATCAGCTCGGCGGCCTTGGGCGACGGCGCGCCGGCCAACTGGGCGGTGGCGCCGGCGGGATTGGTGAGAGGGCCGAGCAGGTTGAAAACGGTGCGCATCTTGAGGTCCACGCGCACGGGCTGGGCGTGCTTCATGGCGGTGTGGACGGCGGGGGCGAAGAGAAAACCGATGCCGATCTCGCGAATGGCGCGAGCGGCTTCGCGGGGCGAAAAGGCGATGCCGATACCCAAAGATTCCAGCAGATCGGCGCTGCCGCAGTGACTCGAAATGGACCGGTTGCCGTGCTTGGCCACGCGCACGCCGGCGCCGGCAACCACAAACGCGGCGATGGTGGAGATGTTGAATGTGCCGGCACAGTCGCCGCCCGTGCCGCAAGTATCGAGCAGGGGCTCGTCGCCGAGCTGGTGATCGATGGGCTCGGCCATCTGGCGCATGGCGCGCGCGAAGCCGACCAGCTCGTCCACGGTCTCGCCCTTCATGCGCAAGGCGATCAGGAAGGCCGCGATCTGGGGGTGGCTGGCCTGGCCGTTCAGGATGGTCTGCATGGCCGCCAGCGCATCCTCGGGTGACAGGTCCTGGCGATCGGCGACGCGCTCAAGGTACGGCAGAAGGGACATGATACTATGTTGAGTGGTTTGGCTTTCTCGCCATACTAACACAAGCGGACTTCCATGAAAATTCATGAGTATCAGGCCAAGGCCATCCTGGCCCAATACAACATGCCCGTGCCGCGCGGCGACGTGGCGTATACGGCCGAAGAGGCGGAAACGGCGGCCAAGCACATCGGCGGCAGCGTGGTGGTGAAGGCCCAGATCCACGCCGGCGGACGGGGCAAGGGCGGTGGGGTCAAAGTGGCCAAGAACTCCACCGAGGCCGCGGAATTCGCGCGCCAGATGATCGGCATGCGGCTGGTGACGCGCCAGACGGGGCCGGAAGGGCGCATCGTGCAACGGCTGCTGGTGGAAGAGACGCTGCCCATCGAGCGCGAGCTGTACCTGGGGATCGTGCTCGACCGCGTGCAGGGCAAGCCCGTATTCATGGCTTCTGCTGCGGGCGGCATGGAGATCGAAGACGTAGCCGCCAGGACGCCGGAGCTGATTTTGAAAGAGACGTTACATGCCAGCGCGGGCCTGGCGCCCTACCAGGCGCGCAAGCTGGCGTTCGGAATGGGGATTCCCGCAGCCAGCGCGAACGCCGCCGGGACGGCCATGATGGCGCTGGCAAGAGCCTACCTGGCGATGGATGCATCGCTGGCCGAAATCAATCCGTTTATTCTCACCACGGACGGCAAAGTGTACGCGCTGGACGCCAAGATCAACTTCGACGACAATGCGCTCTACCGGCACAAGGAACTGTTCGACCTGCGCGACCTGAACGAGGAAGACCCGCTGGAAGTGGAGGCCTCGCGGTTCGGGCTGAACTACATCAAGCTGGACGGCACGGTGGGCTGCATGGTGAACGGCGCGGGGCTGGCAATGTCCACCATGGACATCATCAAGCACGCGGGCGGAGAGCCGGCCAACTTCCTCGACGTGGGCGGCGGGGCCAGCGCGGAGCAGGTCAAGAATGCGTTCCGCATCCTGCTCACGGACAAGAACGTGAAGGCGGTGCTGATCAATATTTTCGGCGGCATACTGCGGTGCGACACGCTGGCCACGGGGGTGGTGGCGGCGGCCCGCGATCTGCACGTGGAGGTGCCCATCGTTGTGCGCATGGAAGGCACCAACGTGGACATGGGCCGGCAGATCCTGATGGAATCGGGGCTGAACTTTACGGTGGGGCTGGATATGCGCGACGCGGCGCAAAAAGTGGTCAGGCTGGCGGCGTAAAATGAGCGTACTGGTAGACCGGAATACTCGACTGATCGTGCAAGGATTCACGGGCAAGGAAGGCACTTTCCACACCCAGCAAGCCGTGGCTTACGGCACCAACGTGGTGGGCGGCGTGACGCCCGGCAAAGGCGGCACCGAGCACCTGGATCTGCCGGTTTTCGACACCGTGGCGCAGGCGGTAAAAGACACCGGCGCCAACGCGTCGGTGATTTTCGTGCCGCCGCCGTTTGCCGCGGATGCCATCATGGAAGCCGCCGACGCGGGCCTGCCGCTGGTGGTATGCATCACGGAAGGGATTCCCACGCTGGACATGGTGAAGGTGTGGCAGTTCCTGCAGGGCCGGCGGACGCGGCTGATCGGGCCCAACTGCCCCGGCATCATTTCACCCGGCAAGTGCAAGATCGGGATCATGCCGGGACACATCCACAAAGAGGGAAACGTGGGCGTGGTATCGCGCTCGGGCACGCTGACCTACGAGGCGGTGGGGCAGTTGACCAAGCTGGGGATCGGGCAATCGACGTGCATCGGGATCGGCGGCGATCCGATCATCGGGACAAATTTCGTGGACGCGTTGAAGCTGTTCAACGAAGACCCGGAGACCGAGGCCATCGTCATGATCGGGGAGATCGGCGGCAACGCCGAGGAGACCGCGGCGGCTTACGTGAAGGCCAACGTGCGCAAGCCGGTGATCGGGTTCGTGGCGGGCCAGACGGCGCCGCCGGGACGGCGCATGGGGCACGCCGGCGCCATCATCGCGGGCGGCTCGGGCAAAGCGTCGGATAAGATCAAAGCCATGCAGGAGGCGGGCATTACGGTGTGCTCCACGCCGGCCGAAATCGGAGAGAAGGTTCAGAGCCGCTTATGAGCCTGGAACGCACGTTGTCGATCATCAAGCCCGACGCGGTGGCCGCGAGCCACGCGGGCGAGATCCTCGCCGCGATTGAGAAGGCCGGCTTCCGGATTTTGTCGCTGCGCATGACGCGCCTCACCGAACCGCAGGCCAAGGGATTCTATGCGGTGCATGGCGAGAAGCCGTTCTTCGGCGGGCTGGTGAAGTTCATGACCGAAGGGCCGATCATCGTGATGGCGCTGGAGCGGGAGGACGCCATCCGGAAGTGGCGCGAGGTAATGGGCGCCACCAACCCCGCCAACGCGGTGGAGGGGACCATCCGCAAGCGGTTCGGCGAGAGCATCGAGCGCAACTGCGTGCACGGCTCGGACGCGGCGGAAACCGCGGAAACCGAACTGCGGTTCTTCTTCAGCTCGGCGGATCTGTTGTAGCGTCCCGCTACGACGCGAGCTCTCCCACTTTTTGCAGCTCCAGCACGAGGTCGCCTTCGGCATCCACGAAGAAGGCTGGAGCGAAACGATGGCCCCACACGATCTCGTCGTGCCGGTAGGAGTGGCGCGCGAGCACGGTCTGGCTAAACGTGTCGTCGTACCCTTTGATGAGGATCAACACCTCCGCCTGAAGCCGTTCCAGATCCTGGGCGGACTTGCCCCAAAAGGGGCTTTCGGCGTCGATGGGGTGCACGATGGTCCAGGTGAGAGGGAGGAACAGGACCTGCTCGCGCTCCAGCCGCAACATGTGATAGCTGCGGCGTGGCTGGCCGTTGTCCGTCTCGACGGTCATGAGCAGCAGGCGAGTTTCCAGCTCCATCAGCGAGTTGGCGCGGCGGTTGACCACGCGGAATTGAAGGCTGGTGCCGTCCTGGTAGGGGGCAACCACCATGCTCTCGCTGAACCCGATTCTGGCGGAGGGCCGCGAGACACGGCCGAACAGCAGGCCGGTAGCCACGGCGAAACCCAGGACTCCCAGCAAGGCTTCGAGGGATGCCACCACGTTGGCAGCCGTGCCTTTGGGCGAGATATTGCCGTACCCGACTGTGCTGAGCGTGTGCGAGCTGAAGAAGAAGGCGTTCAGGAAACGCCCCCACCCGGTGGGCGCATCGGCGCCCAGGAGTTGACCCGGTCCCAACGAATAGTACGCCACGGCGAATAGCGTGTTGATCACCAGGTAGCCCACGAACAGCGCCAGCAGGAAGCCCGGCCAACCCATGTTGATCAAATGCAGGTAGGGATGAAAGTCGCGCCACGAGGCGCCGCGGCGGTGCACGTTGAAGCTGCCATCCTTATTGATGGCTCGGCGCAAGGGGGCCGTGAACTGCTGAGTCAGGCCGGGATCGAAAGTGGGTTTCCGCATATGGATGAGATAGCGGGGGACGGGAGAGAGATGCAGGGATCAAGCTTGTGGAAACGCGGCGCCGCGGCGGAAAGCTGCCGAGAATCGGCGACCTGCAAGCGGGGCTGGTTCTTGCGCACTGGTGGTTGCATAGCAGGCTGAGAATGAGTTCAGCTCGGGCTCCGAACGTCTCCGCAACCTCACGCCGCCAACCCGGAAGATCCTGGCACGTGAAAGCCACGCTTCGCTGCCGCGAAATTTCAGGGGCTTGCGCCACTGCCGGGGAATCAATCCGAACAGTATCAGGGCCAGCCCTAATAATGTCAAGGTCTCAAATGGCGCCTCGACCTGGTAGGGAGATCCTATCTGCGCCGGCCTCAGCACGGAGTTGTAATCAGCCACGCCGCCCAGCACGCCCGGCGCCATAGGTAAGCCGGCGTAATCGTCTAAAGGTTGTACCCAAGCTTCGATGGTGAATGGGGCGTTCCATTCCGCGACTCCTAATGTCGAGGTCTCTTCATCTACTTCATCAGGCGCATTTGCCGATGAATCGATAGCGAGGGGGGACCCAGTCGCTTCGCCAAGCAGGTAATACGCCAGCGGAGGATCGTTTAGAGCCGTGGATCGATAAACGGTACTGGCAGCGAGTTCCGTAACTGCGAAACCTGCCGTAACTGTGAACAGGATAGGGATCGCATTCCTCATTTTCCCCTGAATTCCCGTTCGATCAAGAACCGGTCAGCACTCATAATCTGGGTAGTAGACCGCCAGTGTTCTATTTCTCACCGGATAAATATCGAAACTGCGGGGATAGGGAAGGCCCCTGTGTGGTGACCCGATCGTCTGCGCCACCAAACCTCCTGTGATAAACTCGGTGTTCCGCATCTGAAACTTCGGAGAATGGAGAGGCTTGTCGCTTGAAACTCGCTCCGGTTGACTACACCATTCTGGCCGTCTATTTTGCCTTTGTCTTAGGCATCGGATGGATACTTCGGAAGAAAATATCCACCAGCGGCGATTTTCTTCTTTCCGGGCGGTCGGTTCCGGTGTGGATCACCAGCCTGGCGTTCATTGCGGCCAATCTGGGCGCGCAGGAACTGGTCGGCATGTCCGCCTCGGGGGCCAAGTATGGCATCATGACCGCCCACTTCTATTGGATCGGGGCAATTCCGGCCATCCTGTTCGTGGGAATTTTCATGATGCCGTTCTACTACGGCAGCAAAGCCCGCTCCGTTCCCGAGTATCTGAAGATGCGCTACGACGAAAAGACGCGCACGTACAACGCGTTCTCCTTCGCCGTCATGACGATCTTTTCCTCGGGAATCTCCATGTATGCGTTGGGCAAGCTGCTGCAATTGGTCCTGGGGTGGGACTTCAATATGTCGGTGCTGGTCTCGGCCGCCATCGTTTTGGTCTACACCTTCCTCGGCGGGCTCACCAGCGCGATATACAACGAGGTCATCCAATTTCTGCTGATCGTAGCCGGTTTCTCTCCATTGGCTATTCTAGCGGTCGCCAAGGCGGGAGGCTGGCAGGGCATCGAGGCGCGCCTGAGCGCCATGACGCTTCCCGGCGGCATGTCCGGGAGGGTCATGACGCATGCCTGGACTTACATGGGAAGCTCGCACTCCAATCCCATGGGCGTGGAGCTTTTCGGAATGGTGGCGGGGCTCGGGTTCGTGCTCTCGTTCGGTTACTGGTGCACGAACTACCTGGTGCTGCAGCGCGCCATGGCGGCCGATTCCATGAATTCGGCGCGCCGCACGCCGCTAATCGGGGCCTTCCCCAAGATGTTTGTCCCGTTCATCGTCATCGTCCCCGGCATTGCCGCCGTAGCGCTGGCCAGGATGGGCGTCGGCTACAGCATCCCGCTTGACGCCAATGGTGCGCCCAACTACAACCTGGTCATTACTACGCTGATGGCCAAGTTCTATCCGGCGGGTATGCTGGGAGTGGGATTGACGGGCCTGATGGCGTCGTTCATGTCGGGCATGGCGGGGAACGTCACCGCGTTCAACACGGTCTGGACTTACGACATTTATCAGAACTACATCCGGAAGAACGCGCCCGACCGGCACTATCTCAACGTGGGACGCGCCACCACGATTGTCGGCGTAGTGCTTTCGATCGGCGCAGCCTACATCGCCACGCGCTACGACAACATCATGGACCTGCTGCAGTTGGTCTTCGGGTTTGTGAACGCGCCGCTGTTCGCCACCTTCCTGCTGGGCATGTTCTGGAAGCGCGGCACGGGCCACGCGGCGTTCTCCGGGCTGGTCACCGGCACGGTGGCGGCTTCGCTGACCTGGTGCCTGACTGTGGCCGAGGGCAAGGGCGGCATCCTGGGCCAGGTTTACACTTTCCCCTCCGCCATGGCCCAAAGTTTTTGGATCGCCCTGATGGCCTTCACCAGTTGCCTGCTGGTGACGCTTTTCGTCAGCCTGGCGACCAAGCCGCGCCCGGAGAAGGAACTCGAGGGACTAGTCTATGGCTTGACCAAGATCCCCGAGGACCGCGGCAGTTGGTATCAGCGGCCGGCTCCGCTGGCTGCGGCCGTAATTGCGATCCTGTTGGTATTGAATATCTGGTTTGCCTGACATGCTAGACTTAAGAGTGCCTTCGGGCTGGTTCTTCACTTTGCTCGGTCTCATCCTGCTGGGGATGGGCATCTTCGCGCCCGACACGCGCGCCGCATTGACGGATGCCAACGTCAACCTGTACAGCGGGCTCTCCATGCTGGTGTTCGGCCTGATCATGCTGTTGCTGGCATGGCGGGCGTCGCGGAGAGCCTCTTGAAAGGGGAATTCCGGAAGCTGTACGGTTCGGCGGAAGGAGTGCGCGTTTTTCGCGCGCCGGGCCGCGTCAACCTGATCGGCGAGCACACCGATTACAGCTTGGGGTTCGTGCTGCCGGTGGCGCTGGACCTGGCGACGTATGTTGCCACGGCGCCATCCGGGGTGCCCTCTGGGCCCGGCAAGCTGCGCATTTATTCCGAATTCCGCAAGGAGATGCGCGAGTGGAACGCGGCCGAGATCGGCGCGCTCACCCCGGCGCGGCATTGGACCGATTACCCCATCGGCGTGGCGCAGGAACTGCTTCGAGCGGGCTTCGCGATCGAGCCCGCCAACCTGCTGATCCGCAGCACCGTGCCGGAAGGGTCCGGGCTGAGCTCCTCGGCGGCGCTCGAAGTCTCGGCCGCGCTCGCCTTTTTGGCCGGCCGCGCGCTCGATCCGCTGTCGCTCGCCCGCCTCTGCCAGCGCGCGGAGCGGAACTTCGTGGGCATGCCCTGCGGCATCATGGACCAGTACATTTCGGTCTTCGGCCGCGAGCACTCGGCCGTGGAAATCGATTGCCGCAGCCTGGGCCACCGCTTTGTCGAGCTTCCGGCGGGCATTACTTTCGTGGCCGTGAACACCATGGTGAAGCACGCGCTGGCCGGTTCGGCTTACAAAGAGCGCGTGGCGGAGTGCGCCGCCGCGGTGGCGGGCATCCGAGAGAGGTTTCCGGAGGTCGAGAGCCTGCGCGACGTGTCGCCCGAACAGCTCGAATCGGTGGCGCCTTCACTGCCCCCGGTGGTGGCCCGCCGCGCCTGCCACGTGGTGACGGAAGACGCGCGCGTGGGCCGTTTCGTCGAAGCCAGCGCGCGCGGCGATGTGGCGCTGATGGGCAAGCTGCTGGTGGAATCGCACCGCAGCCTGCAACACGATTACGAAGTGAGCTGCGCCGAGCTGGATTTCCTGGTGGACACGGCGCTGGGCATCGATGGCGTTCTCGGATCGCGCATGACCGGCGGCGGCTTCGGCGGCTGCACCGTGACCATGCTTCGCCCCGATGCGGTCGGGCGCTTTGGCGAGGAGATGGCGCGCGCCTACCAGCGGCAGTTCCAGACGACGCCGCAAGTCTACGCGTGCCAGCCCTCGGCCGGCGCCGGCGAAGTGAAGGACAGCTAAGAATTCTGAGAGGATTCCGGCCGCCATCCGACTACATAGCAAATACATGAGAATGTCCTCCAAGGCGGGGCGAGCCCTTCTCCTTTGCTCCGCCCTGAAGGACGAAATGCCACCACTGTAGTTGGCCGCGGCTCCCGCGCTACACTCGTTTCAGATGACGCGCTGGATCAACGCCGCTAATCTGCTCACCTTGCTTCGACTGGTCCTGGTTCCCTTCGTCGTCCTTGCCATTCTCGACGGCCGGCACATCCTGGCGCTGGCGTTATTTGCCGGGGCAGCCCTCACTGACATCCTGGACGGCGCCGTGGCCCGCCGCTTTGGCCTGGCCACGCCAACGGGCGCCTGGCTCGACCCGGTTGCGGACAAGTGCCTCCTGAGCGGAGCCTTTCTGGCGCTGGCCGGCGCCGGCACGGTGCCATGGTGGTTGGTGGCGATTATCTTCGGCCGCGATTTCTACATCCTGGCAGGGGCTGCAACTGTGATGTTGCTCACACCCGTCAGAAAATTTCCTCCCAGTATTTGGGGAAAGATATCCACCTTGGTCCAGGGTGTCACGGCAGCGGCGTGGATGGCCGGAAACGTGGGCGACGCGCGGGTAATCGTTTGGCCCTGCGCGGCTTTCACCATCTGGAGCGGAATCCACTACACCTGGCGCACGCTCGAAGTTGTCCGCCCGCATTGACGAGGTGTGCGCGCGGGAGTAGTCTAAGTAGGGGACGGGGTTTTCGATGACTCGCTACTTGTCGGCGCGACATTATCTGTGGCTGGGAACGACCGCCGTCGTGCTGGCCGTATTCTCCGGATGGGTCGGATGGCAATCGCCGCTGGCGTTCATACCCACGGCCCTGTTCCTGCTGACCGCGGCGTTCCTGTTCGCGATGGCATCCCGCCCCGCGGTCGAGATTCACGAAGGCTACCTCTCGATCGGCAGGCGCACGATCCGCTGGACGGATATCCGGCGGCTAGACCGAACCGGTTGGATTTCGCCGCTGATTGTCCGGATCACGCTGTTCGACGATTCGCGCCTGATGCTGGTGTATCCCGGCGATCTGGATTCCTGCGTCAGCCTGCTGCGGCATCTGCGGCGCCTCTCGCGCGATGCCCTCATCGACGGCATTCCATACCGCCAGTATTGGGGCGAAGTGCTGGCCGCCAGCGCGGAGCGCAAACCGGTGGCGCCGCCCCGCTATCGCATCCTCAAGCCCGAGGACGAGGCGGAGGTCGAGCGCCTTTACCAGCGCCTGAAAACCGTCGGTCATCTGGATCAGAAAAAGAACTCCACGGACGAGAAATAGTTCGTGGCCCGCCCTCGATTCTTCCGCCTCAAGCTATCGGCTGCGTGCCTGGTTCTGGCAGTCGCGGCCATCCTCAGCCGTGCGCTGTGGCTCCCGGTGCTGGGTTACGCGCTGGTGCACGACGACGGCCCGGCCAAGGCCGACATCGCGGTAGTGCTGGCCGGCGACTACGCGGGACATCGCATCGAGAAGGCCATCGAACTGATCCGCGAGGGTTATGTTCCCGCTGCGCTGATCAGCGGTCCCGGAGGTTTCTACGGCTTGCACGAGTGCGATTACGCAATCGCGTATGCGGTTCGCAAGGGCCTCCCGGCCCAATGGTTCATTGCGTTGCCGCATTCGGCGCTCAACACCCGGGACGAAGCCTTCGTCGTGCTTGGCGAGTTGCGGCGCCGCAACGTGCGGAGCTTCCTGCTGGTCACCAGCGACTACCACACCGCCCGCTCGCGGCGCATTTTCCTGGCCGCCGAGCGCGCCATGGGAGGCGGTCCCACCATGCGCACGGTGGCAGCCCCCGACCAGTTTTTCCGGCCGGATTCCTGGTGGCGCAACCGCGAAGGGCAGAAGACCGCCTTTTTCGAGTGGTGCAAGACTGTCGCCTCCGCTCTAGGCATTTGACCGTCGGGAGTCGCCGTCCACCGCGTCCGGAAGCATCTCGGGCGCTGTCGCTTATTGACCCCGACCGCCTGGAGGCGGCGGCATTCCAGGCATTCCGCCCCTGCCAGCGGGACGGGCAGGAGGCACGTAGTCCAAGAGCTCATCGACCGGCTTTTTCGCGGCCCACGCGATGCCGCGGAGCAGCGTCCGCTCAATTTCGTAATCCGTGAAATTGGCGTAAGTGTGGCCCTGCATCCAGACGAAGGCTCGAGCCGGCTGACCACCGGGGACGCTGCGTTCCCACGTCCACATCTGCGGCACGACTTCGCCCCTGTGGTCGTTAGGAGCGCCGCGACCTGGCAAGATCGCCGTGGTGGCCAGCACGTGGATGGGGGGATTTTGCGCAAACGTCAGCAGGTAGAAGGCTTCATCGTTAATCGTCATCTCGGACATGTCCTTCATAATGGGATTGGCCTTGTCCACGATGGTGTAGTGAATTGCCCCCGCACTGTAGTTCACCACGCCATGCTTCTTTCCGCCACCCACCAGCGAGGCAAAATAGGCCGGATCCGGACCGCACAAGGAGTCATGAAGATCAACAAAGCCGCCGCCACGTTTGACGTACGCATCGAGCGTGGCCTTCTGGCTATCGCTCAAGTAGCCTGCGTCGCCTTTGTAAATCACGACCACGTCGGTATGTTGCAGGTCGGCACTGCTGGGAACGTGCAAAGCGCCATCGACAACGGCCCCATGCTCCGTCAGAAGCTTGCTCCAGTCGGCAAGAAACTGGGGGTAGTCATGCTGACCAAGGCCATGGGACTTGAGACCCGCCCAGATAAATATATGCATGCCATTGGGGTTCTGGCCCTGTGGCAGAGGAGCGCCCTCAGGTCCCGTGGCGCCGCCGGGCTGCGCCCAGGCATATGGCCCTATCAGGAACAACAGAACCAAAGCGCCGAGTACCAGGCGCAGGATCCACACCTTTAGAAGTCTACGGGCTGTCCCACCCGTCGAAGTTGAAAGCCCAGGCTCGGTTCCCGTCCTGGTGCAATTCCGTCTGTTTGTCACAGGTAACCACCTTAGTCTTTGCGTTGATAATTGGTACAGTCCTTTATTGACCCGGACCGCCTGGAGGCGGAGGCATTCCAGGCATTCCGCCCCTGCCAGCGGGACGGGCAGGAGGCACGTAGTCCACGAGCTCATCGACCGGCTTTTTCCCGGCCCACGCGATGCCACGGAGCAAGGTCCGCTCAATTTCGTAATTCGTGAAATTGGCGTAGGTGTGGCCCTGCATCCACACGAACGCCCGAGCCGGCTGACCACCGGGGACGGTGCGTTCCCAGGTCCACATCTGCGGCGCGACTTCGCCCTTGTGGTCGCCCGCGCTGCGAGTTGGCGGGATTACCACGTTTGCCAGCACGTGGATGGGGGGATTCTGCGCCCACGTCATCAGGAAGAAGGCTTCATCATAAATCGTGATGTCGGACATGTCCTTCATAATGGGGTTGGACTTGTCCACGATGTCGTAGTGGATGGGCGCATCCAAGGTGTAGTTCACCACACCATGCCTCTTTCCGCCACCCACCAGCGAGGCAAAATAGGCCGGATCGGGACCGCACAAGGAATCGTGAAGCTCAACAAAGCCGCCGCCACGTTTGACGTACGCGTTGAGGGTGGCCTTTTCGCTATCGCTCAAGTACCCGGCGTCGCCTTTGTAAATCACGACGACGTCGGTATGTTCTAGGTCGGCGCTGCTGGGGGTATGTAAAGCGCCATCGACGACGGCCCCATGCTCCGTCAGAAGCTTGCTCCAGTCGGCAAGAAACTGCGGGTAGTCATGCTGACCAAGGCCATGGGACTTGAGACCCGCCCAGATAAATATATGCATGCCATTGGGGTTCTGGCCCTGTGGCAGAGGAGTGGCCTCAGGTCCCGCGCCCCTTCCAGGCTGTGCCCAGGCATATGGCCCTACCAGGAACAACAGAACTAAAGCGCCGAGTACCAGGCGCAGGATCCACACCTTTAGAAGTTTACGGGCTGTCCCGCCCGTCGAAGTTGAAAGCCCAGGCTCGGTCCCCGTCCTGGCGCAGTTTCGTCTGTTTGTCACAAGTCACCACCTCATCTTTGAGAGAGGGATATGGTAGCGCGGCCCGTGTGGGTTGTCAAACGGCCCGCCCGTCACAAGCACGCTGCGGCGGTGGCTCCAGCGGCCGATCCCGGTTACTATAGGGAAGGTCACACCCGCGGAGGACTCCGAAAGGCGCGACCGATGTGCAGAAAAGGAGAAGATTATGACCGATAATTCGGTATCTCGTCGATTGTTCCTGTCAGCCGTAGCGGCAGCTCCGGCGGCACCCGCCCTGCTTGCCGCGGACACCTCGGACAGAATTGCGATATTCGATCCGCCACCCCAGCGGGTCCGAATCGTGACGGCAGCGGCCTCATACGTAGTCCCGCCCCCCACGTACACGGCGGCGGAGATCAAACAAATCCAGTCCCAGGGGAAGGACGTTCAGATCACGGTGCCGGCCAACGCCGGCGAATTGAACAAACTGCTGCCGGAGGCCGACGTCATTTTCGGCGCGATCAGCGCGGAGATGCTGGCGAAGGCCAAGAACCTGCGGTGGCTGCAGGCTGTCGAAGGAGGTGTTGACTCAGTGCTGTTTCCGGAGCTGATCAAGAGCGATGTTGTGGTGACCAACGGGGCCCGGGTATTCGCTCCGCCCATCTCGGAAACAGTCATGGGGATGATATTGAGCCTGACGCGCGGGTTCAATAAATACTACATTCCGCAGTTCGAGAAGCGGACGTGGAATGCCGAGCGGAACCTGGTAGAGATCGATGGCATGACCATGGGGATCGTGGGCTTGGGCGGCCTGGGGTCGGCCACGGCTGTGCGCGCACACTATGGTTTCAATATGCGGATTCTGGCCACGGATGCGAAACCCATGGCCAAACCGATCTTCGTGGATACGCTGCGCGAGCCGGGGTGGCTGATGGAGATGATCCCGCAGGCGGACGTAGTGGTATGCTCGGCGCCCTACACCAAGGAAACCGGGAAGATGTTCAATGAGAAAGTGTTCCGGGCGATGAAGAAGACCGCGTACTTCATCAACATCTCGCGGGGAGAGACGGTGGAAGAAACGGCGCTGGTGCAGGCACTGAAGGAAGGCTGGATTGCCGGCGCGGGGCTGGACGTAGTGTACCCCGAGCCGTATCCAACCACAGGCGCGTACTGGGATTGCCCGAACCTGATCATGACTTGCCACACCTCGGGATACGCGCCATTACGCCAGAGCCGTCTGGTGGGGCTGCTGGCCGAAAACGTCCGGCGTTACTCGAGCGGCTTGCCGCTCATGAACGTGGTGGACAAACAGCGCGGTTACTGATCCACTTGGGCGAGGAATCGGACAATCGGACCGGTTGCCCTACCCGGCATGCCCGCAAGCTGGTACACTAGGTCGGATACGCAGGAGCAACATCACTACATCCTTGCGTAACGAAAGGTGGATTATGCAGATTCGATTTTACGTCGTTGTTTTGGCGCTAGTGTTGATGTTCGTATCGCCGCTGGCACAGCCTCCCGCAGTGGGGCAAGCGCGAGGGGGGGCGGCCGCACCGGCGATCCGGCCCGATCGGACCCCGGCGTCAGTGGCGGAAGAGCTCGCAGCGAAGTTCCAGACCGGTCCGCAGTTGCCGTACCACCTGGTGGCCAACTGGCCGGACCTGCCGAAGGGCTACAACTTCGGCGAGTGCTCCGGGGTGGATGTGGACAAGCAGGACAACGTGTGGATCGCCAACCGCGGGGCTTGGCCCATCATGGAATTCGACAAGACCGGCAAGTTCATTCAATCGTGGAGCGACGACACGGTTCGCATGACGCCATCCGCCAACCATGGCACCGGCTCCCACGGAATTCGCGTGGACCCGGATGGCAACATCTGGCTGATAGACGTCGACGGCCACCTGCTCCACAAGTTCAACCAGCAGGGGCGGCGCCTGATGGTGATAGGCAATCGTCAGGGCGGCCCTAGCAACAACGACAGCCAAGTCGGTTTCAACCGGCCGACCAACCTCTGGTTTCTGCCCAACCGTGATTTCTACGTCACGGACGGTTACGGCAACTCGCGCGTAATCGAGTTCAACAAAGATGGCCAGTACATTCGGCACTGGGGAACCCCGGGTAATGGGGATGGCCAGTTCACCCTGCCGCACTCCGTAACGATCGACTCCAAGGGGATCGTGTACATCGCCGACCGGGCCAACTCGCGGATGCAGGTGTTCGACGCGGAGGGCAAGTTCATCGCCAAGTGGACCGACATCGGCCAGCCCTGGGGGGTCTATTACGTCGCCAAGGAAAACGCGATCTATATGTGCGACGGTTTGTACAACCGCATTTCGAAGCTGAGCCTGGAGGGCAAGGTGCTAGGGGTGATGAGCTCCTTTGGCAAGTCGCCGGGCAAGCTTGATTTTGCACACGAAATCGCCGTGGATTCGGAAGGCAGCATCTACGTAGCTGAGATTAAGAACCTGCGCGTGCAAAAGTGGGTGCGCAACGCGCCAGCCGCCAGCAAGAAGAAGTGAGGACGGCGCGCGCATCAATCGCAACGAATGGCGCGCTGGTTCAATGGCGGGAGTATCTGCATGGTCGAGCGCCGCGACGCAGTCGCGCCCTGGCTCCGTTTCCCGAACGTAAGCTGAGCTGGTTCGCCTGAGGCGATAGGGCCAGGCGCTCGACAGGGTGCTCCGGGAATTGTTATTTTGGGAAGTCGCGGAGACCGCGACCGATGTAAACAGAAGGAGACGATTATGACCGATAATTCGGTATCGCGAAGATTGTTTATGGCAGCCGCGGCTGCGGCTCCGATGGCGCCCGCTATGATTGCAGCGGACACCTCAGACAGAATCAGAATATTCGACCCGCCACCGGCAAGGATACGGATCTTGTGTACACGTGTCGGACCCACACCGGGCTTCACGCCGGCGGAACTTGAACAGCTCAAGGCCGGGGGCAAGGGCAACGTTGAAATCTTCACGCCCACCAGCCAGGACGAAATGAACAAGCTGCTGCCCGAGTGCGACGTGGTTTTCGGCCAGCTCAACGCTACCACGCTGGCCAAGGCCAAGAACTTGCAGTGGGTGCAGAACCTGGAAGCCGGGCTGGAGAGGGAGATGTTTCCAGAGCTGGTGGCCCATCCTTGCGCCATGACAAACATGGCACGGATGTACGCGCCGGCGCTCGGGGAGACATGCTTTGCGATGTTGTTGTCCCTGACCCGCGGGCTCCAGAAGTACTACTTTCCGCAATTCCAGAGGAAGGAGTGGAAGCCCGCGCGGGATCTGGTGGAGATGGGGGGCAAGACCATGGGCGTGGTGGCCATGGGCGGCCTGGGGCAAGCCATGGCGAAGATCGCACACTATGGCTTAGACATGAAGGTGCTGGCCGTGGATATTAAACCTATGGCCAAACCGGTGTTCGTCGACACGCTGCGCGAGCCCGAGTGGCTGCTGGAGATGACGCCCCAGGTGGACGTGCTGGTCTGCTGCTGCCCCAGCACACCGGTGAGCCGGGGGATGATCAGCGATAAGGTGTTCCGGGCCATGAAGAAGACGGCGTACTTCATCAACATGTCGCGGGGACCGCTGATGGACGAGAATGCGCTGGCGGCCGCCCTGAAGGAAGGCCGGATCGCGGGCGCCGGATCGGACCCAGGGCCGACCGAGCCGTATCCAGCCACTGGCGTTCTGTGGGGATGCCCGAACATGATCTTCACTCAACACAGCGGTGGATACTCGCCCGAACGCCAGATCCGTCACATGGGGCTGCTGGCGGACAACGTGCGCCGTTACGCGCACGGCTTGCCGCTGATGAACGTGGTAGACAAGGCGCGCGGTTACTGATCCGCGCCCGGATCGTCACTCTTCCAGGGCTCGGCCGCCGCTCCTCTGAAGGCCGACGCGGGGAGCTGTGGAAGAGTGTCGAAACTGGATCCATGTGCCACGCGCGGGCCGGCCGCAGAGGCTCAATCGACTCGGCCTTCCGGTTGCTGGGACGGTGCTCTTCCCGTACACCGGCGGTTGGGCCTGCGGCAAAGGCTTCGTGCTAGACTGCAACTTCAGGAGAATCCGATTATGTCAGACGAATCTTCCGGTATTTCGCGCAGAAAAATGCTTACTACCGCAACCTCGGCAACCTCGGCAATCGCCGCGGGAAGCCTAATCACCCATGCTGACCTCGAGTCTATTTCGGGGCAGATGAACACGAATTCGAAGCCGTCGGCGCTGCGAATCACAGATATGCGGGGGGTCATTGCCTCGCCGCTTTATGAAAGGGATCTCCGGTACCTCTTCCGGCTGGAGACGAACCAGGGCATTTACGGGTGGGGCGATGTGCGTGCGCAGGCAAGCATGACCTACGCGTTGGAGCTGAAAAGGCTAATCGTGGGAATGAACCCCTGCGATGTCGCCTCCATCTTGTCCAGGATCAAGCAGCACGGGGGAAATGGGGTCACGGGCGGCGGCGTCTCGGCAGTGGAGATGGCCTGTTGGGACTTGGCGGGCAAAGCCTGGGGGGTTCCGGTCTGGCAGATGCTGGGGGGCAAGTTCCGCGACCGGGTTCTCCTCTATGCCGACACAACGTCGTCGATAAAGGCCGATGAAATGGCCAATCACCTCCTCGAGCGCATCCCCGAGACGCCTTCGTCCGGCGGGTTCAAGTTCCTCAAAATGGACCTGAACTTTGGGTCCATCGCCGGCGCGGAGAACGTGATCCGGCCGCCGGCTTCGCCTGCCGCCGCTCAGGCTGCGGCCGGTCGGGGCGGTAGGGGTGGTCAGGGGATGGAAGGTCAGGGAGGTAGGGGAGGTGAGGGAGGCAGAGGCGGTGAGGGCGGCAGGGGTGGTCCGGGAGGCATGGGGATGGGCGGAATGGGGATGGGAGGTTATGGGAGCACCTATTTCAACGGCGGTCAAATCACCGAGAAGGGTCTGCAGAACATCGCTGATTTTTGCGCCGCGGTTCGCCAGAAGGTGGGGTATAATATCCCCCTCGCCTGTGACCACGTAGGCAACTTCAACGTCGAGACCCTCATCCAGTGCTGCAAGGTTACGGAGAAATACAAGTTGGCTTGGGTGGAGGATCCCGTACCGTGGCAACACACCGATGACCTCGTTCGGATCAAGAACTCCTGCAACCAGCCGATATGCACGGGCGAGGACGTCTACCTCGCCACTGGATTCAAGGATCTCTTCGAGAAGAGAGCGGTATCCATCATTCACCCGGACGTGGCGGAATGCGGCGGCATCCTCGAGGCCAAGAAGATCTCCGATCTTGCCACTCAATACAGCATCGCAACGGCGTTCCACAACCACAACAACCCCACGTGTTGCTTCGCCTCGGTGCATGCGGCCGCGGCTTGCGAGCAGTTCATGGCTCTCGAGATACACGACTGCGACCACATCGACGAGTTCTTTTCCGTGGTGACTGGCTGGCAGAAACCGGTTATCGTCAACGGCTTCATGACGGTGCCGGATACTCCGGGCATGGGCCACGATTACGACCTGGAAGGTCTCAAGAAGTGGCTGAAGCGGCCGGGCTTCTTCGAGCCGACCACGGAGTGGGACCACATGTCTGCGGGCATGATGTAGCGGGCCTCCATGGTCCCCAGAGCGATCTTCAGCACAATCGCGTGGTCGCAGGGTTTTTCGGCGGGCATAGAGACTCTCAGGCCGGATTCATCCTGCGACCATCGCAATTTCCCCTTGAACCCCAGCAGTTCCACGTTGGCGATCTTGCCCGGCGACGCCAGAGACTTAATGACGGCCTCCCGTTCCGGCCAGCCCATCACGAAGGCATAGAGCGTGTTGCCCTTGGCGGTGAAACGGACATCCAGCGCTGTGAACGGCTTGCCGCTGTCGCGAGCGCCGGCTGAGCGCGTAGCGCCGGGAGACGAATCGGAGATGGGAGGAAGCGGCTTATAGACGCTGGTATCTCTCACGGTTCCCTCCACGCTGGGGCCTTCGCCGCAGACCTTCCAGGCGCGCGTGCCATAAATGCCTTCGCCGTTGACGGACATCCAATCCGTGATGGCGGAGAGGATCGACATCTCTCTCGAATCCAGCGTTCCGTCCGATTTCAGAGGAAAGTTCAACAGAAGGGTCCCGTTCCGGCTGACTACGTTGACCAGCATGTCGATACACTGCTTGGGCGTCTTGTACGTGATGTCCCGGTCGTAGTGCCAACCGCCGATGCAGGTGTCCGTCTGGAAGGAGTTGGGCCAGATGCCCTGGGCAATTCCGCGCTCGAAATCCAGAACGCAAGTTCCCCGCTGGCAGTCTTCTATGCCCTTGCTGGTGTATACGGCTTCCACCTGGCCGCCGTGCCAGCGGGCGCTCTGGTTGTAAAGATGTGCCACAAGGCTTAGCCCGTAGCGTTCGAAGCGAATCACGCCATCGTGGTACATGAGATCCGGCTGGAGTTGGTCGATGAGGTCCTGAAGCCGGAGTAAGTACTGCCGCTTCCACGACTCCGGCACCTGACTCACGTCCCCAGGCTGCGCTGCCGGCTGGTGCTTCTCATGATACAGGTCCACGTACCGGGGGTCGTTGCCGTCGTACGGCACCCCCGCATATGGGCCGGTCTTGTCGGCGCCGAAGCAGGTGGCCATCCATTCGTAGCTGGCGTGCAGGTGCTGGCTGACGCCGAAACGCAGGCCTTGCTTCAATGCCGCGTCTCTGAACATCTGGGCGATGTTCTTCCTGGGCCCGGTGGCCACGGCATTCCAACGCGGTTGATGCTTCGAATTCCACAAGTCGAAATTATCGTGATGCACGCCCATGCTGACGAAGAACTTCGCCCCGGCCTTTTTGTAGAGCCCCAACAGATAGTTGGGGTCGAAGCTCTCGGCCTTCCAGGTAGGTATCACATCCTTATAACCGACCTTCGACGGGTGGCCGTAGGTCTTGACGTGATAGTTGTACTGGCGGTGCCCCTGTATGTACATCTGCCGCGCGTACCAGTCGCCCATCTCGGGCGCCGACTGCGGTCCCCAGTGCGCCCAGATGCCGAACTTGGCATCGCGATACCAGTCGGGGATCTCGTACTTCATCAAGGACTGACGCGTAGCCTGGAAAGGTCCCGGCGCTATGGGGATCTCCGGTTGTTGCGGTTGTGGGGTGGCCAACGCGGGGATGGCTCCTCCCAGGAGCCCTACAGCGGTACGTCTGGTCATACTAACAGAGTAGCGCGCGGTAAGCTGGAAGGAGACCCATGAAGTACATCGACGAGTATCGCGACGCGAAGATTGCCCGCGCACCGGGACCGCCCACGCGCACGGGCCGGGCCGTGCGTGGTATTGTGAGGTTCCTTATCTACAATAATTTCTATGGATTACACGGCATAAAGGACGTCATGTTGTAGTAACCGGCGCAACATGCTACATTGGCGCTCCTGTACTCGGCAATTGACACGCTCGCGTTTTTGGGTGCCCCTGCTGGAACCAAGGTGACGCGAACTATTTGGGGGTGAGTCCTTGGAGGCCGACGAGAAACAGGACAGCGTTTCGGAGTTTGGCCCGGCGTCGCCGGAGAAGCTCGCAGTCCTACTGTCCCACAAGACGATCATCATTCGTGCGAGAGATGGCCGTTTCGACTGGCATGCTTCTTCCGGCCACTCCTACAAACCGAGCCCTTCTGACCTCGTGATACCTATCCGCGAGGACGATTTGCACGACTATGTAGATACTTACGGCGACGATGACCTGGATTGGTTCATGGTGGCCGGCTATTCGCGTCGTTACAAACGGGACGGCCGTTGGGCAAGCTGGAGTATGACCGCGGTATATCCCAAAGCGCTCTCTTCGACGACCTCCGTTCTTGACAAGAGTGCCGTGAGGCCAAACGGCAAGGACAAGATGATCGATGACGACCTTTAGTTTTGTTCGGCTTCAATCGGGCCGCCGCCTCCGGCAAACCTCCTTTTTTCCGGCGGCGGGATGACCTAAAATAGAGGAAACGGGGTTTGCGTGGGAAATCCTGCTGCTGAAAAGAACACGTTCGCCGCGTTCCTGAACGCGGCCCCGGCATTCGCGGGCGACAAGATCACGAACTGGAGCCAACCGAAGCAAGACCCGCCAGACGTGCTGTGCACCACGGAAGCGGGCCTACAGGTCGGCCTTGAGTTGACGGGATGGCTCGACAACGGGCAGATAACGGACGCGAAGGCAATAGAGGCGATTGAACAGTCAATCCGAAAGGCCCTTCGTCCCGAGCCGCCGAATCACACGGAGCATATACACTACGCTTGGCTGCGGACGCTGCCGAGGGCGCGTATCAAGCCAACAGACGAAGGCGCGGGTGGAACGGGGAAGAGGAATGGCAGTGGCCGCAGCGCTGCTGCTGGACGGATTTCAGCCGTTACCCGACGCTGGCGAAATACCTGTTCCAGGTGAGATTCTTTGCGCGCTCCGCGCGCGGACCGTCGTCAGCAAAGGGAGGTCAAGGTTGGCTCACGTTTCCATGCGGGAGTCGGTCGTATTCGGAGCAGTCGATGGTGGAAGCGCTGCGCGCCCGTCTCCGTGACAAATCCAGAAATATGCCGCGCGGCCGGACGGCCTGAGCGAATTCCACCTGCTGGTGCACTATGACTTGGCCTTGGGATATAACAGCCCTGTGGAGACGCTTGATTTCAAATTCGCGGACGCGGCACGTGCCGGGACCAAATTCATCGGCGACGATCCTGGTGCGTTCGATCGGATATTTCTCTTTGTGCCGCACAATGATGAGCCGCAAAAGGTGTTTCAGCTTTATCCGCCTGTTGCAACCACCGGAGGCTAAAACCTGTACCCCGGGCGAGGCCGCTCGCTGCAGGCTGTTCGGCCCCTGCACTGGCCCAGCCGACGCAATTGTGTCTTGAGGCCCGGTAAGCCTCTGTCCTCGAAGATGTGCGAACGCCGTTAAGCGGCTTCCCGGATCCCGACGGCCAGGCGTTTGCCGAGCACACGGAATGCCGCTTCAAGCTGATCGAGCCGGGAGGCGTGGAGCAGGCCGAGCAAGCGGTCCACCTGGGGGAGATGCCAGTTCAGGCGCGTGCGAGTTCGGCTTTTCCTACGCGATTGGCGCGCATGGTGGTATACAGCGCCAGTTTCGCTTCGGTCAAGGCAGGCAGGATTACGGCTTTACCCCGCGGCTTCACTGGCGAAGGTTTGGGAATGTCGCGGCGATCCTCAATGTACATGCTCAGGGCGCTTTCCAGTGCGTCCACGGCCTGCATGAGCGCTTCGTCGGCATCCTCGCCAAAGGTATTGGCTTCGGGAACGTCGGGGAATTCGACCCGCACGGTTCCGTTGGTATCGCGTTCCAGGGTGACCGGGTATCGCAACATGGTGCCTCCTCGCCATTCACCAGGCCATGGTCTTCAATCCCGGCACCTGCGCGAAATGCGCGTCCCTGGTTGCCAATGGCAAGTCATGCTGCCTCGCCACCGCCGCAATCCAGAGATCGTTGTCCGGAATGGGTTTACCCAGCCCTGCGAGTTCGGCTTTTACCTGGCCGTACATTTCGGTGGTGTCCTGGTCGGGGAACAAAACCACGGCGTATGTCAGAAGGTCGTGGATGTATGCGAGCTGTTCCTGCCGCCGCTGTGCCCTTTGCGCGCCAAAATAAAGTTCGCCAAGCACTACCCAGAGCAAGTACATGGGGGTGACTCCGGCGAAGTGTGGATGTATAACCTGGTCACCGCGAAAGTACGCGACCACGACGTTGGTGTCCACCAGGACACTACCAGCCACGTTCATTGATTTGTTCGCAGCCTTCCTCGATGACCCTTTCCATTTCGTCGGCTTCTTCCGGCGAGAGGCATCCGAACGTGCGGGCGAGAGCCGCTTCCCGCTCTACCTCGCTGATCGGTTTGAGCCGCCGGATGAAATCGGCGGCCATTTCCAGCCTGTCCGGCGGCAAAGCCTTCAGATCCTCGAAGATGTTATCGAGAGGGCTCACAACTCTTACGGTACACCGGCCCGATCGCCCTCGCAAGCAACCGCGGGAACCGCATGAGCGGCAACTCTCACCGTCGTGCGCCTCGTTTCCAGAGTACTGCGCGGTAAGCTGGAAGAAGGCCCATGAAGTACATCGACGAGTACCGGGATGCCAAGATTGCGCGCGCCCTGCTTGCCGGCCTCGAACGGAAAACGACGCGGCCGTGGGTCCTCATGGAGATCTGCGGCGGGCAGACCCACACCCTGATGCGATACGGGATCGACACCTTGATCCCGCCCCAGATCGAGCTGGTGCACGGCCCCGGCTGCCCGGTTTGCGTGACGCCGCTCGAAGTGGTGGACAAGGCCATTCAAATCGCCTCGCAACCGGAGGTGATCTTCGTTTCCTACGGCGACATGCTGCGCGTGCCCGGCTCGGCTACCGACCTGCTGCGTGTCAAAGCCTCGGGCGGCGACGTGCGCATCGCCTATTCGCCCATGGAGGCCGTCAAAATCGCGCGCGCCAACCCGGAGCGGCGCGTGGTGTTTTTCGGAATCGGTTTCGAGACCACGGCCCCGGCCAACGCCATGGCGGTTTTGCAGGCCAAACGGGAGGGGCTGCGGAACTTCTCTATGCTGGTCTCCCACGTTCTGGTGCCGCCCGCCATAAGCCTGCTGCTCGAATCCCCCGCTAATCGCGTCCAGGGATTCATTGCGCCGGGCCACGTGTGCACGGTGATGGGCTATTGGGAATACGAGGTGCTCAGCAAGCAATACCGGGTTCCTATTGTGGTGGGCGGATTTGAGCCGGTGGATTTGATCGAGGCCATCGGGATGCTGGTGACGCAATTGGAGGAAGGCCGCGCGGAGACTGAAAATCAGTATGTCCGCGCGGTGAGCCGGGAAGGCAACCGCGCCGCGCAGAAGGTTTTGCGGGAGGTATTCGAGGTGACGGACCGCAAGTGGCGCGGCATCGGGATGATTCCGCAGAGCGGATTCCGCCTGCGTGCCGAGTTCGCCGAACACGACGCCGAGAGAATCTTCGGCCTGGCGGACACGGTGGTGGAAGAGCCGGCCGAGTGCATCAGCGCGCAAGTGCTGCAAGGCCTGAAGAAGCCCGTGGATTGCCCCGCCTTCGGCGTCCGCTGCACGCCCGAGCACCCGATGGGAGCGCCCATGGTTTCGGCGGAAGGCGCCTGCGCCGCGTATTATCAATACCGGCGCGATAGCGTGAAATCGTCATGATGTGCCCTGTGCCACTGGTCACCACGGACAAAGTT
The DNA here is from genome assembly GCA_049515735.1 of Bryobacteraceae bacterium. Classification (GTDB taxonomy): domain Bacteria; phylum Acidobacteriota; class Terriglobia; order Bryobacterales; family Bryobacteraceae; genus Fen-178. Next base: position 96,746 of record JBEKTU010000004.1, read on the forward strand.
CTGCTCGGCCACGGAAGCGGCGGCAAACTGAGCGCCGAGCTGATCGAGAGCATTTTCCTTCCCGCGTTTCGGAACCCCGTGCTCGAGCGGCTGGACGACCAGGGCGTGGTCAGCATAGGCGGCGCGAAGCTGGCCGTCACCACCGACTCGTTCGTGGTCAAGCCGCTGTTTTTCCGTGGCGGCGATATAGGCTCGCTGGCAGTCCACGGCACGGTCAACGATTTGGCCATGGGCGGAGCGCAGCCGCTCTTCCTGACGGTGGCGTTCATTCTGGAGGAAGGGTTGCCCATGGACACGCTGCGCCGCGTGGTGGATTCGCTGGCGGGGGCGGCGCGCGCGGCCGGCGTCCAGATCATCACCGGCGACACCAAGGTGGTGGAAAAGGGCAGCGGCGACGGCATCTTCATCAACACCACGGGCATTGGCCTGGTGCCCGAGGGCGTTGAGCTATCCGCCAGCGCCGCGCGGCCCGGCGATTGCGTGATTCTGAGCGGACCGATCGGCGAACACGGCATGGCCATTCTTTCGGAGCGCGAAGGCCTGGAGTTTGAAACCGAGCTGGAGAGCGACTCGGCGGCGCTCGACACGCTGGTGGCCGCCATGCTCGCGACCGACCGCCGGATTCACACGCTGCGCGACCCCACACGGGGCGGCGTCTCGAGCTCATTGAACGAAATCGCCAGGCAGTCCGGCGTGGGAATTGAGATCGAGGAGAGCGCCATCCCTGTTCGCGAAGCGGTGCGCGGCGCCTGCGAGCTGCTCGGCCTGGACCCGCTCTATGTGGCCAACGAAGGCAAGCTGATCGCCATGGTGGACGCCGCCGCCGCCGGCGCGGTGCTGGCCGCCATGCGGAGCCATCCGCTTGGGCGAGATGGGTGCGTGATCGGCAGCGTCACGGCCGCGCACCCGGGCATGGTGACCATGCGCACGCTGCTCGGCCCCAGCCGCATTGTGGACATGCTGGCGGGCGACCAGTTACCGCGGATTTGCTAACGCAGCGCCGCCAGCTCTTCCAGCCGCAACCGGCCGGTATAGATCGCCATCCCTAACGCCACGTGGATGTCCATCGCCAGCAGGGCGCGCACTTCGTCCATGGTGGTGATTCCGCCGGCCGCGGTCAACTCCAGAGTGGTCGCCGCGCGCAGCCGGTGAAACCAATCAAGGTCCGTGCCTTGCATCATTCCTTCTTTGTCCACATAGGTGCAGAGAAAGCCGGAACAATAAGGTTCGAGCGAGCGCAACACCTCCTCCGCCGTGAACTCCGTGGCTTCGCGCCATCCCTTCACCACGATGCGCCCGTTTTTCGAATCCACGGCGATGATGAGGCGCTCGCGGCCCACCGCATCCCGCAGCGCCGCCAAGAACGGCTCATGGACGCCGGTCCTGGTAAACGCGGATGTTCCCACGATCACTCTGTGCGCGCCCTGCTCGATCAACGCTTGCGCGCGCTCGACGGTGCGCACGCCGCCGCCTACGCGCGTGATGGCTTTCGATGCCAGCATCCGAACTATACCGTCGTTCGAGCCGCGGCCCATGGCGGCGTCGAGATCGATCACCTGGATCTGGGGAAAGGCCGAAAACTTCCGCAGCATCTCGTCCGGGGGGCCACCCTCGAGGGCCTTCTCGCGCCCCTGGACCAACTGCACTACTTTGCCATCCATCAGGTCGATGCAGGGGAGAATCATGCCGGCGGCCTCACGGGGATGCCGCGTCTGTCCAACTCTTCCTTCAACTGGTTCACGGTGTAAGTCCCGTAGTGGAAGATGGAAGCCGCCAGCGCCGCGTCGGCGCAGCCGTCCGTCAGGACGCGGACGAAATGCTCCGGCTTCCCCGCCCCGCCGCTGGCAATGATGGGAATGTGCGTGGCCCGCGACACCGTTCGGGTGAGCGCGCAATCGAAGCCGTCCTGCACGCCGTCGGTATCCATGGAGGTGAGCAGGATCTCGCCGGCGCCGAGCGACTCGCCGCGTGCCGCCCACTCGACCGCGTCGATGCCTTCATCGTCGCGGCCGCCGCGCGTGTAGACGTGCCACTTCCCCGCCCCGTGCCGCCGCGCGTCGATGGCCAGCACCACCGCCTGCGCGCCGAATTCCCGGCTCAGCTCAGTAATCAGCTCCGGCCGGCGCACCGCCGCGGTATTCACCGATACCTTGTCCGCGCCCGACATCAGGATGCGCCGCGCGTCCGCAACCGCGCGGATGCCGCCGCCCACCGCCAGTGGAATAAAGACCTTTCGAGCCGTCCGCGCCACTACATCCGCCATGATTTCGCGCGCATCGCTGGAGGCCGTGATGTCGAGGAACACCAACTCATCCGCGCCGTCGCGGTTGTAGCGGTCGGCCAACTCGACGGGATCGCCCGCGTCGCGCAGATTGACGAAGTGGACGCCCTTGACGACGCGCCCGGCGGTAACGTCCAAACAGGGGATGATGCGCTTGGCTAACACGGTAGCTCCACGAAGTTCCGCACAATCTTCAAACCCACCGGCCCGGACTTCTCCGGATGAAATTGCACGCCGAACACGTTGCCGGCCTCGAGCGCCGCGGTGTACGGCACCTCGTAGGTGCACGCCGCCGCGGCACGGGCGTTCTCCGGCACATAATAGCTGTGCGCGAAATACACGAACGGGCGCGAATCCAGGCCGCGCAGCAATCGCGAGTCGCGGCGCACTTCCAACTCATTCCAACCCATGTGCGGAACGCGCGCGCCCAGTGGGAACCGCTGCACCACACCTTCGTAAAGACCCAAGCCACGGGCCTCCGGGGCCTCCTCACTGGCTTCGAACAGAGCCTGCAACCCGAGGCAGATGCCCAGGAACGGCACGCCCGCGCCGATGCGCTCGAGAAACGTCTGCCGCACGGCCAGCGCATCGAGGGCGCGCATCATCTGCCCGTAATGGCCCACTCCGGGCAGAATGATCTTGGACGCCACGCGCAAACCTTCGGAATCCCGGACCAGGGTATACTCCGAGCCAAGCTCGCCGAGGGTATTTTCGACCGAACGCAAGTTGCCCGCGCCATAATCGAAAACGGCAATCATAGAAGCCCCTTGGTGGAGGGAAGCTGGCCCTTCAGGCGCGCGTCCTTGGAGCAGGCATACTTCATGGCCCGCGCGAAACACTTGAAAACAGCTTCGATCTTGTGGTGGCTGGAACGCCCGTAAAGCACCCTGGCGTGCAGATTCGCGCCGGCGTGGTTTACAAAACCGCTGAAGAAATCCTCCACCAACTCGGTTTGCAGATCGCCCACCAGGCGCACCTTCACCAGGTCCCGGTAGACCAGCGCCGGCCGGCCGCCCAAGTCCAGCGCTACCACCGCCAGCGTCTCGTCCATGGGCATCACGAAGTAGCCCGCGCGGTTGATGCCCTTGCGGTCTCCCAGGGCCTTCGAGAACAACTGACCGAGCACGATGCCCACGTCTTCCACGGTGTGGTGCTGATCCACGTCCAGATCGCCATCGGCGCGCAGCTTCAGGTCGAAGCCGCCGTGCCTGGCGAACAACTCCAGCATGTGGTCGAAGAAGCGGATGCCGGTGGAGATTTCATACTTGCCGCGGCCTTCGATCTTGAGCGCGCCGGAAATCCGCGTCTCCCTGGTATCGCGCCGAACGGTAGCGCTCCTCATGACGAGAACACCTCTTCCAGGTAATTGATGTCGTCCACAATGGCGAACGCGCCCTCCGCCTGAAACAGAAACACCAGGTCGAGATAGCGTGGATTCGACGGCGCCGCGACGCCGATGAACGGGACCCCCGCCGCCCGTGCGCAGCGCGCGTCATCCGGCGTGTCGCCGATGTAGTACAGCTTCGAGCCGGCGCCAGCGTTGCGGATTTCGACGAGGCCATCGGGCGCTGGTTTGTGATTCGACACTTCGTACATACCCATGATCGGATCGAACACCAGCCGCGGCGCAAAGCGATTCAAGGTCAGCTCGACCTCCGCCTTCGGACGGCCGGTGAAGATGGCGAAACGGAATCGCTGGTTGAGTTTCTCCAGCACGCCGGGGCGCGCAACCCATCGCTCCCGCAGGATCAGCCCGTCCGCGCCATTGCCGAGAAAGAGTTTCTGGAAATGCTCCACCACGTCGTCGAAGGGCACGCTCACGCCGGCGCTGGCGATGATGTGGTGGGAGAGCTTCCAGTCGTCGTTAAAGCCGCCGCGGTTCTTGTAATCCTGAATCTGCTCGGGGGTGATCTCGACACCGGTAAAGTGCACCACTGTGCGCGCGATGGTCTCGCGGTAGGATTCGGTGACGTCCACCAGCACTCCGTCCATATCGAAAACCAAGAGCGGCTGGCTCATTTGTTCCAGACCTCGTTCAGCGCCGCCAGCATACGGCGCGTCTGGGCGCGCGTTCCCACCGTGATGCGCACGCATCCGGGCGCTTCATAGCTGCGATCGCGCACCAGGATTCCCTCGCCGCGCAGGGCGTCGCGCACCTCGATGGCGCGCTTACCGAATTGTCCCAGCACGAAATTCGCGGAGCTGGGCACGTAGCGTATGCCCAGCTTCTCGAGGCCGAGACACAGCAACTCGCGCGCCGCCAGGACCTCGGCAACGTAGTTTTGAACGGACGCCGTATCCTCGACCGCCGCCTGCGCCGCCTCGACGGCGAGGGAATTCACACTGTAAGGGGATTGCGCCTTGCGCAGAAACGCGATGTTGGCGGAATGCGAAAACAGGCAGCCGAGCCGCATCGCCGCCATGCCGAACACTTTCGAAAACGTGCGGCACACAAACAGGTGCGGCACGCGCTCGATTTCGGTGAGCGCGGTGACGCCCGAGAACTCGTAGTAAGCCTCATCCACCATGACGACGGCCTTTCGCGCGCGGTGCAGGATGCGCTCGATCGCCAGCAGGGAGACGCCCGTGCCGGTGGGATTGTTGGGATTGGCCAAAAGGATGGCGCGAGTGCGCGGCGTGATGGCATCCAGCACCTGCTGGAGCGGAAACTCCATGTCCGGCGGCTGGTACGCAATCTCCGCGATGGCCGCGCCGGCCACCTGTGCATAGAAACGGTACATGGCGTAGGAAGGCTTGAGCAGCAGCACTTCCTGCCCGTCATCGACGTAAGTGTTGACGAGCACCTGGATGGCTTCGTCGGTGCCGTTGGTGAAGATGAATTGCTCCGGCTTCACGCGGAAGTAAGCTGCGATGGCCGCTTTCGCCTCACCATATTCCGGGTAGACCGCCAATCGGCCAGCGTCGAGCCGCTCTTTCAACGCTTTGACGACGTGGGGCGAACAGCCCACGGTGTTCTCATTGAAATCGAGCCGCAGCTTGTCCGCGCGCCCGGCGGTGGGGGGAGAATACGGGGCCATGGAGAGGACCGCGGACCGGGGCTTGATGGCGCCTTTGGGGAGCTTGGGAGGCCTGTTCATTTGATGCGCACCTCCACCGAGCGGGCGTGCGCCTCCAGGCCTTCGGCCCGCGCCAGCGTGGTGATGACCGGCGCCAAACGCTGGAGCGCAGCAGCGCTCAACTGCTGCACCGAAATCACCTTGAGATAATCCGTCACCGCCAGGCCGCCGCGCTGGCGCGCCGCTCCACTGGTGGGCAGCACGTGATTGGGTCCCGAAGCATAATCTCCGGCCGCCTCGGGACTGAACGGCCCCACGAACACGCTTCCGGCGTGCTTCACCTGGGCGAGCAGGCGGTCGTCTGGAATGCTGAGGTGCTCGGGCGCGAACTGGTTGGCAATCGCCATTGCCCGCTCGAGCGAGGGCACTCGAATCACCGCCGAATTCCTGGCAATGGACTCGGCCGCCACGTCCGGCGCGGGCAGCAGCGCAAGCTGGCGCTCCACCTCCCTGGCCACGGCCGCAGCCAGCCGTTTCGAGGTGGTCAGCAAAATCGCCGAGGCATCCACATCGTGCTCGGCTTGCGCCAGCAGGTCCGCCGCCAGACGCCGCGGATCCCCTTCGGCCGCAATGATCAGGATCTCCGTCGGACCAGCGATGAAATCGATGCCCACCTCGCCCGCCAGCAGCTTCTTGGCAGCCGCCACGTAGATGTTGCCGGGTCCCACGATGCGGTCCGCCCGCGGGACCGTTTTGGTGCCGAACGCGAAGGCCGCAATGGCCTGCGCCCCGCCCATTTGAAAAACCTGGCGAACGCCCAGCAGCGACGCCGTGCCGAAGACTTCCGTCACCGGCTGGGGAGACGCCGCGCAGATGTTGGGCACGCCCGCCACCTGCGCCGGAATCACGGTCATCATGAGGGTGGAGAACAGCGGGTAACGGCCCGAGGGAATGTAGGCCGCCACGGTATCAAGCGGGCGCACGATCTGTCCCAGCCGCAGCCCGGGCTCGATTTCGCGCGACCATTCGCGCGGCAGTTGGCGCCGGGCATAGGCGCGAATGTTGGCCGCGGCGGTCTCCACCGCGCGGCAAAACCCTGGCGCCAGCTTCCGGCGCGCGGCGCGCAATTCCGCTTCGGGCACGCGTACCGATTTCCGCCGTAGCCCGTCGAACCGGCGCGCATATTCGAGCAACGCCCGGTCGCCGCGCTTGCGGACGGCTTCCAGAATCGGGCGCACCACGGCTTCCGCTTCGATCAACCGCGCTCCACGGCGCGCCAGCAAACCGCCGATATCTTTACTCTCGAGAATTCGAATCACAGCACAATCTTGTTCAGCGGGTACTCGACAATTCCCTCGCCGCCCGCCTGCTTCAGCCTCGGAATGATGGTGCGCACCGTGGACTCGTCCAGAATGGTATTGACGGCCAGCCACTCCTGGTCGCTCAGGTGCGAAATGGTGGGCCGCTTCAGCGCCGGCAACACGGCCAGAACCGCCTCCAGGTTGTCCTGGTGCACGTTGAGCATCAGGCCCACCTTGCCCAGCGCGTTGATGGCGCCTTCGAGCAGCATCTTCATGTCTTCGAGCTTGCGCCGCTTCCACTCCTCCAGCCACGATTGCCGGTTGGCGATCAACTGGGTGTTGGATTCGAGCACGGTGTCGATGATCTTGAGGTTGTTGGCGCGCAGCGACGAGCCGGTCTCGGTAACCTCGACGATGGCATCGGCCAGCACGGGCGGCTTAACTTCGGTGGCGCCCCAACTGAACTCCACCTTGGCGGCAACCCCGTGACCAGCCAAGTAGCGCCTGGTGGTGGCCACCAGTTCCGTGGCAATAATCTTCCCCTCAAGGTCTTTCACGGAGCGAAAGCTGGATGACTCGGGGACGGCCAGCACCCAGCGCACCTTGCCGAAGCTCTGCTTGGCGTAGATCAGGTCCGCCACGGCCACCACGTCGGCCTCGTTCTCGATGACCCAGTCACGCCCGGTGAGGCCCGCGTCGAGGATGCCATCCTCGACGTAGCGCGCCATTTCCTGGGCGCGGATCAACATGCACTCGATATCGGGATCGTCGATGCCCGGGAAATACGACCGGCTGCTGGTGGTGATGGCAAAGCCCGCGCGGCGGAACAGGTCGATGGTGGCGTTTTCGAGGCTCCCCTTGGGTATCCCCAGCTTGAGTTTCATGACTTGCCTCCGTAGACCGCATGAGGGTCGTAGGTGCGCTCCTCGGCGACCTTCCACTCGCCATTTTCGAGGCGCCGGAAGAAGCAGCTACGATAACCTTCGTGGCACACCCCAGGACCGAGGGCCTCGACCTTCACCAGCACGGCATCGCCGTCGCAATCGGCCGAGATTTCTTTCACCATCAGCCGGTGGCCGGAGCTTTCGCCCTTGAGCCACAGCTTGCGCCGCGAACGGCTATAGAAAGTGGCGAAGCCGGTCTCCACCGTTTTGCCGAAGGCTTCTTCGTTCATGTAGCCCACCATCAAGACGCGCCCGGTCGAGTGGTCTTGAACAACCGCGGTGATGAGGCCGTCCGATTTTTGAAAATCCAGGTTCATGTCGCTGCAATAAAAAAGCCCGCCGGGCCCAGTGGGCAACCCGCGGCGGGCGTCCTTTCCAATTCGATTTCAAGCGAAATCAGAACACCACCCGTCGCATACAGGCATGATGGTGATGATGATGCCGGGCAACGGTGGCTGCTCTCATAAACTGCCAATATAGCACATACTGGAGAGGATGCGCGTGGTGATCGATGCCGTGCCTCTGCTCATCCGGAGCGCCGGGGTCAAGAACTACCTGTATCACTGGATCGAGCATCTGCGCCGCGCCGCCGGAGGGGATACCGCTATCGCCACCTTCCCCGCCCTGAGCGGCTTCGGCCCGCTCAAGCACAATTGCTCGATCGCCGGCGGGTGGCGCACCAGGACGGGATTGGCCGCGCTGGCTTTGGCCAACTACACTCCGCTACCAGTGCTCGACTGGCTCGCCGCCGACGCCGATGTCTTCCATGCCTCAGGCCTGACCCGTCATCCGCCGCGCCGCGCCCGCCTCACGGCGACCATTCACGATATGACGTGCTGGCTCATGCCAGAACTGCATCCCGCCGCCAACCTCCGCGCCGACCGCAATTTTGAAAAAACCCTGCTGCGCGCCGATGGCCTCATCGCGGTCTCCGAGAGCACCAAAAGCGATGCAGTCCGCGTTCTGGGGCTTCGGCCGGAGAAGATCACGGTGATTCACTCGGGCATCGCCGCGCCGTTCTTCGATGTGAGTGTTGAAGCCATCGACGCGGTGCGCGCCCGGTACAGCCTCAACCGTCCTTTCGTCCTCTTCATCGGCACCATCGAGCCGCGCAAGAACATCGACATGCTGGTGTACGCCTTCAAAGCTCTGCCGGCATCGGTGCGCCAGGAATTCGAGCTGGTGGTGGCCGGACCGATGGGCTGGGCGTCCGCGGATACCGCCGCGCGAGTGCGCAGCGTACGCTACCTGGGTTACATCCCGGAGCCGGACATCGCGCCGCTCACCGCCGCCGCCACGGTCTTTGCGTATCCCTCGCTCTACGAAGGTTTCGGATTCCCGGTGGCGCAGGCCATGGCGGCGGGGACGCCCGTGATCACCTCGAACGTCTCGTCGCTGCCGGAAATCACCGGCGACGCAGCATTACTCATCGATCCCCAAAGTCTCAGCGAACTGCGCGACGCCCTCAGCCGGCTGCTGCTTTCGCCCACTCTGCGCGCGGAACTGGCCGCCCGGGGGCGCTCGCGTGCCCGCGCTTTTCGCTGGGAGGCATGCGCCGCGCGGTCCTTGGCGTTTTTCCAGGAGGTTGTCCGAGGGTGAACCGGGGGCCGGGTGCCTGCCAGGGCTAACGCGAAGCCAGTCCGCCAGCCAAGGCCCTCTACATCAGTTGGTACGGCTTGCACTCAACCTGAACCTGCCGAGTGGCCAGTCGATCTGCTGTTTCCATCGGGTCCGAGAGCTCCTGTCCTGGCGCCGTCTGCAAAGTCGCCGCATGATCCACGGCGTTAGCGATCAGTACCGCTGCCGCGACACCTAGTTTTTCTCCTTGATCCCATTCGCCGGTCGTGTGGTGAAGCGCCACGGCCTCGACCACGCCAGAGGAAAGGCCCCAGAGCGACAGCAGGTACATGCCTATCTCGGCATGATCTGCTCCGAACAGTTGGTGCTCCATATCGGGCAGCGGCACATCCGCGGAGCGTGCCCGTTCGATACATTGGTTGTATTGCGCGGCGTCGTGACCCATCAGCATGAGTTTGCCGACGTCATGCAAAAGTCCGCCCAAAAACGCTTCCTCCACTTGGGGTTGTGGCAGCGCTTGCGATACCGCAATCCTCCGGGCCAGTTGCGCGGTCCGAAGGCTGTGAGACTGCAGATCGTCAATTGAGGGCCGAAATGGCCCGTCGGCACGAAACTGGGAGAAAACCGCGATGGACAAGGCGAGCGAGCGCAGCGTATCCGTGCCCAGATACACGGCGGCTTCGCTCGGATTGGCCAAGCGGCGCCGGAGGCCGAAGAGCGGCGAGTTCACCAACTGGATGATCTTTGCGCTCATGGCCGGGTCTTTTGCGATGATGTCGCCTATCTTGCGCGCTGGAGCGTCTTTGTCGTTGATGGCTTCCATCAGGGCGTAGTAGAGAACTGGCACGCTGGGCAGCGATTTGATCCGCGAAACGAAAGTCTGGAGACCTGGATTGGACAGCATCGTACGCAGCACCAGAACCCGATCGATCACATTCTTCAGAACCTCCGCATTGCACGGCTTGGAGATGAACTGGTGCGCCAGGGCGGCCGACTGTAGCGCGATTTCCTTCTCGCACGACCCGGAGAGCACGATGCGTGTCATCTGCGGATAAAGGCGGATCACCTCAGCGAGCAGGTCGGCTCCGCTCATGTCGGGCATCCGCATGTCCGTCACGATGACGTCGAATGGCTCGGCGGCTAAACGCGCGAGAGCCTCCGTACTACTCAACACAAAGTCCATCCGCCACTCATGGCGAAGAACATAGAGCGTGCGCCGGAGGCCGTCGAGGACCTTCGGCTCGTCGTCAACGAAAAGGACTCTCTTAAGCGGGTTCACCTGGTCCTCCAAGAGGCATGCGGATAATGAAGGTCGTGCCGACGCCGACCTCTGTTTCAAACGTGATCTGACCGCCATGTTTGTTCACCACGACGTCATGGGCGATGGCCAGCCCCTGACCGGTGCCTTTCCCGACATCCTTGGTAGTGAAAAACGGGTCGAAGATCCTATGGCGAATCGGCACCGGTATACCAGAGCCTGTGTCCCGAACCAGGATCTTCACCCAGTTGCCGTCGCGAAGTGTACGTACAGCAATGGCGCCCTTTCCCTCTCGCCTCTGCGCGAGCACCTCGGCTATGGCATGAGATGCGTTGACGATCAAATTGAGAATCACCTGACCGAACTCATCAGGCAGGCAGGGAACTGCGGGAATGCTGTGGTCGAAATCCGCAGTGAGGTCCGCGACGTACTTCCACTCGTTGCGGGACACCGTGATTACGTTTTCGATTACCCGGTTGAGGTCCACCACGACCTTCTCGGCGGACGCGGGGTGCGAAAACTCTCGCATTGCCCGTACGATCTTGGCGACATGTTCCACGCCTTCCAGAACTTGCACAATCGCTTTGGGCATCTCGCCAACGAGGTAAGGCAGGTCGGCGGCAGCGGCGGCCTGGCGAAGGCGTTGCAGGTCCTCATCCGTGGGAGCGGCCTCGGTGGATGCCAGCAACTGGCATGATTGAAGCACTCCGCTGAGTTCCTCGAGAGAGCTTTCGAGGAACCTTACGTTATCCCCGATGTACTGAATCGGCGTGTTGATTTCGTGCGCGATTCCGGCCGCAAGCTGGCCGATGGATTCCAGCTTCTGAGCCTGGACGAGTTGCTGCTGCGCCAGCCTGAGCGCGTCGTCCGCCCGCTTGCGCTCGGTGATGTCCAGATAGGTTCCGAGTACACCGCTGATCTGCCCTTGGGAATTGCGCAGGGGCATCTTGCTCGCCAGAAGCGTTCTGGTGTTTCCCTCAGCGGTCGTCTGGCGTTCTTCGACGAGAAGCCTGGGGCAGCCGCTCTCGATGATCTGGCGGTCATCAGCGCGATACAGGTCCGCCTGCGCACGCCACCCCATCTGGTAATCGTCTTTCCCGATGACGTCCTTCGGATCGGCATATCCCGCATCGCGCGCGAAGGCCGCGTTACAACCCAGGAAAACGAGATTCTCGTCCTTCCAGAACACCCTTACATTGACAATCTCCACGATGGAATCGTGCATCTGCCGTGATGCACGTAACGCCTCCTCCGCCCGCTTGCGCTCGGTAACATCCCGGGCGATTCGGCACACAGCGATTGGCTGCTCATCGTCATCCCGCACCAGAAAGGTCCGCAGCTCCACAGGTACGATGGTCCCGTCTTTGCGCCGATACTCCTTTTCGTATACGTCTGAGTACCCACGCGGCAAGACTTGAGTGTGCACAATCTCAGCTTCCATCGCGTGCCATTTGGCAGGCGTGAGATCCACGTAGGTACTGGATCGGAGTTCCTCTTCCGTGTAGCCGAGCAGTTCCATGTAGGCACCGTTGAACTCCAGGAAGCGCCCACTCAGGTCAGTGGTCGCGAAGGCGTCCCGCACGCTCTGGTACAGGCGGCGATATTTCATCTCGCTCTTGCGGAGCGCCTCGTGCGCCCCCTTGCGCTCGGTGATGTCGCGGATGACCGCCAAGGCCCCCTTGAACTCGCCCTCCCCGCTCGGACTGGCTGTCACCAGAATCTGCCGCGTGGCCCCGTCGGGCCGCACAATCTCCAGCTCGTAGCTGCTCTTCAGGCCGCTACGTCTCTTTGCAGTCTCCTCCAGGACACGGCGGAATTCCTCGGGCCTGAGGAATTCCTTCAGGCTTCTCCCCACCAGACCATTCGCAGGGACGCCGAAGATGGCCTCGGCGGCTGGATTCGCAAACTGGAAGCGTTCCGCGGCATCCACGAAGGTGATTCCCTCACCCGCGTGGGTCACAATCTCGCGGAAGCGTTCCTCACTCCGGTGCAAGGCTTGCTCGGCGGCGGCTCGTTTGACCACCAGAGCCACCGTGCTCCCGACTCCGTCCAGCATGGCGTCTTCATCGGCCAGGATCGGATGTTTAGCGAACAAGGCCAGAACGCCCAGGGTTTCTTCCCCCGGCGTTCGCAACTGGTATCCCGCGAACGACACCAGCCCCAGCTCGCGGGCCCAGGCATGATTGTGAACATTAGGATCGCTCTGGACGTCGTTGCTGACGAACCTGGGTTCCTGGTCCGATGCGACGCGTCCGATCTTGTAACACCCGAATGGAACACGCCGGTGCCCTGGGCCGTCGATGTGGGTGTAGCGGCCGGAACTCGCCAGCAAATGCAAAACACCGGTCACGGTGCTGGCAGATGTGCAGCCCCTCGTGCACCTCGGCATGCGGACAGCCTCCATCACATAAATCTCCGGGCCGGATCAGCCAGATGCGACAGAAATCGGCGTCGAATAGGCGGACGATGGCGTCGGCCACCTTCCGGAGTTTGTCCTCCAGCGGAGCCTGGGCCAGGAGCGAGTGCTGAAGCTGGCTGACGCCCCGCTGCCGCACGAGCGTCTTCTCGATGCGCGCCTCCGCCCGCTTGCGCTCGGTGATGTCCTCTTTGACCCCCACGTAGTGCGTGATGACGCCGGCCTGGTTGCGTATTGGACTGATAGAGGAGGCCTCCCAGTACAGCTCGCCGTCCTTTCTCCTGTTGTGGAACTCCCCGCGCCACCCGCCATTTTGGATCTGCGTCCACATCACTTTATAATGCTCGCGGCCCATCTCGCCGGACTTGAGGATGCGCGGATTCTTGCCGATGGCTTCCTCCACGGTGTAGCCGCTCGTCTGCGCAAATGCAGGGTTCGCGTATTCGATATTCGCATCTGCATTCGTGATGACCACGGTCACGGGACTCTGTTCCACGGCTTGGGCGAGGATCCTTTGCGATTCCTCGTTTTGCCGGATCAGCGTGACGTCCTTGGCGAGTACGAGTGATCGAATGGGCTCCCCTTTTTCCGCTCGCAGGCGCCTTGCGCGCACGCTCCAGATGGCAACCGTGCCATCCGCGTCGATCAGCCGGAACTCCTCCTCGAACGGCTCGTGGCTCTCTGTATGGCGCCGCGCGGCCGCTACCACTCGCCCCTGGTCCGCCGGATGGATGCATTTCCTGACCTCGCTGATGCTTGCGGGGAGGACCCGCTTCGCGCTTGTGGATTGCCAGAAGAACTCCAGGGCCCCGGTGACAAGATCCCATTCGAAGATCAGATCGCTGACGCTCTCCGCGGCTATCCGGAATCGCTCCTCGGACTTTTCGAATGCCGCTTCGGCCCGTCTCTGATCCGTGATGTCCAGCAGAGCCGTGCGAATACCGGAGATGTTTCCTACGCGGTCTCGAACCAGGCTTTCGTGCAGGGAGAATGTGCGCATGCGTCCGTCGTGGCCCTGCAGTTTCACCTCAAAGCCCTGCCTCGGTTCCCCGCCGGCGAGTTTATCCATCACCCGAAGCCGGCTGGCCTCGCGGTCCTGCGGAGGCAGCAGGTCCCAAACCGGCCTGCCGATCAGATCCTCGATGCGCAGGCCTAGGAGGTTAGATTCAGCTTGATTCACGTAACAAATGCGACCCTTGCCGTCCAGTTCGTGGTAGGCAATCCGTGCTTCTTCAAACAGGGCGCGGTAATGATCTGGATGATCCAGGTCCGCGACGCAGTCGATTTCATGCCAAGGAGTTAAGTTCCGTGCGGACATACTTCTCACTCTTTCGATAGACATCTAGTCCCTCAAGGACTTCACGACCTGGTCGGCGATGGGCCGGAAGAGGTGTTGGTCGGCGTTCAGCGGGATGTACTCTTCGGACGTCTCGCCGAGACCGGTTCGTTGCGGGAGCCTGTCCTTCAGCTTGTCCAGGGCAGCAAGCAGGTCGGGGTGGTATTCGCGTTCGGCGCGGCGCATGGCGGCGAGCGCCTCACCGGCAGACCTACCGGCTCCGGTCAGCCGGTCGAACTCGAGCGCTGCGCGTAACATCTGGGCGCCCATGGCGATGAGGTGGGCTTTGGGGCCGGAGTGAGAGCAGCTTTGCCAGTTTTGATACTGCCGCTCAACCATTTGGGCCACGGCCTCCAGCCGCGGAACCCGGCACAGGAGGTTTCGGCCGACGGAGGCCTGCGCCAGGAGGTGTCTCCGGTCGGCCCCGTCGAGTTCTTCGCCGGCATAGTACCTCTTGAGGACTCCGGGATCCACCGAGATGCATCCGATCTGGGAAAGCATGGCCGCAGCCTCGAATTCCCACGAATCCGGCAGATTCAGTTCGGCGGCCAGCACATGCACATGCTGCCGGATGCGGGAAGCCCGCCCAAAGGCCGCAGGTCGAATGGCGCTGAGGATTTCGACGAGTATGGCCACGGTCCCCGTGAGCGTCTCTTGCAGGATTTCCTTCTCCGCCACTTGCAGTCGATGTTGCTCCAGAGCCGCGTCCAGAGTCTTGCGGAGGATCACCTGCGGACACGGCTTGGTGAGAAACCGGAAGATGTTCCCTTCGTTAACAGCGGCAATGGCGGCATCGAGGTCGGCCTGCCCGGTAAGCAGGATTCGGACGGTATCGGGGGAAAGTCGCTTCACGTTGGCGAGCAGCTCCACACCGTTCATGCCGGGCATCCGGAGATCGGAAACGACAACCGCGAACATGTTCTGGCGGATGGCGTCGAGGGCATCCTGCGCCCCGGCCGAAGTCTCGATCCGGTAGGTTCGATACAAGTTGCGCTGCAATGCGCTGACAACAGATTCATCGTCGTCCACGAGCAGGATAGTGTCGCTCATGAGCCTCCTTAAACAGCAGGCGTTTTATATGATATATATATTTTGAAAGAATTCAGTAAGAAAACAAGGCTAACATTGGATAGTTCGACTCATAAGCCTGCCGCCGAAAGCAAGGTTAACCTTGGATAATTCGACCTACAAGCCTGCCGCCGTCAGGCATTGCGTCACGAGCGTTCACGGTGAGGTTCACGATCACCTTATGAATTTGTTCGGGGTCTGCCATGACCTTCTCTAGGAAGCAGTCCTCAAGTCTCATGCGCAGTGGCGGAGCCTTCCAAGGGACCCAACTCCACGGTTACCCTCAGCGGTTCCGCAATCCCTTGGCACGCCGCGAAGGCCTTCAAGCGGGCTACCAGGGAGGGGGTTGCCTGGTTGCCCCTGGCGACCAGGAACAGCCCGGTCTTGGTCAGGACGTCCTGGTCGAGGGTCATACCGGGGTTCAGCTCGCCGATACGCACCAGCCTAACTGAGTGTCCGAATTCCGATTGAGCCATCTTCTCCAGCGCAGCGAGCATGCCAGGATCATGCACGCGTCTGGCCTTCAAAGCAGCAATGCACTCTGGAAACGGCCGCCCCTTTACTCGAAGATCGTCGAACTCCGCTGCGATTCGCAGGGCGAGCGCCCCCAGCATGATAGGATCGGAACCATCCACGGATTGAGACCAAGCCGCGTGACGATGGGTGGCCACCATTTCGGCGATCAATTCAAAGCGGGGAATATTGACCAGCAGATCGCGCCCCACGGCGGGGTAGGACTGGAAGGCGTGGCGCTCCGTATCCGATAGCGGTTCGCCGGCGATGGCCCGATCCAGCACCTCCGTCGGAAGAGTAATACACCCGATTTGCGAGAGCATCGCGGCCACTTCGAATTGCCACGAGTCCTTCCACCCGAGTTGGCGAACCAACCGCTGAACCAGCCTTCGGATGCGAAGCGATCTGCTGAAGATGGCAGGGTGGGCCAGGCTGAGAATCTCGCTGACCAGTTCGATACTGCCGCAGACTGTCCTTTCCAGAAGGTCGCGTTCCAGAGTTTGCAGCCGGAATTGCTCGACGCAGGATTCCAATGCCGTCGCCAGCGTTTCCGGCGGGCAGGGTTTCGTGAGAAAACGGAAGACACTTCCCTCATTGACGGCGGCCATGGCCGTGTGGAAATCCCCGTAGCCCGTGAGCATGACCCTCACCGAACTAGGCACGGTCGCCTTGACACGGGACAAGAACTCGATTCCGTCCATCGAAGGCATCCGTAAGTCCGACACCACCACGGCAAAGCCGGCGTCTTCGCCAATGACCCGAAGCCCTTCCATGGGGCCTACTGCGGTGGTCAGGTCAAAGCGCTTGCGCAGATGACGTTCGAGCGCGCTGAGCACGTTGGCTTCATCATCGACGCAGAGAATCTTCCGATTCATCGCATTCAAAGTTCTCACCCGTCGGGCCTGGGACTGGCAAAGGGCAGCCCCGCGCCTGCCAATGGCCAACATGGACCACTAGCTGGTGTGGCGCGACCCATAATGTCATATCGGCCGCTAATGGTCAGTTTTCGAGGAACAGTTGGGTGCGGCGCGCGGTACAATGTTCGAGAGTTCCGGCACTGTCAACTACGACCTCGGCTGAAAGAGCAGCACTTCCGGATGAATGCTCCAGTACGCATCCTTGCAACTCGAAGAGCGCACGCTGTACCCGCTCCAGATCGCGTTCACGGTCTGTGGAATTGCGGGTACGTCGTCGGGCAGGTGCTCCGAGGCGATGGCCATTCTCGGATGGTACCTTCGAATGGTCTCCGCCCCACCCCGCAGCGCCTCCTTTTCCGCCCCCTCGATATCCATCTTGACGAAGTCCACGCGCGGAAGCGCCAATTCGACCGCCAGAATGTCGATGGTCGTGAGGGGCACTTTCACCTTGTTCTTCTGGTCTCGTCCCAGCACGAAGCTGTCGCCGGTGGTGTTGCCGTCGCCGCCTTCCGCCAGTTCCAGCACGTCCGGATGGCTCCAGACGCCTTTCGGCACCACGATCACGCGCCCCGCGGCGATTTCCTTTTCGAAATTGCGCCGCAAGCACACCACGGTGTTGGGCGCAGGCTCGATGGAAACCACGAGCCCCGCGCCGCGGTTTAGCGCCATGCGCGTGAAGACGCCCACGTTGGCGCCGCAATCCAGCACAACGTCTCCGCCTTTCACAGAGACCTCATCGCCGGCATAGATCTCCATCTTCTCCTCGCCGAGCGTGAACTTGAGAAACCGGTCGTGGGGCACGGTCCAATACCGTCCCATGGGGGTCTCGACAAGTTCGAAGCCCTGGGGGTCGGTCTGGACCACTTTGCTGGCGGCGCCGATGTCCTCACCGGCCCGCGCCATGTTTAGCAGCAGGGCATGGCTGTTGACGGCATCGCGGAACGAGCATCCCTGGCAGCGGCCGGCCGCCCAAACGATGGCGAGACGGGCCGGCGGCCATACTGCCAACCCTAAGGCCATGATCGAAAACACCAACAGAAGCGTCTTCAGGATCCTATGAACAGTGCGCATGAGCACCTCGCGCGTCGCGCAAAGCCAGATTCTATGCCGACTCTTCCGCGGAGAACATACTCCCAATGGTAGACCTGCTTGAATTGAGAAGGGAGCGCGGCGTCGGGCTGGAGCTCCAGGTGCGGACGGCCGAACCGGTTCCGCTACGGGGGTACTCCGCGGATTCAGGCCGCGCCACCGCGGAGCTAACGCGCGCGGCGAAGTAAGCGGCGCTTCTGAAGCTGGGCGTTCATGTGACCGAGCGATGCGAATTGGCCCACGAACTCGGCGGAGCGGACTGGCGCCCGCACGTTGCGCCGCGGATCGAAATCCCGCCGGCGGAATAAGTCCGACACCGAGATGACGGCCGTGCCCATGGGGCGGTACTCGTAAGTCCCCTGCGCCCAGGCGAGCTCATCGTCAACCCAGAGGTAGAAGCCCATCGCGCTCATGTTACAACAAGTCGCACCAACGGCCGAAGACGATGCTCGACAAGGCCGCCAGCCGCGCGGAGTTTCGTCGCGAATCGATGGGTGTATCCAACTCGCGGACATCGCCGCAGTTGGCATCCTGAGCGCACCAGTCGGCGATCATCCCGGGCGTCACTTCGAGGTGAAACTGAAGTCCGTACACGCGGGCGCCGGCGCGGAATGCCTGGTTGCGGCACGCCTCGGACCAGGCCAGCCACTCCGCGCCCGGCGGCAGGTCGAATGTTTCGCCGTGCCAGTGGAAGACGGTTTCGGCCGGGCCAAGTCCAGCGAATAGCGCGTCGCGGGCGGCCGCCTCGGTGAGGTGGATATCGAACCAGCCGATTTCTTTCACCGCGTTCCGGTACACCTTCGCGCCGAGAGCCTTGGCGATCAACTGCGCACCCAGGCACACGCCCAGCACGGGCTGGCGGCGCTCTACGGCCCGGGCAATCAGTTGCAGCTCCTGGCGCAGCCAAGGCAGATCGTCGTTGGCGGACATGGGGCCGCCCATGAAGATCAGGCCGGCGGCCTGGGTGATATCGGGAACCGGCACGCCAGGACGGTACAAGTCGGCGCATTCGATGGAGATGCCACGCTCGTCGAGCGAGGCGCGGATCAGGCCGAGGTCTTCGAAGGGGACATGACGAAAGGCGAACACGCGCTGGAGGGACGAGCCAGGCATGTCCGGCTCCTACTTTTGCGCCACCTGGAAATGGCTGAGGCCGTCGGAGTAGCGTGTCACGCCGTGGTAGAGTGCTTCGGCCAGTTTCTGGCGGTAATCCGGCTTCTTCAGAAGGGCCTCCTCGCGCGGGTTGCTGAGGAATCCGATCTCCGCCAGCACGGAGGGCATGCTGGCACCGATCAGCACCACAAAGGGAGCCTTCCTGACGCCCCGGTTCTTTTCCCCCGGGACGTTGCGCCCCGAAAACGCATAGAGCGCCGCCTGAACGCGACCGGCAAACTCCCTGGATTCCTCCGCTTTGTCGTGCAGCGTGATCTTCTGGATGATGTCCTGCAACTCGAAGATGGATTGTTCCGAGCTGGCGTTTTCGCGCGAGGCCACGTCCAGGGCTTCCTTCGAGTCCGTGAAATTCAAATAGTAGGTCTCCACTCCGGCGATGCGCGGGTAGGACGAAGAGTTGGCGTGAATGGAAAGGAACAGGTCGGCCTTCTTGTCGTTGGCCAGGGCGGTCCGTTGCTTGAGCGGGACGAAGGTGTCGTCGCTGCGAGTGTAAATGACTTCCGCACCCATGCGTTCCTCGACGAGCTTGCCCAGTCGCAAGGCGACATCCAGGACCAAGTCCTTTTCCAGCAAACCCTTGGGTCCTTGCGTACCCTGGTCCTGGCCACCGTGCCCGGCGTCGATGACGATGCGCTCCACCTTGAGCCCCAGCGCGCGCGTGAGCGAGTTCTTCCCCGTGCTGGTATGCTTAGCCGCCTTGGGAATCTCGACTGGTCCAACCGGAGGAGCAGGGGACGTCGGCGCCGGTGGCGTATCGGACGCTTCGGCGACATCGGTCTTGGTGGCCACCCCCGCCTTCACGGGCGCCGGCGGCTCTACCTTGAGCGCCGGCGATTCTACCTTCGGCAGGGACGATTCTACCTTTGGCGTCGGCAGTTCCACCTTTGGCAGGGATGGTTCCACCTTGGGCACTGGCGGTTCCACCTTGGGCGGGGACGGCTTGACCGCCGCCGGAAGGGGAGGCGCTGTTGGAGGAAGAATCACTGGGCCAGCGGGCGCCGCGCCTCGCAATTCGACGATGAGCCGGTAAGGATTGGCGAGCTGCGAAGTGGTGGCTTCCACATCGCCGCTCAGCTCGAGCACCACGCGAGTGATGCCCGGCACTGTCTCCGCGGCGCGAATGCGCTTGACCAGCTTGTCGTTGAGATCCTCGGAATAGAAACGCCGCGAATCCAGGCGCGGGCGTGCATCCAGGATGTCGTAGTAGATTCTCTCGGGATTGTGGAGGCGGTCGCTGCGGAATCGAAAATCGCCGGAAACCTCGATGGCCACCCGCGTCACGCTGGCGAGGGACCAGTGGCGAACGGCCGTCACCGAATGCAGCGCCGAGCGCTCGGTCTGCGCAACCAGCAAGGAAACCGAAACCGCCAGCGCCGCAATCAGCTTCATACGGGGGTCATTGGGTGGAAACGTAGCGCACGCTGCCGTCGGCCTCCACAACTTCCTGAATGTGGCTCGGACCAGCGGGAGCGGGCTTGGTCTCCGCTTGGGGCCGGGTCTGCCCGGCCGTTACATCCTTTTGTTTAGCAGCCTCGACCTTCTGGGCCTCTTGCAGTTGCCGAGCCACCAGGATCAAATAATTTTGCGTCTCGGGGAACGGCGGCACACCGCCATACGTGGTCACCGCCGCCTCGCCGGCATTGTATGCCGCCAGCGCCAGCGCGTAATTCCCTCCAAACAGATCCAGCAGGTACTTCAAGTATTTCGAGCCGCCCTGAATGTTCTGGGCCGGGTTGAATACATTGGAAACGCCGAAACGGCGGGCCGTGGAGGGAATGAGCTGCATCAGCCCCTCGGCGCCTTTAGGTGAAACTGCCAACGGATTGTAATTGCTCTCCACTTTGATGACGGAATGAATCAACTGCGGCGGGAGCGAGACCTGCGCGGCAATCTGCTCGACGGCCTCATCGATGGCAGTGGCGGGAGGCGCTTTGGTCCCGGTGGCCACGACCAGCGGCAAAAACGCGCGCGGCGCGGCGGGGGCCTCAGCGACCCTCCGCTCGACTGCGGGTTTGGAAGTCACAATCACGCTTCTCACCAGTCTCCCGGTGCGCAGGTCCGGACGTATCACGGTAGTGATGCGCTGTGTCACGACGCTTTCCATATCCTCGGGTTCGGCAGCCCACAACGCAACGGAGGCCAGCCCGGCGGCCCACGCTAGATTAAAACATAATCTTATCAAAATGTTTTACTCCCCAGTATAAACGAAACGCGCAGTTTTTTCCATAGGCTGAAGCGATATTATGCACTTCCCAGCCCGGACCTATGAAACCCAATGTTATCATTTCCCTGTGAGCCATGCGGGGTATGTGCTGACAGGGGGCCGCAGTTCCCGGATGGGCTGCGACAAGGCCCTGCTGCCATTTCGCGGGGGCGCGCTTGTGGAATCCGTGGCGCGCGCCGTCGAGTTGGCCGCCGGCAGCGCCGTGCTGGTGGGCAATCCGCGGCTTTACGAACATCTTGGCTACCGGGCTATTCCCGACCTTTACCCGGGAGCAGGCCCGCTGGGCGGAATCCTGACCGCATTGCACGACACTTCCGCGGACTGGAACCTGGTGACGGCCTGCGACATGCCTGGACTGTCGGCGGAGTTCCTGAGGCTGCTTATAGACGCCGCCGCCGGGCGCCCGGCCGATGCGCTGGTCCCCGCCGGACCATCCGGCCACCCCGAGCCGCTGTGTGCGGTGTATCACCGCCGTTCGCGCCAGGCGCTGGAAGGCGCCTTGGGGCGCGGCGTCCGCTCCGTGAGAGCGGCCCTCGAAGGCCTCCGCGCCGCCGTCGTCTCCGTACCGGAAGTCACGCCTTTTCAAAATGTTAACACCCCCAAGGACTGGGCCGCCTATGCCGCAAAGTGACCCTTATCCGCACTACATCGAATTCCAGCATGTCTATAAGACGTTCGACAAGCCCGTCCTGGTCGATGTCAGTTTCGACATAAATCCGGGCGAGACGGTGGCCATTATTGGCCGCAGCGGCGTCGGCAAGTCGGTGACGCTGTCTCACATCATGGGCTTTTTGAAGCCCGACAGCGGCCGGGTGATCGTGGCGCACGAGGACATCACGGACTTCTCGGAGGGAGAGCTTCGCCGCATCCGCAAGAAGGTGACCATGGCATTCCAGTCGGGGGCCCTGTTCGATTCGCTGACGGTCGGCGAAAACGTGCTGTTTTCGCTGGAGCTGCGCGAGGACTACGACGAGCAGAACAAGGAAGACGTGGTGGACGGGCTGCTTCACATGGTGGACATCGACGAGTTCAAGGACGCCTACCCGGCCGATCTCTCCACCGGCTACAAGCGCGCCGTAGCCATCGCCCGCGCCCTGGCCGCCCAGCCGCAGTGCGTGCTTTACGACGAGCCCACGACCATGGTGGACCCCATCATGTCCGACCGCCTGAGCGACCTGATGCTGCGCCTCAAGAAGCAGTTGAAGCTGACCTCGGTGGTGGTGACGCACGATCTGGACCTAATGTACAAAGTGGCCGACCGCGTGGTGTTTCTTTACGACGGCGGGGTGATCTACTGCGGACCCACGGGCGAACTGGAGAAGTCGGAGCATCCTCATATCCGCGAGTTTCTGGAGATGGACCGGGTGGAAAGGGTGTGAGGGCAGGGGTCGCGGTGCGGAAGCGTCTCAAACCGCTACGGCGCGCTACGCTGTAGCGGTTTCTCCTTTTGTGAGCGACTCATTCACCCTGATCGCGCCGGGCGTCAGTAGCCGCGGCCGCCGGCCGGCTGAGGCGCGGGCAGTTCCTTGCGCGGGAGCTTGTCGGGGCGCGTGGCGGCGTTGTACACGAAGGCCGCCTCGATGACCGCCATCTGCTCCATGTCGGCCTGCTGGATGCGGTCGTACACATCCATGTTCGAGTGGTGGGTGCGGGTCTCGTAGTCCATGGGGTCCTGGATGAACTGGAAGCCCGGTAACCCCACGGCGTCGAACGACTGGTGGTCGGTGCCGCCGGTGTTGCGAATCGTGACCACGCCCTCGGTCATGTCCTTGAGCGCCGCGAACCAGGCTTCGAAGATAGGCCGCATTATCTCGTTGCCTTGCAGGTAGACGCCGCGGATACGGCCGGTGCCGTTATCGATGTTGAAATAGCCGGAGAAGTGGTCGTGCTCGGCCGTGGGCTTCATCACCGTGGGATCGGCGAAGTGCTCCTTCACATAAGCGCGCGAACCCAGCAGCCCCTGTTCTTCACCGCTCCAGAGGGCCATGCGGACGGTGCGGTCCATCTTGAGATTGAGGCTCTTGAGGATGCGCATCACCTCCATGGAAACCGCGCTGCCGGCTCCATTGTCGGTGGCGCCGGTGCCGTAGTGCCAGGAATCGAAGTGCCCGCCGACCATCACCAGCTCGTCCTTCTTGGCGTTGCCGGGGATTTCGGCAATCACGTTGAAGGAATCGGTGTTGGGGTCGAACTCGTTTTTGATGTCGAACTGGAGCTTCACCGGGACGTTGTGCTCCAGGAGCCGCGCGATGCGGTTATAGTGTTCCGCCGTGAGGGACACTTGGGGCTGGCTGGACTCGAGAGTATCGAGAGGGACGCGGATGCTTGCGCCATTGGGGTTGCGGGTCGAGGTCTGCGCGCCACCACCGAACAGCGTGCCGCTTTCGCCCCTAGCCGTGGCGGTGAGGGTCAACAGGACCCCCTCATCCTTCAGATAGGTGCGCAAACGGTTCTGGAAGGCCTGCCGCTCTTCCAGGGTCATCTGCGGCTGGCCGGCCATCGCGCCGGCGCGCCCGCCACGGCCGCCGCGCCCGCCGCCGGTGGGAATGATCTCGGGTACCAGTTCCGCCAGCTCGGCCTCGGTGTAGCGGTGAGCTAATGGGGTGGTGGGAAAAGCCAGCTCGAGCGGCGGAGAAGTCAGGACGATCTTACCTTGCAACTTCCCATGGAATCTGTCCATGTCCGCAGGGGTCTGGATCTGGGCCAGGATGGCTTCGCCCGTCACCGCGCCCTTCGTTCCGCCGGTCCAGGCCACCGGCACGCCGATCAACGCCTGATAGGTAGGCTCGACCATGCTTGCGGCGAAGTACGTGCACTGCCAACCCGGCATGTCCGAGGACCACTTCTCCAACTGGACGTTGCTCAGGCCCCACTCCTTGAGCTGGCCGACGGCCCATTGGCCTGCCGCGCGGAATTGCGGGGAATTCGTCAGGCGAGGGCCATAGCGATCAGTCAGGTTATACATGATGTCCATGATCCTGGAAGGCCCGCGTCCACCACCACCGCCGAACCCGCCGCCGCCACCGAGCTCGGCGACCTTGATCTTGTGGATCACGTCTAAATCCACCCGCTCCTGCGCTATGGCAAGCAGCGGAACGAGCAGAAGAAGCACAACAATGAGGATGGTTTTTCGAGACATACGCGTTGTTGTCGAGCATATCAGATAATCCGGGCGGATGGTTGACAATCCCTCGCCGGAAGCGAGTTCAGCGCGCTATGCTATTTGGCTGGAAGCCCTGTGGGCTTGCCGGGCCGCTATTACAGGAGAAGAACACAATGGTATCCAGATTTCCAGCCCGCTCGATTGCACTGTTTTCGATGCTCTGGCCAGTGGCAGCCTTCGCCGCGGTCACCCCTTACCCTCCCTACCCGGGCGCAAAGCCGAGCCCGGCTTATCGGGTGACCGTGGACGGGCAGCCGGTCTTTGTGCATCGTTTTCTGACCTACGATCAGTTCCAGTGGATGGACTATGCCAGTTTCTCCATGACCGGAAAGGTCCGGGTCACGGTGACCAATCTCGTCGGCGAGATGAATGTGCTCACCTGCGACATTAGGCCGCTGGCTTACGGCATCAGGCCGCAGATCAGCGGGAATACGGTCAGCTTCGAACTCGATCGGCCACGTTATCTCCTCGTGTTCCCCAACGAAATGGGGGCCTTCGGCGCCGCCGGGTTGATGCTGTTTGCCGAACCGCCTGAGACGAATCCTCCCAAACTCGGCGATCCGAACGTGGTCAACATCCTGGACTACAAAGTTGACAACACGGGTAAGACCGTGGAGACTGCGAAGATCAATCGGGCCATCAGCGACGTCTCCGCCAAGCCTGGGGGCGGTGTGCTCTATTTTCCCACGGGCGGGGTCTACATGACGGGCACATTGTTGATGAAGAGCAACGTCAAGCTTTACGTAAACGCGGGAACCCTGATTAAGGGGACCGGCAAGTTGGCGGATTACACGTCGGCGCCAGCGCCTCCCGGGACGCCAGCCGCAGCCAGGCCGCTTCGAGCCCAGGTTATCTTCGACCATGTCGAGAATGCCGGCCTGATGGGACGAGGCGCCATCGACATGGATGGCTACCCCAAATTGTGGTATGACTTCGCACCTGACATGTCGGACGGACGCGCCAGAGACGCCGATGGGCTGGTGAACGACCCTCATGGGACTGGCGCCAGAGGTTATGTAATCAACAACAGCCGCAATATTACCTTTCAGGATCTGTTGCTACTCCGATCCGCCGAATGGACGGTGCACGTGATAGACAGCGAAAACTTCACCACCAGGAACATCAAGATCGTGAACCGCAAGCGGCAGCACCATGACGATATCTATGATTTGACCGGCAGCAGCAAACACATCTTGATCGAAGACGGGTTCGCTATGGGCATGGACGATACCTGGGCCCTCTACGGAAGCCGGACCACCGCCACCGGCCTGGAGGATATCGTGGTGAAGGGATTTGTGAATTACACCTACGATACCGGTGTGGGCACCGGGTATGGCGGTGGCGCTTCGGTCAGGCACATGCGTTTCGAAGACGTGCACTTCGTCAGCAACACGGTTGATTACGCCATCTGGTTTCAACTTACGCCCCGGTATTGGACGGGACGGGCGTATCCCGAGGGCCGCGGAATCGCCAAACCTTATCCGAGTGACGATATACGGTTTGTCAACTGCACGTTCGAAAAGGATGGCGGGTATATCTGGATCGACGCCGGGGATTCGCCCTTGACAAACTTTGTCTTTGAGAACTGCACTTTCTATCAGGCGACACGGCCCAGCCTGCTGGCGGGGAAGAACGTCGGTCCGATCTTATTCAAGAACGTCAAGATCGACGGAGTGGTGGTCCGCAATGCCGATCAATTGAAGCGGGCTGGCTTCGAAGTTCTCGTCCCCGTCAAGTTCGAGCCGTGAGCCGTCATACTCCGGCGCGCCGGAGACAGTACGGCATGAAGGCCATTGACTCGGCGAAAGTGTCTTGAAACGCGGGATCGGCCGCCAGCTCCACATGCCTGGTCAGGGCGCACAAACGCGCCAGCAGGGCCTGGCGATGCGTGGGGGTCAGGAGCAACATGCGGACGCCCCGAAGCGCGCTGTTGCCAACCGGCTGGATGGCGACATCCTGAGGGAGCAGTCCGATGGCGCTGGCGGCCGCTTCCTTGATGTAATTGCCGAAAGCGCCCGCCAGCCAAAGGGACCGGAGCGGCTCGCCGGCGCTTTGCCGGTGCAGGATCTTCAAGCCGGCGGCCATGGCGCCCTTGGCGAGCTGGAGTTCCCGGATGTCGCCCTGCGTAAGCGAGACGCTTTCGGTAAGGCTCAGAGTCTTGGCGCCGCCAGCGAGGCGGCCACTGGGAAGGATTTGGGCGAGTCTAAGGGCGCAGGCAGCGGCGTCCACCAGGCCGCTGCCGCAAATGCCGCGCGCCGCCTGGCCACCGATAACATGGCATTCGTACGCGCCATGGTGGACGCGCACCGCATCGATGGCGCCGGCTCTGGCGGTCATCCCCACGCTGATCCGCCCACCTTCGAAGGCCGGCCCCGCGGCCGTGGAAGCGCAAAGGATTCCCCGGCGGCTGCCCAGCACAATTTCGCCATTGGTGCCGATATCGAACAACGCGTGACTATCAGACTGCTCGGCGAGGTGCGTGGCCACCATGCCGGCCAGCAGGTCGCTGCCCACGAAGCCGCCGAGACAGGGCAGGAATCGCACGCCGCTTCGGACTTCGACCGCGGTGCGCGGGCGCGCCCAGCCGATCTCCCGGGCGCTGAAGCGGCGTTCGCCCAGCTCGGCGGAGAGGAACGGCACCGCCGCCAGCGGCTCGACGCTAAGGCCGCAAAAGAGGTGGTGCATGGCGGTGTTGCCGGCTATCAGGACCTCCTCCAGGGCGCGGTCGCGGGCCAGCCGCGCCAGCATCTGCCCGAGAGTCCGTCTGATCATGGCGGTCAATTCGCCGGGATGCCGCAGATCATATTGAATGCGGCTCATGACGTCGGCGCCATGCCGCGCCTGGGGGTTGAGCGCCGTCTCGACCGCCAGCACCTCGGCCGTCGAAAGATCCACCATCTGCGCCACCAGCGTGGTGGTGCCCAGGTCGATGGCCGCGCCGAAACCAGGACGCGGCTCGAGCGGTGTGCTTTGCTCATCCATGAGCACCGGCAGCGACCACTGTTCCACTTCCACCACGACGCTCTCGCGCGACTCGGCGCAGCAGGCCAGGCGCCAGCCTTGGGCGAGCTCCGCCTCGGACAAGGCTTGTCGCATGGCTGCCGTGATGGGGATGTGGCCGGAAAGGACGCGGATCTTGCACCCGCCGCAGGCGCTCTCCCCGCCGCAAGGGAACTCGACGCCCAGTGCGAATAGGCGGTCGGCCACGCTTCGTTCCGGCCCGGGATAGATCTCGAAACGCAAGTGGCTACCCGATCTTCTTAGCGGCCAGCGCCAGGATGAATTCGGGAGTGGTGCCGCAGCAGCCGCCAATGAACGCGGCGCCGGCCTCGATCAGCGCCGGCAGGTATGAGGCGAAGACGCCTGCCGGCGTGCTGTAAACCACCGAGCCATCCTTCATCTCCGGCAGACCGGCGTTGGCCTTGATCCAGACGGGCAAGGAACAGGCCGCCTTGAGCCTTTGACATACCGGCACGAAACGCTCAATACCCGCGCCGCAGTTGGCGCCGACGGCATCGGCGCCGGCGGATTCCATGGCGCGCGCGGCCGCCTCGGGGGTGACGCCCATCATGGTCCGGTCCTTGTTCTTCCCGCTGTCGAAAGCGAAAGAAACGATGATCGGAAGGCCGGTGGATTTGGCCGCGCTCAGGGCGAGCGCGGCCTCTTCGAGGTCGCTCATGGTTTCGACCAGCAGCGCATCCGCACCGGCTGCCGCCAGCGCAACGGCCTGCGCGGCGAACGCTCCGGCAACTTCCTCCCGGGAAACCTCGGCGTTAATGAGAAGCTTGCCTGTAGGCCCGATGGAGGCGAACACCAGGGCCTTGCCGGCCGCCGCACGTTTGGAGATTTCCACTCCCGCGCGGTTAATGGCCGTAAGCTGGCCGGCCAATCCCGCCTCCTCGAGTGTGATCCCGTTCGAACGGAACGTGTTGGTCAGAATCACCTGGCTTCCGGCTTCCACGTAGGCGCGGGCCACCGATTCCACGCGCTCGGGACGCTCCAGGTTCCAGGCGTCGGGCAAAGTGCCCGGCGACAACCCGAGGGCCAGCAATTGGGTGCCCCACGCTCCGTCGGCGATCAGTGGACCCTCGGACAACCACTTCTGGAATTGGCTCATATTCCCGTTGTACCGCACAGCGCCAACCCACGATGGCTGTTAGAATTGTCTCCACATCATGACTACCGACAAGAAGGGCCTTTTCGTGCGCGATGACGGGATGAATCTGATGTACACGTTCATCCTGGTCAGCTCGTTGTTTCTCCTTTGGGGAGTCTGCAACGGAATGATCGACGTGATGGACAAACACTTCCAGGAGGAGTTGAGCCTGACCAAATCGCAATCCGCCTGGGTGCAGTTCGCGCACTACCTGGGCTACTTCCTGATGTCAGTACCCGCGGGGTGGCTGGCGAGCAAGCTGGGGTACAAATTCGGAATCATAGCCGGTCTCCTGATCGTAGCGCTGGGCGGATTCTGGTTCATTCCGGCCACCCACATAAATGACCTGGTGCATGTAGGACGCGTATCGCCCAACCTCGCGTTTGTCGCGTTTCTGGTAGGCGTTTGTGTCATCGCCACCGGCCTCACGTTTCTGGAAACCATCGCCAATCCTTATACGACTGTGCTGGGCGATGCGCGCTTTGCCGCCACGCGCATCAACCTGGCCCAATCCTGCAACGGCGTCGGCTGGATTCTGGGTCCGATCATCGGCAGCGTGTATTTCTATTCCAAAGACACGCTGGGCCACAGCACGGGCAGCCAGACGCTGTACATTCCCTACGTGGCAATCGCGGTGGTGGTCATCGTTCTGGCCGCGATTTTCTCCCTTGCCAAGGTTCCCGACATCAAGACCGAAGACGATTATCATCTGGATGACTCCGCACCGGGAGCTTCGCATTCCATCTGGAAGCACCCCCACTTTGTGATGGCGGTCGGGGCCCAGTTCTTCTACGTCGCCGCGCAAGCCGGCATTTTCAGCTTCTTCATTAACTACATGACCGCCGAAGTTCCCGCCATCCCCGCCGGGTGGGAGTCGGCAATGACTAAGTTGTCGGTTCATTCCGGCTTCTTACACGACTGGCTTTCCGGTTGGTTCGAAGCTAATCAATACGGCATTCTCGCCATGAGCAACAAAGGCGCTTCCAACCTGGCGTCCCTAGGTCTTATGTGTTTCCTGGTAGGGCGTTTCACCGGGGCTGGATTGCTGAGGAAGTTCGCCGCCCACAAGATCCTCGGTCTTTATGGTCTGCTGAATGTTGTGGTTACGTTTCTGGTTTTCTGCAAGCTGGGCTGGCTGTCGGTGGCTTGTGTGTTCCTGAGTTACTTCTTCATGTCCATCATGTTCCCGACTATCTTCGCGCTGGGGATTTTCGGCCTGGGCGCGCGGGCAAAGAAGGCGTCCGCTTACATCGTCATGGCCATCATGGGCGGCGCCATTTTACCCAAACTCATGGGCTACGTGGCCGACAAATTCGACATGTCCCGCGGTTTCATCGTGCCGATGTTCTGCTTCGCTTTCGTAGCGCTCTATGGCTTCAACTGGCCCAAGTTCGCGAAGGCGGAGTCATTGCACGCAGTGAGGGCCTGAAGAGACCGGCGTCACTCCTTCGTCACGCCTTGCTCGGCACCGTTGGCCGGCACGTGAGCAGCAGGCGCATCCGGGTAATGTTGGACCATTGGACTAGCCGGGGTCCCGTCAACGGGGTACGGGTGGTCGCACTTCCAGTAGCTCGACAGGCGCAGAGCGGCGAGTTCCTCCTCCTTGATCGAGTAAACGTATTCGTGATGGGGAAAGCGTCGGTCGCGAACGTCCTTGACGTATTCTCGGATGGCCATCTCGGCCAAGACCAGCAGACCGTCGCGGCGCTCGGACCTTCCCAGTTGTTTCAAGTCCGGCACGCTTTCAATGAACTCGGTAAATTGCCGCGTGACGCTGGGAATGTAGCATTTTGCGAACCAGGGGCGGAAAGGCTCGTAGAATCCCATCAGATCGTGCATGATCACCAGTTGGCCGTCGACCTTGCCGCCAGCGCCAATTCCATAGATGGGCACGTGCAACTGCCGCGCGACTTGTGCCGCGGGTTCCTCCGGCATGGCCTCGAGCAGGATAGCGAAGACACCGGCCTGCTGCAATTCGAAGGCGTCCTCCATGGTCCTGTCGAAACTCTCACGGGTCTTGCCCTGGACGCGATAGCCGCCGAAAGATGCGGTGCTCTGCGGCGTCAAGCCCAAGTGACCCATCACCAATATGCCGGCATCGGCCATGGCCCGGATTTTCCCGGCCACGCGCCGCCCTCCCTCGCATTTCACCGCGTCACATCCGGCTTCCTTTATAAAGCGCAGGGCGTTCAGCACGGCATCCCGCTCACAGGCTTCGTAGGAGCCCTGCGGCATATCGCCGATGAGAAAAGTGCCTGGGGCCCCACGATGGGCGGCTTTAGCAAGCACGATCATTTCGTCCATGGTCACCGGGTTGGTGGTTTGGTATCCCAGTTGGACCATGGCTCCGGAATCGCCCACCAAGATCAAATCGACGCCGGCCCGCTCGGCCGCAAGGGCAAAAGGGACGTCGTAAGCAGTCACCCACGCCGCCGGGGCGTGCTGCGCCTTCATGCCCATCAGATTCGCTAATGTTTTTTTCGTTGGTTTAGACATATCACCTTAGGCAAAAGGAAAATTTGCATTTGATCAATTGGGAGCTGCTCGAAGAATTATTTTGGCCGGGGATTTCCATTTTGGACTCCCAGCTCCTATTCAGTATACACGGAGCCGCGTCCTCGCGTGCCGAGCCGTGGAGGGCGCGCTCCGTCAGCGAGTATTGAGCGGGGCGATGACGGGGAAAGGCGCGAAGCGGGGGTCGCGCCTTCAACTTGGGAAGGGCTTCAAGGGCGGGTTGTCCGGCTTTATGCGCAAAATGCGCCGCGGGAGGAAACGCGGCGCATCGCACACTCCGTTTGGCGCTGGAAGCGGCAGGTACAGAGTCGTGCTGGGTGACGTCAGAAGTTCGTCCGAGTGGCCGAACTTTAGCCCCGGACAATGCGCTTTCGCGCCACGAACGCTAGTCCGAGCAGGGCAGTGCCGAACAGGATCAGGCTCGAGGGTTCGGGCACAGCCGGCGTGATCGTAACGTAGCCGTTGCCGCTATTGGCGCCCGCCTGCAGCGTGGTGCCCGTAAACGAAGGGTCGAGGTACGATCCGCCGCCGCCGCCGCCGTAATCGATGCCGTCACCGCCGCCGCCGCCCGAATAGCCGCCGCCGCCGCCGCCGCCTTGCCAGCCGCCGCCGCCGCCGCCGCCGAAGCCGCCATTGGCGCACTGGCCGCCGTAGCCACCGCCTTCGCCAGCCGCGAAAGTCGGCGGGCCAAAGCCGCCGTTGCCCGAACCTCCTTCGCCGTAGACTGAACATGAACCCGCGCCGAGGCCATTGCCGCCATCGCTTAACCAGCCGGCGCCACCACCGCCGTTAAAGGCCCCACCGTCACCAGTACCGCCGCCGCCGCCGGAGCCGGCGATACCACCAGCGCCGCCGCCAGGGCCGAAACCGTTCTGGGCGGCCGTGCCGGTTTGACCGCTGCCTCCATTCGTGGCGTAATAGCCGCTACCGCCGCCGCCGCCGGCGACGACGAGGGGATTGGTCGCGCCCAAGACGAAGACGAAACTGCCGCCGCCGCCGCCGCCGCCCCAGAACCCGTCGAAATCGCCGGTCAAGCCCACACCGCCCACTGCGATCCCCAACTGCGTGCCGGCGGTGAGCGAAATATCGCCGCCGACCACGGCGCCCCAGCCGCCGGTAGCACCAGCCTCGCCCCAGCCGCCCTGCGCGCCGGCTGCGGTTATGCCATAGATTCCCGTCACGAGGACGGTATAGTCGACAACGGCCCCGCTGTAGCCGAACATATCCGCCCTTGCACTAGATCCTGCAAAGAAAAACACTCCAAGTGCAGCCAGAAACACTGAACCCCTCTTCATAGGTCAACCCTCCTAAGCCGGCTTTCGGGGCATTCTGAGTGCCAAAATTTTCAACAGGTTAAAAAGTTGCCTTCTTTCTCGACACTGCTATTGCAAACAATACACTTATCCACAATGCCATCCATTCCCGGTCCGGGCGCCAAGCGGTTTGGGAAATCAATGAAAGTACCAAAATTTAGGAATAGTCCCGGTTTTTGGGTTGCGCGGGCCCCTATTCCTCTTTTTCTTCTTCCGGTTCGCGGCCTTCCTGCCGGGCCTTGAGCCGCTCCTCGCGGCGCTTGGCGCGGTCGGCGGCGCGCTTGACCAGCTCGGAACCCACCAGCTCGATCATGGCCTGCTCCGCGCCGTCGCCTTTGCGCGGGCCCAGACGCGTGATACGGGTGTAGCCGCCGCTGCGCTGGCCGAAGCGGGTGCCCAAAGTATCGAACAGCTTCTTCACCGAGGCCGGCGTGCGCAGCACCGCCGCGGCTTGCCGGCGCGTATGCAAGGTGTCCCGCTTCGCCAGCGTGATCATCTTCTCCACCAGCGGGCGCACCGCCTTGGCCTTGGGAACCGTGGTGATCATGCGCTCCTGCAAGATCACGCTGGTGGCGAGATTGCGCAGCAGCGAATCGCGCGCGCCCGTGTCCCGCTTGAGTTTGAATCCGGCAACCTTGTGTCTCATGAGCTATTCCCCGATCGGCTCCTGCGGGCCATCCTCCTCGAGAGGGACCTCCATTCCGACGTTGGACTGCGGCGGCGGAGCCACCAGGCGGCCATGCTGATCGATGCGCATTCCCAGGGACAGACCCATGTTCGCCAGAATCTCCTTGATTTCGTTGAGCGACTTGCGGCCGAAATTCTTGGTGCGCAGCATTTCGGCTTCGGTCTTCTGCACCAGCTCGCCGATGGTTTGGATATTGGCGTTCTTGAGGCAGTTGTACGAGCGAACGCTCAGCTCCAGCTCTTCCACCGAGCGGTTGAGGACCTCGCTCATCTTGTCCAGGCCGCGCTCGGAAATCTCTTCGGCCTGCTCCGGCACTTCCTCGAAGTTGATGAAGATCGACATGTGATCCTTCAACAGTTTCGCGGCGTAGCCGATGGCGTCCTGCGGGGAAACGGCTCCGTTGGTCCAGACTTCCAGCGTGAGCTTGTCGTAGTCCGTCATCTGGCCGAGGCGCGCGGCCTCCACCTGGAAATTCACCTTCCGCACGGGCGAGTGGACCGAATCGATGGGAATGTAGCCGAGCGCCAGATCGTCGTCGAAGTTCTTATCCGCGCTGACGTAGCCGCGGCCGCCTCTCAGCCGCATCTCGATATGCAGCTTGCCGCCCTCGCTGACGGTGGCGACGTGCACGTCGCGGTCCAGCACTTCGACGTCGGCGTCGGTCTGGATCTGGCCGCTGCGCACGTCGCCGGGGCTTTCCACGTCGAGGCGCACGGTCTTGATGCCCTCGCCCATGATCTTGAACGGAATCTGCTTCAGGTTCAGGATGATGTCGGTGGCGTCCTCCACCACGCCCGGAATCGGGCTGAATTCGTGCTCGACGCCCTCGATGCGGACGGCGGTGATGGCGGCGCCTTCAATCGAGCTCAGCAGCACGCGGCGCAGGCTGTTGCCGATGGTGGTGCCGAACCCGCGCTGGAAAGGCTGCGCCGTAAACATGCCATACCGGTCCGTAAGGCTCTCGGTATTGGCGACCAATCGTTTGGGTTTCTGGAAGCCCTTGAACATAGAATCCTCTTTTATTTCGAATACAACTCGACGATGAGCTGCTCGTTCAACTGGATCTGCACCAGGTCCTCGCGCTTGGGCAAGCTCTGAATGCGACCCTTCAGACTTTCCCGATCCACATCGATCCAGTTCGGCGCCGGCGCATGAGCCGTGGCGTCGCGCGCGGCCAGGATGACTGGATTCTTCTTGCTGGTTTCGCGGACGGCGACCAGGTAGCCCACCTTGACCTGGGCCGACGGGATATCGCACTTGCGCCCGTTGACATCGATGTGGCCATGGCGAACGATCTGGCGCGCCTGGGCGCGGCTGGTGCCGAAACCCATGCGGTAGACGACGCTATCGAGGCGGCGCTCCAAAGCCGACATCAGGTTTTCGCCGGTGATGCCTTTGGACAGAGCGGCCTTTTCGAAAGTCGCGCGGAACTGCGCTTCCAGCACGCCGTACACGCGCCGCACCTTCTGCTTTTCGCGAAGTTGCAGACCGTAGCCGACGATCTTTTTTGCCCGTTCCTTGCCGTGCTGCCCGGGAACGAAGTTGCGCTTCTCGATGGCGCACTTCTCGCTGTGGCAGCGCTCCCCTTTGAGATAGAGTTTCATGCCCTCGCGCCGGCATTGCCGGCAAACCGGGCCGATGTATCTTGCCAAGTTGCTCTCCTTACCTTTCTCAGGTGCGGTTTACAGCCGTGCCCAGAGGGCGCCCAGGCCTTCTTCCCGCTTGCTCATTTCTACACTCGGCGCTTCTTCGGAGGACGGCAGCCGTTGTGCGGCATGGGCGTCACATCCTTAATCGAGCGAACTTCGATGCCCGCCGTGGACAGCGCGCGCACCGCCGATTCCCGTCCCGATCCCGGTCCGCTGACCCGCACCTCCACCGTCCGCAACCCGCTCTCGCCCGCCTTGTTGGCCGCCGTCAGTGCCGCCTGCTGCGCGGCGAACGGCGTCCCTTTGCGCGACCCGCGGAAGCCCAGCGAACCGGCGCTCGACCAGGCGATGGTGTTGCCCTCCTGGTCCGCGATGGTCACGATGGTGTTGTTGAAGGTGGCCTGGATATGCACGATGCCCGTATGGACGACGCGCTTTTCCTTTTTCTTGAAGCTCTTCTTCTTGCCTATTTTTACTGGTGCTTTCGCCATACGCCTCTGCTAGATCTTACCCTGTTCTTATGTCTTCGAAGTAGCCTTCTTGCGGTTGGCCACCGTTCCGCGGCGCGGTCCTTTGCGCGTGCGGGCGTTGGTATGCGTGCGCTGCCCGCGCACCGGCAGCCCGCGGCGGTGCCGCTGTCCCCGGTACGACCCCATCTCGATGTGACGCTTGATGTTCATCGAGACTTCCTTGCGCAGGTCGCCTTCCACCGCGCCCTCTTCTTCCAGAATCTGGCGGACGCGGTTGACCTCGTCTTCCGTCAGGTCGCGAACCTTCTTGTCGAATTCGATGCCGGCCCGGTAGAGGAGCGAGCGGGAACGGGTACGGCCCACGCCGTAAATATAAGTCAGCCCGATCTCGGCCCTCTTCGCGGGCGGCAGATCCACACCGGCAATACGCGCCATAGCTCTCCTCTCCTTACCCTTGCCTCTGCTTATGTTTCGGGTTCACGCAGATGACCCGCACCACGCCCTGGCGATGGATCACCTTACATTTATCGCAAATCTTCTTTACCGACGCTCGTACTTTCATAAAAACCTCTGGGGCCCAGGGGCCGGGGGCCGGGGGCCAGGGGGAAAACCCCTACTCCCCGGACAACTTCCGCGTGATCCTGCCACGCGTCGGATCGTGAGGCGCCAACTCCACCTCGACCCTGTCGCCCGGTACCAGCCTTACAAAATTCCGTTTCACCGCGCCCACCGGGTGGGCCAAAACTCGCTGGCGGTTCTTCAACACCACCACGTACACGGCACTCGGCCGCTCTTCCACCACCGTGGCCTCGACCACCCCGGCCCCGACCCGCGGAACCGGCGGGTGCCCCGCCTGGCCCCCGGCCCCTGGCCCCTGGCCCCCGCTCACGGTCTCGTCAGCACCCACGGCCCGTTCTCCGTCACCGCGATGCAGTGCTCGAAGTGCGCCGAATAGGAGCCGTCTTTCGTTACCGCGGTCCAGTGGTCCTTCAGAACCACCGATTCCGGCCGCCCCGCGTTGACCATAGGCTCCACCGCCAGTACCATGCCTTCCTTCAGCCGCGGGTTGTCGTTCTTGCGGTCCACGTAATTGGGGACCTGCGGCTCCTCGTGGAGCTGCGTGCCGATGCCATGGCCCACATACTCCCGCACAATCGAAAAACCGTTGGACTTGACGTGCTCCTCCACGGTGCCGCAAACGTCAAACAGCCGGTTGCCGGTCCGCACCCGATCAATGGCCATCTCCAGGGCTTCCTGCGTCACCTGGAGAAGCTTCCCGGTCTTCTCGCTTACCTCGCCGATCGGGACGGTGATGGCCGAATCTCCATAGTACCCGTCCAGCTTCACCCCGGTGTCGATCGAAACAATGTCGCCCTTCCTGAGGAGCCGTTTCGGATTCGGCATCCCGTGGACGATCTCTTCGTTCACCGAAGTGCACAACACGAACTTGTACGTCTCACCCGCCGCCGGCACGTAATAACCCTTGAAAGCGGGCCGCGCGCCAGCGTCCTCGATCATCTTCGCGGCGGCCGCCTCGAGGTCCCAGGTGCTGGCGCCTTCCACAGCCAGCTCCCGCAACTTCTGCAAAACCTGCCACACCAGCAGCCCGCTGCGCCGCATCTTCTCCAGCTCAGTGGCGGTTTTCCGAACGATCATCCGCCTGCACGAATCCTTTCCACTTAAAAAGTGCTCCGCCGGCCGCGAATACGGCCCGACCGCGGAGTGAATCCTTCATAATGGCGCATGATGAGCTGCGCCTCGACCTGGTTGATGGTGTCCATGGCGACGCCCACCACGATCAGCAGCGAAGTGCCGCCGAAATAAAATTGCACGTTCAGACCTTCCAGCAGGAACCGCGGACAAACACGGTCGATCCAGTTGCCGAGCAGCGGCAGGTGGTTCAGCTTGATTCCCGAAATCATGATGTCCGGAATCAGGCAGAGGATCGAAAGGTAAACTCCGCCCACCACCGTGATCTTGGTCAGGATGGTGTTCATGTAGTCGGCCGTGTTGCGCCCCGGACGAATGCCCGGGATGAAGCCGCCGTACTTGCGCATGTTGTCGGCCGCTTCGTTGGGATTAAAAATGATCGAAACGTAAAAGAAACAGAAGAAAATGATGCCCGCCACGAAAAGCACGTAATACAGCGGCTCGCCGTGCTGGATGCTCTTCAGCGTGGCGGATAGCCAGCCGACGCTCTTCACCCAGGGCAGCGCGGCCACCGTCGCCGGGAAGGCCAGGATCGAGGAGGCGAAAATCACCGGGATCACGCCGCCCGCGTTCACCTTGAGCGGCATGTGAGTGGACTGCCCGCCCATCACCCGCCGGCCCACCACGCGCTTGGCGTACTGCACCGGGATGCGCCGCTCTCCGCGTTCCACCAGCACGATGAACGCCACCACGGCCACCATCAGCACCAGCACCACGATCAACTGGAGGGCGCTCCATTCATGCGTGATAAAGGTGTTGACGTAGAGATTCTGAATGGCGCGCGGCAGCCCCACCACAATGCCGGTGAAGATGATGAGAGACATGCCGTTGCCCACGCCGCGCTCGCTGATCTGCTCGCCCAGCCACATGATGAACGCCGTCCCGGTGGTCAGCGACATGACCGTCAGCGCCACGAAGCCGATGCCCGGGCTGATGACAATTCCCTGCTGCATCGACTGCAAGCCCTGCGCGATGCCGAACGATTGCAGCACCGAAAGGACGATGGTCAGGTAGCGGGTCCACTGCGTGATCTTGCGGCGGCCCAGTTCGCCTTCCTTGGAGAGTTTTTCGAGAGTGGGGACCACCACCGTCAGCAATTGCAGAATGATCGACGCCGTGATGTACGGCATGATGCCCAGAGCGAAGATCGTGAGGCGGCGGATATTGCCGCCGGCGAACAAGTCGAAGAAGCCGAAGATCGAGCCCGCCGCGGAGCTGAAGAACTCCTCCCATCGCGTGATGTTGATGCCGGGCGTCGGAATGTGACCGCCCAGGCGATACACCGCCAGCAGCCCCAGCGTGAACAGGAGCCGCTTGCGAAGGTCTGGAACGCGAAAAATGTTCGCAAACGCTTCTAGGAACTTGGTCATCGTACCCTTCGATTCCCGGCGCTCACTCGCTGGCCGCGCCGATCACCTTGGCCGCTCCGCCGGCCTTCTGGATCTTCTCCAACGCCGACTTGGAAAAATGGTGGGCCTCCACCGTAATCTGGCGCGTCAACTGCCCCGTGCCCAGGATCTTGAGACCGTCGCCCAGCTTCTTGATGACGCCCAGCTCGAACAGGCGGTCGGCGTTGAACGCATCGCCTTCCAGCTTCTCCAGTTTTCCGAGGTTGACAATAGCGTAATGCTTCTTGAAGATGTTCGTGAATCCGCGCTTGGGCAGCCGGCGGTGCAGCGGCATCTGGCCGCCCTCGAAACCGCGCTTCTGGCCGAACCCCGTGCCCGCGCGTTGTCCCTTCGAGCCGCGCGTGGCCGTCTTGCCGCGTCCCGAGCCCATGCCGCGGCCGATGCGCTTGCGGCCCTTTTTCTGTCCGGCGGGCGGTCTCAATCCGCTGAGGTTCATCGTCTCTCTCCCCTTACTCCACTACTTCCAGCAGATGCGGAATCTTCTTCACCATGCCGCGGAAAACCGGCGAGTCCGGCCGCTCCACCACCTGGTTGACCTTCCGCAATCCCAGGCCCTTCACAATTCTCCTGTGCTTTTCCGGAGTGCAGATTGGGCTGTGCACCAGTTTGATTCGGATCTTGCCTTCCATTAGAGCTTCTCCACCGCTATGCCGCGCATTTCGGCCACGGCGTTCCTTTCCCGCAGCGATTCCAGCGCCACGATGGTAGCCTTTACCACGTTGTGCGGGTTGCGGCGGCCGATCGACTTGGTGAGCACGTTGGCGATGCCGCAGGCCGTGATGACCGCGCGCACCGCACCCCCGGCAATCACTCCGGTGCCTTCGGTGGCCGGCTTGAGCAGCACCAGCGAGCTGGCGAATTTACCCAGCGCCTGGTGCGGGATGGTGGTCTCGAGCACGTGGATCTTGCGCAGGTTTTTCTTGCCGGCTTCGATTCCTTTGCGGATCGCGGAAGGCACTTCCTTGGCCTTGCCCACGCCCCAGCCCACCACTTTGGCGGAGGGATCGCCGATCACCACCAGCGCCGAGAAGCTCAGGTTCTTGCCGCCCTTCACCACCTTGGTGACGCGGTTGATGGAAACCACCTGCTCTTTGAGGTTGAGCGAGGCCGGATCGATGCGTTTTGCTGACGTAACCATGAATCAGAACTCCAGTCCCGCCGCGCGCGCCGCGTCGGCGAGCGCCTTTACCCGCCCGTGGTACTGATAGCCGCCGCGGTCGAAGACCACTTTGGTAATGCCCTTTTCCTTAGCCCGCTCGGCCACCAGTTTGCCAATGGCCTTGGCCGCCGCCACGTTGCCGCCGGACTTAGAGGACCCCTTGCCGCCTTTGTCCACCGAGGACGCCGACACCAGCGTCTGGCCCTCGGCATCGTCGATGACCTGCGCGTAGATGTGCGCCACGCTGCGGAACACCGCCAGGCGCGGCCGCGCGGCGCTTCCGCGCAGCTTGCGCCGGATGCGCTCGTGGATGGTCTTGCGGACCTGTTTTTTCTCGA
The DNA here is from genome assembly GCA_049515735.1 of Bryobacteraceae bacterium. Classification (GTDB taxonomy): domain Bacteria; phylum Acidobacteriota; class Terriglobia; order Bryobacterales; family Bryobacteraceae; genus Fen-178. The sequence goes on from JBEKTU010000004.1 coordinate 136,430, forward strand.
TCTTACGAATCATTTGGCCCCCGCAGCGGTCTTGCCGACCTTCTTGCGCAGCACTTCGCCGGTGTAGCGGACGCCCTTGTTCTTGTAAGGATCCGGCTTGCGAAGCGCGCGGATGTTCGCCGCCACCTGTCCCAGCATCTGCCGGTCGTAGCCGCTCAGCACCAGATGGAAAGGTTGACCGCTCGATTTGGGCGGGTCCACCTTCATATACACACCCTTCGGCAACAGGACCTCGATGGGGTGCGAGTAGCCCAGTGTAAACGTCGCCACATTCCCCTTGACGTCAGCGCGGTACCCGACGCCGTGGATGTCCAGTTCCCTGGTGAATCCCGTGGAGACGCCATGGACGGCGTTGGCAGCCAGCGCACGCGTCAGGCCGTGCAGCGCCGCGTGTTCGTCTGAGGCGCGCTTCACTTCCAGCTTCCCGCCGTCCTGCTCGATGCTGATCCCCGGCGGAATCGGCACCATCAGCTTGCCCTTGGGACCGGTCACTTCCAGTTGCCCGCCGATCTGGACTTTCACGCCGCTCGGCAGCGGGATCGGCTTCTTACCAATTCTCGACATAATCTCAATACCTCGCTACCATACGCGGCACAGGATCTCCCCGCCGAGGTGCCCCTTATGAGCGTCCCGGCCGGTCATGACGCCGCGCGGGGTGGTCAGGATGTTGATTCCCATGCCGCCCAGCACCCGCGGAATCTCCGTCTGTCCCACGTACACGCGACAGCCGGGACGCGAGACCCGGTGGATCTCGGAGATCACCGGCGAGTTGTTGGCGCCGTACTTCAAGTAAATCTTGATGGTCTTCTTCGCGCCTTCCTCCGCAACCTTGAAGTTGGCAATGTAGCCTTCTTCCTTCAGAATGCGCGCGATTTCCGCTTTCAGCCGGGAGGCCGGCACGTCCACCTTGGGGTGGCGCGCCTGGATGGCGTTGCGCACGCGAGTCAGCATGTCGGCAATGGGATCGCTCGTCATAGTCCTCCTTTACCAGCTCGCCTTAATCACGCCTGGAATCTCGCCGTTCAGCGCGAGCTGGCGGAAACACAGGCGGCAGATACCGAATTTGCGCAGAAAAGCGCGCGGGCGGCCGCAACGCCAGCAGCGGTTGCGGTGCCGGGTCGGCATCTTGGCGATTCCAGGCTTCTTCTCGGCCTTGGCCAATTGGGATGCCCGGCGGATCACTTCCAGTTTCAGGTCTTTCGCAATCTTGGCGGTAGTGGCCATGTTCTTTCGGTCTCTCCTCTATTGCCGGAACGGCATCCCCATGTGACGCAGCAGCGCCACGCCTTCCGCGTCGGTGCGGGCCGTGGTGGTGATGGAAATGTTCATCCCCTTGGTCTTATCCACCTTGGCGTAGTCGATTTCCGGGAAGATCAACTGGTCCTTGATCCCCAGCGTGTAGTTGCCCCTTCCGTCGAAGCTCTTGGTGGAGACGCCGCGGAAGTCGCGCACGCGGGGCAGCGCCACGTTCACCAGCCGGTCGAAAAACTCGTACATGCGGTCGCCCCTCAGGGTGACCATGCACCCGATCGACATGCCCTCGCGCAGCTTGAACGCGGCAATCGACTTGGTCGCCTTGGTGATCACCGGCTTCTGGCCGGCGATTTGCGCCAGCTCGTTGACCGCGCCGTCCATCAGCTTGGCGTTCTGTGTGGCTTCGCCGAGCCCGATGTTGATGGAGATCTTGTCGATCCTGGGCACCGCCATGACGTTCTTGTACCCGAACTCCTGGGTCAGCGCCGGAACCGCCTTTTTCTGATAGTGTTCTCTCAAACGTGCTGCCATCGAATCCTCACTTCGCGCCAATCATCTGCCCGCACTTGCGGCAGACTCGCGTGCGGCGCGTCTTTCCCCCGGCGACATGATCGATGTGGTGCGCGATGCGCACGGCCTTGTTGCAGCCCGGACACACCACCAGGACGTTGGAAGCCGGAATGGGGCTCTCGCGCTCGGCGATGCCGCCCTTGATCTGCTTGCCGGGGTTGGGGCGCGTGTGCCGCTTGATCATCATCACGTGCTCCACCAGTATCTTGCCCGTCCGGCGGTCCACGCGCAGAACGCGGCCGGTCTTGCCCTTGTCGCGCCCGGCGATCACCTTGACGGTGTCTTCCCTTTTGATGTCGATGCGGACCGGGGCGCCCTCTGGGCCCGTCGGCTTCTTCTTTGCGATTGCCATTAGATCACCTCCGGGGCCAGCGACACGATCTTCATGAACCTCTTGTCCCTCAGTTCCCTGGCCACGGGACCGAACACGCGAGTGCCTACCGGCTCGCCCGTCTCATTGATCAAAACCGCGGCGTTCGAATCGAAGCGGATGTAGGTGCCATCCTTGCGCCGCGTCTCTTTGCGCATGCGCACGATCACGCAGCGCACCACCTTCCCCTTCTTGATCGCCGAATCGGGAGCGGCCTCTTTCACGCTGGCGGTGACTACGTCGCCCAGCCCGGCGCGCAGTCCGAGGTCGCCGCCGCGCGGCAAAATGCAGGCCAGCCTGCGCGCGCCGGAGTTATCGGCCACCTCGAGAATCGTTCGCATTCCAATCATGTCGCTTCGCTCCTGAGCTATCGGCTAGATCTTCAGATCTTCACATCCAGATCCACCGGCTGCACACCCACCTGCGCCGCCCGCCGGATCACTTCCGCCAGCTTCCACCGCTTCAGCTTGCTCAAGGGCCGGCACTCCACGATGCGCACCACGTCGCCCGTTTTGGCCGTGCCTTCCTCGTCGTGCGCGTAAAACTTCTTCCGCTTGCCGATGATGCGCTTGTACAGCGCGTGCGGCACGCGGCGGCTCACCTCCACCACGATGGTCTTCTGCATCCTGGTGGAAACCACCTGGCCGATCTTCTCGTTCTTGATTCCCGGTTGGGCTTGCTGTTCGGCCATGTTACTTCTTCTCCTCCGCCAGGGACGCGCTCTGGGCCCTCTCGCGTAGAACGGTGTGGATGCGAGCGCGGTCCTTTTTTATGGCGCGGACCTTTTTCAATCCGTCCATCTGCCCCATGGACATCTGAAACTGCAGACGAAACAACTGCTCGTCTATTTCACCCAACTGGCGATTCAGCTCGTTGGTGTCCAGGTCGCGAACTTTGTCTGCCTTCATATCCCTTACTCCGCGTCCTCCCGGCTGACAAACTTGGTCTTGATCGACAGCTTGTGGGCCGCCAGCCGCATGGCGGCG